>NZ_BDCE01000052.1 GCF_001613345.1 Nocardia uniformis NBRC 13702 | reverse complement strand
ACTCAACTGGGGGACTCAGGTCGGGGACGGCAGACGACGCCACCACACTGCTGTCATTTCCTTCTCACGGCACCCAGCTGGAACCGCCACGCCCGCTCGAAAACTTGGCTACGTAGGCCCCGAGAACAGCACTGCAAGGCCACAAACGACCAACGCCGATAGAGTGCGCCCGTGTCCCGCGTCGCGATCGAATACTGCACCCAATGCCGTTGGCTACTGCGCGCCAGTTGGATGGCTCAGGAATTGCTGAGCACCTTCACCACCGACCTGTCCGAGGTCGCACTGGTACCCGGTGAGGGCGGCATATTCCGCATTACCGTTGACGGTGAGCAGATCTGGGAACGCAAGGCGGACGGCGGATTTCCCGATATCGCCGTGCTCAAGCAGCGGGTGCGAGATCGGGTGGCGCCGGGGCGCTCGCTCGGGCACACCGATAAGCGCGAGGACTGAAGCTCAGCCGCAGTGGCCGCCACCGCAGCATCCGCCACCGGACGGTGCGGGCCGGGCGGCGGGTGCGCTGCCGCCGCCACCGCGGGTGACCGTTCCGAAGGTGGTCAGTAGTTTCACCGTGTCCGCGTGTCCCTGTGGACAGGTGGCCGGAGCCGAGGCCTCGGCCATCGGACGGCTCAGTTCGAAGGTGTCACCGCAGCCGCGGCATCGGTACGCATAACTCGGCACGTGCTCAGGGTAGTGGACACGGTGGTGCACGCCACGTCGATCAGCTGCCCGCCGGTGTCACCTTGGGCCAGTACTCTCGATTTACGGAGTACAAGGAGGTGCGAAGTGAGCGCGACGGAACCCTTCGAAGCCGTGGGTGTGGACGCCCTCGATGCCGAACCGGTCGTGAGAACCGAGTACGGCGAGGTCAGGGGCAGGCGCGAGGGCGCGGTCAATATTTGGCGCAGCATTCCCTATGCCGCTGCCCCGGCCGGACCGGATCGCTTCCGCCCGCCGCGACCCCCGGAACCCTGGGACGGTGTGCGCGACTGCGTCGAATTCGGGGAGATCGCGCCGCAGACCCTCGGCGTCATGGTTCCGGTCGACTCCACGCTGAAGATGGGCGAGGACTGCCTGTGGGTGAATGTGTGGGCACCTGCCGCGCCGTCGGACGAACCCCGCCCGGTCATGGTGTGGCTGCACGGCGGCGCGTACTGCCTGGGCACGGCCGCCCAGGTCATCTATGACGGACGGCGGCTGGTGGAGACCGGCGGGGTGATCCTGGTGACGGTGAACTACCGCATCGGCGTGCTGGGATTCCTGGACCTGTCCTCACTCGGTCCGGACTTCACACCCAATACCGGCCTGCGTGATCAGATCGCCGCGCTGGAATGGGTGCGCGACAATATCGCCGCCTTCGGAGGCGACCCCGGGAATGTCACGCTATTCGGCGAATCATCGGGTGCGGGGTGCGTCACCGCCCTCATGACCTCACCTCGCGCGGCAGGACTCTTTCACCGCGCTATCGCCCAATCTCCGCCCGCCACAACGGTTTTCGGGCAGCAGCGCGCGGCGGGAGTGGCGCAGCGATTCCTCGAACTATTGGAGCTGCCGCCGGAACGGGCGCGCGAACTACTCGAATGTCCGCTCGATCGAATCCTCGCCGCCGCCGGGACACTGCTGGATGAGGTGCCGACCCAGCATCCCGGAAGACTCGCCGCCGCGCCCGTGGTGGATGGCGACCTGCTGCCCGGGTATCCGACCGAACGCTTCAACCAGGGTCGTTCCCACCGAGTACCACTCATGATCGGCACGAATAAGGATGAGGCCTCGCTGTTTCGGCTGTTCCGTTCGCCCATCATGCCGGTCACCCCGGATGCGGTGAACGCCATGCTGCAGAGCGTGGCCGATCACCATCCGGGTCTGTCGCCGACCCGGGTTGCCGAAATCGCCTCCGCCTACCCGGATCTCGCTAAACCACGGGGCGCACTGGCCATGTCCACCGATGCGGCCTTCCGAATGCCCGCGCACTGGGTCGCCGACGCGCACGCCCGGCACTCGCCGACCTGGATGTACCGCTTCGACTACGCCACCCCCATGCTGCGCGCGGCGCGGGTGGGCGCCGGACATGCCACCGAATTGCCCTATGTCTTCGGCAATTTCGGCACCTTCGACCGCGACCCGACCTTCTGGCTCGGCGGACGCAAAGTGGCACAGGAGGTTTCGGGCCGCATGATGCGCCGCTGGCTCGCCTTCGCTGCACACAATGTGCCCGCCGCCCTGGACGGCTCCAAACACTGGCCGCCCTATCGCGAGTCCACGCGCACCACCCTGGTCATCGATAGCAGCGACCGCGTGGTGGACGATCCGGACCGCGACCGAAACGCGGTGTGGGGCAACGAAGCGGTGGGCTTCTACTGAGCCGCGCTCGAAACGTGTTGTGAGGAAAGGGCGGCGGCCCTCCTGCTGACTCGCCCACCGGAACATGTTGTGGCGCAACGAGGCAGTGGATTTCTGTTGACCCGCCTCGTTATCCCGGCGTGTTCTTGGTCGGATCCACTGCTGATCAGAAGTGGATTCCGGCCAAAAGCACGCCGGAATGACGAACCTGGCACGCCGGGGGCGACTTGGCACGCCGGGGGCGACTTGGCGCGCAGGGGACGACTTGGCGCGTTGGGGTGGTGGGTTTGGCGCGTTGGGGTGGTGGGCTTGGGACGTTGGGGTGGCGGGTTTGGCGCGTCGGGTGGTGAGCTTGGCATGTCGAGATGGCGAGGGCTGGTGCGCCGGAATGCCGGTGCTAGACCGTGGCGCGGGCGCGCGGACCCAGATGCACCGGCAGGTGCGAGTACCCGTGCAGCGTGAACAGCGGTCGCAGCTCCGGCGTTCCCGCCAGCCGCAGGTCGGGGAACCGCTCGAACAGTGACCGCAGCGCGTAGGTGGCCTCCATCCGGGCCAGGCTCGCACCCAGGCAGGTGTGGATACCGCTGGAGAACGTCAAGTGCTGCTGGGCATTCGGGCGGTTGATATCGAAGCTGTTCGGATCGTCGAACATCTTCGGATCGCGATTCGCACCCGCCAGCGACAGCACCACCGCGGTGCCCCGGCGCATGGTGCGGCCGTCGATGTCGATATCGCACAGCGCCTGCCGCGCGGTGGTCTGGACGGGCGGATCGAAGCGCAGCACCTCCTCCACGGCCTGCGGCCACAGCTCCGGATCGTCCACGAGCTGTTCCAGCTGTCGCGGCCGCGGCAGCAATTGCACCACCGCATTGCCGATGAGATTGACCGTGGTTTCGAAGCCTGCGCCCATGAGCAGGGTCGCGGTCGCCTTCAGTTCGCGGTCGTCGAGATTTCCGGCGGTGACGAGGCTGCTCAGAATGTCGTCACCGGGCTCGCGGCGCAGCCGGTCGATATGCCCGTCGAGATAGCGGTCCATCTGCTGGGTGGCCATGGCGGCCGTGCGCCAGGCGCCCCAGGACAGGCCCAGGTCCAGCAGTGGCGATACCTTGTCACCCCACCGCAGGAAATGCTCCCGGTCCGAATCCGGGAACCCGAGCATCTCGGAGATGATGGCGATCGGTATCTGCGCCGCGTACGAGGCGATCAGATCCGCGGACCCGTTCGACGGCAGCGCGTCGAGCAACTCCACCGTCACCGACTCGACCCGGTCCCGCAGTCGACCGACCGCACGCGGGGTGAAGGCGGCGGACACGGATTTGCGAATCCGGGTGTGATCCGGGGGATCGATGGTGAGCATGGACGGCGGCTCCACCGGATTGGCGGGCAGCGGTGCCTTGCGAATCACCCGCCGCAGCGGTTCGGGGGTGCTCGGATTGTCGAGGATGAACACCCCGAACCGAGTGTCCCGCAGAATACTTCGACTCAGCTCGTAGTCGGCCGTCACCCACGTGACCGGGGTGGGGACCAGCCGCCCGCGCTGCCGCAGGGCCTCGATATGCGGATAGGGGTTATGCCGCGCCGCGGCCGTGCCGAACAGCTTTCCGAACGGATCGCCGCGCAGCGCCTGATAGCGCATCAGGAATCGGGACGAGCCCTGCTCCACCATCCATCGAATAAAGTACCGAGGCTTCATCGCCGTTGACTCCCTCATCGTCGGATGAGTCCACCGTACGGAAAACCATGGGGGCGGGAAACGTTCCACAGCGGGAATTATGTCTCCTACCACGGTAGGAGGTCGGCCTCCGGCAGCGTGGGTGGCGCGGCGATATCAGGCGCCGCGCGTGATGGTGACCCGCTCGGTCGCGACCCGCCGTTCCTGTGCGGCGGCATCCGGATGCGCGACCTGCACCAGCGATGCGCCCGCCGCCAGTACCGCCACGAATCCGTCGATCAGCTCGGTCGGCGTCTCCCACGGCGTACTCGACAGCACCCGATCCTCGGCGGTGAGCCCCTGCCGCGCAGCGGATTTCCGCGCCTCGGTCAGCAACTCGCCCGCCGACATCCCGTCCAGGGCCGCACCGACCCCGCCGGGCCGGAACTGATCGCCGTGCACACGCACCGAGGTGGCGTAGTCGGTAACGCCGACGGGCAGATCTTTCACCGGCATACCCATCGGGTCCAGCGACAGTGCCGCCACTTCCGCGATGCCGTCGGCCTCGTCGAGGCGGTCGGCGGTGACCAGCGCCAGTTCGGCGTCCGTATCGGGCCGCAGCACCACTTCGGCTCCCGCCCACCAGCAGCCCAGCAGGACCGCCGCCGTCTGCCAGTGCGCGGGCAGCAGCACCGCCACCCGGGATCCGGGGGAGAGGCCGAATTCGTCACGAATCATATTGGCGGTCTTGGCCGCCCAGTTGGCGAGTGTGAGCGCGGACAATTCGATGCGCGCGCCGGTGGCGTCGTCGTAATAGGTGATCCGCGGGCCCGCGGGATCGCGGGCGAGGATGGGGTCGAGCACCGACTCGGTCAGAGTTTCGGTTAGTTCACGCATTTCGGTCCGTTCTGCCCGGCGTCGATGGGTGGGGCGGGCGGCACCGGGGTGGGGGTGGTCGACGACCCGGTGAAGTCGAAGGTGCTGCCCGCCGACGAGCCCGGACCAGAGTAGTCACTCGCCAACAGCACCCGAACCGAGCCCGTCGAAAGGCCCGCCTCGCTCAGTACCGGCAGCCCACCGAGCGCCTCGGCGACCGCACGCGCCTTGGGATCGGTGGCGCTGGCCGCCAGCACCCGACTGCTCTGAATCGGCCCGCCGATCCAATTGTCCACCGTGCCGGTGCGGAAACCCTTGCCGGCCAGGGCCTGCGATACCTGACCGGCCAATCCGCCCACCGAGCTGGCATTGAAGATATCCGCGGTGACGGTGGCCGGATCGACCCCGTCCTTCTTCTCGTCCTCGCCGCGCCCGACCATCTTGGCCACGTACTTGCTGACCGCCTTCGGATCGACCTGCACCACCGATTCGCCGGCATCGGTGGTGGCGTTGAGGTCCTGCACCGGGATGGTCTCGAACTTCACCTGTCCACCGGACAGATCCTTCAGCTGCTGCATGAAGTCGAGGACATTCCAGCCGTCGTCGATCACGATGGTGCGGCCCACCGCATCACTGAGCTGTTGCAGGCGGCCCGGATTGGTGAGCGTATTGGCGCTCAGTATCTGATGCACCAGCTGTGCCATGTACACCTGTTGGCGCACAATCCGATCCAGGTCGCCTCGGGGTAGCTCGTGGCGCTGTCGCACGAAGCTCAGGGCCTCCGCACCATCGAGGCGCTGCTTGCCGGCCGGGAAATCCGCACCCGACATCGGTTCGTAGACAGCTTTGTTCAGACATACCTCGACACCGCCGACGGCGTCGGTGAGCAGTACGAAGCCGAGCAGCCCGACCTCCGCGTAGTGGTCGACGGTAATACCGGTGAGATTGGCGACCGATTTGATCAGCGCCTGGCGCCCGGACTCGGTGGACTTGCGGTCGGCGGTGTCCCAGTCGGACCCCTTGCCCAGAAGTTTCTGCTGTTCGGTGAATTTGGTGACACCGAAGGCCGAATTGATCTTGCCCTTGCCCATGCCCGGAATATCCACATAGGAGTCGCGCGGAATGGAGATGGCCGTCGCCGACCGGCCGTCATTGGGCACCCGAATCAGCAGGATGGTATCGGTATTGAGGCCCTCCTCATCACCGGCGTGCAGCATGGCGCGCTCGCTCTCGGTGAGTGGGTTGCCGTGCGCGTCGGTGCGACTGTCTATGCCGACCATGAGAATGTCGACCGCGCCATCCTTGCCCCCGCCCAGGCCGAGATTGCCGATTCGATCGATGGTCGACGTCAGCGCGTCCACCTGCTGCCAGCCCAAACCGGTCACCACCAGCACCGCGACCGCGGCGGCCGCCGCCAGCCCGCGCAGCGGACCGAACCGGCCGCGACGAGCCCGTGCGGCCGGGCGTCGTGACGGTAGTGGCCTCGATACCCTCGTGCTTTCCGGCAAACTCCGCTTCCTTTCCCGACCGGCCGTCGGCCGGACACCCCGGCATATTCCGGGACGGTATCCGTGGAATATCCCCCCGAGTGCAGGCTAGACGCGCGACCGAGTGGGATGGTGGAGCCGGGTAGCGCATGTCAGACTGTCCGCCGTGACATTCGCCTCCCCGATGCCCATAACCGCACCACTCGTGGTGACAGGCTCGGGGGGACAACTCGGCCGGGCGCTACTCGACCTCGCGCCGCACGCCCGCGGCTACGGCCGCGCCGACCTCGACATCACCGACCTCGACGCGGTGCGCGCGGTAGTGCGGACCGGTGACGTGGTGATCAATTGCGCCGCCTACACCGCGGTGGACCGCGCCGAAACCGAGGTCGACGCCGCCTTCGAGACCAATGCCAGGGGGCCGATGGTCTTGGCGGTGGCCTGCGGGGAGATCGGAGCCCGGCTCATCCAGCTGTCCACCGATTACGTGTTTCCCGGAACCGGGGACCGGCCGTACCGCACCAACGACCCCACCCGTCCGAACTCGGTGTACGGCAAATCCAAACTGCAGGGCGAGCAGGCGGTCCAGGACCTGCTGCCGCACACCGGGCATATCGTGCGCACCGCGTGGGTATATACCGGGGTGGACGGCGATTTCGTCGCCACCATGCGGCGGCTCGAACGCGAACGCGAAACCGTCGACGTGGTCGACGATCAGGTCGGTTCACCCACCTACGCCCGCGACTTGGCGGCGGGATTGCTGGAACTCGCCGAACGCTCGGACGCGCCGTCAATTCTGCACGCCACCAATGCCGGACAGGCGAGTTGGTTCGACCTCGCACGGGCCGTCTTCGCCGAAATCGGGGCGGACCCGAGGCGGGTACGACCCTGCGCCACCTCGGCTTTCCCGAGACCCGCTCCGCGCCCGGCATATTCGGTGCTGTCCGCGCAGTCCTGGGCCGCGGCGGGGCTTACACCACTGCGTCCCTGGCGGGATGCGCTGAACGACGCACTCACCCGCATCTACGACTAGGCTGAGCGTCCGTGAGCCCCTCGGATTCAGTTGGACGGCCGACTCTGGCCGTCGTCACGGTGACCTACTCGCCCGGTGAGCACCTCGAGCACTTCATCAGCACCCTCGCCACCGCAACCAGCGAAAAGCCCCAGGTCATCCTGGCCGACAACGGATCGAACGACGGCGTACCGGAACTGGTCGCCGACGCCAATGAAAATGTGACGCTGCTCCGGACCGGCGGCAATATCGGCTACGGCGGCGCGATCAACCGCGCGGTCGCCGATATCGACCCCGAGATCGAATTCGTCCTGATCGCCAATCCGGATATTCGCTGGGGCACCGACTCCATCGACGAACTCCTCGCCGCCGCCAAGCGCTGGCCGCGCGCTGGAGCCCTCGGCCCGACGGTGCTGGAACCGGACGGCAGCCGCTACCCGTCCGCCCGCCGGGTGCCCGGCCTGGCCGATGGCGCGGGCCATGCCATCCTCGGCACTCTCTGGCCGTCCAACCCGTGGACCCTGCGCTACCGGCAGGACAATGAGGAGATCTCCGAGCGCAATGTCGGCTGGCTGTCGGGATCCTGCCTGCTGGTGCGCCGTGCCGCCTTCGACTCCATCGACGGCTTCGACTCCCGTTACTTCATGTATATGGAGGATGTGGACTTCGGAGACCGCATGGGCAAGGCGGGCTGGCACAATGTATTCGTGCCATCGGCCGAGGTCACACATGCCAAGGGGCATGCCGCCGGAAAGCATCCGGAGGCCATGCTGCCCGCCCACCACGCCAGCGCCTACCGCTTCCAGGCGGACCGGCACCCGCATTGGTGGCAGGCCCCGCTGCGGGTCGCGCTCAAGGCCGGACTTGCTATCCGGTGCCGCCTTGCGGTTCGATCCGCACTGCGCGAACGCGACCGCGCCGCCGGTACGAACTGACCGCACGGCTCGGGCACAATGCACTGTTGGTGCGGACAGTCGCGGCCCGGTCGCGGTGACCGGACGCGGCTGGCGCACCGCCGGGTCGGCGCACGTCGACCCGGCTGATCGACGACCTACACAGGGGAGAAGATGGCGAACGCAACGGATGCGGTGATCCTGGTCGGAGGCCAGGGGACGCGACTGCGTCCGCTGACCCTGTCGGCCCCCAAGCCGATGCTGCCGACGGCGGGTCTGCCGTTCCTGCAGCATCTGCTGGCCCGAATCGCCGACGCCGGGATCAAGCACGTCGTACTCGGCACCTCCTATAAGGCGGAGGTGTTCGAGGACCACTTCGGTGACGGATCCGACCTCGGACTGGAACTCGAGTACGTCTTCGAGACCGAAGCCCTCGGCACCGGCGGCGGTATCCGCAATGTGCTGCCGAAGCTGCGCGCCGACACCGTCATGGTCTTCAATGGCGACGTCCTCGGCGGCACCGACCTCGGCCAGGTGCTCGACACCCACCACACCAGCAATGCCGATGTCACCCTGCACCTGGTCCGGGTGAGCGACCCGCGCGCCTTCGGCTGCGTGCCCACCGACGAGACCGGCCGCGTCACCGCCTTCCTGGAGAAGACCCAGGATCCGCCGACCGACCAGATCAATGCCGGTTGCTACGTCTTCCGCCGCGAATACATCGAGAAGATTCCCGCGGGCCGCCCGGTCTCGGTCGAACGCGAGGTCTTCCCCTCCCTCCTCGCCGAGGGCGCGCACATCCAGGGCCACGTCGATATGGCGTACTGGCGCGATATGGGCACCCCCGAAGACTTCGTCCGCGGCTCCGCCGACCTGGTGCGCGGTATCGCTCCCTCCCCGGCCCTGCCCGGCCAGCGCGGCGAATTCCTGGTCCACTCCGGCGCGGGCGTAGCACCCGGCGCACTCCTCATCGGCGGCACGGTCGTCGGCCGCGGTGCCGAGGTGGGTGCGGGCGCCCGCCTCGACGGCGCAGTACTTTTCGACGGCGCCCGCGTGGAAGCCGGTGCCACCGTGGAACGTTCGATCATCGGCTTCGGAGCGAGAATCGGTCCCCGAGCCCTCGTCCGCGACGCCGTAATCGGCGACGGCGCGAGCGTCGGAGCCCGCTGCGAACTACTACGCGGCGCCCGCATCTGGCCCGGTGTGGACATCCCCGACGGCGGCATCCGCTTCTCCACCGACGTGTAAGCGTGGCTGGCGAGGCTACGCGCAATCGGCCGCTCACATATCAGGTGAGCGGCCGATTACGTTGCGTGGCAAGAGCATAGGTCTACACGGCCCACTTCTCCGGATTCAGGTGGTACTGGGCGATGGCGGTCGCGTGGCCGTGGCCCATGGCGTGGTCCGTCTTCAACCAGTTGACGATGTCCTTGTGGCCGGTGCGGCCGGAATCGCGGACGGCGGTGAACCATTCGTCGATGGTGCGGCCGTACTTGGCTTCGATGGACGGGAAGTAGGAAGCCGGTCCATGGGGCTTGGTGGTTGCCATGATGGTCACTCCTTCGGTGTGGTTATAAGGCTTGACGGATCGGCTCGACTGAAATCATCGGTGCGTGACGGGGATCACGCGACAGTGGTCATCGCGAGGGTGGGAGTTGTTGCGGCCGAGCGGTGTTCGCGCAGCAGAAGCAGGCCGGTGCAGGCAACCAGGGCGGCGGTGAGGCCGTGGACGCCGAATGCGGTCGCGGTGGAGCCGTCGTAGCGCAGGACCGTGAGCATGTCGCCGATCGGCACCAGCGAGGTCATCAGCATGGTGACGCCGAGGGCGAAGCGCTGGCGAGTGGCGAGCAGGGCGAGGTGCACGATGCCGAAGGCGGTGTCGCGGACACCCTTCAAATTCATGAAGGCCGCGGCCTCGCCTTCGGGCCGGGCTGGGAGTCCGAAACCGGGGGCGATGGACTGCGGGCGAACAGGTAGCTCAGGCCCGATGTAGAGGATGAAGGCCGCGCCGATGAGGGTGAGGGGCGGTGGCCGCCCCGCGTGCCGCGTTCGCCGAGCTCATGGCGGTCTTCGCCCCGTACGCGGGCGACAATGACCCGGAAGCCTTCACCGAGGTCGCAGCGCCATGCACGGACTCGCGACCCTGGATCGAGGCCATCGCCTGCGGCCGGACTTTCGTGATCAGCGACTCGCCATCCTGGTACAGGGCTGGATCGGCACGCGACGGTGAGCAATGACTCGCGGCCGGGACACCGCACCACGGCATAGAGTGAGATCATGGCTGACGCGGTAGTGGTCGGATCCGGACCCAACGGGCTTGCGGCGGCGGTGATTCTGGCCCGCGCCGGGCTCCGGGTGGACGTGTACGAGGCCGAGGACACGATCGGCGGTGGCTGCCGGACCGCGCAACTCACCCTGCCGGGCTTCCAGCACGATGTCTGCGCGGGCGCGCATCCGATGGCGGTGGCCTCCCCGTTCTTCCGTGCGTTCGACCTGCCCGCGCACGGCGTGCAACTGCTTGCGCCGCAGGTCTCCTACGCGCATCCACTGGATGGGGGAGTGGCCGGACTGGCCTGGCGCGACCTCGACCACACCGTCGACGGGCTCGGCCGCGACGGTAAGAGCTGGGGACGGCTGTTCGGGCCGCTGGTGCGCGGCTGGGAGAACCTGGTCGACCTGGTGATGTCGGATCTGCGACAGCTGCCGATTTCCCCGGGCGACCTGGTGCGCATGAACGTCGGGACCGAGGTGCGTTTCGCGCGCCGCCTGCTGGAGCAGGCGACTCCGCTGTGGAATCTACGGTTTCGCGAGGAGATCGCCCCGGCCCTGCTGACGGGTGTGGCCGCGCACGCCATCCGCCCGCCCCGCGGATTCGCCGGCGCGGGCGTCGCCATGCTGCTGGGCACCCTCGGTCATGTGCGCGGCTGGCCGGTACCGCGCGGCGGTTCGCAGGCCATTATCGACGCCCTGGCCGCCGACCTGAAAGACCACGGCGGAAAGATCATTACGGGCCACCGCGTCGATGCCATCGATGATTTCGACGATGTGCGCGCGGTGCTGCTCGATCTGGCTCCCGCCGAAGTGCGGCGCATTGCCGAAAACCGGCTGCCCGCAGGCTATAACGCCGCACTGCACCGCTTCCGCTACGGCGGCGCGGCCTGCAAGGTCGATTTCGCCCTCTCCGGCCCGGTGCCCTGGCAGGCCCGCGGCTGTGAGCGCGCCGGAACCCTGCACCTGATCGGCACCCGCGCCGAAGCCATGGCCGCGGAAAAGGCGGTGGCACAAGGCCGTCACGCCGAACGGCCCTACGTGCTGGCCATCCAGCCCGGCGTCGTGGACCCCAGCCGTGCCCCGGCGGGCAGCCACACCTTCTACACCTACGCCCACGTGCCCAATGGTTCGTCGGAGGACATCAGCCGGGCCGTCATCGCCCAGGTGGAACGCTTCGCCCCGGGCTTCCGCGATCTCATCCTCGCCACCAGCGTCCGCACCGCCGCCACCATGCCCGTACACAATGCCAACTATGTCGGCGGCGATATCTCCGCGGGCGCGATGACCTTGCGCCAGACCGTCTTCCGTCCGGTCCCGCGCTGGAATCCATACCGCACCCCGCTACCCGGCGTCTACCTCTGCTCCGCCGCCACCCCACCCGGCCCGGGTGTCCACGGTATGAACGGCCTACACGCCGCCCGCCACGCCCTACGCCGCGAATTCGGCATCCTGACGGATCCACTGGAACTGCTGCGAACCGGCTCGCACGTCTGAGTAACGCAGGCCCCCTCGTCATCCCGGCGTTATACAGGCCCCGGCATTTCGGCGTTGTGCACACCCCTCGTCATTCCGGCGTGCTTTTGGCCGGGATCCACCGCTCTCTGAACGGTGTGGATTCCGGCCAAAAGCATGCCGGAATGACGGGTGTGCCGTGCCGGAATGACGGGTGTGCCGTGCCGGAATGACGGGTGTGCCGTGCCGGAATGACGGGTGTGCTCAGACTCGCTGTGCGCGATAGAGATCCGGCTCGATGTAGATATGGCGCGCCGCGGGTATCGCCGCCCGCACCCGCGCCTCCGCGGCATCGATGGCCGACGCCACATCCGCGATACCCAACCCGGGCACAACCGCCACCTTCGTCGCGACCAGCAGTTCGTCGGGAGCCAGATACTGCGTCTTCAGATAGATCACCCGATCGATTCGCGTTCCGTCGACCAGACTTTCGCGTATCCGCCGATCCTCGTCCGGTGTCGCTCCCTCACCGATGAGCAGACTCTTCATCTCGACGATCAACACCACCGCGATGAACAGCAGCAGGATGCCGATGGCCAGGGTGCCGATCCCATCCCAGCGCGCGCTGCCGGTCAGCATGGTCAGGCCGACGCCCCCGAACGCGAACATCAGGCCGATGAGCGCGCCCGTATCCTCCAGCAGCACCACGGGCAGTTCGGGATTGCGGGTGGTGCGAATGAACCGCCACCAACTATTGCGCCCCTTGAGCAGCGTGGATTCCTTGCGCGCGGTAGCCAGACTGTAGGACTCCAGCGCCAGCGCGACGAGCAGGATGACAATGGCGACGATCGGGTTGGACAACTCCTCGGGATGCCGAATCTTATTGACGCCCTCGTCGATCGCGTAGAGCGCGCCCACCAGGAAGATCACCAGCGCGACAATGAACGAGTAGAAATAGCGATTGCGCCCGTATCCGAACGGGTGCAGCTCATCCGGTACCTGTTCGGCGCGCCGCCGCCCGATCAGCAGCAGTCCCTGATTCGCGGTATCCGCCAGCGAGTGCACGGCCTCGGCCAACATGGACGCCGAGCCGGTAATGAACGCGCCGATGAACTTGGCCACGGTGATCCCGGCATCCGCCGTGAACGCCGCCAGGATCGCCCGCTTACCGCCACCCGAGGACATGGGAAATGACGCTACGGCGTCCCCGGGTGACAGCGTCGGCGCACACGCCGGAGGTGGTGAGTACTAAACGCCGGGCACAGCGGGGGAGCTCCGGTACAGATCCGGTTCCAGGTACATGACCCGGGCGGCCGGAACCGCCGCCCGCACCCGGGCTTCCGCGTCGTCGATGGCGGCGGCGATATCGCTGATTTCCAGCCCCCGTGCGATCGAGACCTTGGCGGCCACGAGCAGTTCCTCCGGCCCCAGGTACTGGGTGCGCAGGTGGATGACGCGCTCGATGCGGGTTCCATCGACCAGGTTGTCACGAATCACCTTGTCGTCCTTGGCGGTCGCGCCCTCACCGATCAGCAGGCTGTGCATCTCGACAATGAGGATTACCGCGATGATGCCGAGCAGGATGCCGATGCTCAGCGTGCCGATACCGTCCCAGATCGGGTTGTCGGTGATCATGGTCAGGCTGACCGCGCCGAAGGCCAGCACCAGACCGATGAGCGCGCCCGCGTCCTCCAGCAGCACCACCGGCAACTCCGGGTGGCGGGAGGTGCGGATGAACTGCCACCAACTGGCCTCGCCCTTGAGCGGCCGGGACTCCTTGATGGCGGTGTAGAAACTGAAACACTCCAGCAGGATGGCGAAGCCGAGAATGCCGATCGCGATGAACGGTCTGGTCAGCTCCTCCGGATGCTGGATCTTGTGGACGCCCTCGTAGAGGGCGTACAGCGAGCCGAGGGTGAAGAGCACCAGCGCGACCACGAAGGAGTAGAAGTAGCGGCTGCGGCCGTATCCGAACTGGTGCAGGTTATTGGCCTCCTGCTCGGCTCGGCGCTGGCCCAACAGCAGCAGACCCTGATTGCAGGTGTCGGCCACCGAGTGCACGCCCTCGGCCAGCATGGACGCCGATCCGGTGATTGCCGCACCCACGAATTTCGCCACCGCGATACCACCATTGGCGAACATCGCCGCCAAGATCGCCTTCTTACCCGCAGCCACTGTTGGTTCCTTCCGGAGCACATCCGACTTTCGCGAAAATCGCCGGAGGTCAGCGTACGGGCATTCAGTCCTCGCCCACGGCGGCGCAGAACAGTTGTCCGGCACCATGTACGGCCTGGGCGCGAATCTCACCGTCGGCCGCGGAGATCCAGGCCGCGTAGCCGCACGGCACATCGAGGTGTTCGCCGCGCTGGAACAGCCGCACCGTGCCGAGGGTGCACAGCACGATCTCGGGGCCGGTGCGCGGCAGTTTCACCGGATCGCCCCCGGCCGCCAATTCCACCCGGCGCAGTGTGAATTCCGGTGCGGGGGCGCGATAGCGGTACACGCCATTGCCGTCGTCATGCACCTCCACGACCGGCAGGTCGAGGGGTTCGAAATCCAATACCCGCAATAGTTCCGGCACATCGACGTGTTTGGGTGTGAGCCCGCCACGCAGCACATTGTCGGAATTGGCCATGATCTCGACGCCGACACCGCTCAGATAGGCGTGCAGATTCCCGGCGGCCAGGAACAACCCCTCCCCGGGTTCCAGGGTGATGCGGTTCAGCAGCAGCGCCGCCAATACCCCGGCGTCACCCGGATATGCCTCCGCCAGCTCCAGCGAGGTTCGTACCTCGGCGATGAATTCCTTACGGGTGCCGTTGTTTTCGGCGTCCCTGCCGGACAGGTAGCGCACGCAGCCGTCGAGCACCTTGGGCAGCAGTTTGGCCAATGCGCTCTGCGGCAGGGCGATCCAGGTGGTGAACAGGGTTCGCAGGCCCGCCGAATCCGGTTGTGCGGCAAGCAGGTCGGCGTAGGGCATGAGTTCGGGGATATCCAGTGCCCGCAGCAGCCGGACGGTGCGTACCGGTTCCCGGAAGCCCGCGAGCGCCTCGAACCGCTCGAGCGCGACCACCAGTTCCGGTTTGTGGTTCTCGTCGCGGTAATTGCGCATCGGCGAGTCGAGAGCCACGCCCGCATGGTTCTCACGCGCGTAGCCGACGCGTGCCTGTTCGATACTCGGATGCGCCTGCAGCGACAGCGGCTCCTCGGCGGCCAGGATCTTCAGCAGGAACGGCAGCCGTCCGTCGAATTCGCCCGCGACCCGGCCCAATTCCCGTTCCGGGTCGGCCTCGAGCACTTCCAGTAGCGAGCGATCGTGGCCATCGATTCGTACCCGTGCCGGGTCGGCGGGGTGTGCGCCGAACCAGAGTTCGGCCTCTGGATGCGCGGAGGGAACCGGTCGTCCGCACAGCTGCGCGAGCGCGGTGCGCGACCCCCATGCGTAGGAACGCAGCGCACCAACGAGTTCGTGCACTAGTAGTGTCCCCCGTCGTAGTTTCCCGGCGTCGTTGCCGGGCGGGAACCGAGTAGTCGCAGATAAGCGGCCGCCATCTCCAGCCGAAGCGCCAGCACCGCAAGCTGTTCCAGCTCACCGCCGCGTCCCTCGGGTGCGGATTCGCTCTGGTCGGACGGTCCGGCGCTCATTACTTCCACATCCACATTGACCAGATCGGCATCCACCAGACCCGATCCGGCTCCGAATATCGCCAGCCGTCGGCGCGCCGCCACCTGTTCGGCGTCGGCGCTCATCACGAATACCCGCACCTTGTCCACCGGTGCCGGACCGTCGAGCTCCTCGTCGTGGAACAGCGGGTCGTAACCGGGTGCGCCGACGCCCGCGGATTCCACCATGCTCGCGTGTGCGGCAACGGCTTCCGCGAGATTCGACGAGGCCGCCACCTGACCGGCGGTGACGAGCAGCACCTCGGCGGCGTGTGCGGCCAATTCGGTCGCGGCGGGGGAATCTCCGGCGAGCACGATGCGCCGCTCCTGCATGCGGGTGGCGAGGGTCTTGGCGGGATTGTGGAACGCCTCGTTCTGCGGTCCGTCGCGCAGCGCTTCCGCATCGAGCAGATCAGCGAGCCGGTCGAGGTTCGGCACCAGCGGACCGATCCGGCCCGGGTCGATCGCCGACAGCACCGCCATACCCACCGCCAGATAGCGCAGTAGCCGATTGTGGTCGAGCACGGGTACTCGCGGCGGCAGCATGGTGGCGCGTCCGGCGGCGACGGCGCGCAGCGGACCCTCATCGGGCGCGGCGACGATCACCTCCGCACCGCGACGCAGCGCCCGGTCGATGGCCTCCGCCAGCCGCGGATCGCCGGCATCGTCCGCGGCCACCAGAATGACGTCGAGGGGTCCCACCCACGGCGGAATCGAGGTGGCGGGTACGACCGGCAGACTGGCGCGCTCGCCGAGCGCGGCAATGAGCATTGCCGCCGCACGGGCGGCCCGCCCCGCCCCGGAAACCATGACGAGACTGCGCGGGCGCAGATCTGTGAGTCGGCGCAATGCGTCCTCACCGACGGCCGCGGCGGTAGCGCGCACCTGCGCACCACCCGACGCGGCGGAACGCAATGAACCCCCTGAGTCGGCTGCCTCCAGCGAGGCGACGTCATCGAGGTCGAGAACCGGTGTCCCAGCGATCATCGGGCGTTGCCACCTCCCCTCATCGGGTCACCCGCGGGCGAATCCACGCTCTGTCATTCCACTATTCCAGTCAGTCGCGGACGATGCTCAGAATCTCGGTTACGAGTGCGTCTACTTCGTCCTGCGATCGGGCCTCGACATTGAGTCGAAGCAGCGGTTCGGTATTGGATGCCCGCAGGTTGAACCATGCGCTATCGGGCAATTGCACGGTCACGCCGTCGAGCCGGTCCACCGATTTGGACCGCCCGCTGAATGCCTCGAGTACCGCCACGGTCCGCTCCTTCGCATCGGCCACCGTGGAGTTGATCTCTCCGGAGGAGGCATATGTCGCATAGGCGGACGCCAGTTCGGACATCGGCCGGTCCTTCTCACCGAGCGCGGCGAGCACATGCAGTGCGGCGAGCATGCCGGAGTCGGCACCCCAGAAGTCGCGGAAGTAATAGTGCGCGGAGTGTTCGCCGCCGAAGATGGCGCCGGTGCTGGCCATCTGCTGCTTGATGAACGAGTGGCCGACGCGGGTGCGCACCGGGGTGCCACCGAGTTCGTTCACCAGCTCGGGGACGGCCTTCGAGGTGATCAGGTTGTAGATGATAGTCGCGCCCGGCTCCTTGGCCAGTTCGCGTTCGGCCACCAGCGCGGTGACGGCGGACGGCGCGACCGGATCGCCCTTCTCGTCCACCACGAAGCAGCGGTCGGCGTCACCGTCGAAGGCCAGGCCGATATCGGCTCCGGTCTTCTTCACGTAGGCCTGTAGATCCACCAGGTTCTTCGGATCCAGGGGATTGGCTTCGTGATTGGGGAAGTTGCCGTCGAGTTCGAAGAACAGCGGTTCGATAATGAAATTCGGCAGGGTGCCCAGGACTGCGGGGACGGTGAACCCGCCCATACCATTGCCCGCGTCCACCGCGATCCGCAGCGGGCGGCTCACGCTCAGGTCGACCAGCTTGTGCAGGTACGTCGCGTAGTCGGCGAGCAGATCCTGCTCGTCGACGGTGCCGCGCGGCCCGTCGTAGGTCGGTACGCCCGCGATGACCTCATCGGTAATGGTGGCCAGGCCGGTGTCCTGACCGACCGGCAGCGCCTTGGCGCGGCACATTTTGATGCCGTTGTACTGGGCCGGATTGTGGCTTGCGGTGAACATCGCGCCGGGGCAGTCCAGGCTCCCGGAGGCGAAGTACAGCTCGTCGGTGGAGGCCAAACCGATATGGGTGACGTGCAGGCCCTGCTCCTGGACCCCATCGGCGAAGGCAGCGGCCAGACCGGGGGAGGAGTCGCGCATATCGTGGCCGATGACGACCCGCTCCGCGCCCTCGCCGCGCATCAGCCGGGCGAAGGAGGCGCCGACGTCACGCACGAAATCCGCGTCGATCTGTGCACCGACCACGCCGCGAACGTCGTACGCCTTGATTACTGCATGAACGGACTCGGCAGATCGGGCGACTGTCATGCCGACCACATTAGTAGTTGCCGCTTCAGCTGGGCGGGTCGGGCAGCACTCGCAAGTGCCCGCGTCGGCCGGTTCGTCCGGTGCGGGTGGGGCGTTGCGCAGGTGGATAGTCGGAGTAGCCGCGCTGCTCGGGTTCCGGTGTGCGGCGGCGTAGTCCGGCTTCGCGAACGGCTTCGGCCAGTGCGGTTAGGTCATCGTCGTCGGGGGTACTGGAGGAGAAGCCGCCCTCGTGGCGAACCATCTCCCAGCCCTTCGGCGCGGTAATTCGGGATGCGTGCGTTTCACACAGATCCCAGGAATGTGGTTCAGCGACCGTTGCGAGGGGACCGACAACCGCGGTGGATTCGCGATAAACATAGGTCAGCGTCGCAACGGCCGGGTTTTTGCAGCCTGGACGGCAGCAACGACGCATGGGAATCACGCCATGCAGGGTAACCCCAACCGGGCGTCGACGGGGGCAGACACGCTCAATGTCGTACCTCTCACTGTGTCCTTGGCCGAAGCTTCGCTTCGGCGGTTCGCGGCCCTATTACCCCCCGTTCTTCCCTCCCTCCGCTCCTCCGCTCCACTCAGTCCAGAACGGGGCGGGCCGCGAACCTGCGGGGTTTCAGTTCTAGGTGGGCTGCGGAAATCTCGGGCAGAAGACCGGCTCGAGCGCTGTGCGGCCGGGTGCGTACACCCGACTGGGGTACCCAGTAGATTCGTGTTATGACCCGTTCACGTAAGCAGCGGCCGCCGACGGCGCGGTCGGTCATCCGCCGCGGGCGGGGTGTGCGCGGGCCGATGTTGCCGCCGACCGTTCCGGCTTGGCGCACGCGCGGCCAGCAGTTCGACCGACTCGTCCTGGAGGCCTTCGCGCCGCTCGACGGACGCTGGCACGACCGGCTTACCAAGCTCGATATCGCGGTGGATGATGTGCCGAAAATTCGCCCACTGCATCCGGATTCGGTGACCTGGCCGGACGAGGTCGTCGCCGACGGACCGGTGCCGCTGTCCCGGCTCATCCCCGCCGGGGTGGACCGCCACGGCGTGGCGACCCGCGCCCGGGTGGTGCTGTTCCGCAAACCTCTGGAATTGCGGGCCAGCGATCCGGACGACCTGGTAGACCTGCTGCGCGAGGTCCTGGTGCAGCAGATCGCGACATATCTGGGTGTGGATCCGGACATCATCGATCCGGCACCCGAGTAGAGGTTTCGCCGCTCCCCCGTCACGCCACTGACGGGGGAGGGCAGGCCAACCCGGCCGCAGCGCGAGATATGCCACGGCGACAACAGATTTCGCGAGTTTCGGGGTAGCTCGTCGGGTACCCCCAAAACGTCAGGGGCACCCAACCGCCGGCACGCGAATGGGACTGTTGGGGCTCTCAGCCCGGGCGCTGAAGTCCCGGGGAGGCGGGCTAGATAATTCCGCGCTTGAGGCGGCGACGCTCGCGCTCGGACAGTCCGCCCCAGATACCGAAGCGTTCGTCGTGTGCGAGTGCGTATTCCAGGCATTCGTCGCGGACCTCGCAGCCCAAGCAGATGCGCTTGGCCTCGCGGGTGGAGCCGCCCTTCTCCGGGAAGAACGCCTCGGGGTCGGTTTGGGCGCACAGCGCCCGCTCCTGCCACTGTTCGGCGTCCATCTCGCTGCCCGATCGCGCTACGGCGTCGAACATCTCGTCCATTCCGGTGACGATCAGGCTGAGCCGTGGCGGTTCCGGTTGGAACTGTGCGCGAGCCCATTGCCCCCCATGCCGTGACGTCGTCGATTCACCCCCCTCGTATCCGATTCGGTTGTCGGCGCAGGAATCTGGTGCTGCGCCTGCTGTGGAATCGGTTTGCGATACACCGCCCGGAATGTCCGACGGGGCCAGCTCATCGGCCATCGCTCCGCCTCCTCACTGTGGTTAGCGCAGAATGATTGATCCGTCGACAGCCGTTCCCACCGACGGTCGAACCCCGCGACGTTGTCTCGCGGACATCCCCAAGCTAGCGCCATCTCGATTCGAACATCTATTCGAAAAGTCGTCCGCGCCATGCTGTCTCGCGCGAACCCGAAATGACATGCATGTGATTAGACACGCCGGGCGTGGCGGTGGTCAAGCCGCCGAAGCTATTCCGTTACCATCTGCGACCCCCTTCCCAGTGGTTGGGCGAGTCAAACCAGCAAATGACCAGCAAATATGGTGCGCGGTGTGTTTTCGCGGTGAACGCATAGGCTGTGCGGATGTGACTCGAGAACAAGCGGACACCGCGCCCGGGGACGGCCTGCGGATCGCGGTACTGGTCGGCGGAGTCGGCGGCGCGCGGTTCCTGCAGGGCGTACGCGAACTGCTCCCCGACGCGGATGTGACGGCCATCGTCAATGTCGGTGACGACGTCTGGATGCACGGGCTGCGAATCTGCCCTGACCTGGACACCTGCATGTACACCCTGGGTGGTGGCATCGATACCGAACGCGGCTGGGGGCACGCGAACGAGAGTTGGAATGCCAAGGAGGAGCTAGCTCTCTACAAGGCTCAGCCCGACTGGTTCGGACTGGGGGATCGCGATATCGCGACCCATCTGATTCGGAGTGAAATGCTGCGTCAGGGGTACCCCCTCTCGGCAGTGACCGATGCGCTCTGTAACCGGTGGCAGCCCGGGGTGAAGCTGCTCCCGGCAACCGACGACAGGTGTGAAACACACGTCGTTATCGAGGATCCGGAGAACGCTGGCGAACGTCGCGCGATCCATTTTCAAGAGTGGTGGGTGCGCTACCGCGCGAACGTTGAGACCCATGGATTCGTGACTATTGGGGCAGATGTGGCCAAACCAGCTCCGGGTGTGACGGAAATCATAGAATCCGCCGATGTGGTGTTGCTGGCTCCGTCGAACCCCGTTGTGAGTATCGGAGCCATCCTCGCGGTGCCCGGAATTCGCGGCGCGCTGCGCACCTCCACCGCCAAGGTAGTCGGTATCGCGCCGGTGATCGGTGGAAAACCATTGCGCGGTATGGCCGATGCCTGCCTGTCGGTAATCGGTGTCGGCAGTGATGCCGAATCCATCGGCGATTACTACGGCGCGCGCGCCACCACCGGCATCCTGGACGGGTGGTTGGTGCACAGCACCGATACCGCCGAGGTGCCCGGCGTGGAGGTGCGCAGCGTGCCGCTGATCATGTCCGATCCGGCCGCCACGGCGGAAATGGTCCGGGCGGCACTCGAAATCGCGGGAGTGAAGCCGTGAGCGCGGAGCAGGCGTCGACGGCGAAGTCGGCCACCGCGGTGGCCGGTGCGCCCGGGGGCGCGGTGGTCGATCACGCGGTCGGCGGCGAACTGCGCATTCTGCCGATCGCGGGGCTGCCCGAGTTCCGACCCGGCGACGACCTTGCCGAAGCCATTGCGGCGCAAGTCGGTTGGCTGCGCGACGGCGATATCCTGGTGGTCACCAGCAAGATCGTCTCCAAGGTCGAGGGTCGCATTGTCGAGGCGCCGACAGATCCGGAACAGCGCGATACCGCCCGGCGCGAACTGGTCGACCGGGAGGCTGTGCGGGTACTCGCCCGCAAGGGCCGCACCCTGATCACCGAGAACAGGCTCGGCATCGTGCAGGCCGCCTCCGGTGTGGACGGCTCCAATGTGGAGCAGGGTGAACTCGTCCTACTGCCCTCCGATCCCGACGGGTCCGCCAAGGCGCTGCGCACCGCGCTGGCCGACCGGCTCGGGGTGCGGGTCGCGGTCGTCATTACCGACACCATGGGACGCGCCTGGCGCAATGGCCAGACCGATACCGCCATCGGCGCATCCGGACTTCGGGTCCTGCACGACTACGACGGGGCCATCGACGGTCAGGGCAATGAGCTGCATGTCACCCAGGTGGCCGTGGCCGATGAACTGGCCGCGGCCGCCGATCTGGTGAAGGGCAAGCTGGGCGGTGTCCCGATCGCGGTGGTGCGCGGACTCGACTACGCCGACGACGGTTCCACGGCCGCCGATCTGCTGCGCGGCGGCCCGGACGACCTGTTCTGGTTGGGTACCGCCGAGGCCATTGAACGCGGTCGTGCGGAGGCGGTGCTGCTGCGCCGCTCGGTGCGCCAATTCGCCGATACGCCGGTGGAACCCGAACTCATTCGCGCGGCGGTGGCGGTCGCGCTCACCGCCCCGGCTCCACATCACACCCGTCCGGTGCGGTTCGTATGGGTGCGCGAACGCGCCCTGCGCGAGCGGCTGCTGGAGGCGATGGCCGCGAAGTGGCGCGCCGACCTCACCGCCGATGGGCTCGACCCGGAACGGGTGGAACGGCGAATCGCGCGGGGCCGCATTCTCTTCGATGCCCCCGAGGTGATCATCCCGTTCTGTGTGCCCGACGGTGCGCACGCCTATCCGGACGCCACCCGCCGTCAGGCCGAATCCACCATGTTCACGGTGGCGGTGGGTGCTGCCGTCCAGGGGCTACTGGTCTCCCTGGCAACCAGGGGCGTGGGCAGCTGCTGGATCGGGTCGACCATCTTCGCCCCGGATATCACCCGCGACGTGCTGAACCTGGATGCGGATTGGAACCCCTTGGGCGCCATTGCCATCGGGTATCCGACCGAGGCGCTGACACCGCGCGAGGTTCGGGATTCGAGCGTCGGGCTGGTGGAACTGTGAGTGCGGAATCACTGCACGAGTCGGCGACCGACCTGCTGGAAACCTGGCGGCCCGCAACGGGTCCGGAGCAATCACTGCGCGAGGCCATGCTGGCGTTCCTGGGTTCGGCGCCGCGTGGCTGTCTGCGCGAGCACGCGCCCGGGCATATCACCGCCTCGGCGGTGGTGTTCTCCCATGACGAACGCGAGGTGCTGCTGACCCTGCACCCGAGGGTGGGGCGCTGGATTCAGCTCGGCGGACACTGCGAGGAGACCGACGACTCGGTATCCGCCGCCGCACTGCGGGAGGCCACCGAGGAATCCGGCATCGCGGATCTGACGCTCGAACCGGGACTCTATGGCGCGCAGGCCCACCCGATTACCTGCTCGCTCGGCGTCGCGACCCGCCACCTGGATCTGCTCTTCCGGATAAGAGCTCCGAAAGGCGCTGTCCCGGTGCGTAGTTCGGAATCCACCGACCTGCGCTGGTGGCCGATCGACGGACTTCCGGTCGACACGGACGTCCTGCTGCACTGATTTCTATACCCGAACTCGTCATCCCGGCGTGCTTTTGGCCGGGATCCACCACCCTCGACACAGGTGTGGATTCCGGCCAAAAGCGTGCCGGAATGATGGGGAGTGACGGGGGATGACGGGGTGTGGGCGCACTCTCGGAACGTGTTATCGTCCGTCTTGTACACGTTCTCAGGGCGGGGTGGAACTCCCCACCGGCGGTAATGGCGTCCGGACCGATCCGAAGCGCATGAGCCCGCGAGCGCCGCTGTATCCAGCACCGCCCTCACCGGCGGGGGTATGGCGGGTCAGCAGATTCCGGTGTGATTCCGGAGCCGACGGTCATAGTCCGGATGAAAGAGAACGCGACCGTACAGCCTGTCCGCGCGAGCGGATCGGCCTGTTCGCGTCGCCTGCCCTGGGTGACAGCGAACAGGAGGAAACTCATGTCACCCACTTCCCGTCGGATCGCTCTCGTCGCCGCGCGCTGGCATGCCGAGATTGTCGACAATGCCGTACAGGCCTGCCGGATCGCGCTCGCCGATCAGGGCTTCACCGAGATCGATGTGATCGAGGTGCCCGGTGCGTTCGAAATCCCGTTGCGGGTCCAGCGATTGGCCACCAGCGGTGAGTACGCCGCCATCGCGGGCCTGGCGCTCGTGGTCGACGGCGGTATCTACCGCCACGATTTCGTGGCGCCGACCGTTGTGGACGCCCTGATGCGGGTGCAGCTCGAGACCGATGTCCCGGTGTTCTCCGCCGTCCTCACACCGCACCACTTCCATGAGCACGAAGAACACCTGGCGTACTTCTCCCGCCACTTCACGGTCAAGGGCACGGAGCTCGCGAACGCCATTGCGGTCACGCTGCGAATCGACGCCGTCGTCTGAGCCACCGCGGGCACCACCATGCACTCGCGCCCCCCGCCGCAGGGAGGCAGGGGGCGCGAGTGTGGGGTTCCGCTGGCGCGCAAGGGCAATGCGCACCAGCGGTTTCTGGTTCCAACCTGGGATAGTGGGCAGGTCAGGCCGGAACCAGAGCTTTCTCGGTGGTGACCGGATGATCGTCGACCATGGTGGTCTCGTCGAAGGGCAGCTGCTTGTCCAGCACCGCCCGCATATGGGTCCGGTCGATGGTCTTGGTCCAGGTGCCGATCAGCACGGTGGCCACGGCATTCCCGGAGAAGTTGGTGACCGCGCGGGCCTCCGACATGAACCGGTCGATACCGACGATGATGCCGACGCCATCGAGCAGTTCCGGGCGATGACTCTGCAAACCACCTGCGAGAGTTGCCAATCCGGCACCGGTCACACCCGCCGCGCCCTTGGAGGCGACAATCATGAACAGCAGCAGTCCCAGCTGTTCGCTCCACGACAGCGGTTTGCCCATGGCATCGGCGATGAACAGCGTCGCCATGGTCAGGTAGATGGCGGTGCCGTCGAGATTGAACGAATAGCCGGTCGGCACCACCACACCCACGGTGGTGCGCTCCACGCCGAGGTGTTCCATCTTGGCGATGAGGCGCGGCAGCGCCGACTCCGAGGAGGAGGTGGCGACAATCAGCAGGTACTCGCGTGCCAGGTAGCGCACCAGCTTGAAGATCGAGACTCCGGCCACCGCGCGCAGCAGCGCACCGAGCACCCCGAAGACGAAGATCGCGCAGGTGAGATAGAAGGCCACCATGAGTACGGCCAACTGTTTCACCGCGTCGAGTCCGGTGCGCGCCACCACATTCGCGATCGCGCCGAATGCGCCGATGGGCGCCAACCACAGGATCATGGTGAGAATCCGGAAGACCAGCTTCTGCAGCGACGCCACGCCGCGCAGCAGCGGATCACCTGCCGGCCCCATGGCCTGAATGGCGAAGCCGACCAGCAGGGCGACGAACAGTGCCTGCAACACCTGGCCCGAGGTCAGCGCGGACGCCAGCGTGGTCGGCACAATGCTGGTGATGAAATCCCAGGTGCCACCGGCGCCGTGGGCGTCCTCGGCGTACTTGGCGACGGCATTGGCGTTCCCGGCCAGATCCAAGCCATTGCCCGGGTGGATCAGATTGCCCACCAGCAGGCCGATGGCCAGGGCCGCCGTCGACATGAGCAGGAAGTAGCCGATGGCCAAACCACCGACCTTGCCGACCTTCGCCGCGGCCCGGACCGATCCGATGCCGAGCACAATGGTGCAGAAGATGACCGGCGCGATCATCATTTTGATCAGGTTCACGAACAGGCTGCCCAGTTCGCCTACCGATTTGCCGAAACCGGGCGCCAGCCAGCCGACCAGGATGCCCGCCAGCACCGCCACAATGACCGCCGAGTACAGCCAGTGGGTGCGGTCGCGGCGCGGTCGCCGGTTCGCCGTATCGTCCGACGCCGTACCGCTCGGCACTGTCGTATCGCTCATCGTGGATGTCCTTCGCTACTGCCTGGGTGAGCGGCCTCACACTTCTACGGTGAAATGATGATCGGGGCCGTGATGCCGGTCACGGTTACGTACATTTCGTTCACGGAGGGCCGGACTTGAAACGTCGTAGAGACCGCCGCCGGACCCTGGCCGGGCAGGTGTTCGCGGTACAGCTGGTGGTGCTGGCACTGGTGATCGGCGCGGGTACGGCGCTGGTGGTATTCCAGACCCGCCACGAACAGCACGACGCCACGCGGGCGCGGGTGATCGACGTGGCGGTGACGCTCGCACACGCGCCGTCCACCCTGGGCGCGGTGCGCGCGCCCGATCCGTCGGCGGCCCTGCAACCGGTGACCGAGGGGATTCGCCGGGCCACGGGCATGGACTTCATCGTGGTGATGGCTCCGGATCGAACCCGCTATACGCATACCGATCCGGAGCGGATCGGTAAACCGTTCAGCGGCAATATCGATCGAGCCGTGGCGGGGGAGACGTTCACCGAGACCTACACGGGCAGCCTCGGACCGTCCATTCGCGCCGTCACCCCGGTCCGCGACCGTGACGATCGCGTCGTGGCCCTGGTGTCGGCGGGTGTCACCCGCGCGCGGATCGGGGATCGGGTCGAGGAGCAGTTGCCCGCCATCCTCGGTATCGCGGCGGGCGGCCTGCTGCTGGCCACGCTGGGGTCACTACTGTTGCGCCGCCGACTATTACGGCAGACCCACGGTTTGGCGCCAGCGGAATTGCGCGCCCTGTACGAGCATCACGAGGCGGTGCTGCATTCCGTACACGAGGGTCTGCTGGTATTCGATGCCACCGGTGAACATATCGAGGTGAGCAACGATGAGGCCCGTCGGCTGCTGGGTCTCGCCGGTGGCGAGGTGCGGCGTACCGATCTGCCGGAGTCATTGCAGCGGTTGGGTTCTGATGCGGTGCGCGACGAAATGCATGTGACAGCCGATCATGTGCTGGTGGTGAATCAGGATGTGGTGGAGCGGGACGGCCGGCGCATCGGCACCGTCGTTACGCTCCGCGATCACACCGAATTGCGGGATGTGATGGGCGAACTGGATTCGGTGCGCGGTTTCGCCGACGCGCTGCGTGCCCAGGCACACGAGGCCGCGAACCGGCTGCACACCGTCATCACCATGGTGGAACTCGGCCACACCCGCCAGGCCGTCGATTTCGCCACGGCCGAACTGGAATTGACGCAATCGCTGATCGACCGCATGACCGGTGCGGTGGCCGAACCCGCCGTTATCGCCCTACTGCTCGGCAAGGTCGAGCAGGCCGCCGAACTCGGTGTGGAGTTGACTGTCAGCGGCGATACCGCCCTCGACTCCACCGAGCCGCTCACGCCGAATGAAATGGTCACCCTCCTGGGCAATCTCATCGACAATGCCCTCGACGCGGTCGGACGCGACGATGATGCCTGGGTGGAAGTCGCCGTGCGCAATGATCCGGACGGACTGTTCGTGCGGGTGGCCGACAGTGGCCCCGGAATGTCGGAGGAGGTGTTCACCCGTGCCACCACACGCGGCTACTCCACCAAAACCGATCACCATGGGCTCGGCCTGGCGCTGGTGCGTCGGCTGGTGAACCGGCACGGCGGCGAATTGCGCGCGGTGCGGACGCCGGAATCGGCTGTGGTCGTACGGTTCCAGCCATGCTGAGGTGCCGGAAATGATGCGGGTGCTGATCGTGGAGGACGAGCCGACCATCGCACGGGCGCACCACTCCTATGTGGAGCGGGTGCCGGGTCTGGCTCCGGTGGCGGTGGCGCATACCGGACGGGCCGCCGTGGACGCGGTGGCGAAGGCCGCGCGGGCGGGAACACCGATCGATCTGGTGCTCATGGATATCGGGCTACCCGATATGAGCGGTCTGGAAGTGGCTGCCGCGCTGACCCGTATCCGGCCGCGACCCGATGTCATCGCCATTACCTCCGCGCGTGATCTCGAGGTGGTGCGGGCGGCCGTCGCGCACGGGGTGGTGCTGTATCTGCTGAAACCGTTCACCTTCGCCGCTTTCCGCGACAAACTGGAACGCTACCTGGAATTCCGGTCGGCGCTCCCGGCCGATTCGGCCGGGGTATCGCAGCAGGACATCGATCGGGCCTTCGGCGCGCTGCGCACCCCGGATACCCGGATTCCCACGCCGAAAGGTATTGCGCCACAGACCCTGGAAGAGATCACACGGGTGCTGCGGGCGGCCGCGGACGGGCTCAGTGCGGGTGATGCGGGTCGCGCCATCGGCGTGTCCCGGGTGACCGCCTGGCGTTATCTCGAGCGTCTCGCCGATGACGGTGTGGTGAAGCGGCAAACCGACTATGGTCGCACCGGACGTCCGCAGGTCCGCTACGTGTGGGGTCGGGTGTAAGAACCGTAGGGCCTTCGCAGCTATGCTGCGCCTGCCGGCGCTCACAAAAATTTGCAACGGGAGGGGCGTACGGTTTGCTGGCGTCTCGTCGGTTACCGCAGCGCGGCTGTGAGTTCGCTCAGGGGGGTTGCGCAGGTAGTCGGGTTCACCTCGGGTTTGCCTGTTATGTGCAGTGATAGACATCACAGGTGTGCCTGCCTTATCGCGAACCACCTGGGGTGTAACTGTTGCCACCTTTGGCCAGTAACGGACGACGTAACGGCGGTAGAGTCTGTACATATCTACCTGCGAAGTTCAAGAGGTATCTAATTAGCGGGGCAAACGTGCAAATGGTCGGCAAACGGGGGGGATCGCCGGATCCCAAACGTCACCTGTGGGTGTTGGGTCTGATTGCCCCCGCGTCCGCGTTGCTGCCCTCGCAGCTGGTGCTGCGAACCGGTGCTGAGGTTTTCTGGTGGATCGGCCCGATTATCGTGCTGATCGTTATTCCGGTGCTGGACTGGGTCATTGGGGAGGATGGCACCAATCCGCGCGACGAGGACTACGAACTGCTCTCCAACGACCGGTACTACCGGTGGTGCACCTACCTGTTCCTGCCCATCCAGTTCGTCGGTCTGGTCATCGCCTGCTACATGTGGGCCGGGGACGCGCTCTCGGTCACCGACAAGCTGGGACTGGCCGTCACCCTCGGGTTCGTCAGTGGGATCGGGATCAATGCCGCGCACGAACTCGGGCATCGGGTGGAGAGTCTGGAGCGCTGGCTGTCGAAGATCGCGCTGGCGCAATCGGGTTACGGGCACTTCTTCGTCGAACACAATCGCGGCCATCACGCCCGCGTCGCCACGCCGGAGGATCCGGCCAGCGCGCGGATGGGCGAATCACTGTGGGAGTTCTTGCCGCGCAGCGTGATCGGCGGGTTCCGCTCGGCGATCACCCTGGAACGGGACCGGCTGCGCCGGAAGGGCAACCGCTGGTGGAGTATCCACAACCACATCCTGCAGGCGTGGTCGATGAGCCTGGTGCTGTTCGCCGCGTTGCTCGCCGCCTTCGGCTGGGCGGTCCTGCCGTACCTGCTGCTACAGGCCGTTATCGGCGCATCGCTGCTGGAGACGGTCAACTACGTCGAGCACTACGGCCTGCTACGTCGCCGCCGCGCCAACGGCAACTGGGCCCGCTGCTCCCCGCGCGACAGCTGGAACAGCGACCGCCTGGTCACCAATATTTTCCTTTTCCACCTGCAACGGCACAGCGACCACCACGCCAACCCGGGCCGCCGCTACCAAACCCTGCGCAGTTCCGAAGAAGCCCCCCAACTCCCCGCGGGCTACGCCACCATGATCGTCCTCGCCTACCTCCCCCCACTCTGGCGCCACATCATGGACCCGCGCCTACTCGCCCACTACGGCGGCGATATCAGCCAGGCCAATATCCAGCCCCGCAAACGCGAGCGCATCCTCACCCGCTACGGGTTGGCGGCTGCCGCATAGCGGGTTTCAGGGGCGGAGCCCCTGAGGGTTCCGGGAGTTGGACTAGCCTTACTCGGGGAAGCAGCCGACCAGGAGAGGCAGATGACGACCGCAGTGTCTAGCAAGATGACCCCCGACGTCCGCAACGGGATCGATTACAAGGTGGCCGATCTGTCCCTGGCCGAGTTCGGCCGCAAGGAGATCCGCCTGGCCGAGCACGAGATGCCCGGCCTGATGGCCCTGCGTCGCGAGTACGCCGACGTGCAGCCGCTGCAGGGTGCGCGCATTTCCGGCTCGCTGCACATGACGGTGCAGACCGCCGTCCTGATCGAGACCCTGACCGCTCTGGGTGCGCAGGTGCGCTGGGCGTCGTGCAATATCTTCTCCACCCAGGACCATGCCGCCGCGGCCATTGTGGTCGGCCCGCACGGCACCGAGGACGAGCCCAAGGGTGTCCCGGTGTTCGCGTGGAAGGGCGAAACCCTGGAGGAGTACTGGTGGGCGGCCGAACAGATGCTCACCTGGCCGGGTGAGCCCGCGAATATGATCCTCGACGACGGCGGTGACGCCACCATGCTGGTGCTGCGTGGCGCGCAGTTCGAGAAGGCGGGCGTGGTCCCGCCCGCGGATGAGACCCATTCGGCCGAGTACACGGTGTTCTTGAACCTGCTGCGTGCCAGCCTCGACGCCGATAAGGGCAAGTGGGGTCAGGTCGCCGAGGCGGTGAAGGGTGTCACCGAGGAGACCACCACCGGGGTGTTGCGGCTGTATCAGTTCGCTGCCGCGGGTGAGCTGACCTTCCCGGCGATCAATGTCAACGACTCGGTCACCAAGAGTAAGTTCGACAACAAGTACGGCACCCGCCACTCGCTCATCGATGGCATCAACCGCGGCACCGATGTGCTCATCGGTGGCAAGAAGGTGCTGATCTGTGGTTACGGCGATGTCGGTAAGGGCTGCGCGGAATCGCTTGCCGGACAGGGTGCGCGTGTGCAGGTCACCGAGATCGACCCGATCAACGCGTTGCAGGCGCTGATGGACGGCTACGACGTCGTCACCGTCGAGGACGCGATCGGTAGCGCCGATATCGTCATCACCTCGACCGGCAACAAGGACATCATCACCCTCGACCACATGAAGGCGATGAAGGATCACTCGATCCTGGGCAATATCGGCCACTTCGACAATGAGATCGATATGGCCGCCCTGGAGCGTTCGGGCGCGACGCGGATCAATATCAAGCCGCAGGTCGACGAGTGGACCTTCGCGGAGTCCGGTAAGTCGATCATCGTGCTGTCGGAGGGTCGCCTGCTCAACCTGGGCAATGCCACCGGCCACCCGTCGTTCGTCATGTCCAACAGCTTCTCCAACCAGGTGATCGCGCAGATCGAACTGTGGACCAAGCCCGACGAGTACGACAACGAGGTCTACCGCCTGCCCAAGCACCTCGACGAGAAGGTCGCCAAGATCCACGTCGAAGCCCTCGGTGGCACGCTGACCAAGCTCACCAAGGACCAGGCCGAGTACATCGGCGTGGACGTGGAGGGCCCGTTCAAGCCGGAGCACTACCGCTACTGAGCGGATTTGCCCGCAGCAGTGCGTAATTCGGCCGGTCACCCGCGAGGGGGACCGGCCGAAGTCACTACTTGATGCAAATGTTCAGAATCGGAATCCACTGTCCACCCGCAATGGTGCACAGCCCGGCCTCCACCAGATCTCCGGACCCGGACGAATCGGCCGACCCGGATCCGGCCGATCCGGATCCGGCAGACCCCGAATCGGCCACCGGCACAGCGGGTTCGAGCGCCACCGGTGCGGCGGAAGCGGCGCCCGTGAACCCCACACCCGCGGCGATGGCGAGGGTTGCGATGGCTATCCGGGGAAGATGCCGTGCGACTGCGATTTTCATGAGCGCTCCTCATTGGTGGAATGGGTGCGTCGCACTGTACTGATTGTGAAGCGGTAGCGCTTCAAATTGAAGGTGAAAGAACTCGGCCGGTCACCTCGAAGGTGACCGGCCGAGTCCTCATTTCCGCGCCCTGGGGTGCACCGCCTCCGCAGCAGGCCGTGTACCGGCGCCGAAAGCTGTTCGGACTACTTCGAATAGCCCCGGGGCAGTGGCATTCCCTTCTCCGCCATCACCTCTCGTGCCCGGTTCGGGTAGTCGGTGATGATGCCGTCGACGCCCTGGTCGAGTACCAGGCCGATGGCTTCCTTGTCGTTGACCGTCCAGGGGATCACTTTGATGCCGAGTTCGTGCGCCTTGGCCACGTATTCGGCGGTGGTGGTCAGCGTGAAGTTCACATCGGTGACCTTGACATCGCTATCCCACGGATTGACGTAGCTCGGCGAAGAGATATCCGCACCAAGGGCTTTGATCGCGCCCAGAGGGTTGTCGACGTAATCCTCGTACTTGATCGGGCCGAGCCATTCGCTGCCCGCCTTGAAAGTCGAGTCGTCGTAGAGCGCGACCGTCGGGATGGCCGGGGCCTTGGCCTTCACCAGCGGCAGGCTGCGCCAGTCGAAGCTCTGAATTTCCACCTTGTCGGTGGCACCGGCGTCATTGACCGCGGCGAGGATGACGTCGACGAACTCCTCGGGGGTGGCCGACTCCTCGCGGTTCTCTGCCTCGATCTTGGTTTCGATGTTGTAGCGCAGGTCCTCGAACGCGCCCGGATATGATTTCACCAGATCGAACAGCTCGGGGAGTCGGGCGATCCTATTGCCCGGAAGTTCTTGCGCCTCAGGGAAGTTCTCCAGCTTCCTGCCGCAGTCGAGGGTCCGGACCTGGTCATAGCTGAGATCGTGGACCAGCTTGCCGACATACGGGTACTGCGGATCGTCCGGGAAGGCCGCGGCGGTATCGGTGCACTTATCGTCGTCGATCTTCGGGTCGTGCCAGATGAGCGGGACATTGTCCTTGGTGAGCACGATATCGAGTTCGAGTGTGCTGACGCCCAATTCGATCGCCTTGGCGAAACCGGGCAGCGACTCCTCGACGGTCATCCCACGCCCGCCGCGATGGGCCTGCAGATCGAACGGGCGATTCGGATCGACGCTCACCCGTGTCGGCGAGGTACTCGACGGCGAGGAACTCTGCTCATCGGAGCCGCAAGCGGTCAGTCCGACAGCGGCAACCGCGACGCCGAGGACGGCGACTGCCCGCCTCATCTTCGTTGACTTGGCGTGGTTGGAGGTCATGGTCGGAAGGGTAGCAACATTTTGGCTACTTTCAGACATTGAACTACTTTCGGTCATTTAAGCGGTGAGCTGCACCGGACCGCTCGATTGTCGGCCACACCCGGTACTCTCGCCGCCATGGGTGCGCTGGTTGCGGTAGAGGGGCTCGACGGTGCGGGTAAACGCACGCTCACCGACGCCGTCCTGGCCGATCTGCACGCGCGCGGACTGCGGGTGGCCACGCTGGCCTTCCCGCGCTACGGCCGCTCGGTACACGCCGATCTGGCGGCCGAAGCGCTGCGCGGTGGACACGGTGATATCGCCGCCTCCGTCAATGCCATGGCCCTGCTGTTCGCCCTCGACCGCGCCGACGCGCGCGAGGAACTCTCGAAACTGTTGATCGACAACGACATCGTGCTCCTCGACCGCTACGTGGCCTCCAATGTGGCCTATTCGGCCGCTCGGCTGGAACAAACCGCGCGGGGTGAAATCGCCCGCTGGATCGAAGAATTGGAGTTCGGGCGTTTCGAACTACCGGTCCCCGATCTCCAGGTTCTGCTGCGGGTTCCGACCGAGGTGGCGGAGGAGCGAGCGCGCAAACGTGGCGAAGCGGATGCGACCCGAACGTTGGACGCCTACGAAAAAGACGGCGGACTACAGCGGCGCACCGCTAGTGTCTATTGCGAACTAGCCGAAACTCACTGGCGTGGACCGTGGTGGGTGCATCGGAGCGGTGACGATCCGGCAACGCTGGCCGCGCGTCTCGCGGAAATTATTGCTGGATAAGGTTGGATGTGCGCCGGACATATCACGACTGTCGGCGAGGCGACCCGTTCAGAGCCGGAAGGGTGACACCATAGTAGTTATGAAGCCGAAGATTCTGGTCGTCGACGACGATATGGCGCTCGCGGAGATGCTCACGATCGTGCTGCGCGGCGAGGGATTCGATCCCCATGTGGTCGGAGACGGCACGCAGGCGCTCACCGCTGTCCGGGAGCTGCGCCCGGATTTGGTGTTGCTGGATCTAATGTTGCCCGGCATGAACGGCATCGATGTATGCCGGGTGCTGCGCGCGGATTCGGGCGTGCCGATCGTGATGCTGACGGCGAAGACCGATACGGTCGACGTCGTCCTGGGTTTGGAGTCGGGAGCTGACGATTACATCGTCAAGCCGTTCAAGCCCAAAGAACTGGTTGCTCGGGTGCGTGCTCGCCTGCGCCGCACCGAGGAGGAGCCCCAGGAGCTGCTCTCGATCGCCGATATCGTCATCGATGTGCCAGCGCACAAGGTGACCCGCGGCGGTACGCAGATCTCGCTGACTCCTTTGGAATTCGATCTGCTGGTGGCGTTGGCCCGCAAGCCGCGTCAGGTGTTCACCCGTGAGGTGCTCCTCGAACAGGTCTGGGGATACCGGCATGCCGCCGATACCCGCCTGGTCAATGTGCATGTCCAGCGGTTGCGCGCCAAGGTGGAGAAGGATCCCGAGAACCCTGAGATCGTGCTCACCGTGCGAGGTGTTGGGTACAAGGCCGGACCGCCGTGATCGCTGGCTCCAGAAACCGCCTCGAGCGGTGGCTGGCGGTGGTAGTGGCCTGGTTCCGCAATGTCGGAGAGCAACTGGGCCACATCTGGCGGCGTTCGCTGCAATTGCGCGTCGTCGTGTCCACACTCACCCTGTCGCTGATCGTGGTCACGATTCTCGGAGTCGTGCTCACCTCGCAGATCACCGACCGGCTCTTGGACGCGAAGATCAACGCGGCCGTCGAGGAGATGAGTCGCGCCCGCAATACGGTGCAGAGCACGCTGACCGGGGTGCACGATTCGAGCACCCCGCTGGTGCGGCTCGACGATGCCCGCCGCGCGCTGTCCACGGGCAGCAGCAGCGGCGGAAGTGGCGGTGCGGCGGGCTCCTACGACTCGGCGCTGGCCATGTACGGCGACAATCACCGTGAGCTGACCGCGGGACCGATTCAGGAAATCCCCCCGGAACTCCGGCATTTCGTCCAGTCGAATCAGGTGAGCTACCAGTTCGCAACCGTCGCCGATCCGGACGGCTACCGCGGCTCCGCGCTCATTATCGGTAGCCCCTCCTCGGATATCGATTCGCTGGAGATCTATCTGATCTTCCCGCTCAGCAATGAGGAACGCAGCCTGGCGCTGATGCGCGGCACCATGCTCATCGGTGGCGTGGTGCTGCTGGTATTGCTGGCGGCGATCACCGCGCTGGTGACCCGCCAGGTGGTGCTGCCCATTCGTTCGGCCGCGCGCATCGCCAGTCGTTTCGCCGACGGCCGCCTCAAGGAACGCATGCTCGTCCGTGGCGAGGACGATATGGCGCGACTCGCCATGGCATTCAACGAAATGGCCGAAAGCCTGTCCAACCAGATCACGCAGCTGGAGGAATTCGGAAACCTGCAGCGCCGCTTCACCTCCGATGTCAGCCATGAGCTGCGCACCCCGCTCACCACCGTGCGCATGGCCGCCGATCTCATCCACGGCTCCAGCGACGAACTCGATCCGGCGCTGGCCCGCTCCGCGGAACTGCTCGTCAATGAACTCGATCGCTTCGAGGGCCTGCTCAACGATCTGCTCGAAATCAGCCGCCACGACGCCGGTGTGGCCGAACTGCAGGTGGAATCGCTCGACGTGCGCATGTGCGCGCGGGCGGCGGTCTCCACCGTGCGGCATCTGGCCAAGGAATCCAGTATCGAACTGGTGGTGGATATGCCGGAGGAACCCCTTGTCGCCGAGGTGGATCCGCGCCGGGTGGAGCGCGTACTGCGCAATCTGCTCGCCAATGCCATCGACCACAGTGACGGCAAACCGGTCCTCATGCGGATGCGCGGCGACCTCGACGCCAATGCCGTCGCCATTGTGGTGCGCGACCAGGGAGTCGGCCTGCGCCCCGGCGAGGAGAAGCTGGTCTTCAACCGGTTCTGGCGCGCGGACACCTCGCGCATGCGACGGTCCGGTGGTACCGGTCTGGGCCTGTCCATCAGCGTGGAAGACGCCAACCTGCACGAGGGCAAGCTGGAGGCGTGGGGCGAAATGGGCGTCGGCGCCAGTTTCCGGCTGACGCTGCCCCTGGTGCGCGGCCGCAAACTGGGCACCAGCCCGCTGCCCCTGGAACCACCCCGCAAACGCGGTGGTTCACTCGCCGAGCCTCCACTGCCCGAGGTGATTACGGGAGAGAATCCGGTGGTGACCGATGGTGCGGCGGGCGAGATCCGCGCCGATCCCGCCGCTGCCAACCCGCCGACGGATGCGGCCGGACCGCGGACCGATAGCTGGTCGGCGGTGACTTTCCCGGTACCGGGTTCGGCCCAGGCACAACTCGATTCGCCCCGGACCCACCCTGATTCGACCCCGCCCCACCCTGATTCGACCCCGCCGCAGGCTGATTCGACCCCGACACCGGAGCGTGGCGGTGCCGACGACTCCGATACCTCCCGCCGGGACGGCCCGCCGCCGACCCGGCGGGCCGGCCGCGATCCCGTCGCGGATGGCGAAACGACCGGACCGGACATTCCCGACGTACTCGCCGATTCAGGGGATGGGAAGTCATGAGCAGGCGCGGATCGAGTCGGCTGACGCTGCTGGCGGGCTGCCTGCTGCTGCTCGTCGGCTGCGCGCAGCTGCCGGACTCATCGGCTCCGCAAGCACTCGGCACCCTGGATCGGCAGGCCACCAGCTCCGATCCGCTGCCGCCCATTGTCGGTCGCGAACCGGAGGCGCTGCTGCAGGATTTCGTGCAGGCCACCGCGGATCCGGCCAATCGGCATCAGGCCGCGCGTCAATTCCTCACCCCCTCGGCGGCGGTCAACTGGGATGACTCGGCAAGTACCACCATTACCGAGAAGCCGGATACGCTGCGGGAGTCGCGCACCGACACCACCGCCACCTATGTCGTCCGCACCCGCAAGATCGGTGAGCTGGAGGCCGACGGTTCCTACCGCGTCAGCGAGGGCACCCTCGAGGACAAGGTCAAACTGGTGAAGGTCGACGGCGAATGGCGCATCGACGACCTGCCTACCGGAGTCCTGGTGGAGCGCACCGCGTTCAACAAGTCCTATCAGCGGCATTCGCTGTACTTCAGCAATCAGGCCGGGACGGTGATGGTGCCCGATCTGCGCTGGATCGCCGCGCCCAAGGACCAGCTGACCCAGAAGTTGTTGGGGCTCATCACCGAAGGCCCGCAGCCCGCACTCGCCCCCGCCCTCCGGAATGTGCTGTCCGGGCCGGTCACCCTGCGCGGGCCGGTCAGCAAGGCCAATGGCGACCCCGACAATGTGGGTGTCGGCGCGGGCGGTGTGCTGATCGACTTCTCCGGCGTGTCCACCCTCGACCAGCGTGGTCGCGAACTGTTGGCCGCGCAGGTGGTGCTGACCCTCTCCGGGGCCGAGATCTTCGGCCCCTACCTGCTTTTCGCCGATGGTAAGCCGCTGGACGAGCGCTACGCCGTGAACGGCTGGACCCGCCAGGACGTGGAGGCGCTGAGCCCGGCCGCGTTGGCGCGCAATCGACTCGGACTGCACGCGGTGCGCGACGGTTCGCTGGTGCGGGTCACCGACAATGGCATCGTGCCCGCCTCGGGCTTCTTCGGCACCACCCGCACCCTGCAATCGGTGGCCCTGTCCCCGGACGGCCAGGTGGTCGCCGCGGTCGCCGATTCCGGTCGGCCGGATCCGGAGCCGGGTCGCACCCTGATTATCGGCACCTACGACGGTGTCGGGTTCCCGGTGGCCACGGGCGGCACCATCACTCGACCGTCCTGGACCTCCGACGGCAGCTCGGCGTGGGCCGTGGTGGACGGTGAGCGGGTGGTCCGGGCAATTCACGACCGCAATAGCGGCAATGTCTCGGTGCAGGACATCGATGTCTCGGAATTCACCGCACCGGCGACCAATCCGAGCTCCACGCTCACCCCGCGACTGCCGATTACCGAATTGCGGATTTCCCCCACCGGCGTCCGCGCCGCCGTCATCGCGGGCGGCAAGGTCTATCTGGCCGTGGTGGCGCCGCGCGGTGACGGCCGCTACGCCCTGACCTCGCCACTGCCCATCGCGCCCGAGTTGAGCACCCCGGCGGTTTCGCTGGACTGGTACACCCACAACACCGAGATGGACAGCATCTTGATCGTCCGCGAGGGCAATGTGGACCCCATTGTGCGGGTGCCCATCGACGGTTCCGGATTGCAATCGGTGACCGCGCAGAACCTCACCCCGCCGCTGCGCGTGGTGGCCGCCTCCCCGGACCGGCAGTATGTGGCCGATGCCCGCGATGTCATGGAGCTGACCACCAGCGCCGAAGGCGGCGAGCGCTATTGGCGGGTGGTGCCCGGGCTCGGGGCCAACGCGATTCCGGTATTACCCGGCTGAGCCCTGTGGACCCCGCGCCGACAGCCGTCCGAATGCCACCGGGCTAAACACCCAATTCCCACGGTTCGCGGTGATAACCCCGGTCAAAGCCACGATTTCGGCGCACACTGGGGGCATGGGGGAGTTGTTCGAGCTCATATTGCCGCGTACGTGCTGCGGCTGTGGGATGAGCGGAACCAGTTGGTGTGCGGACTGCGCGGACGCGTTGTCCGGACCGCCGATACGGGTGCGGCCACGGGCCGATCCCGGGGTGCCGTGCTGGGCGTTGACGACCTACTCCGGTCCCGTCCGGCGGGCGGTGCTGGCCGCCAAGGAACAGCACCGCCGGGAACTGGCGACACCGCTCGGGATAGCGGCGGCCAGGGGGCTGGATCTCTTGCGGGACAGCGGTAGACCCCTCGTTCTGGTGCCCGCGCCCAGCCGCCGCGGTGCCGCACGCCGCCGCGGCGGCGATCCCGTGGTGCGAGCGGCGGGCGTCGCAGCGAGTTGGCTACCCGATTGCCGAGTGGTGCGGCTTTTGCGCTCGACGCCGGGAGTCCGGGATTCGGTCGGGCTGTCCCGGGACGATCGCGAGCACAATCTGCGCGGTCGGATCATTGTCGCGCCGCCCTCCCGTAGCAGTGTCCGAATTCCGGCAAACGCCGAGGTAGTGCTGATGGATGATGTCTTGACCACGGGTGCGACGGCGTGCGCTTCGGTACGCGCTCTGGCTGGTGCGGGAGTGCCGGTCAGAGCCCTACTTGTGACCTGTCGCGCTTGACTGACAGAAATTCGCGGGAAGACTGGCGGAAGGGTCGCTGGCGTACTACCGTCGCGATCAGACACCCGAACCGAGAGTTTGGAGGTGGCGCCTCGGACATCACGTGCCGAGCGGTATTTCGATCGGCACACGTTTCAATCCCGCCGCACGAGCGGATTTGTGCGGCCAGATCTGGGAGGTACGCGTGACGACTTCTTCACGACCTTCAGTGACAGACGCTGATATTGCGATTCTGGATTCGACTGTCTCCGACGAGCCCACCCCGGCTATGCGGGCCGATGTCGTTGTCAAGGGACGTAATGTCGAGGTCCCTGAACATTTTCGAATCCACGTCGCGGACAAGCTTTCTCGCCTGGAACGCTTCGACCCGTCGATTTTCCTCTTCGACGTCGAACTGTTCCATGAACGTAACCGTCGTCAACGCAAGAGCTGCCAGCGAGTGGAGATCACCGCGCGTGGCAAGGGCCCCGTCGTCCGGGCCGAGGGCTGCGCGGACAGTTTCTATGCCGCTCTCGAACTAGTCGTCGCGAAATTGGAAAGCCGATTGCGCAAAATGAAGGACCGTCGCAGGGTCCATCATGGGGAGAAGACGCCGATTTCGGTGGCCGAGGCCACCGCCGGTCTGATCGACGATTCACTGTTCACCTCGTCGAACGGCAGCGCCCCCCACGCCCACGATCACCCCGCCGAGGCGGTGGAAGGCCAGGATGACTACGTCGGTCCGGGCCATATCGTGCGCACCAAAACGCACTCCGCCATCCCGATGTCCGTCGATGACGCCCTCTACCAAATGGAGCTCGTCGGCCACGACTTCTTCATGTTCCAAGACAAGGAGACCGACCGACCGTCGGTCGTCTACCGTCGCCACGCCTTCGACTACGGCCTCATCCGGCTCGCATAGTCCACGGGTGTAAACCCCCTCATTCGCGTCGACCGGGGTCACCAGGCCCCGGTCGCTAGCTGTGACAGGGTGTATCGCCTTTCTTCTTACCGTCGAGTAAGTTGGATGGCCAGGCTTTCTCGAAAGGAATCCCCATGGCCACCAATGCTGCTCGCCGTGCCGTCATTGTCTCAGGGGCTCGGACGCCTTTCGTGCGGGCGTTCTCGGATTACACCCGGATGGACTCCATCGACCTCGCCGATACCGCGGTGCGCGGACTACTGGCGCGAACCGGACTGCCCAAGGCGGCCGTTCAGGCCATCGTGTGGGGTGGGGTGATTCTGCCCAGTGGCGCGCCCAATATCGCGCGGGAGATCGCGCTCGATCTGGAACTGGATCCGGGGTGCGAGGGATACACCGTCACCCGCGCGTGTGCGTCCGGACTACAGGCCGTCACCTCTGCCGCCGCCGCTATCGAGCGCGGCGAGTACGACATCATGATCGCCGGTGGCAGCGATTCCACCAGCAATGCCGAGGTGAAACTTCCGCAGAAGATGGTGCACGCGGCCGCGCCGCTGGCCCTGGGCAAGCCCAAGCCGAAGGATTACCTCGCGGCCGTCGCGCAGCTCGCGCCATTCGTCGATCTGGTACCGCGGCGCCCCAAGATCCAGGAGCGGACCACCGGTGAGGTGATGGGGGAGTCGGCCGAGAAAATGGCTCGCATCCACGGTGTTTCACGGGCCGCGCAGGACGAGTTCGCGGCTCGCTCGCATCACCGCGCGGCGGCGGCCATCGAGTCCGGGCGGTTCGACAGCGAGGTGTTGTCGCTGACCACGCCCGAGGGCACGACCGTGACGCGCGACGGTCTGGTGCGGCCGGGGACCAGCGTGGCGAAACTCGCTACCCTCGCACCGGTTTTCGAGAAGAACGGCACAGTCACGGCGGGTAATGCCAGCCCGCTCACCGACGGCGCGTCCGCAGTACTGCTCATGAGTGAGGAGAAGGCCCGCGAACTGGGCTTCGAACCCCTTGCCGCCTTCAAATCGTGGAGCTACGTCAGTGTCGATCCGCGCGACCAGGTGCTCATCGGCCCGGCCATTTCCATGCCGCGCGCCCTCGACAAGGCCGGAATGGCATTGAGCGATGTCGATTTCGTCGATATCCACGAGGCGTTCGCCGCCCAGACCCTGTCCGTGGTCTCGGCCCTGGGCAGTGTGGACTGGGCCAAGACCCGCCTCGACCGCGATACCGCCGTCGGCGATATCGACCCCGACATCCTGAATGTCCACGGCGGTTCGGTCTCGCTCGGCCACCCCTTCGGCGCGACCGGTGCGCGCATGGTCACCACCATGGCCAATGAACTCGCCCGCACCGGTAAATCGACCGCATTGCTGGGTATCTGCGCCGCGGGCGGTATCGGCGCGTCGGCGGTGCTCGAGCGAGTCTGACCGCACCCGCGGGGGCGGCCCGATATGGGGCGGCCGGTGTGTTTCATACCTCGATACGGGGCCCGAGGGTTTCGCGAGCGCCCGATTCGGGCATTCGATCGCGACGTATCTTTCGGAGGGGCGAGCATGACCGCGCTTATGACAAAGCCAGTCGGTAGGAACACAATCGCCGCCGCCATAGTGGTCGGTGCGGCGGTTCTCGCGACCGCGGGGCCCGCGATGGCCCACCCTGTTCTCTCGGCGCCGACCGATCAGGCGCCCGCGGTCGAGACAGATATCCGGCCGATCGTAAACGACCATGAGCGCTACGCCGGTGAGCGCTTCCGGGTACACGGATTGGTGTACTCCAATGCCGCGGTGTGGACGCTGGCGTTCGTCACCGGCGGCCCGACCGAGTACTACACCCTCGATGGCGCGCGGGTGGAATTGACCGGCGACGGGAGCCGCAGCGTATCCCAGGGCGATATCTTCACCGGCGTCATGACCATCACCGGTGCGCAGGGCGTCAGCGATCCCGAAGTCACCCTGGACGAGGTGACGGTCATCGGTCGGGGGAGCAGCTGAACCGAGGCGGGTGGGGCTACTCCCCCTTCGCATCTCAGCCGCGGTCGGTGTAGCGCCCCCAGTGCACGGCCGCGTCGAGCGGACGGCGATCACGCCAGCCGAAGCGCTCCAGATCCGGAATCCGCTGGAACTCGTCCACCGGGCCGACACACAGCCAGGCCACCGGCCGCACGCCTGCGGGGACCCCGATCAGTTCGGCGAGGAACGGGGTGTCGTAGAAGCTCACCCAACCCACGCCGACGCCCTCGGCGGTGGCGGCCAACCACAGGTTCTGAATAGCCAGAATCGTTGAGTAGATGCCGGTTTCGGGCACCGTGGCACGGCCGAGCACATGCGTGCCGCCACGCGTCTGATCGTGGGTGACCACAATGCCGGTGCCCGACTCGACAATCCCCTCGATCTTGATCGGATCGAAGGTCCGCGCCCGATCCGCCGGCAGTGCCTCGTGGAATTCCCGCCGCTTCTCGGCCACATGGTCCGCGAAGGTCCGCAGGGTCCGCGGATCGCGCAGCACCACGAAATCCCACGGCATCGAATTGCCGACGCTCGGAGCCCGGTGCGCGGCATCGAGGATACGCAGGAGGGTGGTGTCGTCGACGGCCTCCCCGGTGAACTCCGCGCGCACATCGCGGCGCAGGCGGATCACGTCATAGACGCTGAGACATTCGGAGGGGGCGATCGGACCATCAGCACACACGCGCTCTAGTGAACCAGGAGGTTTGCTGGCGAGCGCGGGCGGCAGGTCATTCCTTGCTCGCCCAGCCCTTGGCCATCCCGGGATGCCCCCGCCTTCGTCGTCATCCCGGGATGGCGCGCTTCGGGAAGGGTCAGTGCGCGAGTGCGGGTTCCCGGCGGCGGGTAATCCGGCGGCGGCCATCGTTCAGCGCGGTGCGCAGCCCGCGGCGGCGACCGGTGGCCGGGTCGATGGTGGCGACGCCGCCGAACGCCTTCTCGGATTTGGTCTCCGGGGCATCATCGGTGGTGTGCCGCAGGTACTTATTGGGCAGTGACAGCTTCATGATGGTGCGCCACGACTTGGCGTACTGCACCGGCAGCGAACCCTCGGTGTAGGGCAGGTCGTACTTCTCGCACATGGCCCGCACCTTCACCGCGATGGAGCGCAGCCGGTTCGACGGCAGGTCCGGGAAGAGGTGGTGTTCGATCTGGTGGCTCAGATTGCCGCTCATGAAGTGCATGAGCGAGCCACCGGAGATATTCGCGCTACCCAGCATCTGGCGCAGGTACCACTCGCCCTTGGTCTCGGTCTCCACATCGCGGCGGGTGAACTTCTCCGCACCGTCAGGGAAATGCCCGCAGAAGATGACCGCGTTGGTCCACACATTGCGAACCACATTGGCGGCCAGGTTGGCGGTGAGGGTGCCGAAGAACGCCGGTCCGGTCAGCAGCGGGAACAGCAGGTAATCCTTGCCCGCCTGCTTGCCGATCTTCTTCAGCACCAGTCGGCGGTCGGCCTCGAACTGCAGGCGCTCCGGGCTGCCCGGCGCCCACTTCTTCTTGGCGACCTTTCCGAGTTCCAGATGCTGGATCGCCACACCGTATTCGAAGAACATCTGCAGCAGCAGGTTGTAGGCCGGCTGGCCGAGATAGAACGGCGACCACCGCTGATCCCGGGTGACGCGCAGCAGGCCGTAGCCGATGTCATCGTCCATACCGAGCACATTGGTGTACTTGTGGTGCAGGAAGTTATGGGTGATCTTCCAGTGTTCGGACGGACCGGCGTTATCCCACTCCCAATTGCTGGAATGGATTTCCGGGTCATTCATCCAGTCCCACTGGCCATGCATCACGTTATGGCCGATCTCCATATTCTCGATGATCTTGGCCGCGCCCAGTAGCGCCACGCCCGCGAACCACGCGGGCGGGAAGAGACTCGCGAACAGCACGCCGCGGCCGCTGATTTCGAGGCCGCGCTGTAGCCGGATCACATTGCGAATGTATTTGGCGTCGCGCACGCCCCGAGAGGATTCGATTTCGCGGCGGATGGCATCCAGCTCCGCGCCGATCGCTTCGACATCCTCGGGGGTGAGGTGCGCGTATTCCTTGACATCCGAGATCGCCATGCGGGTTACACTACCGTAGGTTACGGCTCCGTAGGTTACGAGCGATCGAATCTCTACCGTGTCGAACGCCGCATTGCGTTCGACACCTGTATCTGCTAGTGCCCCTAGCGATTACGGCGCAGGAAGCGCCGCAGCGAGCGGCCCTGCTCGCTATTGCGAGCCTTCTCCTGCAGCAGTGCCTTCTCGACCCGAGCCTTCTCCTGCAGGGCCGCTTTGGCCTCGCGCAGCACTTCCTTCTCGTGCCGCGCTTTCTCCTTCAGTGCCACCTTGGCCTCGGCCAGCGCCGAGCGCAGTCCCTGTCGTTTACCCGTCACCGGATCCACGATCGGCCAATGGTGCGCGGCCAGCCATTCATCACTCGGAAGGTGTTCGGCGAGCCATTCATTGCTCGGCATGGACGGCATTGCGGGCATAGAAGGCATCGACGGCATAGTGGGCAGGCTGATACCCGCGAACTTGCGCTCCGACGATGTCTCCGGAGCATCATCGGCGGTGCGCTTGAGGAATCGATCCGGCAGCGCCAGCTTGTGAATGGTGCGGAAGGCCAGCATGTACTGCTTACCCAGCGAACCGGTGGTGTAGGGCAGATCGTACTTATCGCACAGTGCCCGCACCTTCACCGACATTTCCGGATACCGATTGCTTGGGATATCCGGGAAGAGGTGATGTTCGATCTGGTAGCTGAGATTGCCGCTCATGAAACCCATGACCGGACCGGCGTCGAAATTGGCGCTGCCGAGCATCTGGCGCAGGTACCACTCGCCGTGCGTCTCGTTCTCGAACTGCTCGACGGTGAATTTCTCGGCCCCGTCCGGGAAGTGGCCACAGAAGATCACCGCGTATGCCCAGAGATTGCGCACCAGGTTCGCGGTCGCGTTCGCCTTCAGTGTCTGCTTCCACGCGGGACCGGTGAGCGCCGGGAAGATCACGTAATCCTTGGCGATCTGCCGGCCCGCCTTGCGGTAGAACTCCTTGTTCGGCTCCGAGAACGCCGAACCCTTCTCGGGAATCCCGGCCTGTTCCTTGGTGATCGACAGATCGTGGAGCGCGATACCCCACTCGAACAGACCCGCCAGCACCAGATTCGCCACCGGCTGCGCCAGATTGATCGGGCGCCACTCCTCGTCGCGGGTCATGCGCAGGATGCCGAAGCCCACGTCATGATCCATATCGACGATATTGGTGTAGGTGTGATGGGAGTAGTTGTGCGCGTGCTTCCACTGCGCCGACGTCGCCGTCATATCCCACTCCCACGTGGTGGAGTGGATCTCGGGATCGTTCATCCAATCCCACTGCCCGTGGCTGATGTTGTGCCCGAGCTCCATATTCTCGATGATCTTCGCGACCGAGAGCAGCGCCGTACCCGTCACCCACGCCCAGCGCTTCTTGCTGGCGAAGAGGGTGGCGCGGCCCGCGGCCTCGAGCATGCGCTGCGCGGCAATGGATCGGCGGATGTATTTGGCATCGTGCTCACCCAGGGAGAGTTCGACGTCGCGTCGGATGGAGTCGAGCTCCTGTCCCAGGGTTTCGATATCGGTCGCCGTCAGATGGGCGAACGCCTTGATGTCGGTGATGGCCACCGGCGGTCCTTCCGTGATTCGATTGACCCCGAGCCGGGGCGCGAGTCGCAGGTCGCGCCGTATGCGGCACCGTGCTCGACTGCCCTCGAGCGTACAGGCGTCGGGTCAGACATCCAGGGTGCAGTCACCGGCGGCGGCCGAGATACACGTCTGTACTTTATCGCCCGCCCGGTGCTCATTGCCGTTTCTCAGATCCCGCACGTGCCCGTCGGTGATGGTCAGCACACAGGTCTGGCAGATGCCCATCCGGCAGCCGAACGGCATCTGCACACCCGCGCACTCACCGGCCTCCAGCAGGCTGGTCGCACCATCGATCTCGACCGTGCGACCGGACTTGCCGAAGGTGACCTTGCCGCCCTCGCCGACGGCGGAGCGCTCGATCTCGAACCGCTCCACGTGCACATGGTCGGCGATACCGGCGGCCGCCCAATGCTTTTCGATCTCGTCGAGCATGCCCGCCGGACCGCAGGCCCAGGTCTCGCGCGCACGCCAGTCCGGAACCCGCTGATCCAGATCGGCCAGCGCGAATTTGCCGTGCTCGCCGGTGAAGTGCAGATCGGCGGTGAAACTCGGGTGCCGGTCGTGCATTTCGCGCAATTCCTCGCCGAACATGACGTCATCGGCGGTGCGGGCGGAATGCAGATGGGTGACATCAGGGACCACACCGCGGCGCTCCATGGTGCGCAGCATGGCCATGACCGGGGTGATACCCGAACCGGCGGTCAGGAAGAGCACCTTCGACGGCGGCGGTTCGGGCAGTACGAAACCACCCTGCGGGGCGGCCAGGCGCACCACACTGCCGACCGGAACACCGGAGACGAGGTGGCTGGAGAGGAAGCCCTCCGGCATGGCCTTCACAGCAATCGAGATGAGCCGCTTGGATTTGTGCTGTGAATCTGCCCCTGACCCACCCCCGGTCCAATCCGGCGGGCAGGTCAACGAATACGACCGCCAATGCCAGCGACCCTCCACCAGCACACCGATACCGATGTACTGGCCCGGCTCGAATTTGAAATCGAAACCCCAGCCCGGCTTGATCACCAGGGTGGCCGAATCGGCGGTCTCCTTGCGCACCTCCACAATGCGGCCGCGCAGTTCGCGCGCCGACCACAGCGGATTCACCAGATGCAGATAGTCGTCCGGCAGCAGCGGCGTGGTGATTCGAGCCGCCGCGCCGCGCAATGCGTCGAGCCGGGTCCTGCCCGCCGTGGCCGCCTCGGCGACCGGGGCTTCCAGCCACTCACGCAGGCCTCGCACGGACAATCCCCCAGATTTCAAACCCATGGTGCGGACGTTCCTCTGTCGTCGTGCGCTGTGGCGCGGCGGTATACGGCTGGCCGCGGGCAGAGCGTCGTCGCTCATTCGCGGCGCGGTGATCGCGCGTCCCGCGGAGCTGTCGTGTTGCTCCGCGCGCGTCGTCACTCAAGGTTACGGCATCGTAGGTTACGGGGCAGGGAAGGCCATGGGAAGAGGCTCCTCCCGCCATTCCCCCGTCATTCCGGCATGTTTCTGGCCGGAATCCACCGCAATCAGCGCAGGTGCCGTGCGGTGTGGATCCCGGCCAAAAGCACGCCGGGATGACGAGCTTTGCCCGCGCCGGGAAGACGAGCTTGCCGGGGTCCTTACAGCAGGTCCAGCAGGAACGGCACTTCCTGAGTGGCGTACCAGGCCAGTTGGTGGTCCTCGGCGTCACCCAGGACGAATTCCGCGTCCGGGTCGCCGAGATCGGCGGCGTCGATGACATCCACGGCCTTGGCGACGGCCGGTTCGGCGTCGATCAGGTCCACATGGACCGACGCGATGCTGTCGTAGGGGATCGGTCCGGACAGTCGCACCACGGCGTCGTCGAGATCCGGGCGCAGGATGACATCGGTGATATCGGCCGCTATGACGGCGCGCCGGAAGACCGGTCGACGCGAAACCGGGGCGGCGGGTGCGGGGGAGTCCGCGTCGGCGGGATCGAGGGCGTCGACGACCTCCGGTTCGCCGTCGCCGCGGAGTTCGACACCGGCCTGCGCATCGGCCAGCAGTCGCAGCGAGGCCCGCGCGGCCTCACCCATGGCGACCTCCGCCAATTCCTCGTCATCACCGGAGGCATAGGCCTCGCGCAATGCCGGGGTGACCGCGAACGCGGTGTCATTCATGGCCCGCAGCTCCCGATCCACGACCAGCTCCCGCAGCATGGCCACGGTGGCGGGCACGTAGACGCGTAGCTTGCCGGGTACGGCGCGGTGGGATGACTCACTGGACGCAGGCACCGAGCATCTCCTCCATCGACTCGTGCACCGACGCGGTCAGTACGCCGATATCCGCCATGGCGTCACGATCGGCATTGAGTCCGTAGAACACCCGCCCGTCGTAGGACGTGATCCCGATACTCAAGGCCTGAAAGCGCAGCAGCGGCGATACCGGATACATCTCCAGCATCCGCGCGCCGCCGATGAACATCGGCGTCTGCGGACCCGGCGCGTTGGTGATCACCAGATTGAACGTGTGTTCTGCGAAGGTACTCGCTGCCCGCACACTCATGGCATGCAGGCTCGCCGGGGCGAATCCGGCCATATGGACCAGGGTGCGGGCCCGCACCCCGCGCTGATGTTTGGTGTACACCTCGGTGGCGTGCTTGATATGCGCGAGCCGCATGGCCGGATTGGGTTCGCCCACCGGCAGATCCACCAGCAGTGAGGTGACCTCACCAGCGGGTTTCAGCTCACCGCCCGGGCCGTCGGCGTAGACGGACATGGGCACCACGGCGCGCAGTGCGGTGGATTCGGTGAGGACTTCGCCGCGGGAGAGCAGCCAGTTGCGCAGTGCGCCGGTGACCACGGCCAGGATCACGTCATTGATGGAGCAGTCGAATCTCCTGCGGATCTTGCGGTAGTCCTCGAGGTCGGTGCGCGCCACCTCGAAGCGGCGGTTGCGGGAGGTGCGGGTATTGAGCGGACTGTCGGGTACGCCGATGGCGGCCGCCCGGACCATCGACACCATCTTCTTGACGGCCTTGCCGGTGGCGTCCACGAAGGCGAAGGCCTCGGCGCCGGTGCGGCGCATGACGTCGAGGGCCTCGCGCGGCTGGGTGGCCAGGTGCGCGACCGCGCCGATGAGCAGTTCCAGGTCGGCGGGTTCGCGATGGGCGATCCAGGCGTCATCGGCGAATTCGCGCGGTGCCGCGGTGGTGTCGAGGATCACATGGCCGATTTCCAGCGCGGCGTCACCATCCACCAGCGCCGAATGGGTTTTGGTGAATACCGCGCAGCGGCCACCGGAAAGGCCTTCGACCAGGTACATCTCCCAGAGCGGGCGGGTGTGGTCGAGGGGGTGGGAGGACAGCCGCGCGACCAGGTCGAGCAATTGGGCGTCGGTGCCCGGTTCGGGCAGGGCCGACCTGCGAATGTGATAGGTGATGTCGAATTTCGCGTCGTCCACCCAGACCGGGCGGCCCAGCGTGAACGGGATCTCGCGGACCTTTCGGCGGTAGCGCGGAACCAGTGGCAGCCTGGTTTCCACCAAATCGATCAGTCGGTCGTAGTCCAGGGACTTACCGCTGGAATTGCCGGTCGCCGCCGGATTTCGCAGGATCGCCAGGGATCCGATATGCATCGGATTGCTGCTCGATTCGAGCCGGTAGAACGACGCGTCCTGCGGCGTCAGTCTCGTGATCACGCTGCCCGCTACTCCTCTATCCGATCCTCGACCCGCACTTATCCTGCCGCTCGAGTCGTCAGCGTGCGTGCCGGTTCCATGCGCAAGCGATCCGGATCACTGGGAAATGGGCCTCGATGCCCGCCCCCTTGCGTCGTCGTCGGGAACCCCTTCCCGGTGTGCGGGCGCAAGCCACAGCACGACAGACGTTCCCCATGCTACGCCACGCGCATTGAAATGGATTCTGCTGCAAGCTCATTCGCCAGCAAGTAGCTGACAGTTACTCCGGGCTTTTGTTCGCGGCCCGCCCCGTTCTGGACTGAGTGGAGCGGGGGGAGCGAAGCGGAGTAGCGGAGGGAGGGAAGAACGGGGTTACGAGGGCCGCGAACCGCCGGAGCGGAGCGGAGGCCAACGACACGGCACCGCCGGAGCGGAGCGGAGGCAATGGACAGAGCGCATACGATCGGAGCGGCATTACCATGGCAGTGGTTGCGCACCCGCGCGCCCGAAACCCTCCGGGGTAATAAGCCCGACACCACCGACCAGAGGACTGACAGAACCCGTGCCTGCGCTGACACTTTCGAGGTTGCTACGGATTGGTGAGGGTCGCACGGTCAAGCGGCTGTCGCATCTGGCGGACGAGGTCCTCGCCCTCGACGAAGAATTCGAGGCCCTGAGCGACGCCGAACTGCGCGCCAAGACCGACGAGTTCAAACAGCGCTACGCCGATGGGGAGACCCTCGACGAGCTGCTGCTCGAGGCCTTCGCGGCCGCGCGGGAAGCGTCCTGGCGCGTGCTCAACCAGAAGCCCTACAAGGTGCAGGTCATGGGTGCCGCGGCGCTGCATATCGGCAATGTGTCCGAAATGAAGACCGGTGAGGGCAAGACCCTGACCTGTGTGCTGGCCGCCTACCTGAACGCCATCAGCGGCGACGGTGTGCACGTGGTCACCGTGAACGATTACCTCGCCAAGCGCGATGCCGAGTGGATGGGCCGAGTGCACCGCTTCCTCGGTTTCGAGGTGGGCGTGATCCTGTCCGGGATGACCCCGGCCGAACGTCGCCAGGCCTATGCCGCGGAGATCACCTACGGCACCAATAACGAGTTCGGCTTCGACTACCTGCGCGACAATATGACGCACTCGATCGACGATCTGGTGCAGCGTGGGCACAATTTCGCCGTCGTGGATGAGGTCGACTCCATCCTGATCGACGAGGCTCGTACGCCGTTGATCATCTCGGGTCCGGCCGACGCCTCGTCGAAGTGGTACGCCGAATTCGCGCGCATCGCGCCGCTGCTGAAGAAGGACCTGCACTACGAGGTCGATATCAAGAAGCGCACCATCGGCGTGCACGAGGCGGGCGTCGAATTCGTCGAGGATCAGCTCGGTATCGAGAACCTGTACGAGGCGGCCAATTCGCCGCTGGTCAGCTACCTGAACAATGCCATCAAGGCCAAGGAGCTGTACCAGAAGGACAAGGACTACATCGTCCGCAATGGTGAGGTCATCATTGTCGACGAATTCACCGGCCGCATCCTCACGGGTCGCCGCTACAACGAGGGTATGCACCAGGCCATCGAGGCCAAAGAGGCCGTGGAGATCCAGCCGGAGAACCAGACCCTGGCCACGATCACGCTGCAGAACTACTTCCGGCTCTACAACAAGCTGTCCGGTATGACCGGTACCGCCGAGACCGAGGCCGCCGAGCTGCACCAGACCTACGGCCTGGGCGTGGTGCCGATTCCGACCAACCGGCCGATGGTCCGCGCGGATCAGGCCGACCTCATCTACAAGACCGAGGAGGCGAAGTACTCGGCGGTCGCCGACGATATCGCCGAAAAGCACGAGAAGGGCCAGCCGGTCCTGGTCGGCACCACCTCGGTGGAGCGCTCCGAATACCTGTCGAAGCTGCTGACCAAACGCGGTATCGCGCACAACGTGCTCAACGCCAAGTTCCACGAGCAAGAGGCGCAGATCATCGCCGAGGCCGGTCGGCCCGGCGGCGTCACCGTCGCGACCAATATGGCCGGTCGTGGTACCGATATCGTGCTGGGCGGCAACCCGGACATCATTGCCGATATCCTGCTGCGCCGTCAGGGCCTGGATCCGGTCGAGACGCCCGACGAGTACGAGGCCGCATGGCACGGCACCCTCGAGCAGGTCAAACAGCAGACCGAGGACGACGCCGAAAAGGTGCGGGAGGCGGGCGGGCTGTACGTGCTCGGTACCGAACGGCACGAATCGCGGCGTATCGACAATCAGCTGCGCGGTCGTTCCGGCCGTCAGGGCGATCCGGGTGAATCCCGCTTCTACCTGTCGCTGGGCGACGAACTCATGCGGCGCTTCAATGGCGCGGCGCTCGAGTCGATCATGACCCGGCTGAACCTGCCCGATGATGTGCCGATCGAGGCCAAGATGGTCTCGCGCGCCATCAAGTCCGCGCAGACCCAGGTCGAGCAGCAGAACTTCGAAATCCGCAAGAATGTCCTCAAATACGACGAGGTGATGAACCAGCAGCGCACGGTCATCTACGCCGAGCGCAAGCGCATCCTCAACGGTGAGGATATGGAGGGTCAGGTCCAGGAGATGATCACCTCGGTGATCACCGACTACGTGAACGCGGCCACCGCCGAGGGTTATGTCGAGGACTGGGATCTGGAGAAGCTTTGGACCGCGCTGAAGACGCTGTACCCCATCGGAATCGATTACCGGGACCTGTCCGGTGAGACCGAAGACGGTGAGTTCGGCGAGCTGTCCCGCGAGGAACTCCTCGAGGCAGTCCTGGACGACGCGCACGCCGCCTACGAGAACCGTGAAGCCGAAATCGACGGGCTCGCGGGCGAAGGCAGTATGCGCAATCTCGAACGCCAGGTGCTGTTGAGCGTTCTGGACCGCAAGTGGCGTGAGCACCTCTACGAGATGGACTACCTCAAGGAGGGCATCGGCCTGCGCGCCATGGCCCAGCGTGACCCGCTGGTCGAATACCAGCGCGAGGGCTTCGATATGTTCGCCGCCATGCTCGATGGCCTGAAGGAGGAGTCGGTCGGCTTCCTCTTCAACCTCCAGGTCGAGGTCCAGCAGCAGCCCGCCGGCGTGAATGTGGCCGCGGGACTGCAGTCCCCGGTCGGCAACCGTCCGCTCCCCACCGAGCAGCCCGCTCCCGCGGTCGCCAACGGTGCCCCCGCGGCGCTGCGCGCCAAGGGAATCGGCGATTCCCCGGGTGCGCGCGCCCTGAACTACTCCGGGCCGGATGAGGGCGGCCACCGGGCCGTGCACACCGCCGCCGAGGAATACGGGGACGGCGAGGCCGACACCGGCACCACCCGCCGGGAACGCCGGGAAGCCGCGCGCAGCCAGAGCAAGCACGAGAAGGCGCCGAAATCCAAACGCCGTCGCTGAGTCAGCTGAGCTGACGGTCGTGTGAACCGACGAATCGAGAATGGCACCCGAGCATTTCGCTCGGGTGCCATTCTCGTAGTGGGAGCTGCGCACCGTACCCAGGTGTGAGCACCGGTCGGTACGGCAGGGTGAGGTGCGTGGGCGTCATGAACCGGAAAATGGTGTGGCCCGGCCTTTTCGACACCTGTTCAGCCGGGGGAGAGAGGCGATGGTGAAACAAACGGCGATTGCCGCGATTGCCACACTGCTGTCGGCGGTGCTGTGGCACTTCGGAACCGGTCTACACCCCGTCGCCGGACTGGCCTTCCTGGCGCCGCTGCCCGTACTGCTCATCGCCCCGAGCATTTCCGCGCCCTTCGCCTTCCTCGCCGGAGCCCTGTCCTGGCTCGGCGGCGAAGCCCGAATGTGGCGCTACTTCACCACCACCCTCGAACAGCCGGTCCCCGTCACCGTCGCCCTACTCGGCGGCTCGGCCCTTGTATTCGGTGCGGTGATCCTGGTATTCCGGGCGCTGATGCTGCGTGACCGCCCGGGTTTGGCGGTGCTCGCCTTCCCCGCCGGGTGGGTGACGTTCGAATACGTGCTCTCCCTGGTCGGTACGACCGGAGCCTGGTGGAGCATCGCCTACACCCAGTCCAATGTCCTGCCCTTCATCCAGACCGCCGCGATCACCGGCGTGTGGGGCCTTACCTTCCTGATCCTGCTGGTCCCCGCCGCCCTCGCGGTCATGGCGAATGCCACCCGGCCGCAACGCATCCGAATAGCCGCCCCGTTGGCAGTCGTCGCGATCGCGGTAGCCGGCTTCGGCGCATGGCATCTCACCGCCGCCGACGAACAGCACACCGTCCGAGTGGGCCTCGTCGCCGTTTCCCAACCCCCCGAATACGTTCCGATCGACTCGCCCGCCGGTCACGACATGCTCACCCGCGCGATCGTTGAAATCGAACTACTCGCCGACCAGGGTGTCCGCGCGGTCGTGCTCCCCGAAAAAGCTTGGCGCGCAGAAGAATCGACCCTCCACCTGCTGTCGGACCGGTTGACGGAGGTGGCCGCCCGCCGCGACATCCACATAGTCGCCGGCCTGATTCTCACCCGCCCCGACGTCACCATCAACGCCGCTATCGCGTACCCCTCCGGCGTCAGCTATGCCAAGCACTACCTCGTCCCCGGCCTGGAGGAGGAGTTCACCGCCGGCACCGCCCACCAACTGGTCCCGGGTGAACCCTGGGCCCTGGCAATCTGTTTCGACCTCGACCGCCCCGGCCTGGTTCGCGAGAACCGCCGCCTCGACGCCACCCTGCTGCTGGTCCCCGCTCTCGATTTCACCGACGACCACTGGCTGCACAGCCGAATGGCGGTCATGCGCGGTATCGAATCCGGTGTGGGCATTGCCCGCGCAGCCCAATTGGGCGAACTGGTAGCCAGTGACTCGCGGGGCCATATCCTCGCGTCAGCGAGAACCGATATCGCCACCACCCGATCCGTCCTGGCCGATATTCCCCTGACCTCGACCCGAACCGTCTACGCCCGCTTCGGCGACTGGTTCGCCTGGCTCGCGGTCGGCCTGTTCCTCACCACCCTGGCCTGCTCCTTCGTTCGCCGCCGCCGCGGCCCGATCGGCTCGTGAATCCGGCCGGACGGGTGCGCTTTCGGGTCACGGTCCCCGCGACCCGAAAGCGGTATCGCCGACGATCAGTTAGTGACCGCGCCGAACGACGGTTGTGAGATGACGCCGAGCTGGTACTGGAAGCCGTCCGGGTGTTCGTCGCTCACCGGCACGGACCAGCGGTGCCAGAGGCTGCCGTAGACGGCGGCCACGATCAGGCCCGGTCCGGTATCGAGTACGGCGGTGCGGATGGTGGTGTCCACCGGAATGTCCTGATGCTCGATCAGGTGATTCGTGCCGCTGCGGCCGTTGGACAGGTTGAACCACACCACCTCGAGCTTGGCGCCGTCCTGGTTCGGCGAAATCGTTCCGGGTCCGCCGAAGAACCCGAACCGGAATCCGTCCATATCGAGCGCGATGCCCGATCCGTAGACGCCGGGGCCGTCGCCGCGTCCGATATCGGACTGTGCGGGAATCTGGAACGGCTGTGCCGGAAGAGCCACCTCGGTGGCGGTCTGTCCCGACGCGATCAACCGGCCCACGGCCTGCTCAGCGGCCGGATTTCCGGCCGCGGCCGCCTGTAGGCCGTCCATGGCGACGGTCCAGTCGAGCGTCGGATCGGCAGCGGCGGGCCCGCTGGCGAAACCGATAAATGTTGCCGCCGTGGCGACCGCCACGGCGAAACGATGAGTAAAGCGGGTTCTACGCATAATCAGATCTCCTCGGATTGTGCTGCACCGCATGCATATCGGGGCCGCATCTCGGCGGTCCCGACAAGGCATACAAACATCCGGGCCGGTCTGTGGATCGGGGACGCGCCGTATCCGGGCATTCTTTGTCGAGCATCCCGACACATCGGACGGACCCGGCGCTGTGCGGTTCACTCGGCGACGGTGCTCGAAATGGTCGACGGGGCCTGGCCGAATGCCGCGGTGGTCGCGGCGGCGACCGCGAGTAGGCCACCCAGCAGCAGCGCCGACTCCACGCCGAGCCGGTCGGTGATGAGTCCGCCGATCAGTGCGCCCGTGGCAATGGCCGCATTGAATACGCCGACGAAGAGGGCCGACACACTTTCGCGGGCGTCGGGGGCCGACGTGGCCAGCCAGATCTGGCTGGTGACCGATACCCCGCCGTAGGACAGTCCCCACACTGCCATCAGGAGACCCGCGACCGGTAGCGCGGACCCGAGCACCGGCAGCAGCAGCACCGTGGCCGCGAGCACCGTGGCAATGGCGACCAGGGTTCGGCGCGGGGAACGCACCGCGAGCGATCCGGCGGCGAATGTGCCTGCGACACCGGTGATTCCGTACACCAGCAGCAGTGTGCCGATCTGGCTCGCATCGGCCGCCGCCCGGTCCTCCAGCACCGGGCGGATATAGGTGTAGGCGGCGAAATGCCCGGTGACCAGGAAGGCGACCACGATCAGACCGGTACGCACCCGGGGATCTCGGGCCCGCCCCAGTGCCGCGCGCAAGGAAGTCGACCGTTCGGCAGGGAGATTCGGTAGCAGGACCACCATTGCGACCAGGACACCGAGCGCGAGCACGGCCGTGACGACGAAGGCCGCGCGCCACCCGATCAGCGCGCCGATGTAGGTACCCGCGGGAATACCCAGCACCGAGGCCACCGCGACGCCGCTGAATACCAGCGATGTCGCCGGGCCGACCGATCGCGACGGCACCAGTCGCACCGCCAGCCCCGCCGCGATTGCCCACACACCGCCCATACCGATCCCGACCAGCACCCGTGCGGCGGTCAGCGTGCCGAAATTCGGCGACCACGCGGTCCCCAGATTGCCGAGCACGACCAGCGCCATCAGGACACCCAGCATGAGACGGCGGTCGAAGCGCCCGCACCAGGCGGTCAGCAGCGGAGCCGATACCGCCGCGACCAGGCCGGTGACGGTCAGCGAGAGTCCGGCCGCACCCGTACTGATGCGCAGGGCATCGCTCATCGGCGTGAGCAGCCCGACCGGCAACATCTCCGAGGTGACCACCGTGAAGGTGCCACCGGCCAGGGTCACCACCCCGAGCCAGCCCCGCCTATCCGATGCCCGCGGCGAAAGATGCTGGGATGGAGGGGTATCCGCGACTTCCTCGACGTGACTCATAGCCTCCAGCCAAGGGGTCGCGGCGCCGGGAAACAACGGCGAAGTTCTCATGGTTCTATGAGCCGGGCTCATCGATCACCCGCAACGATCGATCATGGGTAGCCGAGGATCGGTGCAATCGAGCGCCGAGGCAATCGAGAGGCAGGGCATGAGCAGTCTGGACGTGCGTGAGCTGGAGGCATTCCTGGCGCTGGCCGAGGAACTCCACTTCGGCCGGGCCGGGGAGCGGCTGTACCTGTCCCAGAGCCGGGTGAGTCAATTACTGCAAGCTCTCGAACAGCGGGTCGGAGCCAGATTGATCGAGCGCACCAGCCGCCGGGTGCGGCTCACTCCACTGGGTGCGGACTTCCTGGTGCGGCTACGTCCCGCGTACACCGCGCTGCACACCGCCGTCGACGGTGCGCGCGCCGCGGCACGCGGGGTGGCCGGATCCCTGCGCCTCGGATTCCAGGGTGCCACCAATGAGCAACTGATGACCGCGATCGAGCTGTTCGGCCGCCGCCACCCCGACTGCGCCATCGAACTGACGGAGATCCCACTCGCTGATCCCGTCGGACCCGTACACCGTCATGAGGTGGACGCCGCGGTGGTGCTGCTACCCATGCGGGAGCCCGAACTTGTACTCGGACAGATCTTTTCGAAGCAGCCGGTAACCGTCGCGGTGGCCAGCGTCCATCCGTTCGCGAGCCGCGCCACCGTTACCGCAGAGGACCTGGCGGACACCGCACTGATCGGAGTGCGTACTCCCGCACCGCATTACTGGCGCGAGGTGCAAGCCCCCGCCACCACCCCGGGCGGCCATCCGGTGCCGTCCGGCCCCGAGGTATCCACCCTCGAGGAAGGACTTGCCCTGGTTGCCGCGAATCGCGGCAGCATGCTGCTGTGCAATCCGACGGCCGAGTACCACGGCCGTCGCTCCGTCACCTTCGTTCCGGTCGTCGGACTACCGGATTCGAGTCTCGGCCTGATCTGGCACCGCACCGCCGAAACCGCTCGCGTGCGCGCGTTTTCACAAGCGGTCGCCGAGATCGGTTCAGCTGCTCGACTGTCCCCGGAACCACGGATCATTGGTATTGATCGCGTTCAGCAGTAGGCGGATGGCCGCTACCCGGCGTTCCTTGCCGGGGAGTAGGTCCAGGGCGCACTCCGGGTCGGCCGGCGGGCCGAGGTGGGTACAGCCGCGTGGACAGTCCTCAATGGCCTCCGCCAGGTCGGAGAAGGCCTTGATGACATCGTCGGGGGTGATGTGGGCCAGGCCGAAGGAGCGGATACCGGGGGTGTCGACGACCCAGCCGCCGCCGTCGGGCAGGGGCAGCGCCACCGACTGAGTGGAGGTGTGTCGGCCCTTGCCCACGCCGGAAACCTCGCCGACAGCCCGATAGGCGTCGGGGACAAGGCGATTCACCAGGGTGGACTTGCCGACCCCGGAGTGGCCGATGAAGGCGGTGAGCTTCCCGGTGAGCAGGTCGAGGACCGGGTCCAGGGGGTCCTCGATACCGCCGTAGACAATGGTCAGATCCAAATCCTCGAAGGCGTCGGCGAATTCGGATTCCGCATCGAGATCGTGTTTGGTGAGGCACAGGATCGGTTGCAGACCACCGACATACGCGGCGACCATGGCGCGTTCGACGAAACCGGTGCGCGGCGGGGGATCGGCCAGAGCCACCACGATGAAGAGCTGTTCGGCATTGGCGACCACGACGCGTTCGAACGGGTCGGTGTCATCGGCGGTGCGGCGCAGGACCGTTGAACGATCAGCCACCCGGACAATGCGGGCGAGACTGTCCGGCTTGCCGGAGACGTCGCCCACCACGTCCACCTGATCGCCGACCACGATCGGTGTGCGGCCGAGCTCGCGGGCGCGCATGGTGACGATCGGCCGTTCCGGATCGCTGTCGAGCACACAGCCCCAGCGGCCGCGGTCGACCGAGAACACCATGGCCCGTTCGGCATCCAAGTGCTGGGGCCGGTCCTTGGTGCGCGGACGAGTTCCTTTGCCCGGGCGGACCCGGGCATCGGACTCGTCGTACTCGCGCCGCCTCAGTTTCCCGCTCCGGAATCGGCGAGCATTCCCTCCCAGAGCCCCACGAAATTCGGGAGGGTCTTCGCGGTGGTGCCGATGTCCTCGATCTGGATACCCGGGACGACGAGTCCGAGAATCGCTCCGGCCGTGGCCATTCGGTGATCGGCGTAGGAGTGCCAGGTTCCGCCCGACAGTGGGGTCGGGTCGATCTGCAGCCCGTCCTCGGTCTCGGTGACCTTACCGCCGAGGCGGTTGATCTCGGTGGAAAGTGCTGCGAGGCGATCGGTTTCGTGGCCGCGCAGGTGCGCGATACCGCGCAGCCGTGAGGGCGAATCCGCCAGGGCCGCCAGGGCCGCGACCGTCGGCGTCAACTCGCCCACATCGTGCAGATCGATATCGATACCCGCCAGGCGATCGGGCCCGTGCACCGTCAGGACGCCGTCGAAGATGCGCGCCTCGGCACCCATCCGCACCAGGATTTCGCGAATCACATCACCGGGCTGGGTGGTGATCCGCGGCCAGTGCGGAATACTCACCTCGCCGCCGGTCACGGCCGCCGCCGCCAGGAACGGCGTGGCATTGGACAGATCGGGCTCGATTTCCCAGTCCACGGCCCGAATCGGTCCGGGCGCCACCGTCCAGACCTGCGGTTCGCGCGGATCCTCCGGCGCTTGCACCCGTACATCGGCCTCGCGCAGCATCTGCACGGTCATCTCGATATGCGGCATGGACGGCAGCGGAGCGCCCTGGTGATGCACCGTCACCCCCTGCTCGAACCGCGCCGCCGACAACAGCAGCCCCGAAACGAACTGCGACGACCCGGACGCGTCGATGGTGACCGGACCGCCCCGCATCTTCCCGGTACCGTGCACCACGAAAGGCAAAGTGGCACCGTCGATATCGACACCGAGCGACCGCAGCGCCTCCAGAATCGTGCCCAGCGGACGCACCCGCGCCTGCTCATCACCATCGAACGCCACATCACCGTGCGCCAGCGCCGCCACCGACGGCAGGAAACGCATGACCGTCCCGGCCAGCCCACAGTCCACGACGGCGGAGGTGAGCTGCGCCCCCGGGGTGACGGTCACCGTATCGCCGTCCCCCTCGATACCCACCCCCATGGCCCGCAGCGCTTCGATCATAAGATCGGTATCGCGGCTGCGCAACGCACCCGTCATGGTGGACGGCCGATCCGCCAGGGCGGCGAGAATCAACGCCCGATTGGTAATGGATTTGGATCCGGGCAGGGTCACTGTGGCGTGTACGGGAGTGTCGACATGGGGCGCGGGCCAGAAAGTCACCCCTTCATCTTCGCTCATCCGCCTCTCCGAGTCTTCAGCGCACGGCAAAGAGCCGTTGACCGTAATGCACGCGTGCCGGCGGTTGGGAGCCGAACCGATTCTGGGCGTGCCCGGTGAGTTACCCCGATTCTTGCGAGATCAGTCGTTGCGTCCCAAACGAAAATGCCGGTCCTCGATTAGGGGACCGGCATTTGGTTTCGCGAGGCGAAGGTTTATTACTTGTGTCGGCCGTGCAGGAGCGGGACGAGCTTGCGGAGCAGCTTCATGGTGCTGTCGGTGCGGCTGTAGGACAGTAGGGCCATGCCGGGGATTGTGAAGCGCTGGACGGCGATCGAGTGGGGGCGGCTGAATTCCAGCATGCCCGGTGCGCCGTGGATGCGGCCGATGCCGGAATCGCCGACGCCGCCGAACGGCAGGGCGGAGATGGCGGCGAAACCGAGTACCGAGTTCACCGAGGTGGCGCCGACCTTCAGGCGGCGGGCGATCTCCAGGCCGTGCTTGCGCGAGTACACCGCCGAACCGAGTCCGTACTTATTGGCATTGGTCAGCCGTACGGCCTCGTCGATGCCCTCCACGGTGCGAATGGTGACGGTCGGGCCGAAGGTCTCCTCGGTCACCGCCTCGGAGGATTCGTCGGCATCGACGATCACGACCGGCTCGATGAACGGGCCCTTGATCGATTCCACACCGCCGAGTACGGCCTTGCCGCCGTTCTTCAGCGCATCCTCGATATGGCGGCGCACGATATCGATCTGGCTGGGCATGGTCATCGGGCCGTACGCGGCTTTATCGTCGGAGCCCGGCTTCACATCGGTGAGAATGCGCTTCACCTCGGCGATGAATTCCGGGGCCACCGACTTGTCCACATACACCCGTTCCACACCGGCGCAGGTCTGGCCGCTATTGCCGGTGGCTCCCCAGGCGACCGCGTCGGCGGCGGCCTTGATATCGCCATCGGCGGCCACGATCACCGCATCCTTGCCGCCACACTCCAGCAGCACCGGGGTGAGGGTGTCGGAAGCGGCGGCCATGATCTTCTTACCGGTCGCGGTGGAACCGGTGAAGGCGATCTTGTCGACGCCCGAGCGCACCAGCGCCGCACCCGTCACGCCATAGCCGTTGACCGTGGTGAACACGCCGTCGGGCAGCCCCGGATTGGCCTCGGTGAAGGCGGTGGTGAAGAAGTTGCCGATACCGGTGGAGAACTCACTCGGCTTGAACACCACCGCGTTTCCGGCTGCCAGGGCATAGGCGATGGAACCGTTCGGGGTGTAGACCGGGTAGTTCCACGGGCCGATGACGCCGATGACACCCAGCGGCCGCTGCTCGAGGTAGGCGGCGAAATTCGCCATGAGCGCGCCGGGGGACACCTTCTTCGGCTTGAGCACCTTCTCGGCGTTCTTGGCCGCCCAGGTGATGTGCTCCAGCGCGAGCATGAGCTCGAGGTACGCGTCGTCGCGCGGCTTGCCGTTCTCCGCGTGGATGAGTTCGCAGAACTCATCGGACTTCTCGACCAGCTTGCTGGCCCAGCGCAGCAGATGCTTCTTGCGCTCGTCGTAGGAGAGCGTTCCCCAGGTGGCGGCGGCGGTACGAGCCTTGACGACGGCCGCTTGCACGGCATCCTCGTCATCGATCCGGTACGTGGCCAGCACTTCTCCAGTGGCCGGATTAACGGATGTCAGAGTGTCGTCCCGCTCGGTGGTGGCGGTATCGGAAGCAGACATGATGTGCGGCGATCCCTTGGGTGAGAGTGTTATGCGGTCAACGTCTCACACACGCCCACTGAAGTCAATTGCCATCAGATGTGTGCGTCACTATCCAGCATGCCCTGTCGCGCGGATTCTGTCGGTGACCGATGGCAGCATGGAGTCATGTGCGGTAGGTATGCGACTACGACGAATCCGGCCACGCTGGCCGTCGAACTCGACGCCATCGACGAGACCGACGACAGCGGCAGCCCCAATTACAACGTTGCTCCGACCAATCAGGTGCTGACGGTGGTCGAACGGCACGATCGCGACCATCCCGAGGATCCGGCGCGGCTGCGTATTCGCCAGATGCGCTGGGGACTCATTCCGCCCTGGTCCAAAGCCGCCGAACCCGGTGTACCGGCGAAGGGCAAACCCCTGTTCAATGCCCGCGCCGATAAGGCAACGACCACCCCCTCCTTCCGCGACGCGGCGAAGAAGCGCCGCTGCCTGGTGCCCATGGACGGCTGGTACGAGTGGGTGACCGAGGCGGACGGGCCGGGTAAGGCCGTGAAGCAGCCCTTCTATATGTCGCACGCCAATGGTGAGCGGCTGTATATGGCGGGCCTGTGGTCGGTGTGGCGCGATCGCAGCCTCGGTGACGACGCGCAACCGCTGCTGTCGTGCACCATCCTGACCACCGATGCCGTCGGCGATCTCGCCAAGATCCACGACCGCATGCCGCTACCGGTGCTCCGTTCGAACTGGGACGCCTGGCTGGACCCGGACCATCCCGCACCGGAGGAGCTATTGGAAGCGCCCAGCGTGCAAGACATCTCGGATATCCTCATCCGCCCGGTGCCCTCGCTGGTGAACAGCGTGAAGAACAACGGTCCCGAGCTACTGGACCGCGTGGCCGATGAAGCTGAGCAGATGAGCCTGCTGTGAGCCGACCAGCCTGAGTTCCCGTCACTGCGGCCGCGAGGCTGCCGTTGTCTCGGCCGCGAGCCCTGTCATCCCGGCCCCGAGGCCCCGTCATCCCGGTATGACCGGGAGGTTCGGTATGCCGGTATGACCGGGAGGTTCGGCATGCCGGAGTGACGGGAGGTTCGGTATCCCGGAAGGCGAGGGGGGTCGATCAGACGCTGCACTTGACCGACGGCAGTGCGAAGGAAAGCCCGCACTTGGTCACGCCCGCGACGGTGTCGATGATCTTGGTGGCCAATCCGCCGCCCAAACCCTCGGCCTTCTCGACGTTCCTGTCCTTCTTCGGCTCACCGGATGGGCCCGGGTCGGTACCCATCGGGTAGTTCGGCTCACCGGACGGGCCCGGATCGGTACCCATCGGGTAGTTCGGATTACTCGGCGCGGTCAATACGATGCCGGGGGTCGCGGTCGCGGTGGCGGCTGTCAGTGGGCCGGCTCCGACCGCGAGAATCGCCGCACCGACCACGGCGACCGTCATGGTTCGTACACGCTGATGGAGGGACATACCGCATCACATCCTCGGATCGAACAGCTGCGTTTGAACTGCGCGGGCGCGTTCCAGTAAGCCACACATCCGGCGCGAATCCGCTGATCCGCGCCGGACGCGCCGCATTACGTCGACGACTCGGTTCACACGATCGATTTGGCGGCGGCGTCGGCCTCGGCCCGTGCCGCGATACCGCCGGAGGTGCGCAGCGGCACCTCCTTCCAGAACAGCACCAGCACCAGCGCCAGCAGCGCCACCGCGGAGGCGGTCAGGAATACCGTATCCATGGCCTCGGCGAATCCGGCCTTGAACGGCTGCGCCAGGGGCGGGCTCAGCTGCTGGATGACCGAGCTGTCCCGCATGACCTCACCGGCCGCCGAATGGTCCTGCCGCACGAGCCCCTTGGCCAGCGCCGCATCGACCGGATTGCTGCTCCGCACGCCCTCGGCGACGGCGGTCTGGAATTCCGGCCGCGCCGATGCCGCCTGCAGCTCATCGGTGATATTCGGGGTGACCTGCGAGAACAGGATGGACAGGAAGACCGCCACGCCCAGCGTGCCGCCGATCTGCCGGAAGAAGGTCGCGGCCGCGGTGGACACGCCCATGTCCTTGGGTGGCAGCGCGTTCTGTAGTGCCAGGGTCAGCGGCTGCATGAGATTGCCCAGGCCGAGGCCGAGGATCGCCATGAAGGTCATGACCACCCAGAGTTCGGTATCGACGGAGACGAAGTGCAGCAGGAACAGCCCGAGCGTGATCAGTACCGCGCCGATCGGCGGGAACCACCGGTAGCGCCCGGTGCGTGAGATGAGCTGACCGGAAATGATCGAGGCCGTCATCATGCCGACCACCATGGGCAGCAGCTGCATACCCGCCAGGGTCGGGCTGGAGCCCTGCACCACCTGCAAGTACTGCGGCAGCAGGGTGATGCCGCCGAACATGGCCATGCCGACCACGAACGAAATACCCACGCCCAGTGCGAAGGTCGAGTTCTTGAAGACGCGCAGCGGAATCAACGCGGCATCGCCCTGCTTGGCCTCAACCGCGATGAAGCCCAGGACACCAAGTACGCCGACGACGTAGCAGATCACCGAACCGACACTGCCCCAACCCCATTCGCGTCCCTGCTCGGCCACCACCAGTAGCGGCACAATGCCGACGGCCAGCATGAGTACGCCGAACCAGTCCACCGGCACCTTGGATTTCTCGACCTTGGGCAGCCGCAGTACCTTCGACACCACCGCCAGTGCGACCAGGCCGATCGGCACATTCACCAGGAACACCCAGCGCCACCCGGTCACGCCGAGAATCTCGTCCTGCCCGGAGAGCAGGCCGCCGAGTACCGGCCCCACCACGCTGGAGGTGCCGAAGACGGCCAGGAAATAGCCCTGGTAGCGGGCACGTTCGCGGGGACTGACAATATCGCCGAGGATGGTCAGCGCCAAGGACATCAGGCCGCCCGCGCCCAGGCCCTGGAAGGCCCGGAACGCCGCCAGCTGATACATCGACTGCGCGACCGTGCACAGCAGCGAGCCGACAATGAACAAGATAATGGCCGCCAGGTAGAAGGGCTTGCGCCCGTACATATCCGAGAGCTTGCCGTACAGCGGCGTCGCCAGCGTGGCGGTAATGAGGTACGCGGTGGTGGCCCAGGCCTGCAGCGAATAACCCTGTAGGTCATCGGCGATGGTGCGGATGGAGGTCGAGACAATGGTCTGATCCAGCGCGCCCAGCAGCATGCCGAGCATGAGGCCGCTGAGAATGGTCAGAATCTGTTTGTGGGTGAATCCCGCGGCGTTCGGTGTATCGGCGGTGGCTGTCACGAATTGCTCTCTGCGGGTTGGGAAATCGAGTACAGGCCGGCCAGCGCGGCGCTGCGGGTGGATTCGTAGTCGTCCACGAACCGCAGTAGGAGGCCGGAGAAGGATTCGCGTTCCTCGGGTGTCCAGTCGGCCATGATCCGGCGCAGCGACCGGTTGCGGCGGGCCCGGATCACGGTCGCGGCCTCGCGTCCGGCCGCGGTGACGGCGAGCACGCTCACCCGCCCGTCGGTGGCGTCGGCCCGGCGTTCCAGGAATCCGCGCTTGACCAGATTGGCGACCTGCCTACTGATGGTGGAGGCGTCGGAATACAGCGCGTCGGCCAGCGCGCCGGAGCGCATGGGGCCGTGGCAGACCAGCTGGAACAGAATCGCGAACGCGGCCGGTTCGATCTCGCCATTGCTTGCGGCCGCGATCTGCGCATTGGTGCGGTCACGCAGCCGGTGCAGGCGAATGAGCTGGCGGGCGACACTGTCGATGAGAGTGTCGGGGATATCGGCTGACGCGATGGCCTCGCCGGTCGACGGGGAATTGAGCACAGCTACCGCACACCTCCTTGCTTAGTGTTGAACAACTATTTGTAGCAGACAACTAGTTGCATTAAGCAAATATTTCCGTCATTCCGGCGTGCTTGTGGCCGGAATCCACCCGCGCAGTGGATCCCGGCCACAAACATGCCGGGATGACGGGGGAGTGCCATCAGGTGGCAGCGACAGGAGCCGTGACCGCGCCCGTCAGTGCCACCAGATCGGCCGGGGCCAGTTCGATTTCCAGCCCACGCTTGCCCGCACTGCACAGCACCCGATCCCACCGCAGCGCGGACTCGTCGATCACCGTCGGCAGGCGCTTCTTCTGTCCCAGGGGTGAGATCCCGCCCAGCACATAGCCGGTCGTGCGTTCGGCCTTCGCCCGATCGGCCATGGCGGCCTTCCCGCCACCCAGTGCCGCGGCCGCCGCCTTGAGCGACAAGGTATGCGGTACCGGCAGCACCGCCACCGCCAATCCGCCCGAACCCAGGTCGATCACCAGTGTCTTGAAGATCTGTTCGGGCCCGACACCCAGCTGCTCGGCCAGCGCGGACACCGCTTCGGCGCCGTAGGAGTCGCTGCGCGAATCGTGGCGATAGGAGTGCACCCGATGATCGATATTCGCCTGGGTCAAGGCGCGAATCGCAGGGGTGGAAGCAGCAGCCATAGCGATCCACCCTAGCCAGCCGAGCCGACGGTACGACACCGGTTTTCCGGCCTTCGGGAACACGGCGACCACTCGGCATGTTGCACGCCATGCGCGACCGACAGGGACGCGTTCGGACTAGGTAAGCGAAGGAGAAGCCGGTGGCCGTGCTGGTCGACAAACGCCCGACTCGGACCCGCCCGACCGGGATCGTGCCGCTCATCCGCATCCCGCCGTTGGCCGACGGGTTCACAACGCTCGAACCGCTCGCTGTAGATTTACACCCTACGGCGATCGAAGGGATGAGCGTGACGAGCGACGACGAACAGGCTGTCGATCGCCCAGGCGATGACGACGCGACCACGAACGAGGCCATCGACGATCCGGCGGTCGATACCGATGAGAGCGACGAGACCGGCATTCGCAGCAATGCCAGCACCGCGGACCTGACCAAGCGGTTCGAGCGCGACGCGCTCCCGCTGCTCGACCAGCTCTACGGCGCGGCCCTGCGGATGACCCGTAATCCGGCCGACGCCGAGGACCTGGTGCAGGAGACCTTCGCCAAGGCCTACCAGGGCTTCCGCTCCTTCCGGGAGGGCACCAACCTGCGGGCCTGGCTGTACCGCATCCTCACCAATACCTACATCAATTCGTATCGGAAGAAGCAGCGCCAGCCCGCGCAGTATCCGACCGACGAGATCACCGACTGGCAGCTGGCGGCCACCGCCGAGCACACCTCGACGGGCCTGCGCTCGGCCGAGATGGAGGCCCTCGAAGCGCTGCCCGACGACGAGATCAAGCGGGCGCTGCAAGAGCTGCCGGAGGAATTCCGGATGGCGGTGTACTACGCCGACGTGGAGGGCTTCCCCTACAAGGAAATCGCCGAGATCATGGGTACCCCGATCGGAACCGTGATGTCCCGGCTGCACCGCGGACGCAAGCAGCTCAAGGGCCTGCTCGCCGACGTCGCGCGGGAACGCGGATTCAATCGATCGGACAGCGCGCGTCAGGAGGTCACCCAGTGAGCGACGATATGGATCTGGACTGCTCGGCGGTACTCGCCGACGTCTGGCTGATCCTGGACGGCGAATGCGATGAGGGCACCCGCGAGCGGCTACAGCACCACATGGAGCACTGCTCGCCGTGCATCGAGCAGTACGGCCTGGAGGAGAAGCTCAAGAACCTGCTGAACCGCAAATGCGGCGGCGATCGCGCGCCTGATTCGCTGCGGCAGAGGCTGACGGTGGACATCCGGACCACGTTTACTCAGGTGGAGACGCGCCGGATCGATTCGGGCGAATAGCCCCCTGAAACGCATTGAGCGGCACACTTTCCCATTGGAAAGTCGTGCCGCTCAGTGCATTTCGAGCCGGGCGAACAGCTCAGGCGTTTGGCCGTTTGCCGTGGTTCGCACCGTTCTTCTTACGACTGCGCTTCTTACGTCCACGCTTACCCATGGGTAGTCTCCCTTCTGTTGAAGGCCATTCTTTCACGTGTGGTTGGCTGTACCTTCGGCGGTACAAGGTCAACTGGAATCAAGGGGCGTCATGGCAGAGGAAGTGCTCGCGGAGATGGTCTCGACCGTCTTCCAGATTGTCGCGTCCGAGGGCGACAGCGTGAAAGAAGGCGACACGCTGGTCATCCTGGAGTCGATGAAGATGGAGATCCCGGTCGTCGCCGAGGGTCCCGGCACGGTCGCTTCCATCAATGTCAAGCCCGGCGATGTCATCCAAAAGGGTGACGTCATCGCAGTTATCAGCTAGAAACCCCTTCCCGGGCAACCCCTTCCCGGTACCGGCGTGGGAACATACTTCCGACGTGGGTGAAGGAGCGTGGGCGAATTGTCGACACTGAGCGAGCTGCTGGCCGAGCACACCGATCTACCGGGTGCGGCCGTCGATCATCTGCAGCGGGTGGTCGGGGACTGGCAGTTGCTTGCCGATCTGTCCTTCGCCGATCTGACGCTCTGGGTCGGCGCGGGTCCGGTTTCCGAGGGCGCGGATGTGGTGTGTGTCGCGCAGTCCCGGCCGACCACCGCGCCCACCGTGCATCCGGAGGACCTGGTCGGCAGTACCGCGCTGAAAGAGGAGCATCCGCAGGTCTTCCAGGCCCTGATCAGCGGTGACATCGTCCGCGTCGATGCCGATTTCGAGGCCATCGGTGTCTACCATCCCCATCCGGTACACGCACTGCGCGAGGCGATTCCGGTGCGGGTCGGCGATGATGTGATCGCCGTTCTCGGCCGCGATACCGATGTGCAGCGTCGTAAGATGCGCTCCAATCTCGAAGTTGCGTATATGTCCTGCGCCGATGATCTGTGCCAGATGGTCAATGACGGGACGTTCCCGACTCTCGAGGATCGCACCGGTTCGCATTCCAGCCCGCGCGCCGGGGACGGATTCATTCGCCTCGATACCGAGGGCATCGTCAGTTACGCCAGCCCCAACGCACTTTCGGCCTACCACCGCATGGGATTGCAGAACGATCTGGTCGGCCAGGACCTCGCGCTCACCACGCGCTCGCTCATTACCGACCCGTTCGACGCGCAGGAGGTGGTCGGCGATATTCAGGCCGCGCTCGCCGGAAAGGCCGGGCGCAGAATGGAAGTCGAGGCGCGCGGGGCGACCGTGCTACTGCGCACCCTGGTATTGCGCCCGCACGGCGAACTCGGCGGGGCGGCGGTGCTGGTGCGCGATGTCACCGAGGTGAAACGCCGCGACCGGGCCTTGCTGTCGAAGGACGCCACCATCCGCGAGATTCACCATCGAGTGAAGAACAATCTGCAAACCGTGGCCGCCCTGCTCCGACTACAGGCCCGCCGCACCGAGAACGAAGAGGCTCGACTGGCGCTCACCGAATCGGTGCGTCGAGTCACCTCCATCGCCTCGGTACACGAAATGCTGTCCATGTCGGTGGACGAAGAGGTGGATCTCGACGAGGTGGTGGATCGGCTGTTGCCGATCATGGCCGATGTCGCCACCGTGCACACCGCGCGCATCAAGGTGCGCCGCGCCGGATCGCTCGGCGTATTTTCCGCCGAACGCGCCACACCGCTGGTTATGGTGCTGACCGAATTGGTGCAGAACGCCATCGAACACGCCTTCGACGCGGGCGAGAACGGTACGGTAACCATCCGGTCGGAGCGGTCGGCGCGTTGGCTGGATGTGATCATCAGCGATGACGGCCGGGGTTTGCCGGATGGTTTCAGCCTGGAGGCTTCCGACCGTTTGGGGCTACAGATCGTGCGCACCCTGGTGACCGCCGAACTGGGCGGATCCATTGGTCTGCACCCGGGCCAAGATATCGGCACGGACGCCGTACTACGGGTGCCGCTGGGACGTAGATCAGCACGTTGAGCGCTGGAAATCGGACACCGACCCGGCACATCTATCGACACCAATAGGCGAATTCGCATGTTTACAGTGCCCGCAAGAAGAATTCTGTTGAATCAGTGACAACTGATTCCGTAAGAATCGGGGTAACTCGTCGGGTACGCCCAAAATCGGCTCGGCCACCCAACCGCCGGCACGCGTGCAAAACGGTGGACGGCTCTCAGCCGCGCGCTAAAGTCTCGGGGAGGCGGATGAGCAGCACTCAAACAATGAAGCCCGGCACCTTCTTGTGGTGCCGGGCCGAAATGCGTCCAGGCCGCCGGTGGGGGCTGCGGCCTAAACGCCTGTCGTCGGTTTCAGACGACGGTGCGAGTGCGTGTACGCGCGTTGCGACGCTTCAGAGCGCGACGCTCGTCTTCGCTCATACCGCCCCAAACACCGGCATCCTGTCCGGACTTCAAAGCCCAGGACAGGCAGTCGGCGGTCACGGGGCAACGAGCGCAGACCAGCTTCGCATCGGCGATCTGTGCGAGCGCGGGACCACTGTTACCAACCGGGAAGAACAGCTCGGGGTCCTCGTCGCGACAGATGGCCTTGTGGCGCCAGTCCATTCCTCTGCTCCTTTGCTAGGGCATGCGCATGGCGCTGCCCCTCTGGTTTGTGGTCCGTTCACTTGTGCGACTCGAATGTTTCCGCACGGTTGCTTGTGAATGCTTTCACGAACACCGTAGATGTCAATACTTGTTTGGTGCACCGTGGGGAAGCTCACGCTGTAAGACCCCTACATCGAGGGCGTCCTGCTCATTTCTACTCGCTCGTTCGGGTTTTCGCAGCCCATCGCAGATGTTTCTCAGGTGTGTCGATGCCGCTAGTCCTGCGGTGCGACGACTTCCAGAACGTCAGGGACACATGTGAAATTCACCATGTTGCGTCGGCCGATGAAGTCGCCGTCGATTTGCAAACCGATCGGCTCATCCGCCTCGATCCGTACCGTCGGCACATCATCGACGCGAAATAATTTGGGTCCCTTGGGATCTCCGGTGGGGGACAGCAACTGCCGAGCGACGCCCAGTGTAGGGAGCACCGCCATGGTGCGCATGGCAAACACGCCGAGACCGGTTTCGAAGCTGGTGCCCGGGTTGGTGCGCACCGGCGTGTTGTTCAGGTAGGTCCAGGGACTGGCGTTGGTCACGAATGCGTAATGCACTCCCGTGACCGGTTCGTGACCTGGAATGCCCAGGCGCACCATGGGATCGCGGCGTTTGGCCTTGAAGAACTGTTTGACCGTCGTACGCAGATAGCGACCCGGTGTTGCGGCATGTCCGTTGGCGCGCTTGGCATCAATGGACTCGCAGACGTCGGCATCGAGTCCGACACCGGCGCTGAAGATGAACCAGCGGTCGTCGGCGATGCCCAATCCAATACGCCGATCCTTGTCCGCCGTGAGCAGATCAATCAGCTGGTTGGTGGCGCGCACCGGATCCGGATCGATACCCAGTGCGCGGGCGAATACATTCGCGGAACCGCCCGGAATGATGCCGAGCCGCGGCAAGCGCTCTCGCTGTTCGGTAGCGCCGGGAAGCGGGAGGAACCCGTTGATGGTCTCGTTGACGGTTCCGTCACCACCGTGCACCACAATGAGGTCGATCTCATTGTCGGCGGCCTGTTGTGCCAGCTCCGCCGCGTGCCCCCGGCGTTCGGTCTGCACGACCGTCAGCTGGGTGCGGCTCTCCAGGGCGTGGGCCAGCAGATCGCGAGTCTCCGGGGTGGTGGAAGTGGCATTGGGGTTCACGATCAACAGCGTCCGCACCCGATGCAGCCTACTGAGCGAACCGGTGTGCGAGCCGCCCGAGTCGCCGCTGTGACCGATAGGACGGCGCGTCGAAAGGCATGCGACGGCGGGGGTCGCGGCGGTCGCGCTCACCGTGCAGGTCGTTAGGCTGGGCGCGTGGCTGAGCAGAACTCCGGCGAGAAGAACGCGGCACCCGGAACCGACGCCGTTCCGACACCGGTGCGCGTGGCGGGCGCACTGGTAACCCTCGAGGGCGCGCTCGGTCTGGTGGCGATGATCGCGCTGGTGGTCATGGGCCTGAACGGCTCCGCACAGAACGCCGGAAACAGCTACCTCACCGCCGGCTACGCGGCCATTGTCGGCGGCGCGGTGCTGGCCGCGGGCATCGGCCTGCTGCGCGGCCGCCGCTGGGGCCGAGCCATTGCCGTCCTCACGCAGCTCCTGCTGCTCGGCGTCGCCTGGTACATGATCACCTCGGACCGCCTCGACCTCGCCATTCCGCTCGGCCTGCTCGCCCTCGTCGCCCTCGGCGCCTTGTTCGCCCCGGCCTCGACCCGGTGGATGGCCGCCGGATATGACATCGCGGAGTAGCGGCCGGGGTGCCGCGCGAGCGCGACCACCGAAGCGCTGACCGCATGCCCATAGGCCTGCCTGAACGGGCCACAGCGCGCCTACTGGTCACTCGTCCATGTTCGGGGTCGAGTGACCAGCCGAGAATGCGACTGCGCGGCTGCGCGGCCGCATCGGCGTCGGGTAGCGGATACGGGGGAGCGATCCGCTGATCCAATGCCGTCACCCCCGACTCCGTGACCGTAAGCTGGACATATGGGTCGGCTGATATTCCTCGTATTGATCGTTCTCGCTATTGCGTTGGCAGCGTGGTGGATCTCGCGGGAATGGACCGGCGATGTGGAACGGGTCGCCGACGCCAAGGCCGAAGTGAATCGCCACCTGGACCGGATGAGTGGCGAACTGCTCCGACTCGACCCCGATAACGATGCCGCTCTCGCGGCCATGTCCGAGGCGGTGGATCGGATGCACACCACCCGGGCGCAATTGGCATCGGCCACCACGCTCGGTCAGGTCCGGGTCGCGAAGGAAACCGCACGCGGCGGTCTGTACTTCATTCGGAAGACCCGCGAAGCCATGGGCCTGGACCCGGGCCCGCCCATCCCGCGGTAAACCGTCCAGATCTGCTCAGGAATCGGCGGCGAGCCTGGTCAGGGCGTCGTCGGAGAGGCGATAGCCGGTCCACTCGTCCTGGGCCGCCGCGCCGAGCGATTCGTAGAACTCGATGGACGGGGTGTTCCAATCGAGCACCGACCAGTCGACACGGCCGAAGCCACGGTCGGCGGCTTCGCGCGCCAGGGCGGCGACGAGCGCCTTGCCGAGCTTGCGGCCCCGGGCCTCGGGCTTGACGTACAGGTCTTCGAGGTAGATGCCGTGGACGCCCTTCCACGTCGAGAAGTTCAGGAACCAGATGGCGCAGCCGAGAATGCCCTCCGTCGTCGAACCCTCCGCGACATGGGCGAACAGCGCGGGGGAGTCGCCGAACAGGGCGGTGCGCAACTGCTCCTCGGTGAGGTGGCACTCCTCGCGGGCCTTCTCGTATTCGGCCAGGTCGTACACCAATTCGACCAGGGCGGGAATATCGGCGGGAGTGGCGCGGCGGATCATCGATCCCCTTTCACAGGTCGTCGAGATGAGCGATCAGATTGTGCGCCCGCAGCGTACGCGCATCGTGATCGTGGCCGAGCACACTCACCCCGGCGGTGGACATGAAGAACCGGCGGCCCTCGCTCACATCGAATTCCAGCCACCGTGCGATCAGGGCGCGGGAGAAGTGGCCGTGGCCGACGAGCACCACATCGCGATCGCGCAATTCCGGTTCCACCCGCGCCAGCGCCCGATCGGCCCGCACGGTGACCTGCTCGTGGGTCTCACCGCCCGGGGTGAATCCGGTCCAGATGGTCCATCCCGGCGCGGATTCACGAATCTCCGGGGTGGTGAGCCCCTCGTAATCGCCGTAGTCCCACTCGGCCAGGTCGTCCTCGAGCAGCGGAGCGGGCAGCTCGGCCAATTCGGCGGTGCGCACGGCCCGCTGCCGAGGACTGCTGAACACAATCGGAGCCTGTAATCCAATCCCCGACAGCAGCTTTCCGGCGGCACGAGCCTGCGCCTCCCCCGCGGCCGTGAGCGGAAGATCGGTGCGTCCGGTGTGCTTCCGCGCCGCCGACCACTCGGTTTCGCCGTGCCGCAGCAGTACCAGGCGGTGTTGGGTCATGCGATCGATCATGCCCGACGAAACGCCCGGACCGGCGGATGCGCAGTTCAGGCGGCGTGCGCCGGGGGCGGCGTAATTCTCCCCCGTCGTAGCCGTCGTAGCCGGCGTGGTCTCCGTGGCCGTCATGGCCGTCGTAGTCTCCGTGGCCGTCATGGCCGTCGTAGTCTCCATGGCCGTCGTAGCCCCGTCATTCCGGCGTGCTTTTGGCCGCAATCCACCTTGCTGAGGTAGTGGATCCCGGCCAAAAACACGCCGGGATGACGAAGGGAAACACGCCGAGATAATGAAGGCTACGGCGCGCCCAGGGCGTAAAGCTCGCCGCCACGCTGCTCGAGAATTGTCGGCCCGACAACCGCCACGGAGATCGGCTCGCCGTGATAGTCGCTGCGCTGCACCGGAATTCGGCTGATTGGAGTGCCGGAGTCGGGGGTGAGGGTGGCGTAGCCGTCGGTGACCGGCACGAGGAGCTGCCCCGCCATCAGGGCGGGGTTGCCGACCACGCCCGGACTACCGGTCGCACCGTCGTAGACCCAGGTCGGGACCAGGGTGGTGGCATTGAGGGCGATCAGATCCTTGCCGGTGAATACCGCGAAGACCGAGCCGACACGGGTCACCGTCGCCTGATCGGACAGGTTCGCCGCAATGGGGTAGGTGGCAATGGGATTGCCGGAGATATCGAAGATCGCGAACTGTGGTGCGGTGGAGCCGGTTCCGGGCAGGTAGACCGCCACTCGACTATCGGACACCGCGAGGACGCGCGCACCGTCGACAGCACCACCCGGCTCGGTGAGTACATGGGAGCTGTACTCCTCCGGCACGGTGCCGTCCTTAGGCGCGGGATTGAGCAGGGTGAGCCGGTTCGCGGAGTCCTTGGCGCAGCGTTCCAGCACCGCCAGGCGACTGGAACTCGACGTAGCCGACAGCAGTCGGCAGTCGGTGCGCTGTTGGGTATTCGGATTCACCGGCGCGTCGACCTTGCCGTATTCGAGGGTGCGCACCAGATCCGAGCGCCACATTTCGAGGCGATTCGGCCCGAGCGCCAGCACATAGGTGCCGTCCACCGACAGCCGCACCGAATCGTCCATATAGCTGGAGCGGGCGGTCTGTCGCGCACCGGTATCGCCGTAGAGCTGGGTGGTCTGACTGCAGCCGCGGTCGTCGCGATAGGTGGCGATGACCGTGCCGAACTGTGTTTCCACCGCACACAGCGGCAGATCGCGTTGGTATTTCCACACCTGTTCACCGGTGCGGGGGTCCCGCCCGGTCACCGCGCCGTCCGCCGCGGTGACCGCGACGCCGCCGACCACCAGCGCGCGCTGCGCCGCGGCGTCACCGGCGTGCCACAGTTCGCGCACATCGGTGGGAACCCGGTCCGGTGTGGGCGGGGCGGACAGTATCTCCTCGGCGGTCACCGATTCGGTGCCGCGCGCGGCACTGGTCCACCAGACAACCACCGCCGCGATCGCCACCAGAGCGGCGATCGCGGCAGCGATGACGATATCGGCGCGCGTCCGCCGCTCGGGTGCGAGCACGACTGCGAGACTAACCGATCCGTACGCCTACGCCGATGCGGAGACGGTGGTGTCGGTTGCGGCGGCGACGGATTCGGCCTCCACATCGGCAGTCTTTCGCCGAGCGCGACGACGTGCCGGAGCCGCCACCGCTTCGGCGGCCGCACCCGCATTCGCGGCGGAAGCATCGGAAGCCGCTGTGCCCGAAGCGTCCTGGGTGGTGCTGTCGTCGGCGACCTTCTTGGGCCGCGTGCGCTTCTGGGGAGCAGCCGCGGCCTCGCTCGAATCCGCTGCGGCGGAACCGTCCTGAGCCTCGGTGGCCGCGACGGCCTTCTTGGCCCGGGTCCGTTTCTTGGGTGCCTCGGCCGCTTCGTCGGAACCCGTCGTGGTGGCGTCCTGTGCCTCGGTCACTTCGGCGACCTTCTTGGCGCGCGTGCGCTTCTTGGGTGCCTCGGCGACCTCGTCGGAGCCGGACGCGGCCGAACCGGCCTGGGGCTCGGCGGTGTCGGCCGTCTTCTTGGCGCGCATGCGTTTCTTGGGTGCCTCGGCCGCTTCGTCGGAACCCGTCGTGGTGGCGTCCTGTGCCTCGGTCACTTCGGCGACCTTCTTGGCGCGCGTGCGCTTCTTGGGAGCTGCGGCGACCTCGTGCGAATCCGCTGCGGCAGAGCCGTTCCGGTCCGCGTCGACGGCGCTGCCCGCACTGTCGGCCACGGCGCTGGAATCCGGTGTGCTCAGCGCATCCTGGGCCTGGCTGCTTGCCCGCCCGGCCCGCGTGCGCTTCTTGGGCGCCTCGGCCACTTCGTCCGAACCTGTTGCGGCGGAACCGCTTTGGTCACTGGTAACGACCGACTGTGCGTTTTCGGTGGTATCCCGGACAACGACGTCCGCGGTGGCCTCGCCCGAATCCGTTGCGGCGGAGTCGGATGCGATGTCGGTCCCGGTGTTGTCGCTATGGTCGGCACCTCCGCGGCGGCGACGGCGACGGCGGCCGGACTTCTCGCCGCCCGCGTCCGGACCGTTCGCGACGGTATCGGAGCCACGGCCCCGAGCTTCGTTCGAGTCGGATTCGAGCGAAACCGTCTCGGTAGCGCCAGGATTCGCGCTGGACCGATTGCTCTCGGCGGTGCCGTTCGCGGCATCGGTACCCGTCACCGCGGCGGTTTCGCCGGAGCTGGAACCCTTGCCGCGCCGGCGACGGCGGCGACGCGCGGGCTGATCCCCGGCCTCGCCGCTACCGGCCTCGCCATTGGTGTGGACGGCGCCATTGGTGTGGTTGGAGCCGTCGGCTACGGCGTTGTCGGCCGAGACGGCCGCATTCTCGCCCTGCTCCAACGGCCGACCGCGGACGGTCCGCTTGCGATTGCGCGAACGCGGTGCGCGCGCCTCCCGGGGTTCCCGCTCCACCACGACGGCATCCTCGTCGCGTACCGGCTTGGCCTTGCGCAGCTGGCCGGTCACGCCCTCCGGAATGCCGAGTTCGGCATACAGGTGCGGGGAGCGCGAGTACGTCTCCACCGCTTCGGGCATATCGAGCTTCAGCGCCTTATCGATCGAGGCCCAACGGTGCAGCTCATCCCAGTCGACCAGGGTGATGGCGACACCGGAGCGGCCCGCGCGGCCGGTGCGGCCGATGCGGTGCACGTAGGTCTTCTCGTCCTCCGGGCACTGATAGTTCACGACGTGGGTGACATCGTCGATATCGATACCGCGCGCGGCGACATCGGTGGCGACCAGGACATCGATCTTGCCCTCGCGGAACTTCTTCAGCGCCTTCTCGCGCTGGATCTGATTGAGGTCGCCGTGGACCGCGCCGACGGCGAAACCGCGCTCGCCCAGATCGTCGGCCACCTTCTGCGCGGTGCGCTTGGTGCGGGCGAAGATCATTGTCGCGCCGCGGGTCTCGGCCTGCAGAATGCGCGCGACCAGCTCGCTCTTATCCAGCGCGTGCGCACGGTAGGCGAACTGCGTGATGCGTTCGGTAATGGTTTGCGCGTTGGCTTCCTCGGCGCGAATATGCGTGGGCCGGTTCAGGAAGGTGCGGGCCAGGGTGATGATCGGGCCGGGCATGGTGGCCGAGAACAGCATGGTCTGGCGCTGCTCGGGAACCATGCGCAGAATGCGCTCGATATCGGGCAGGAAGCCCAGGTCGAGCATTTCGTCGGCCTCGTCGAGAACCAGGACGCCGATCTTGCCGAGAATCAGGTGGCCCTGTTCGGCCAGATCCTGCAGTCGGCCCGGGGTGCCCACGACCACGTCGACGCCGTCGCGCAGCGCGGAGATCTGCGACTCGTAGGGGCGGCCGCCGTAGATGGCGGTGACCTTCAGCGGACCCTTCTGGTTGCGCAGGTACTTGCTGGCGTTCTCCAGGTCCAGGGTGACCTGCGTGCACAGCTCACGCGTCGGCACGATGATCAGTGCGCGCGGAGTGCCGTCCAGGACGGCGGTGCCGGAATCGGTGGTCGCGATGCGGTGCAGCAGCGGCACGCCGAAGCCGAAGGTCTTGCCCATACCGGTACGGGCCTGACCGATGAGATCCTCGCCGGCCAGGGCCAGCGGCAGGGTGAGTTCCTGAATGGCGAATGTGCGTTCGATGCCGATTTCGGAGAGCGCGCGGACGATTTCGTCGCGCACGCCCAATTCGGTGAAAGTCGGAGCAGTGTGGGTGTCATCGAGTTCTGCGGTCAGCAGCGTCTCGGCGATCCCAGGTTCCTGCTCAACGGTGATCTTGCTCAGTGTGGTGCCTTCCTCGATATCGCGTCTCGCGCGCACGAGGTGTGGGGCGGACCGGTCGGTCCGCGACGACCACTGATCCATCCGATTTCATCCGCTGCTGCGGGATACCCTGCTCGGTCGCTGGACCGATGGGGCGGGCATCTACCTGGCGCTGAGATGAAGTGGATCCGGTGCGCGCACATTTTCACGAACGTCGGTAACCCCTGCATGGGACGGTTCCGCGGCGCGCGCGGCAAACCGGATCGTGCGAAGTTTCCGTTGTCCGCAGAGATTGTAGCGTGATACCGTCTACAGCTCTTTTACCGCCACCGCAATTGCGTGATTGTATTGTCTTGTTCGGTGGTTTTTCCATGCCTGAGAACGGCCGGAAGGCTCGTTCATTTTTGTCGGTACGTGGTGCGGCGCAGGATAATTCGTCAGCGGCGGTGCGTGGGTCGATGGGCTGTGATAGTTGAATTCATCACATAGGTGTTACACCGTGTAGCGGTATATGCGAGGTTGTGCGGGTGAGCTTGGCAGATACCGTGACCCTCGCCGCGCGCAATGCGTGGGCACTGACCTTCGGCGACGGCATCGAGACGCCCGAACCGACCCCGTCGACGGTACTGGATGACCGGCCGCATCATTTGCTGCGCCGTTACGAGGGGGCTGCCGCCGACGCCCCGGCCGTACTGTTGGTGCCGCCGCTGGCCGCGCCCGCCTTCTGCTTCGATCTGCGTCCGGATCAGAGCCTGGTTCGTTTCCTGCTCGATTCCGGGCGCGCGCCCTACCTGGTGGACTACGGCGGTATTTCTTACGCCGATCGCCGGATGGGCTTCGAGACCTGGATCGACGACATCCTGCCCGAGGCCATTCGCCAGGTATCCGCCGATCGGGGCGGGCGGCCGGTGGATCTGGTGGGCTGGTCCATCGGCGGGGTCCTGGAACTGCTGACCGCCGCCGCCGATCCCACCCTGCCGATCCGGTCCATTACCGCTGTCGGTGCGCCGCTGAGCTACGACCATATGGTCGGGATCCCGCAGTTGCGGCAGCTCATCAAGCTGACCGGCGATCGGGTCACCACCACGGCGGTCAGTGTCGCCGGCGGCGTCCCCGCGCCACTGACCCGCATCGCCTACCGCGTCACCGCGTGGGAGCGTGAACTGAAGCGGCCGTGGTTCGTCGCCCGGAATATCACCGATACCGACACCCTGGCGCGGATGGAGACCATCAACCGCTTCCAGAACGCCCTGCCCGGCTACCCGGCCCGCTTCTACAACCAGCTGTGGCGGCGCTTCATGATGGCCAACGACATCGGCAAGGGCACGGTCCACCTCGGCGACCGCGCCATCGCCCTCGCGGATGTGACCGTCCCGGTCCTACTGGTCGGGGGCCCCGACGACGCCATCACCGCGGCGGCCGCCGTGCGGCACGGCACCACCACCCTCACCGGTTCGCCGGAGGTCCGCTACGAGACCGCCCCCGGCAGCCACCTCGGCATCCTGCTCGCCCGCGACAGCACCTGGACCTATCTCGACAAGTTCCTTCGAGACCTGCCCTGAGCATTGAGTACTAGGCTGTAAAACTATGGGAGCTAATACGTCTACTGCGCTGGGCGTTTCGGGTGAAGCCGCGGAGATCGTCGTTGCGGAGGATCCGGGAGTGGTCGATCTCTTCGCGGTACTCGCCTACGGCGAGATCTCTGCCTTCTACCGCTTGGCCGAGGAGGCCAAACTGTCGCCGACGCTGCGCGGCAAGGTAGCCGTAGCCAAGATGGCGGCCGCGGAGATGGGGCATTTCAAGACCCTGGAGGGCGCCCTCGCCGACCGCGGCGTCGACGTCTTCGACGCGATGGCCCCGTTCGTGCGGGCCCTCGACGCCTACCACGCCTCCACCGACCCCTCCACCTGGTTGGAGTCGATGGTGAAGTTCTACGTCGGTGACGGTATCGCCGCCGACTTCTACACCGAGATCGCGGGCGCGCTCACCCCGGAGATCGCCGAGATCGTCCGCGATGTCCTCGAGGAAACCAGCCACTCCGAATTCGTGGTCGAAGAGGTCCGCAACGCCGTCGCCCAGAATCGCGCCGACCGCGACCGCCTCACCCTCTGGGGCCGCCGTCTCCTCGGCGAAGCCATCACCCAGGCCCAGTACGTCATGGCCCAGCGCGACGAACTCACCGACCTGGTCCTCACCGCCACCGGCGACCTCAACGGCATTGCCATGCTCTTCGAGCGCATGCAGAACAGCCACGCCGAACGCATGGCCGTCCTGGGACTCGGCTGAACTCTCCGTGATCTCGTGCCCCCGCTGCCTGTGGCTGCGGGGGCACAGCTGTGAGTAGGGGGTGTGTGGTGCTGGCTCGTGGTCGGGGCGCGGCGCTGGCTCGTGCGGGGGAGGCGGGTGCGCGCTCCACTTCCTTCTTCCCCGCTGTGCCCCGCTGCCGCCAGGCAGCGGGGCACGAGATCCGAGAGTCGGCGAATTCTGTTCGCTGACAGCGCAGGGCGGTCCGTGACAGTGGTTCCCGGCCCTCGGCTAGCCTGAGCGAGACAGCACAGGACACTACGTTCGGAGGTTGGCCGTGGAGGTCAAGATCGGTATTTCGGATAGCCCGCGTGAGCTCATCATCAATAGCGCGCAGACTCCCGAAGAGGTCGAGGCGCTGGTGACCGGTGCGCTGCAGGGTGATGGTGGCGTCGTGACGCTGAGCGATGAGAAGGGCCGCAAGTACCTGATCCAGGCAGCCAAGGTCGCCTACGTGGAGATCGGTACCTCCACCAGCGGTCGCGTCGGATTCGCCGCGGTTTAACGAGCTTCGCCCCGGTCGCTAGTCGATCGGGTGCAGGGGCACGTGCTTCAGGCCACCCCAGCACAGCGAGACGGTGGTATCGACCGCCTCTTCCTTCGGGATGGGGCGGTCGGCCTCCAGCCAGTAGCGGGCGCTGAACTGGCTCGCGCCCACCAGGCCCACCGCGAGTACGCGAGCGCGGTAGGGATCGAGCCCGGAGTCGTGGGCGACGAGATCGAAGACCGCGTCCACACAGGCCTCGGTGGCCTGTTCGACCCGCCGCTGCACCTGCGGCTCGCTGGTCAGATCGGATTCGAAAACCAGTCGGAAACCCTGGGTCTCGTGGTCCACGAAGTCGAAATACGCCTGTACGGCGGCCCTTACGCGCTGCTTATTGCTGGTGGTCGACCGCAGTGCCTGCCGCACGCTCGACACCAGGGCGTCGACGTAGTTCTGCAGCACCGCCAGATACAACTCCAGCTTGCTCGAGAAGTGCTGGTACAGCACGGGTTTGCTGACGCCGGCGCACTGCGAGATCTCATCCATACCGGCGGCGTGGTAGCCGCGCATGACGAAGACCTCACCTGCTGCGGCGAGTAGCTGCGCACGGCGTGCCTCACGAGGCAAGCGGGTTCCGCGCTTACTCGGCGCCATGGTCTCGGATGACGTGCGGCGCGCGGTCATCCGGTCCACGAGGTCTGTCATTTTCCGATCTCCCAGTCGATTACCGGACGTATTGGATGTGCGCCGGGTATCCCATGGACGATACTCGCTCAGGGCCCCGGTGCCGATCCTGGTTCCGAATTTTGGTGTGCTGAATGTTCTCGAACGCGGTGCGTTCGGGTTGCCTCGATTATGGGAGGCGCGTCACAGGTTGTGTGCAGGAGTACCGCTTTGTGAGATCTGCCGCAATATCTCCGTGAGATATGTCGCAGCAATCCACGCCGGCGCCGCGGCCCCCGAGAGCGGGTTGCGGCACTGTGAGAACCTGGTTGTCGTGACCGACCATGGGGGCAGAAATACCGGCGGGCGCGATTCACGCCGCCCCGTGGGAGCTGTGACGCCGCGAACAGCGATCGGCGGCTCGAAGCGCAAGGGTAAGCCGACCGGGCCGGTCTACGATCCGCTGGGCATCTATACGGGCGGGGGCAGCATCGCGTCCAGGGCCATTGACGCTGAGGGCCCGGAAAAACTCCCGCTGCCGCATCAGCCACTGCGCGCGAGCTGGGATCCGACCGCACCTCCCGAAGATGCCCGCACCCGCTCCCGGCCGCAGCGCGAAACCAAGAAGCAGAGCGCGTTGGGCCGCTTCGTCTCCACCTATGGTTGGCGCGCTTACGCGCTACCGGTGCTGCTTTTCGTGACGGTGCTGGTGGTCGTGGACGCGGTACGCGGCGGTGGCGAAGCTGTCGGTAGCGCACCGGGTTTCGGTCGCTTGAGCGAGCATTCCGACAAATCCGGCGTTATCGGCGCACCGCCCCGGGGTGACGGTAAGTTCGCCGCCGACCTACCCACCGGAGCCCTGCCGGACGGCGGCCCCTACGCGGTAACCGGAGCGGGCACCTGGCATGTGGTGCGCGGTACCACCGCCCAGGTGGGTACCGGCACCGAACACGTTTTCACCTACACCGTCGAAATCGAGGACGGGACAGATACTTCCGGCATCGGCGGTGACAATTCGGTGGCCAAGATGGTCGAGGCCACATTGGCGAATCCCAAGAGCTGGACCCATGATTCGCGATTCGCGTTCCGCCGTGTGGATTCCGGCGAGCCGGACTTCCGCCTGTCGCTGACCTCCCGCGAAACCACCCGCACCGCCTGTGGATTCGAGATTCCCATCGATTCCTCCTGCTACAACGCCGATCTCGGACGCGTGGTGCTGTCGGAAGCGCGCTGGGTGCGCGGGGCGCTGGCCTTCGACGGCGATATCGGCTCGTATCGGCAGTACCTGGTCAATCACGAGGTCGGCCATGCGATCGGTTATCACGAGCATCAGCCGTGTGAATCCGACGGCGGCCTCGCGCCGGTCATGATGCAGCAGACCTTCGGCACCCGCAACAATGAGATCGCGACCCTCGATCCCGACGGCACGGTCCCGATGGACGGTAAGAAGTGCCGGTTCAACCCCTGGCCGTACCCGCGCGGATAGCGCTGCCTAGGCTGGGAAGAATAAGCATCCGCGCCGTGTTGGAAAGCGGTGTGCTGCCGCCTCGCGGTAGGAGTGATCGGTTGCAGCGCCGGGCCTACGTGCTCGGCGAGAATCTCAACGAGGAGTCCAGGACGTGTCGTCGTCAACTAAGTCCCTGCCGCCGCTGGTCGAACCGGCCGCGGAGCTGACCCGGGACGAGGTCGCCCGCTACAGCCGGCATCTGATCATTCCCGATCTCGGGGTGGACGGTCAGAAACGTTTGAAGAACGCCAGGGTGCTGGTGATCGGCGCGGGCGGGCTCGGCTCCCCGGCGCTGCTGTACCTGGCGGCCGCGGGTGTGGGCACCCTCGGCATTGTGGAGTTCGACGAGGTGGACGCGTCGAATCTGCAGCGGCAGATCATTCACGGCGAATCCGATATCGGCCGCTCCAAGGCCGACAGCGCACGCGATTCCATTCTGGAGATCAATTCCGGAATCAATGTGGAACTGCACAAGATACGGCTCGAGCCGGAGAATGCCGTCGAACTGTTCGAACGCTACGACCTCATTGTCGACGGCACCGATAACTTCGCCACCCGCTACCTGGTCAACGATGCCGCCGTACTGGCCGGGAAGCCGTACGTGTGGGGCTCGATCTACCGCTTCGAGGGTCAGGTCTCGGTCTTCTGGGAGGACGCCCCCGACGCGCCGGATGGTGAGAAGAGGGGCATCAACTACCGCGACCTCTACCCCGAGGCCCCGCCGCCGGGCATGGTCCCGTCCTGCGCCGAGGGCGGCGTGCTCGGGGTGCTGTGCGCGTCCATCGGTTCGGTCATGGTGACCGAGGCGATCAAGCTGCTCACCGGTATCGGCGATCCGCTGCTGGGCCGACTGATGGTGTACGACGCACTGGATATGACCTACCGGACGATCAAGCTGCGCCGCGATCCGGACCGGCAGCCGATTACCGAGCTCATCGATTACGACGCCTTCTGCGGTGTGGTGTCCGAGGAGGGTATCGCCGCCGCCGCGGGGTCGACCATTACCGCGCGTGAGCTCAAGGAGATGCTCGACGCCGGCAAGGATGTCGCGATTATCGACGTGCGCGAGCCCGTGGAATGGGACATCGTCCGTATCGAGGGCGCGACCCTGATCCCCAAGGACCGCATCCTCACCGGTGAGGCCCTGGCCGAATTGCCGCAGAACCGTCCGATCGTGCTGCACTGCAAGACCGGTATCCGCTCGGCGGACTGCCTGGCCGCGCTGAAGCAGGCGGGTTTCTCCGACGCCACCCATCTACAGGGCGGCATCGTCGCCTGGGCCAACCAGGTGGACAAATCGCTGCCGATCTACTGAGTGCCTGACCGGCGCGGGCCTGACCCGTGCCGGCCTGACCCGTCCCCGTCCCGTCATTCCGGCATGCTTTTGGCCGGAATACACCTTTGCTGAGGTAGTGGATCCCGGCCAAAGCGCGCCGTGATGACGTGCGAAGCGCGCCGGAATGACCGCCCCGGGGATGGCATGGATCCGTTCGCCGCGACGGCGCGGCGCTCTGCCCCGACCTTCGTATGCGCGTGGGTGCGTAGGCCACATATTCGCCTATAGCGGGTTACGGCCAGGTTCCGACCGCACGGTGTGATCGGTGTGGCTCCAATTTTCGGTTCCCTTGCGGCGGTACCGTACGCGCGTGACCATGACTGCTGTGGAACCTCCCGAGCACGTGCGCGCCACGTTCGGGCTGCGCGAGGTGATGCCGGTGCCGCTGGGGACCTGGGACGGCGGATGGCGTTGCGCTGACGTGGTGCTGAGCCCGGTGACCGACCATGCGCGGGCCGCGTGGTCGGCGAAGGTGCGGGAGGCGCTGCGGGTCGATGGACTGCGGCTTGCGCGTCCGGTACGGGCGACCGACGGCCGCTATGTCGTATCCGGTTGGCGCGCCGACACGTATTTGGAGGGTGCGCCGGAACCACGGCACGACGAGGTGGTGTCGGCGTCGCTGCGGCTGCATCAGGCCACCGCGCAATTGGAGCGGCCCCGATTCCTGGCGCAGCCGCCCATCGCGCCGTGGGTGGATGTGGATGTCTTCGTGGCTGCCGATCGTGCCGCCTGGGAGGCGGTGCCGCTGCGGAGTCTGAAGGTCGGTGGCATGCTGCCCGCCACCTCGCCCGACGGTGAGCGCAGCCTGGAGTTGATCGGCCAGCTGGCCACCCTGCGCAAACCGGTGACCGCCGCGCCGCAGCTGGTACACGGCGACCTGTTCGGCACCGTGCTCTTCTCGGGTGCGCATGCTCCCGGCCTCACCGACATCACGCCGTATTGGCGGCCGCCGTCGTGGGCGGCGGCGGTCATCGTGGTGGACGCCCTGTCCTGGGGCGGCGCGGACGACGGCCTCCTGCACCGCTGGCGCGACCTCCCGGAGTGGCCGCAGATGCTGGTGCGCGCGGTCATGTTCCGACTGGCGGTCCATGCCCTGCACCCGCGCTCGACCCCCGAGGCCTTTCCGGGCCTGGCCCACACCGCGGACGTGATCCGCTTACTGCTCTAGCGACCCGCTCACCGAAAACGCCCGCCCCACCGACGAACTCGGTGGGGCGGGCGTTCAGACGTGTGCTGATGCTCCAGAGAGGTGGGAGCGCTCACACGTTGGCGTAGGCCAGTGACGGCACGCGGTCCACCGCGAAGGAACTGCGCAGGTAGTACCACCAGGTGGCCGCGCCCATGGCCAGGAAGACCACGGCGTAGGCAGTGAAGGCGGGATTCATACTGCCGAAGTTGATATTCGACAGGCGCAGTGCCTGCTGCACCAACCAGCCACCCGAGGCGCCGACCGCACCGATGACGCCGATGGCCGCACCCGACATGCGCTTGGCGGAGATCAGCGCGTCCGCGGGGTCGAGCCCGAATTCGGAGGCGCGCCGTTTGGCTTCGGCGCTGAAGATGGACGGGATCATTCGGTAGGTGGAGCCATTGCCGATGCCGGTGAGGACGAACAGCAGCAGGAAGGCGGTCAGGTACAGCGGGAAGCTCTTGGCCGCCAACGCCGCCATGATGAGGAGCGTCGAGAGCGCCATACCGACGAATACGTAGAGCGTGATCTTCGCACCGCCGACCTTGTCGGAGATGAAGCCGCCGAACGGGCGGCTGAAGGAGCCGACCAGGGCGCCGAGGAAGGCGAGGTTACCGATCATGCTCATCCAGCCGATACCGGCCAGGTCCGGGAAGTTGGCCTTGAGCAGGGTGGGGAAGGCGAAGGAGAACCCGATGAACGAGCCGAAGGTGCCGATATAGAGCACCGACATCACCCAGGTGTGCTGATTGGTGAGCGCCAGTTTGTAGGACTTGCCATCGGATTTCGCGCCGGAGATGGAATCCATATACCGCCACGCGCCGTAGAACGAGAACAAGATGAGCGGTATCCACATGAGTACCGCGAGGGTGATGCCGAAGCGGTATCCGGCCGCGTCCTTGGCCAAGATATGCGTGCCGAGGGTAATGATCAATGGTACGAACAGCTGGGTCTGGGCCACGCCGAGATTGCCGCCCGCCGCGTTGATACCCAGTGCCGCACCCTTTTTCCCTTCGGGGAAGAAGAAGTTGATATTGGCCATCGAGGACGAGAAGTTACCGCCACCGACACCGGCGAGTGCGGCCAGCAGGACGAACACCCACATGGGTGTGCTCGGCTGGTTGATGAAGTAGGCGATACCGAGGGTGGGCAGCAGCAGCATGGCGGCGCTGAACATGGTGAAGGCGCGGCCGCCGAACCTGGGGACGGCGAAGGTGTAGGGGATGCGCAGGGCCGCACCGACCAGGGTGGGGGTGGATGTCAGCAGCAAGGCGTTGCTCACCGCGACGGGATTGCCCTGGCCGAGTCCTTCGAGGAAGCCGAATCCGGCCGCGCCCATGGCGGTGACAATGCTGCCCCAGATAACCCAGACACTGAATCCGAGGTTCTCCGCGAATACGGAGAAGATCAGATTCTTTTTGGCGGTCTGCTTTCCGCCCTTCTCCCAGAATTCCTCATTGTCGGGCTCCCATTGATCGAGCCAGCGGCCTCGTGACTGATGTTGAAAAGTGGACTTTTCTGGCGTTTCCGACACGGCGGTGGGTGCCATGGGCGCATTCCTCTCGAGATGTGACCGAGCCTCATCGTGAGCTTCGCCAGCAATGGAATTAATTGCTCGCAAAGCGTCCTTGCGGTCGCATCAACGGTACGAAACGGTGGTTACGGCACTGTCGCTTTCGGTGACAACCGGAGTAATTCCAGCTCACTTCCCGCATCTCGCCATGGTGACATGTCGGTTACCTGGCTTCGGGGTACTCCGCCAGCAGGGTCGACAGGAAACAGTCCGCCGCCCGCGCGGCCCGGTCCGGCTCACCATCGATGACGGCCTCGACCAGTTCGACGTGTTCGGCCTCGAACGAGTCGTCGGACTTGGCTGTGCGGGAACGGATTCCCGCCTCGATCACCGGGAGCAGTGAGTCGTAGAACTCCAGGTATACCGCATTGTGGCTGGCCGCCACGATCGCGCGGTGTAGCTGGAGATCCAACTCGATGGCAGCAGGGTTGTTGTCGTGCCAGGACGCTCGGCGTTCGGCCAGCAGTCGGCGCAGATCGGCGATATCGGTCTCGTCGCGGCGGCGCGCGGCCAGGGCGGCGGCGGTGGTGTCGAGGGCTCGGCGCAGTTCGAGAATGTCGCGTTCCTGCGCGTCGGCGAAGTACTGGATGAGCGTTCCGCCGAGGCTGGAGGTGGAGATGACGTAGGTACCGGAACCTTGGCGGCGCTCCAGCATCCCCGCGTGGACCAGCGCCTGGACGGCCTCGCGCACGGTATTGCGGCCGGTGCCGGTGAGCTCGGTCAGCTCCGGTTCGGTGGGAATTCGGGAGCCTACGGGCCAACGGCCGGAACGGATTTCGGCACGAAGCTGCTCGGTCACCTGGGCGATGAGGCTCGTGCGACGGACTGGTTGCACGGACAACAGCGTACCTTGCCTCACATTCTTTGCATCACATCATCGGGTCATCCTATGATTTCGTGGTGACTGCGACCCTGGATGAGACGACCTTCACGGTCGGCACGGAGGATGGAATTCGGCGACCAACCGAGCAGCTGGCCGCCCCGATCCGCACCAAACGCCACCTCACCGAGGGGCGTCTGCTCGTTCTCGCCGCCATCATCATGTCCGCGCTCACCCTGCGCGTCGCTGTTACCGCGTTCACCCCGCTGGCCATCCAGATCGGCGAGAGCATCGGCTACGGCACCGCGGTCGTCGGCGTATTCGGCATGCTGCCGACCGCGTTCTTCGCCGTGGCGGGCCTCCTTACTCCTATCCTGGTGCGCCGCTTCGGTCTCGAGGCGACCGCGCTGATCGCCATGCTCATGGCTGGTACGGGCTCCGCGATTCGCGCGGTGGTGCCCGACACCTGGGAGCTGCTCACCTTCTCGGCGCTGGCGCTGACCGGTATGGGTATCGGCAATGTGGTGATCCCGCCGCTGGTCAAACGTTATTTCCCGGATCGGCTGGCCCTGCTCAGCTCGGTCTACATCGTGATGGTGCAGCTGGGCACGGTCATTCCGGCCATGATCGCGGTGCCGGTGGCCGAGGCGCACGGCTGGCGGATCTCGCTGGGGCTGTGGGCGCTGCTCGGTTTCGCCGCGGCCCTGCCGTGGCTGGGTGTGCTGCGTAATCGCCGCGGCCACGCCAAGGTCGACAAGACCGCGCTGCCGCTGCTGGACGCGCAACCGCCCGGCAAGCCGTGGCGCTCACCCGTCGCCTGGGGTATGGCCCTGATGTTCGGTATGACCTCGCTGATCACCTATTCGGTGTTCACCTGGCTGCCGACGATCCTGCACGATGCGGGAGCCACGATGGCCTACGGCGGCAGTATGGTCGGCATCTTCGCGCTCATCGGCCTGGTGGCGGCCTTCACCGCCCCCACCATCGTGGCGCGGGTAACCAACCCTTTCCCGGTCGTAATCGGTTGTGCCCTCTGCTATTTCGTGGGCTTCGTCGGCCTGATCACCGCTCCCATGACCGCCACCCTGGTCTGGGTCCTGCTGTTGGGCCTCGGCCCGTCCACCTTCCCCATGGCCCTGACCCTGATCAACCTGCGCACCCGCACCGCCGCCGGTTCCGCCTCCCTCTCCGGCTTCACCCAGGGCGTCGGCTACTCGGTCGCCTGCATCGGCCCCGTCCTCTTCGGTGTCCTGCACACAGCAACCGGCGGCTGGGGAATCCCCTTCATCATGCTCACCGTCGCCGTCTTCGTCATGCTGGCCGGAGCCTGGCACGCCTGCAAGCCCCGGATGCTCGAAGACACCTGGAACTGAGCCTGCTCAAGGTGGCTTGGGGCTGGGCTTGTGCGCGGCGACTTGGCACCGAACCGACCCCGCAACTCGCTTGCTGCGGGTACGCCCGAACTCTCCCCCCTCTTCGTGCCCCGTTGCGTCAGCAACGGGGCACGAGATCCCAGAGTGGGATTAATTCACTCCCCGAGTTGCCGACTCGTGAGGTATTCGCCAAGCTAGTGACTGCGATCTCACCTCACGCCCGGCGATTCGCATTTTCTGCGCAATGTGACGTGCGGAAACGCTTATGTCACATGGGCGAAACAAAGGGCTACTTCTCACGGTCTCAATGGGTGAATCGTGAGCAACCGTTGATTTCACGGTCATTTTCCGCAGCATTGGCGCAATACCCGTTTTCTACCTTGGGGCTATCCAGATTTCAGGAGGCCCCTTGTTCACCAAGCTCGAGCGCAATCACGACATCCAGCACTGGGATGCCGAGGACGTCGCTGCCTGGGAGGCGGGCGGCAAGAATATCGCCAAGCGCAATCTGATCTGGTCGGTGTTCGCCGAGCATGTCGGCTTCTCGGTGTGGTCGATCTGGTCGGTCATGGTGCTGTTCATGCCGACGGAAACCTTCGGCATCGATCCTGCTGGCAAGTTCTTCCTCGTCGCGGTGCCCACCCTGGTCGGTGCCATCATGCGCATTCCGTACACGGTGGCCACCGCCAAGTTCGGTGGACGAAACTGGACCATCTTCAGCGCGTTGGCGCTGCTGGTGCCGACGATGCTGACGCTGTACTTCGTCAATCAGCCGGGCACCTCGTACACGACCTTCCTGATCGTGGCCGCGTTCGCGGGTCTGGGCGGCGGCAACTTCTCGTCGTCGATGGCCAATATCAATGTCTTCTATCCGCAGCGGCTCAAGGGCTGGGCGCTGGGGTTGAACGCGGGCGGCGGCAATATCGGCGTGCCGGTGATCCAGCTGCTGGGTTTGGCCGTCATCGCGACCCTCGGCCCCGACTATGCCTCGGTGATCTGCCTGGTGTACCTGGCGCTGATCGCGATCGGCGGTATCGGTGCGGCGCTGTACATGGACAATGTCCGTAACCAGAAGGCCGACCTGTCGACCATGGTCGAGGCGCTGAAGGTGCCGCAGTCCTGGGCGATCGCCTTCCTCTACATCGGTACGTTCGGCTCGTTCATCGGTTACAGCTTCGCGTTCGGGCAGGTGTTGCAGATCAGCTTCGTGGCCGGAGGTCAGACCGGCGCGGAGGCCACCCTGCACGCGGCGCAGATCGCCTGGATCGGCCCGCTGCTGGGTTCGCTGGCCCGCCCGTACGGCGGTAAGTGGGCCGACCGTCTCGGCGGCTCCACGGTCACGCTGTTCTCCTTCGTCGGCATGATCGCCGCCGCGGTTCTGGTCGCCGGGGCGAGCACCGCGGCCGACGGCAATGGGGGCGTGCCCTCCGGTGGCGTAATGATCGCGCTGGTCGCCGGGTTCATTGCGTTGTTCGTCGTATCCGGTTTCGCCAACGGCGCGGTCACCAAGATCATCCCGACGGTGTTCGACGCCAAGTCCAAGACGTTGCCGCTGGACCGGGCCGCGCGGGCCGCATGGTCGCAGAACATCTCGGGCGCGCTCATCGGATTCGTCGGCGCCATCGGCGCGCTCGGCGGGGTCGGCATCAACCTGGTGCTGCGCTCCTCCTACGCCTCGACCAAATCGGCCACCACGGCCTTCTGGGTCTTCATGGTCTTCTACATCGCCTGCGCCCTGGTCGTCTGGGCAGTGTTCCTGCGCAGCCGCGGCGAGGCGGAGATGCCGGAATCCGATGTGGTGGTCGAGGCCGAAGCCCTGGTACTGCAGGCCGAATCCGCGACCGGCGCAACGTCTTCCCCGTCCAACCGGGCCTGACCCATCCCGTCCACGAAAGGACTGTCATGACGCATACAGTCGAACGCAAGACCGCGGTGGTAGTCGGCCACGGAATGGTCGGACACCGTTTCGTGGAGGCGCTGCGCTCCCGCGACGAGGCCGGAACCTGGCAGGTCGTGGTGCTGAGCGAAGAGGCCCTCGCCGCTTACGACCGGGTCGGACTGTCCTCCTACGTGGGCATCTGGGAGACCTCCGCGCTGGCACTGCCGGGTAACGCGTACGAGGGTGACGACCTGGTGCAGGTGCGCCTCGGCGTCCGCGCCGACACCATCGACCGCAACGCTCGTAAGGTGACCACCTCTACCGGTGACGTAATCGGTTACGACGCACTGGTTCTCGCGACCGGTTCGTACGCGTTCGTACCGCCGGTGCCGGGTCACGACGTGCCCGAGTCCTTCGTCTACCGCACCCTCGACGATCTGGACGGCATTCGTGCCGCCGCGGAGGCCGCCGGTCCGGGCGCGGTCGGCATTGTGGTCGGCGGTGGCCTGCTCGGTCTGGAGGCGGCCAACGCGCTGCGCCTGCTGGGGATGACCCCGCACGTGGTCGAGTTCAACAACTGGCTGATGCCCGCCCAGATCGACGAGGGCGGTGGCGCGATTCTGGAGAGTCTCGTCACCGACCTGGGGCTGCACGTCCACACCGGCGTCGGCACCTCGTCCATCGAATCCGATGCCGACGCGCCGGTCGCGGAGCGGCTGACGGTCAGCCTCTCCGATGAGACGAAATTGCGTGCCGCGCTGGTGGTTTTCGCCGCCGGTGTGCGCCCGCGCGACGAGATCGCCCGGACCGCCGGTCTGGAGGTCGGGCCGCGCGGTGGTGTCATCACCGATCTGAGCCTGCAAACCTCCGACCCGCACATCTTCGCCATCGGCGAGGTCGCCGCGGTCGAGGGTGTCTGCTACGGCCTGGTCGCCCCCGGTTACAGCACGGCGGAGGTCGTCGCGGACCGACTGCTCGGTGGTGCGGGCGAATTCCCCGGCGCGGACCTGTCCACCAAGCTCAAGCTGCTCGGTGTGGATGTCGCCAGCTTCGGTGACGCGCACGGTAAGACCGAGGGTGCGCTGTCGGTGGTACTGCACGATGCCGCCAAGGGCACCTACGCGAAACTCGTTGTCTCCGATGATGCCCAGACCCTGCTGGGTGGTGTGCTGGTCGGTGACGCCACCCAGTACGCGGCGCTGCGTCCGCTGGTGGGTCGCCCGCTGCCCGCCGATCCGGCCGCGCTCATCTCCCCGGCCGGTGCGGAATTGGGTGCGGACGCGCTGCCCGACGATGCCCAGATCTGCTCCTGCAACAATGTTTCCAAGGGTTCGATCTGCGGTGCTATTGCCGAGGGCGCCTGCGATGTCCCGGCCATCAAGAGCTGCACCAGTGCCGGAACCTCCTGCGGCGGTTGCGTTCCCATGCTCAAGAAGCTTCTGGAGCAGTCGGGCGTGGCGGTCTCGAAGTCGCTGTGCGAGCACTTCTCGCAGTCGCGCGCCGAGTTGTTCCACATTGTGCAGTCCACCGGTATCCGCACCTTCTCGGCGCTGATCAGCAAGCACGGTAAGGGCACCGGCTGCGATATCTGCAAGCCGACCGTCGCCTCCATTCTGGCGTCGACCTCCAGCGATCACATTCTCGACGGCGAACAGGCCGCGCTGCAGGACACCAACGACCACTTCCTGGCGAATCTGCAGAAGAACGGCACCTATTCGGTGGTGCCGCGGATGCCCGGCGGTGAGGTGACCGCCGAGCAGCTCATCACCATCGGTGAGGTCGCCAAGGAATTCGGCCTGTATGTGAAGGTCACCGGCGGCCAGCGCATCGACCTGTTCGGCGCCCGCGTGGAGCAGCTGCCGCTGATCTGGAAGCGGCTGGTCGAGGCCGGTATGGAATCCGGCCACGCCTACGGCAAATCGCTGCGCACCGTGAAGTCCTGTGTCGGCTCCACCTGGTGCCGCTACGGCCAGCAGGATTCGGTCGGCATGGCGGTCCTGCTGGAGAAGCGCTACCGCGGCCTGCGGTCCCCGCACAAGCTGAAGTTGGCCGTTTCCGGCTGTGCCCGCGAGTGCGCCGAGGCCCGCGGTAAGGACGTCGGCGTCATCGCCACCGAGCACGGCTGGAACCTGTACGTCGGCGGCAATGGCGGTTTGACGCCCAAGCACGCGGTCCTGCTGGCCGGTGACCTCGATGACGAGACCCTGATCCGCTACATCGACCGCTACCTCATGTTCTACATCCGCACGGCCGACCGCCTACAGCGCACCGCGCCGTGGCAGGAGGCCCTCGAGGGCGGCATGGACTACCTCAAGCAGGTCATCTGCGAGGACAGCCTGGGTATTGCCGCGGATCTGGAATCGGCCATGGACCGGCACGTTGTCGGCTACCGCGACGAGTGGGCCGCCGTGCTCGACGACGAGGAGAAGCTGTCGCGCTTCGTATCCTTCGTGAACGCACCCGCCGAGGCCGATCCGACCATTTCCTTCGACGACAGCGGTGAGCGGAAGGTGCCGGTGCTGCTGGGTATGCCGGAGATCTCGGTGGGATCCCCATCCGCCACGTCGGGGAAATGATTGCTTAACCGCATGGAAACAGGACGCCGGTACCAATAGGTACAGGCCGTTCGGAGGAGAGTTACCGATGACCGTGATCGACACACCCGGCACCGCAGTCACCACCACTGTCTCTGGTTGGACGCAGGCATGCCGACTGGATTTTCTGATTCCCGGCCGCGGCGTGGCGGTGTTGTTGAAGGGTGGCCGTCAGGCGGCCCTGTTCCTACTGCCAGACGGCGGACTGTACGCCGTCGGCAATATCGACCCGTTCGGCCGCGCGGCGGTGATGTCCCGCGGCATCGTGGGTGATCGCGGTGGGGTGCCGGTCGTGGCGTCGCCGCTGTTGAAGCAGGCGTTCTCGCTGCTCGACGGCAGCTGCCTGGATGACGCCACCATGGCGCTGCCGGTATTCGCGGTACGCGTGGTCAATGGTGTGGTCTCGGTATCCAACGACCCGCTGGAAGTCACCGGCGGTACGGCATGACCGCGCTCGATACTGGAACCCCGCTCGCCGGCTTCACCATTGGCATCACGGCCGCGCGGCGGGCAGATGAACTCGGTACTCTGCTTACCCGGCGTGGCGCGACTTGCGTTGCCGCACCGGCTATTCGAATCATTCCGCTCTCCGATGACACCGAGCTGGAGCGGGTGACCCGCCAGCTGGTGGCCGAACCGCCGCAGATTGCGGTGGCTACCACGGGAATCGGTTTCCGCGGCTGGATGGAGGCCGCCGAGGGGTGGGGTCTGGCCGAGGATTTGCGCGATACGCTCGCCGCCACCCGGATGCTGGCGCGCGGCCCCAAGGCCAAGGGCGCGATTCGGGCCGCCGAACTGCGTGAGGAATGGTCGCCCGCGTCGGAGTCCTCCGCCGAGGTGCTCGATCATCTACTCGCCCAGGGCGTCGAGGGAGTGCGCATCGCGGTGCAGTTGCACGGCGCCACCACCGAATGGGAGCCGGTCCCGGACTTCTGTGAGGTATTGCGCTGTGCCGGAGCCGATGTGGTGCCGGTGCCGGTCTACCGATGGATTCCGCCGCAGGATCGCACGCCCATGGATCGGCTCATCGAGGCCATTGTCACCTCTGGGCTGGACTGCGTGACCTTCACCAGTGCGCCCGCCGTGGCGTCACTGCTGATGCGCGCCAAGGAAACCGGACTGCTCGAAGCGGTGCTGCACGCACTGCGCGGTCGGGTACTGGCCGCCTGCGTCGGCCCGATCACCGCGGCCCCGCTGGAGGAGCTCGGTGTACCCACCTCCATGCCCGGTCGAGCCCGGCTCGGTGCGCTGGCCCGGCACGTGGCGGAGGAATTGCCGCGGCGCGCCAACCGAATTCACGCCGCCGGACACAATCTGAGTGTGCGCGGCGCGTGCGTGGTCGTGGACGGCCAGGTTCGTCAGCTCGCGCCCGCCCCCATGGCGCTGATGCGCTCGCTGGCTCGGCAGCCGGGTCGCGTGGTGTCGCGCGAGGATCTGCTCGCCGCACTGCCCGGCGGCGGTGACGACACCCACGCGGTGGAAACCGCCATTGCCCGACTGCGTGCGGGCCTCGGCACCCCGAAAGCCATTCAGACCGTGGTGAAACGCGGCTATCGCCTGGCGCTCGACCCGGCCGAATGCATCGACAATCCCCGCACACCCGCCCCGAACCCACCTGCCCGCCAACCCTTCTCCGGTCGCGGCGGGAATCCCGGGGGCCGCCCAGAATTCCCGAACCGCATCCCGGGGGCCGTACGTCCGCCCAGTGCCGACCTGCCGCCGGTGACGGGTTCCGCTGTCCGACAGCCGTTCCCCGCCCGCACGGCGAGCGTGGCGCAATCGGGGCTGCCTCCGGTGACGGGTTCCGGCACCCCGGTGCGTCCCACCCGCCCCGCTCCGACGGGGTCGTGGTGACCACCCCGGCCCTGGTGCTGGTCGCCCACGGCACCAGAAGTACCAAGGGCGTGCAGATGATCGCCTCGCTCGCCGAGGCGGTCGCTCGGGAGCTCGGCGCTCCCACCGAGTCTGGTGCCGGTGCTGTTTTCGGGGCCGCATCGGCACCCCTGCCGTCCACGTTCGACGCGGGGGCCGCGCGCGGTGGGCGTCCGCCGCTCGGCGTTATCCCGCCCCGCGTGCGCACCGCCTTCGTCGATGTGCTCGGCCCGTCCCCGGCCGAGGTGCTGCGCGACCTTGATTCCGTTCCCGCCGTGGTGGTTCCGGCCTTCCTGGCATCGGGCTACCACGTGTATCAGGACGTGCCGCGAGAGGTGGCCGCGAGCGAGCACGCAGCGGTCGCGGTCACCCACGCGATGGGTCCGGATCCGGCCCTGGCCGCCATTACGCGAATGCGGCTGCGTGCCGCGGGTTGGCGTCCCGGCGATGCGGTGGTTTTCGCCGCCGCCGGATCCTCCGATCGACGCGCTCGCGCGGATGTGCGGCGTGCGACGGGGCTGCTGGCCGATCAGATCGGTGGCTCGGTGCGCCTGGCCTATATCGCCACGGGTGAACCGCGGGTTCCGGAGGTCGTCGCCCAGGCCCGCGAATCCGGGGCCCGCCGCGTCTTCATCGCCTCGTACCTGCTGGCCCACGGACTCTTCCACGAGCGCCTGCACGCCTGCGGCGCGGACGGTGTGGCCGAGCCCATCGGCGTGCATCCCGCCGTGGTCCGACTCATCGCCGACCGCTATCGCACCGCCGCCCGGGCGCTCACCACCGCCGGAGTCGGCTGAGGGCAATATCGATAATCTATTGGCGCTGTCCCCTCCCGCAGTGGCACGCTTGATTGGAGACAGTTGAAGAACTTCGGGAGGGGATTCACTGATGAGGAAGTTCATTGCCACCGCCGGTTTGCTGCTGGCCTGCGTCGCCGCTGCCGCCCCGGCCGCCGCTGCCCCGGACCCCTGGGTCCAGGATCAAATCGATTGGGCCAACTGCATTCAGGCAGGTCATACCGCCGCGGAATGCCGCCAGATTCTCGACGGCCCGGTCGTGCAACCCGGCCCGCGTTAGTCAAGTCCCGGTGCCGGTGACTCGACTCGATCGTCCGGCAGTCGGAACGCGAGCGCGATAGTTCGCTGGGCGGGGGTCAGGATGGCGCAATGGCCGATCACCCCGCCCGGCTCGCCGGTCTCGCCTCCCAGTCCGCCGTGCGCGGTAAGCGCAAGGACGAATGGTTGGCATTGTTCGCCCCGGACGCGCGGGTGGAGGACCCCATCGGAGTCTCGCCCTATGACCCGGTGGGGGAGGGGCATACCGGCCGGGCGGCCATTGCGGCGTTCTGGGACAAGGCCATTGCCCGCAGCGATATCGACTTCCGGTTCAGCGACTCCTACGCCTGTGGTGACGAGGTGGCATTCATCGGCACCATTCGCAGCGCCCGCCAGGGTGTCGCGGTCGAGGTGGACGGTGCGTTCACCTACCGCGTGAACGAGGCCGGGAAAATCGTTGCACTGCGCGCCTTCTGGGAACTCGCCCGCGCGCGCACCACGCCACTGCCATAACCACCCTCGTCATCCCGGCCTACCCAACTCGTCCTCGTCCCCGGCGTGCGTAACCGCCCCCGTCATTCCGGCGTGCCCAGTTCGTCCTTGTCCCCGGTGTGGGTAACCGCCCCCGTCATTCCGGCGTGCTTTTGGCCGGAATCCACACCTCCGCAGTTGTGGATCCCGGCCAAAAGCGTGCCGGGGTGACGGGGTGTGCCGTGCCGGGGTGACGGGGTGTGCCGTGCTGGGGTGACGGGGTGTGCCGTGCCGGGATGACGGGGGTGCGTGCCGGGACGGCGGGGTGCCGACGCCGTTGTCGACCTCAGCCGTCTCCCGGTGTCTGCAAGGCCGGGAACCAGATATCGGTGAGTACCTCCGCCGCCTGGTCGGCGGTGACGTCGATGGTGCCCTGCATGGCCCATCGGGTGAAGAACCGTTCCAACTGTGCCACCAGTAGTTCGATGCGCAGCCGCGCCTCGTCCTGCTGATCGGCGGGCCAGCGCGACAGGTATGAGGTCATCACATTGGGCAGCGCGAGAATGCCTTCGCGCGCCACCTCCCGAAACTCCGGTTCCAGTGCGGTCGCCTCGTCCCAGGCGGGCAGCAGGTCCTTGTACTCCTGGAACCATTCGATGGCCCGGCGCATCCAGGCCGCGAATTCCGTGCGCGAGCCGCTGTCGAGCACATGGTCGAGATCGGTATAGAAGTGCTGGACGCTGGGCAGCGTGCCCTGTTCGGCAATGGCGCGCAAAACATCTGGTTTGCCAGTGAAGTGCAGGTAGAAGGTGGCGCGGCTACAGCCGACGGCGGCGGCGATGTCGTCGACCCGCACCTGCGCGTAGCCCTGGGTGACGAACAGCTGCTTGGCGGCCTCGGTCAACCGGCTGCGGGTCAGGCGTTTCTGTTCGTCGCGCAGCGAGGTGCGGCGCGTGGGATCTGGCGCGGCGGTTTGCTCATCGGTCCGGGTCACGCCCTCCATGATAGACGTACGTTCACTCACTAGACACACTGTCTAGTGAGTGTTAGCGTGTGGGTCAGATCACGTCCGGCCGGACCGTGCCTCGGCCGAACAGGGAGAGTGAATTGGATACACGCGAATTGCCCCGGGTCTGCGTCATCGGCGCAGGGCCCTCCGGGATTACCGCCGCCAAGCGGCTCGCCGAATACGGCATCCCCTTCGATTGCTACGAGGCCTCCGACGAGGTCGGTGGTAACTGGTACTTCAAGAATCCCAACGGTATGTCGGCCTGCTATCAGAGCCTGCACATCGACACCTCGAAGTTCCGTCTGGCATTCGAGGACTTCCCGGCGCCCGATGAGTGGCCGGACTTCCCGCATCACACGGAGCTGCTGCAGTACTTCAAGGATTACGTCGATCACTTCGGTCTGCGCGACAAGATCGTCTTCAATACCAAGGTCATTGCCGCGGAACGTGATTCGAGCGGGCTGTGGGTGATCACCACCGATACCGGCCGTACCGAGACCTACGACGCCGTCGTCGTATGCAACGGGCACCACTGGGATCCGCGCCTACCCGACTATCCGGGTGAATTCGACGGCGTACTCATGCATTCACACGCCTACAACGATCCGTTCGACCCGATCGATATGCGCGGTAAGCGGATCGTAGTGGTGGGTATGGGCAATTCCGGTCTCGATATCGCCACCGAACTGTCGCAGCGGTTCATCGCGTCCAAGTTCTACCTGTCCGCCCGTCGCGGCGTCTGGGTGCTGCCCAAATATGTGAACGGCAAGGTCGGCGACAAGGCGTCCATGCCGACGTGGATGCCGCACAAGGTGGGTATGAAACTCAAGCAGCGGTTCGTCGTCAAGAACCGTGGCCATATGGAGAATTACGGCCTGCCCAAGCCGGATCACCTGCCCTTCGAGGCGCATCCGTCGGCCAGTGAGGAATTCCTGCACCGTGCGGGCTGCGGCGATATCACCTTCAAACCGGCCATTACCCGGCTCGACGGTAAGCACGTGCACTTCGCCGACGGCAGTGTCGAAGAGGTCGATGTGGTGGTGTGCGCGACCGGCTATCACATCTCCTTCCCCTTCTTCGACGATCCGGAACTCAAGCCCGATGAGCAGAATGTTTTCCCGCTGTTCCGGCAGATGATCAAGCCCGGTGTCGACAATCTGTTCTATCTCGGTCTGGCGCAGCCACTTCCGACGCTGGTGAATTTCGCCGAGCAGCAGTCGAAGCTGGTGGCCGCGTACCTGAGCGGTAACTATCACCTGCCCACCGAAGCCGAGATGCGCGCCGATATCCGGGCGGCCGAGGCCATCCGCACCAGCCGCTACTACAACTCGCCCCGGCACACCATTCAGATCGAATTCGAGCCGTACGTCCGTGATCTCACGAAGGAATTGGAGCGCGGGGCCAAGCGGGCGGCCGCCAATGGCTATGAGCCACCGGTCAAGGCACGCGCCGCGGCCGGAGTCTAGGAGAACGAAATGAGCAATGTCGCTGGTTTCTGTGCCGACGAATTCGCCGACGTCCGCCGGGCTTTCACCGAGCAGGTGGAATCCGGCGCGGAGCTGGGCGCATCGGTGTGCCTGATGGTGGACGGCGATCCGGTGGTGGATCTGTGGGGCGGTTGGGCCGATCCGGAGCAGACCACCCGCTGGGGAGCCGACACCCTGGTGAATACCTTCTCCATCAGCAAAACCATGACGGCGCTGTGCGCGCTACTCCTGGTCGAGCGCGGTGACCTGGATGTGTACCAGCGGGTGGCGCACTACTGGCCGGAATTCGCCGCCAATGGCAAGGCGAATATCGAAGTGCGGCATCTGCTCTCGCACACCTCGGGGGTATCGGGCTGGGACAGTCCCATCGAGATCCCCGATATCTACGACCACGAATCCTCGGCCGCCCGGCTGGCCGCCCAGGAGCCGTGGTGGGAACCGGGCACCGCGTCCGGCTACCACGCCATCAATTACGGGCATCTGATCGGCGAACTGGTCCGCCGCATCGACGGCCGGTCGCTGGGCCGGTTCTTCGCCGAGGAACTAGCGGGCCCGCTGGGCGCGGACTTTCATATCGGCACCGACCCAGCCGATTTCGGCCGCATCGCCACCCTGGAGCCACCGGAGTACGCGGAATTCGATCAATCGCTGATTCCGCAGGACAGCGTGATGTTCAAGACGCTGTTCCAACCGCTGCTGGATTTCGCCATGGTCGGTACGCCCGAGTGGCGGCAGGCGGAGATCGGTGGCGTCGGTGGCCACGGCAATGCCCGCTCCATCGCACGGGTGCAGTCCCTGATCAGTAACGGCGGCGAGCTGAGCGGCCGGAAGTTCTTGTCGCCCAGCACTATCGACCTCATTTTCGATCAGCAGGCCGACGGCGTCGATCAGGCGATTCTGCTGCCGCTGCGCTTCGGGATCGGTTACGGTCTGCCGCAGCCACAGACCGTGCCAGCCATTCCGGACGGACGGATCTGCTGGTGGGGCGGTCTGGGCGGTGCCATGGTGGTCAATGATCTCGACAATCGCATCACCTTCGCCTACGCCATGAACCGCATGGCGCCCGGCCTCATCGGGTCGGAGCGCTGTGACGCGTACCTGAAGGCCGTGTACGCGGCCGTGAAAGACAGTCGAGGACTTGATTCATGACGCAATCCGTTGACATCCAAGCGTTTGCCGCGCAAATCGCCGCCAAGCTCACCGGTCCGGGCGGACCGTTCGAAATGACGGTGGAGCAGGTGCTGGGCGCACCCATACCCCTGCTGAAGGACCGGGCCCGCTCCCTGGTGGAACTGCTGGAGTCGTCCCGGGCGCACGGCGACCGCGACTACCTGGTGACCGCCGATCGCCGAGTGTCCTTCGCCGAACATGTCGAGGCGGCGGGCGCCCTGGCCGCCGCCCTCGCGCAGCGGTACGGCATCGGCAAGGGCGACCGCGTCGGCATTCTGGCCGCCAATGATCCGGACTGGGTGCTGGCCTTCTGGGCGGTGCAGTGTCTCGGTGCGGTGCCGGTCGGCTACAACGCCTGGTGGGCACCCCGGGAGATCGCCTACGGGCTCGAACACTCCCAGCCCGTGGTGGTGATCGCGGATGCGAAACGCGCCGAACTATTGGCGGAGACCGGAACCCGCATTCCGGTGCTCACCATGGCGGGTGATCTGCCGAAGCTCATCGCGGAGTATCGCGGTGAGTTCCCGAAAACCGCTGTGGACGAGGACGACCCGGCGGTCATTCTCTACACCAGCGGCACCACCGGCCGCCCCAAGGGCGTGGTGCACACCCATCGAAACCTGGTGGCGATCAGCAACTATCACCGTTTCACCGACGGGATGCTGGACGGCTTCATGGGTAAGGAGTACGATCCGGCCCCGCGCGACCGCCGCTATCTCATGACCTCCCCGCTGTTCCATATCGCCTGCCTGCACAATCTGGTGATTCCGCGTGTTGTCACCGGCGATGCGGTGGTCATCTACCAGGGCGCCTACGAGGTGGATCGGCTGTGCCAGCTGATCGAATCCCAGAGGGTCACGCACTGGGCGGCGGTGCCGACCATGGCCAGTCGCATGCTGCACCACGATCTTTCGCGGTACGACCTGTCGACGCTGTCGGCCTTCTCGCTGAATACGGCTCCGTCCTCACCAGCCCTGCAGGCACGCCTGCGGGAGCGGCTCCCGGTCGCACAGGTGGCGCTCACCACCAGCTACGGCTGCACCGAGAGCGGAACCGCCGCCACGGTGGCCAACCCCATCGAGTTGGCCGCGCATCCGGAGACCGTGGGCCGCCCGATTGTCGGCGTCTCGGTGGAGATCCGGGATCCCGACGGCACCGTCCTGCCCGACGGTGAGCCGGGTGAGATCTGTGTGCGCAGCCCCTACGTCATGCTCGGCTATTGGAATGACGAGTCCGCCACCGCTGCGGCGATCGATGAGAACCGCTGGCTGCGGACCGGTGATTTCGGCTTCATGCACGAGGGTCGGCTGCAAATGGCCGGGCGGCGTTCGGATCTCATTCTGCGCGGTGGTGAGAACGTCTATCCGACCGAAATCGAGAATGTGATCGACGAACATCCGGCCGTGCTGGAATCGGTGGTGATCGGTCTCCCACACGACGATCTGGGCGAGCAGGTGGCCGCCGTCGTGGTGGTCGAGGACCCGCGAGCCCTCACCGTGGACGAGTTGCGCGAGTTCGTGGCGGGGCAGCTGGCCTACTTCAAGGTCCCGGTGCAATGGCGGATTACCGCAGATCCGCTGCCGCGCAATGTCACCGGCAAGGTGCTGCGCCGAGAAGTGACAATGAGCTGAGGCAGACCATGTTCGACACCATTATCAAGGGCGGGCGCTGGTTCGACGGCACCGGCGCGCCCTCGGCCATCCGCAATCTCGGTATTCGCGACGGTCGGGTCATGGCCGTCAGTGCCAAGGAACTGAACGAAACCGGCTGCGGCCGTGTGATCGACGCGGCCGGGAAGTGGGTCATGCCCGGCATGATCGATATCCACACGCACTACGACGTCGAGGTACTCCTCGATCCGTCGCTGTCGGAGTCGGTGCGCCACGGCGTGACCACGATTCTGCTCGGCTCCTGCTCACTGTCCACGGTGCACGTCAATGGATCCGAGGCCGGAGATCTCTTCGGCCGCGTGGAAGCCATTCCGCGCAAACATGTGGTCGAAGCCGTCGACGGATTGAAAACCTGGAACAGTGCGCACAGCTATGTGACGGCGCTGGAATCACTGCCGCTGGGAGCGAATCTCGCGGCCTTTATCGGGCATTCCGATATCCGGGTCGCGCTACTGGGGCTCGAACGCGCCACCCGCCCCGATGAGCGGCCCACCGAGGTGGAGATGCGGGCGATGGAGCATCGGCTCACCGAGGCCCTCGACGCCGGATTCGTCGGCATGTCCTCGCAGCAGCTGCTGTTCGACAAACTCGACGGTGACGTATGCCGTTCGCGCACACTGCCGTCCACCTACGCGACCACGCGGGAACGGCGGCGGCTCAATGCCGTGCTGCGTCGGCGCAAGCGGGCACTGCAGGGTGGACCCGATGTGGCGCGCCCGCAGAGCCTGATCGCCATGGCGGCGAGCAGTCTCGGCATCTTCCGGCCGAAGCTCAAGGTGAGCCTGCTCTCGGCCGCCGATATCAAGGCCATTCCCGGTGTGGTGCATATCTTCCCGTGGATCGCCAAGGTCCTCAACGGCCTCGGCGGGAACTTCCGATGGCAGCATCTGCCGGTGCCGTTCGAGGTGTACTCCGACGGAATCGACCTGCCGGTATTCGAGGAATTCGGTTCCGGGGCCGCGGCTCTCCACCTGTCGAATCAGTTGGACAAACGCCATGAACTCTTCCAGGACGAGGAGTACCGCCGCCGTTTCCGCAAGGATTACGAGACGAAGTGGGGGCCACGCGTCTGGCATCGGGACTTCTTCGATGCCGAGATCACCGAATGCCCGGATGCCGATCTGATCGGCAAGACCTTCGGCCAGGTCGGGGTCGAGCGCGGTGGCCTGCATCCGGTGGACGCCTTCCTGGATCTGCTGGTGGAGTACGGCTCCAAGGTGCGCTGGCACACCACCATCTCCAATCACCGACCCGAGGTCCTGAACCGGCTGGCCGCCGATCCCGGTGTGCAGCTCGGTTTCTCGGATGCGGGCGCGCATCTGCGGAATATGGCCTTCTACAACTTCGGGCTGCGATTGTTGCGGCGGGTACGCGACGCCCAGCAGGCGGGGACACCGTTCATGAGTGTCGAACACGCCGTGCACCGGCTGACCGGTGAACTGGCCGACTGGTACGACCTGGACGCCGGACACCTGCGGGTGGGCGACCGAGCCGATGTGCTCGTCCTCGATCCGGAACGGCTCGATGCCGGTCTGGAGGAGTACGCCGAGAATCCGATTCCGGAGTACGACGGGCTCTCGCGCATGGTGAACCGCAATGACGAGACGGTCACCGCTGTATTGATCAACGGGAAGTACGTCTTCGGGTCGGGGGAGCGGGCGGCGGTGCTCGGAACCGAGCGCACCGGCCAGTTCCTCCGTGCCGGGCGGCGCTGAGAAATGGGAGACGTGACCATGCACCCACACAGATTCGACGGACGTACCGCCGTGGTGACCGGCGCGGCTTCCGGAATCGGCGCTGCCATTGCCGCCGCGCTCATCGCCGAGGGCGCGCAGGTGGTCGGACTGGATATCGACGAGTCCGGTGTGCGCGAACAGGCCGCCGACCTCGGCGACGCCTTCCTACCCGTAACCGCCGATGTCACCGTCGAAGCCGAGGTCGCGGCCGGGATCGGTGTGGCGGCAGAGCGTTTCGGCGGTCTCGATATCGCCTTCAATGTGGCGGGCGGTTCGCGGATCGGCGCGGTCACCGATATGGCGGAGGCGGATTGGGACTTCACCGTCGATCTCGTGCAGAAGAGCGTCTTCCTGTGCACCAAGCACGAGGCGCGGCTCATGCGCGACGGCGGCCGAGGCGGCAGTATCGTCAATATCTCGTCGCTGGATGGCCGCATTCCCATGCCCGGTGGTAGCGCGTACTCCACCGGTAAGGCGGGCGTGGTCATGTTCTCCAAGAACGCGGCCCTGGAACTCGCCCCGCATCGCATTCGGGTCAATACGGTGCTGCCGGGCCTGGTCGATACTCCGCTGGTAGCCGCCATCATGGGCTACGAACCGGCCAAACAGATGTTCCTGGACCGGATTCCACTCGGTGCGGCCGCCAGTGCGGAGCAGGTCGCCGCACCCTGCCTGTTCCTGGCCAGTGCCGACGCCTCCTACATCACCGGCACCGAACTGGTGGTCGACGGCGGTTGGGAGATCAGCAACTTCCCGAACCTCGCGAGACTCGCCGGGGGCTGAGCGCGTTTCGGTCGGCGGCGGCCGATCGGCCCGATTTGTCGTAGGTCCCGGATACCTTCATGGATGTGGTCCAGCACTCCGCCGCCGTAATCGCCTCGCTCCGAGACGATTTCGATGCGTTGCTGGATGCGTGCTGGGCGGAGATCGAGGGTACCGCGGAGCCGGAACTGCTCGCCGCGCTGCACGCACCGGAGCTGCGGGACCATCGCGTCAATGCGCTGTACTACTGGGAAACGCTGCTCATGCGGGACCTGTGCCTGACCAAGCTGCGGGGTGGGAATCGCAGGGAGCGTGCGGAACTCGCCGAACTCGAACACACCGCGCAAGCGTTGCGCATCGCCGCGGCGGTGCGATTGCGGGAGGACCGGCAGCAGCCGCGCCGTGCGGGGCCGAAGGGATTCGAACAGGTCTGCGTCTGGTTGCTGTCGCTGCTGCTGCCACAGGAGTACGAGGCGGCGTTCGGTGCGGCCATGACCGCGTGCGATCTGGATCCGGCGCGCACCCGGCTGCCGTCCCACGACTGGTGGCGCTGGGGAGTGGAGCGCGGCTGGATTCAGGATGTGATGACACCGGAAGCGGCACATCTGCTTTCGCTGGATGACGAGGCCTTCGTGGCGCAGGTGCGCCGGGCACTGGCCGGGCAGGCGGTGCCCGGTGCGGAGAGCCCGCCGGTCGCCGAACGCTGGCAGGGGGCGTTCAAGGAACTCGAACAGCAATTGCGCGCCGAGCTGGATCGGACCGTGGCAGCGGCCAGGGAACTCGTCGACGACGCGTTCGAAGCGTCGCTCACCCGCATTGTGGAACTCTACGGCGAACTGGCCGAGCTGCGGGTGCAGCGCAGACAGGCGACGCGTCGCTATCTCGGAATGAAAGACACCATTGTCGAATTGGTCGACGCCGCCACCGAATCAGTGCGCGAATGGTGCTGTTCGACGGCCGCCGAGGAGGTAGCGCGGGTACATCCGCTGCTGTGGAGTCGGGTGCGGTCGGCGGTGTGGGAGCACCGCGGGATCTGGGACCGGGATGGATTCACCTGGTTGGGCAATAGCGGGGGAGTGCTGGCGGACAGCCTGCGATTGGCCGTCCGCTCCGCGACCCCGCCGCGACCGCACTCCGAAATGGTTTCGACCGCACAGCCACCACCCGCCGCGGGCGTCGCACCCGCACCGCTCACGGTCGCCACCGATGCCTCCGGCTACGGCGAGGTCGGCGGTTACGGCTGGGCGGCCGAGGACGGTCGCACCCACAGCGCCACCTGTGTCGAGGGAAGGAGCTCGGTCGAATCCGAACTCATCGCCATCTGCGAAACCGCCACCGCCCCACAACTGTCCGACCGTGAACTGCGCATCCTCTCCGATTGCGAACAGGCCGTCGTCGCCATCAATACCGCGCTGCGCCGCCGCACCCCCGAGGCGCTGCCCTTCCCGGTATCGGACAAGGTCTTCGATCACGTCGCGCGGGCTCTGCGCCGCACCGTCCCCTTCCGCGCCACCTGGATCCAGGGTCACGGCGGCCACCCCCTCAATGAGGAGGCCCACCGCCTCGCCCGCGCCGCCCGTTGGTGATCTCCCACCCGCCGTTCACCGAAAGTTCGTTTTCCCGACAGTCATTCGTGGCAATCACTACCAGTGGCATGGACCGCACCGGTCCGGCAAACCGGCCCCGTGCGATCCGAAGCGACCAGCTCGTCGGAGTTCGTGATGACCCACAGTCCAGTCGAACAATTCGCCCACGTCCGCGTCGAACCACCCCTCGATCAGGAATTGGCCCTGCGGTCCGCCGCCACCCGCCTCCTGCGCGAATTCGGTGACCGAGTCGGCGAGGAAACCGTAGACAACCTCCTGCGCACCGCCTACAGCCGCGTAGCCACCCGCGCCAAGGTGGAAACCTTTCTCCCGCTCCTCGCCGAACGCGCCACCCGGGAACATCTGCAGACCCTCGCCGAGGCGCCCTCCGGCTGACCGACCGCGAACCTCCGACGCGGATTCGAACACAAGTTCGAATCTCGAGGTACTCTCGTCGCCATGGTCGTTTCCCCGGGCGAGGCAATGCACCGGATCTTTCGGCACGATCCCGGCGTCTTCGCCCGGGCCTTCAACGCACTGCGGCTACCCCTGGCCGATCCCACCGAGGTGGTCCTGCTGCGAATCGGCACCGATGACCCCCGCGCGCGGGATCGTAGAGTAGACGCACTCTTTCGAATCACCACCAAAGACGGCGGCTTCCTACTTCTGGTGGAGTCCTTGGCCTGGGACGACTCCGACCGCCCCGCCGCTTGGGCCCGCGACCTGGCGCAGCTTTCCTTCGAATACCGCTTGCCTCCAGTGCTTCTCGTCATCTGCCGTGATCGAGTCACGGCCATGTGGGCGATGAACACCGCCGCCGTCGGTCTCCCGCTGTGGCCCAGTGTGGAGGTGCATCCGCTGGTTGTAGGCCCACACAATGTGCCAATCGTGATGGATCCGGACGCTGCGACGGCCAATATTCCCTTGGCAACCCTCTCTGCAATCGCGCACGCCAGGGCTCCGCAGATCGATGCGATCCTCAAAGCTCTCGCAGCCGGATTGGCCCGGGTCGACATCGACGACGCTCGGGTCTTCGCTGAACTCACCCACCTCGGCTTGGCGGGAAGCGCTGCCGCCGAGGTCTGGAGCCGCACGAAATCTGCGGGTTTTGGCAGAGCGTGGAGTGCTACTCGGTGAGCCGTACACGAGGCAACTGAACGGCAAGCTACGCGAACTCCGCTTCCATCTCGTGCGCGACGCGGTGCGGATTACCTACTGGATCGCGTCGGGGCGGCGCATCATCCTGCTGACAGTATTTCGTAAGCAGCGAATGCGGGAGACAGCTGAAATCGAGCGGGCGGTGCGGGCCATGGAGCGCTGCATCGTCGAGGCTCATACCGTGGAAGAGGAGTGAGATCCATGGGTGAACGCAGGAGTTGGGCCGACAAGCGCGCCGAAATCATGAGCCGCCCGGGCGCGGAGGCCGCATACGATGCGGCCCGCATCCGGGTCGAACTCGGTGCGGCGGTGCGGCAGCGCCGTGAGGAACTCGGTCTGACGCAGGCCGAGTTGGGAGAGCGGGCCGGGCTGAAGCAGCCTGCGGTGGCCAGGTTCGAAGCAGGGGGAACCATGCCGACGATCCCGATGCTCGAGCGCTTGGCCATCGCCCTGCAACTGCGGCTCGCTGTCCGGTTCGAACCGATGCGCGAGGCAGGCTGATGTCCTACCGCGGCGGTACCACCGGGGCCTCCCAGGCGCGGGCGTAGCGGCTCTTATCGGGGGCGTTGACCTCTTTGCTGCGGTAGACGACATAGGGACGGACGAAATAGCCGATGGGCGCGCTGAACATGTGGACCAGACGGGTGTAGGGCCAGATGCCGATGAGCAGCAGGACGATCAGCCCGTGGGCCTGGAAGGTCCACGGGGTGCCGACCATCAGCTCGGGCTCCGGCCGGAAGGTGAAAAGACTGCGGAACCACGGCGATACGGTCTCGCGGTAGTTGTAGGTGCCCCACAGCAGATTACTGCCGACGGTATTGAGCATGCCGGTGATCAAGGCTCCGGCCAGCAGCGCGTACATCAGCTTGTCGTTATTGGTGGTCGCCCTGCGGACGGCGGCGACCGTGAAGCGACGGTAGAGCAGAATGGCGATTCCGGCGATAACCGCAATGCCCGCAATGGTTCCGGCGGAGACCGCGGCCAGGTGGTACATGTGCTCGGAGATGCCGATCGCCGCGGTCCAGGAGGCCGGGATCAGAACGCCGACAATGTGACCGCCGATGACGCCGAGCATGCCGAAATGGAACAGCGGGCTGCCCAGGCGCAGCAGGCGCGATTCGTAGATTTGCGATGACCGTGTGGTCCAACCGAATTGGTCATTGCGCCACCGCCAGAGGTGGCCCAGCAGGAAGGAGGTGAAGGCCACGTAGGGCAGGGTCATCCAGAGGGTGGTGGTCATCGGCGGCCTTCCGAGGCGGCGAACATGGTCGGGTCCATGGAGAAGGGCTCGAGGCCCACTTCCTCCTCGGGAGGACCCTGGGCGGCCAGTTCCGCGATGCGGCGACGGTCCGCGGTGGTGAGCGGCGGGAGGGTCGCGGTAACGGCGGCGAGGATACCGGCGTACGGGGAAGCGCTGTCGGACAGGGACAGTCGCAGCAATTCCAGGACGGGCACATGTTCGCCGAGCAGCCGTTCACCGCCGATGGGATCCACCGTGGCGGCGAATTCCAGGAGTACCGGGAGGTGGTCGGGGAGTTCCTCATCGCCCAGTTCGACGCCCCCGTGACGGTAGGCGTGCTTGAAGCGCAGCAGCGCCATGCCACGTTTACGGGTGTCGCCGTAGGCGTAATAGCTCAGGTGCAGGCTGGCGCGGCGGCGCATATCGAAGGTTTCGACATACTGCTGAGCCAGGGCGATGGGGTCGGTACCGCGCAGGTGGGTGAGGAAGCCGTTCAGATGCGGCTTGATATCGCGCGGCAATTCGCCGACCGCACCGGATAGTTCATCCACCATGGCGAGCATCTGCGCACTGGGATAGTCGAGCAGCAGCGCGGCGATCCGCCAGATCAAGCGCCGTTCCCGCTCGGACATCTCGACGGCGGGCCGGGGGCGTCGCCGCAGGTTGAGCAGGCTCATCGGTGCGCTCCGGTCGGCTCGGGCGTGATATCGGATTCGCCGTGGCCATTGGTGGCCGCGCCATTGCTGCCATTGCTGCCATTGCTGTCGCTGCTGCCATTGCTGCCGTTCGCGGCGGTCCCCGCCCCGTTCCTACTGGGCAGCAAACCACTGGAACTCTTACCGTCCCAATTCAACAGATTGACCCGGTTCGACTTCTCCTCCGGCGCCGCGCCATTGGTATCGGTGAGGTGGAACTTGTCGGCCATATAGTCGAAGGCCGTCATCCCCGGCCCGCCGTCGGTATCGAGGCTGCACCCGGTGGCCAGTGAATCCAGTTCGTGCGCACGGGACGTCGCGCCGCTGGGAATGACGTACCGGTGCTCGTACTTGGCAATGGCCAGCAGCCGGTACATGGCCTCGATCTCCTCGGGCTCCAAGCGCACCGACTCCGGAATCGACATATCCGGTTCCTGCCCGAGATTGACCGAGCGCATGAACGACCGCATCCCGGCCAGTCGTTGCAGCGCCGCCCGCACCGGTCCGATCTCACCGGCGGTGAACAATTCCGCCAGGTATTCGACCGGAATCCGCAGCGCGTCAATGGCTCCGAAGAGGTTCGAGTGATCCTCCCCGTCATGCCCGGTCTCCGACAGCACATCCACCACCGGCGACAGCGGCGGCACGTACCAGACCATCGGCATGGTGCGGTACTCCGGATGCAGCGGCAAGGCGATCTGGTAATCGACGATGAGCTTGTAGACCGGCGAATCCTGCGCCGCCTGAATCCATTCGGTGGAAATTCCGGCCTGCTCGGCCTCCGCGATCACCCGTGGATCGTGCGGATTGAGGAATACGCCCAGCTGCGACGGATACAGATCCTTGTCATCGGTGACCGAGGCGGCCTCCTGCACCGCGTCCGCGTCGTAGAGCATGACGCCGATGTACCGCAGCCGTCCCACACAGGTTTCCGAACACACCGTCGGCATGCCGACCTCGATGCGCGGGTAGCAGAAGGTGCATTTCTCCGCCTTACCCGTCTTGTGGTTGAAGTAGATCTTCTTGTACGGGCACGCCGAGACGCATTGCCGCCAACCGCGGCACTTGTCCTGATCCACCAGCACGATGCCGTCTTCGGAGCGCTTGTAGATCGCACCGGATGGGCAGGCGGCCGCGCACGATGGATTCAAGCAGTGCTCGCAGATGCGCGGCAGGTAGAACATGAAGGTTTCTTCGAATTCCAGCTTCACCTTGTCGGAGAGCTTGGCCAGCATGGGATCCTTGCCGACCTGCTCCGGCCCGGAGCCCAGATCGTCATCCCAGTTCGCACCCCAGGTGACCTTGGTGTCCTGGCCGGTGATCAGCGATTTGGGCCGTGCCACCGGCACGGTATCGATCTGTGGTGACGACAGCAGATTGTCGTAGTCGTAGCTCCACGGGTCGTAGTAGTCGCTCACCGTGGGCAGATCCGGATTGGCGAAGATATTGAGCAGCCGCTTCATGCGCGACCCGGACTTCAGGCTCAGGCGGCCCTTGCGGTCGAGGATCCACCCGCCCTTCCACTTCTCCTGATCCTGGTACTGCCGTGGATATCCCTGTCCCGGGCGGGTTTCCACATTGTTGAACCAGACATACTCGGTGCCCGCGCGATTGGTCCACGCCTGCTTGCAGGTGACGCTGCAGGTATGACAGCCGATACATTTGTCCAGGTTCATGACCATGGCGAGTTGGGCCATAACGCGCATGTCAGTACTCGACTTTCTGGTTGCGCTTTCGGATCGTGGTGACCTCGTCGCGCTGATTTCCGGTGGGCCCGTGATAGTTCAGCGCGAACGACTGCTGCGCGTAGCCACCGATGAGATGCGTTGGCTTGATCATGATGCGGGTCAGCGCATTATGAATACCGCCGCGTTTTCCCTTGCCCGCCTTGATATCCGGTGTGCCTTCGATACGCGGGACATCCACGGCGCGGTCCTGCGCGTGGTACATGAACACGGTGCCCTCGGGCATGCGGTGCGAGACGATGGCGCGGGCCACCACAATGCCATTGCGGTTGATGGCCTCGATCCAGTCGTTGTCCTCGACACCGATCTTCGCGGCGTCCTTATCCGACATCCAGATCGACTGGCCGCCACGCGAGAGCGTCAGCATATGCAGGTTGTCCTGGTAGGCGGAGTGGATCGACCACTTGGAGTGCGGCGTCAGATAGCGCACCGTCACGCCGTTCTCATTTACATTGCCCACCCCCGGCTCCCGGAAGAGTGCGGTCATATCCAGCGGGGGCCGGAAGATCGGCAACTGCTCTCCGAATTCGATCATCCAGTCGTGATCGAGGTAGAAGTGCTGCCGCCCGGTGAGCGTGTGCCACGGCTTGAGCCGCTCGGTATTGATGGTGAACGGCGAGTACCGGCGGCCACCGGTCTCACTGCCCGACCACTCCGGCGAGGTGATGACCGGTACGGGCCGAGCCTGAGTGTCGGCGAAGGTGATTCGCTTGCCCTCGTGCTCGGCGGCCAGATCGGCCAGTTGGGTGCCGGTGCGCTTCTCGAGCGCGTGGAACCCCTCCACCGCGAGTCGGCCATTGGTGGTACCGGACAGCGCCAGAATGGCCTCGGCGGCGTGGGTGTCCTTGGCCAATGACGGGCGACCCTGTGCGACACCGGAAACCACGGTGCCGTTCATACCCTTGAGGTATTCGACCTCTTCATCCGGCAGGGTGGTGACACCCTTGGTGGTGAGTCCGAGCGTTTCGACGAGCGGCCCCAGCGCCGCCATCTTCTCCGCGACGGCGGGGTAATCACGTTCGACCACCACGAGTTTCGGCATGGTTTGCCCGGGAATGGGTTCGCATTCCCCGGCCTTCCAGTCCAGCACCCGGCCACCGGCCTGCGCCATGGCGTCGGCGGTGTCGTGCTGGAGCGGCATGGCGACGAGATCTTTGCGCTTGCCGAGATGCTTCTCCGCCAACCAGGAGAATCCGCGCGCGATCCGGTGGAAGGCATCGAAGTCGGTCTTGGTCTCCCAGGGCGGGGAGATGGCGGGGGAGAAGGCGTGCACGAAGGGGTGCATATCGGTGGAGGACAGATCGTGCTTCTCGTACCAGGTGGCGGCGGGCAGCACGATATCGGAGAACAGTGTGGTGCTGGTCATCCGGAAGTCCAGCGACAGCAGCAGATCCAACTTGCCGGTGGCGGCCTGGTCGCGCCAGACGAGTTCCTGCGGACGAACGCCGGTGTCGTCGGTGGTCTGCAAATTGGAGTCCGCGCCCAGCAGATGCTTGTGGAAGTACTCGTTGCCCTTACCGGAGGAACCGAGCAAATTGGCCCGCCAGACGGTGAGGACGCGCGGGAAGTTCTCCGGGGCGTCCGGATCCTCGCAGGCGAAGCGCAGATCACCGGATTTCAGGCCGTCGACCACATAGTCCGCCGGTGTCTTACCCGCCGCCTCGGCCTCGTCGACCAGGTCCAGGGGGTTGCGGTTGAGCGTCGGGTAGGACGGCATCCAGCCCAAACGTGAAGCGAGCGCGATATTGTCGGCGGCCGTGCGTCCCGCGAATTTCCCACTGCTCAGCGGCGAGGTGAACGCCTCCGCGGTGAACGGGTCGTAGCGCCACTGGTTATTGGTCAGGTACCAGAACACGGTGCCCTGCATCTGGCGGGGCGGCCGCTGCCAGTCGAGTCCGAAGGCCAGGGTGGACCAGCCGGTGACCGGGCGGCATTTCTCCTGGCCGACATAGTGCGCCCAACCGCCGCCGTTCACGCCCTGGCAGCCGGTGAGCAGGGTGAGGGTGAAGAACGCGCGATAGATCTGATCGGAGTGGAACCAGTGATTGGTGCCCGCTCCCATGAGGATCATGGAGCGACCGTGGGAATCCTGCGCGTTCTGGGCGAATTCGCGGGCGATGCGTTCGGCCTGCTTGGCGGGAACGCCGGTGATCTGTTCCTGCCAGGCGGGCGTGTACGGCTCGCTGGGATCGTCGTAGCCGGTCGGCCAGCTGCCGGGTAGGCCCGAGCGGGCGATCCCGTACTGGGCCATCAGCAGATCGAAGACGGTGGTAACCCGTTTGCCCGCGATAACCGCGGTGGGCACGCCGCGGGTGATCACCCCGGCGGTCCCGTCGTCGAAACGGGGAAGCTGCACGGCGGCGGCGTCGTCGGCGCGGCCGTGCAGGGTCAGCAGGGGATCGACATCCCCGAGGTCCAGATTCCAGCGGCCCTTACCCTCTTCGCCGAAGCGGTGCCCCAGAGATCCGTTGGGCACGAAAGGATTACCGTCTCCGTCCAACAGCACCGTCTGGAACTCGACACCCTCCCCGGTATGCCCGAGGTCGGCGGCGGTGAGGAATTTGCCGGGCACACAGACGCCGTCTTTATCGTCGAGCGCGACCAGGTATGGCAGATCGGTGAAGCGCTTGACGTAGTTGTCGAAGTACGGCGTGGACTTGTCGACGAAGAATTCCTTGAGCACCACATGTCCCATGGACATGGCCAGTGCCGCATCGGTTCCGGGGCGGGCGGGCACCCATTCGTCGGCGAATTTGGTGTTGTCGGCGTAGTCGGGGGAGACCACGACCACCTTCTGGCCCCGATAGCGCGCCTCGGTCATGTAGTGCGCGTCCGGGGTTCGGGTCACCGGGACATTCGAGCCCCACATGATCAGGTATCCGGCATCGAACCAGTCCGCTGATTCCGGCACATCGGTCTGGTCGCCGAATACCTGCGGTGAGGCCACCGGCAGGTCCGCGTACCAGTCGTAGAACGACAGCATGGAGCCGCCGATCAGGGAGATGAACCGCGCACCCGTGGCATGGCTGACCATGGACATGGCCGGAATCGGGGAGAACCCCGCCACCCGGTCCGGCCCGTACTGCTTGATCGTGTACACATGGGCGGCGGCCGCGATCTCGGCGGCCTCCCACCACTCGGCGCGGACGAATCCGCCCTTACCGCGCGCGTGCTTGTAGCGCTTGGCCTTCTCCGGATCCTCGACAATGGACTCCCAGGCCAGAACGGGATCCTTGAGCTGTTCCTTGGCCGTCCGGTACATCTCCAGCAGTACGCCGCGAATATACGGATAGCGCACGCGCGCAGGCGAATACGTGTACCAGGAGAACGACGCGCCACGCGGGCACCCGCGCGGTTCGTACTCCGGCTTGTCCGCGCCCACCGACGGATAGTCGGTCTGTTGCGATTCCCAGGTGATCACACCGTCGGAGACGTAGATCTTCCAGGAGCACGATCCGGTGCAGTTCACACCGTGCGTGGAGCGCACCACCTTGTCGTGCGCCCACCGATCCCGGTAGAACTCGTCTCCGCTTCTGCCACCCACCTTGTGCAGGGTGCGAAGATCTTCGGAGACCTCTCCGCGATTGAAGTATTTACCCAGCCGAAGCAGTGCATCGGCGGACGACTGCGGGGTCCGCGAATTAGCCATGACGCCCCTTCGAGTGGATTAAATCGGGCTGCTGCATCGACTGTAAAGACGTCGGGCGGGGCGTCAAAACGATTCTCTCACAATGCGCGAAGGGTCGTTGTGAGATGTGAGATCGCGGCAACGTGCCGGTCACTGTGCGATAGCGGCTCCGCTCCCACCGATTCGCCCCCACCTGCGCGAACGCAGAACGACCAGCTGAAACGCGGCCCGGCCCGGACGTTTCCGAGCGGTGTCGGTGATGCTTTGGAAACGACTGGTTCTCGGCCGCTTAATATTTGTTAACACACTGCTGGCGACCGGTGGCGCGCGATTTTCCGCCAATCCAGCAAACCCTCGAGCCCTCCCCGAGCCCCGTGATCGGATCCGAACAGGTTGGTTTGCTATCCGGTCGCGGGCAATATCCGCAGCGATCTCGACTGTAGGCAATATCGTGGTTTTCATGCAGCGATTCGAGGGAAAGATCCACCCGGCCAATGGCGGCGGCTCGTATATCCCCATTCCCTCGGAGGTGTATAGCGCCCTGGGCGGCGGCGGTCGTATCCCCGTCCGAGCGACCTTCGACGGCATCCCCTACACCGGCTCGATAGTCGATATGGGCGGCGGCCCCTGCCTCGGCCTCCTGAAGGCCATCCGTGCCGAACTAGGCAAGGGGCCCGGCGACAGCGTGAGTGTCACGGTCGAGCGCGATACCGCCGAGCGTACCGTCGATATCCCCGAAGACCTGGCCGCCGCCCTTGTCGCGGCGGGGGCACGCGCCGACTTCGACAAGCTGAGCTACTCGAAGCGCCGCGAACGTGTCACGGCGGTTGTCGAGGCCAAGCGGCCCGAGACTCGGGCGCGCCGGATCGAGAAGGCGATCGAGGTCGCCCGGGAGCACAACGGTTGAACCGAGGCGTTGTCGCTCTTCGCGGCCAGGTAGCTGTAGCGGTGGCGGCGCGTCGACAGCCGCCAATCGTACTGCGGGAATTCCACTGAGCGAGCGGTGATTTCGTGTTCGATTAGGCCCACCCCGCGATAGCGGATCCGGTCCGAGCGCGTCCCGGCTCGAAGTGAGGAGTCCGCACATAGCGATTGCGGAAGTGCACCGACGAACCGTCCAGTGCGAACCGCGACACCATCCCATCGCCATCGAACACGCTGTACGGCAGACTCCGACCGACCTGATGCCGGCCCGGTCCGATCCGATACGGCGTGCCGGTCAAATCCTTCGGCAGCCCCCCGTCGATCTGATCGATGCGGTAGTCGTCGGATTTCGGTTGCGCCGCGCGGCCACACTCGTGGCCGCGTACCGCGACCACCTCGCCGTGTTGTTCGTCACCGCGAGCTCGGCGTGCTCGCGAACGAGCGCCAGGGCCCTGAACTGCAGATTAGCTATAACTCTGGGTTGGATGCGCATGCATTATCCATAGATTTTGGGTATCGCGAAATGTGCAGAAACACACCATTTTTCACCACTGCCAGCTGGATTGACAGCAAAGACACGCCTCGGTAGCTTGTTGCTGTCGGGATGCCGGTCGTGTGACCAGTTTCATCTCGTCCGGTGGTGGCGTGCGGTGGCGTTAGGAGCTCGACGTCTCGAATTCGCTTCTGCCGATAAGTGCTGGCAGCGCATGGAGACCAATGAACTATCAGTGGGAAGCGAGCTCCGTGGCACCGGTATCGGTGCCCTCGGTCATCTCGTCGCTAGTCGTCGATGAACTCATCCGCAATGGGATCGAATGGGTGGTCTACTGCCCGGGATCCCGCAACGGCCCACTCGGATTCGAACTGGCGCGGCGCGCGGCGACCGGTGCGATCCGCCTCCAGGTTCGTTTGGACGAACGCTCCGCGGCCTTTGTGGCACTGGGAATTTCGAAGTCGACCAGCCGCCCCGCGGCCGTGGTGACCACCTCGGGGACCGCGGTATCGAATCTGCTGCCCGCCGTCACGGAGGCCAATTACTCGGGTATTCCGCTGGTGCTGGTCACCGCCAATCGCCCGCCGGAAATCCTGGGCACCGGGGCGTCGCAGACCGTGGAACAGACGGCGTTGCTGACCTCGCAGGTGCGGCATGTGCAACCCATCTGGTCCGGCGACATGCTGCGCCCCGATACCAATGCCGTGGTGCGGTCGCAGGTGTGCCGCGCCGTCGGGATCGGTTCGGGACGCCGACACTGCCGTCCGGGACCGGTGCAGATCGATGTCCCGCTCTCCTCCGGCCATCCACCGGAGGACCCCGCTGCGCCGTTCCCGAGGGGTCGCCGCGACGGTGAGCCGTGGATCCGAATGCCCGCGCAACCGCTGCGACCGGTGCCATCCTACGAGCTGGACCTGCGGCGTTCGACCATCGTCATTGCGGGTGACGGGGCCGACCTGACCGATCTGCCGGCCGAAATACCCTGTATGGCGGAGCCAACCGTCGATATCGGCAATCGCCCGCGCCTGCACCCGTGGGTGCTCGATTACCTACTGCCGCAACAGGTCGTGGTCTACGGCCGCCCCACCCTGCACCGCAATGTCGGCGGCCTGCTCGCCCGCGCGGAGGTGACCACCGTACTGGTCGGCAATGGCGAGGACTGGATCTATGCCGCACCGCAGATGAAAGTCCTGACCGCCCAGCCCATTTACCGCGGCGCGATGTCGCCGTGCTGGGACGAGGAACTGCGGGCGATCGATTCGACCGTGCGGCGCCAGTGGGCGAAGGTGCTGGGGGACAAGCGCAATCGTCACACCGGTCTGGGCGTCGCGGACGTCGTCCTCGCCGCCCTGCGTTCCGGTGATGTGCTGTGGCTCGGTGCGTCCAATCCGATCCGGGACGTCTCGCTGACCGGCAGTCTGCCCGCCGGAGTCGAGGTGCTGTCCAACCGCGGCGTCGCGGGGATCGACGGAAATATCAGTGCCGCCGTCGGCGCCGCGCTGGCCCGGCCCGACCGCACGGTGATTGCCCTGGTGGGCGATCTGACCTTCGCCTACGACGCGTCCGGCTTGCAGTTCGGGCGGCTGGAGCAGGTCCCCGACAACCTGCTCATCGTCGTCGCCAACGACAGCGGCGGCGGCATCTTCGAACTGCTGGAACAGGGCGACCCCAAGTACAAGCGCGAGCCCTACGGCGACACCTTCGAACGTATCTACGGGACACCGCAGAATGTCGATATCGCGCACCTGTGCGCCGCATACGCGGCGGCCCACCGCACGGTCGAGGTCGAAGCCCTGGGCGCGGTGCTGCGAACGGCGCGCGGTGAGCGGCGAACGGTGGTCCTGGAGGTCCCAATCACCCGGGCCGCACTACGCGACCTGCATACCGCCGCACGCCAGGGCGTCGACGCGGCCCTGGATTCCGCCTCCGCGCTGCACGCGGCCATGAATGCCCTTCGGGAGACATCCGCTCCCGCCCCGTCCAGCGATCTCGAATACTCCTGAGGCGGCAGCTGTGTCCACGATTCCCCTACAGCCACTGGTCCTTCCGACAGATCCCGGCGCGGCCGTCGCCCTGCTACAGCGCGAGATCTCCCGCGTCTACGCGGGAGGTGCGGCCATTGCCCCGATAGCGGATGCCGCTCAGGCGCAGGATCTTCCAGCCACCGTGCCCGCCTCGACCGCCGTTGTGCTGTGTACGTCCGGCTCCAGCGGTGTGCCCAAGCGGACCATGCTGTCGCGCACCGCACTACTGGCCTCGGCTCGTGCCTCGGCGGCCCGGCTGGGCGGCGACGGCGACTGGTTGCTGTGCCTGCCCATGGGATTCGTCGCCGGATTCCAGGTGGTCTCGCGCGCGGTCCTCGGCGGTAGGCAGGTGACCGCGCTGGCCGGCAGCCACTTCGACACCGGTGAGTTCGCCGCGTCGGCGCACCGGATGCGACCGGGCAGGCGCTATACCGCACTGGTTCCCACCCAGGTGCGACGGCTCCTGGCCGATGCCGAATCCCGCACCGCGCTGGCGGGTTTCGACGCCGTTCTGGTCGGTGGCGCACCCATGGACCCGGAGACCGCTCGGCGGCTGCGCGATAGCACCGATGTCGTACTCACCTACGGCATGACCGAGACCTGCGGCGGCTGTGTCTACGACGGTGTACCGCTCGACGGGGTGCGGATACGAATTGTGGACGGCGTCATTCACATCGGTGGTGACATCGTCGCGGGCGGCTACCTGGGCGCGGACGAGGCGGAAGCCGCCCGGTTCTATACCGATGACGGTCTGTCCTGGTACCGCACGGCGGACCGAGGGGTTTGGGCGGATGGTCGCCTGATCCCCACCGGTCGTATCGACGATCTCATCAATACCGGTGGGGTCAAGGTATCCGCCACGGCCGTCGAAGCGGCGCTGCTCGAGCTGGACTGGGTGGATGCCGCCGTCGTCCTGGGGCTGCCGGATCAGGAATGGGGCGAACTGGTCGGGGCGTATGTCCTTGCCCGTGACGGGATATCGCCGCCGGATATCGAACTGCTGCGCGAGACGATTCGCGGCCGCCTGGGGCGCGCCGCGGTTCCGAAGCGAATCGTCATCGGCAATGACCTGCCCCTGCTGCCGAATTCGAAGATCGACCGACGAGCCATCCGTAATCGACTGACCGAAGGGCAAATCCATGTCTGAGCCGAATTCGGTGCGCTTCCGCCTATCGGGTCCGAGCTGCGGCGTCGGCCTGGACGGCGCGCTACCCTGCTTCACCGACCTGCGCGAAGCCGAGGAAACGGTGCGGGCGGGCCTACTCGGCGATCTGGTCGTGGGGTCGGTGCCCTTCGACCCACGGACCGGAACACCGTCGTTCTACCTCGGGCGGCGCGATACCGAGACCGCGGCACCGGCCGGGACCGAATGGACCGAAACCTTCAGCCCCGACCTCGCTTTCAATGACATCGCCATCGCCGAGTACTTGCGGCTCATCGACAATGTGCTGCCGCTGCTGCGCACCCCCGGGTCCGGTCTCGACAAGATCGTGGTCGCACGTTCGGAGCGGTTCACCTACACGGAGCCGTTCGACCCGGTGCGCATGTACGGCCGTATTGCCGAGCTCTACCCGCACGTGCACAGCTACTTCGTCGAACATCTGGAGACCCCTGGCGTATTCACCATGGGCGCGAGCCCGGAACTCTTCCTGAAGAAGCGCGGTGAGCGTATCTCGATGACACCGCTGGCCGGAACGGTCCCGAGTGATCCGGAGCTGTCCGAGTCCGGGGACCGGGCGCGAGCCCGGACCGAATTGTTCACCGAGAAGTACCTCGGCGAGCATCGGCACCTGGTCGACTTCATGGTGAAGGTTCTCGCGCCGCTGTGCTCGGAGCTGATCTACTCCGACGAGCCCGAACTGGTTGCCGCACCGGGTGTCTGGCACCTGGGTACGCCGATCAGCGGTCGTCTCCTGGATTCGGATGCGCGGGTAGCCGACCTGGTGGCCGTGCTGCACCCGTCCCCGGCGGTATGCGGTGTGCCGCAATCGGCATCGTTGCGGCTGATCAATGACTACGAGTCGGCCCGCAATTACTACGGCGGGCTGATCGGCTGGCTGGACAGCGACGGCGACTGTGAGTTCTACATGGCCCTGCGTGGTCTCGAACTCGACACGCGTGCCGGACATTTGACACTTCGAGCCGGCGGCGGCGTGGTCGCCGGCAGCCGGGTGGATATCGAATTCGCCGAGACCTCGGCCAAGCTCGCGACCATGCGCCGCGTACTCGGTATGCCGACGGACCTCTCGGTCGGCACCTGATTGTGAGCGTTGGGCATATGCGGGATGCGGTGATCGTCGCGGCGGTTCGGACGCCGATCGGACGCGGCAGACCCGGTGGCGCGCTGGCGGGTGTGCATCCGGTGGATCTGATGGCGCACAGTATTCGAGCCGTAGTGGATCGCACCGGTATCGATCCGGCGGTTATCGACGAGGTCATCGGTGGTGTGGTCAGTCAGGTGGGTGAGCAGGCCACCAATGTGACCCGTCGCGCCGCACTCGCTGCCGGGCTACCGGAATCGGTGCCCGCCACCACCATCGACCGCCAGTGCAGCGCCAGCCAGCAGGCCCTGCGTTTCGCCGCACACGCGGTCATCGCGGGGGACTGCGATGTGGTGATCGCCTCCGGCGTCGAGTCGGTGAGTCGTATACCCATGGGTACCAGCCTCATCGACGCCGACAACCTCACCGGCGTGGACTTCATGCAACGCTATCCGCAGGGCGTGCCGTGGCAGGGCGTCAGTGCCGAACTTATCACCGCCCGTTGGGGATTGAGTCGGACCCAGCTCGACGACTATGCCCTGCAGAGCCATCAGCGCGCCGCGAACGCCACCAAGAACGGCCTGTTCGAAGCCGAATTCACGCCACCCATCGCGGAACTGGAGCACGACGAGGGTATTCGCTATGACAGCACCGTGCGGGCGCTGGCCGAATTGCCATCCTCCTTCCGCAACGACGCTGTCTCCCGGCGCTTTCCGGAGATCGGCTGGCATATCACCGCGGGTAATGCCAGTCAGCTCGGTGACGGCAGCGCCGCGGTCATGGTCACCACCAGCGCGCACGCCCGTCGCCTCGGCCTCACCCCGCTGGCCCGCATCCTCAGCCATATCGCGGTCGGTGACGACCCGTTCCTCATGCTCACCGCGGTGGTCCCCGCCACCGCGAAAGTATTGAAGCAGACCGGACTCGAACTCGCCGATATCGACATTATCGAGGTGAACGAGGCCTATGCGGGTGTGATCCTGGCGTGGGCACACGAAACCGGTGCGGATTTGAACAGGGTCAATGTGCACGGCGGAGCCATCTCACTCGGGCATCCCCTGGGGGCGAGCGGTGTTCGTATCACCGCCACGCTGGTGCACGCCCTGCGGGAGCGTGGCGGGCGCTACGGCCTGCAAACCATGTGCGAATCCGGCGGTCAGGCCAACGCCATGATTATCGAAGCACTGTAAGGGCTTTCACCCGATCAGCGGGAGGACCTCCACCAGGTCGCCGTCGCGGGCCTCGGCGGGTACCACCACCAGTCCATCCCGGTGCAACAACCCTGCCAGGTGTGCGGTCCGGATCTGCGCGTCGCCCGTCCAGCTGCCGTCGGGTAGCGCTCGGGCGGGCACGATACGCGTTACCGGACCGGCAACCTGGGCGGCATTGACCAATGGGGCGGTCAGGGTGTGCTCGCGAGTGCTGCCGGTGCGGCCCGCTACCAGTGCGGGCGTCAATGCCATGAGCGTGCCGACGGCGGCGAACGGATTGCCCGGGAGACCGAGAACCACCGTGCCGGAACGCAGTTGCGCGACAACCGTGGAGCCGCCGGGCCGTAGTCGCAGGCGGCGCACCAACATCAGCGCGTCGGTGCGCTCCAGCGCCGCGCGCAGCTGATCGGCCGCGCCACCACCGGTCGCGCCGACAATCACCAGGAGATCGGAGTCGGCCGCCGCGACCAGCACCTCGTCGAAGGCATTCGCGGTATCGCGCAGATGTACTCGATCCTGGGTGTGAACTCCGTACCAGGACAACAGCTCCGGCAGAATCGGTCCGATGGAGTCCCGGGTCTGTCCGGCGCGCAGTGGACCTTCGCTGCGAATCTCGTCGCCGGTCATGACAATTCGAGCCTGGACCGGACCGCGTACCAGTGCCTCGGTCACCTCGGCGCTGGCTGCGGCGGAAATGAGCGCGGCGCTCACCGGTGTCCCCGTCGGCGCGACCGTGCTGCCGGTGCCCCAGTCCTCGCCGCGGTGGCGTACATCGTCGCGAATCGGCGTGTCCGGCAGCCGATCCAGTAGTCCGTCGGCACCGACGCGTACGAACTCATCGCGCACCACACTGCTGGTGCCATCCGGGACATGCGCACCGGTGGCGATGCGCACGGCCTCCCCAGATAACAAACCGACCGGTCGCTGTCCACCGGCGAATCCAATATCGTGGCGCACCTGCCACGGTCCGTCGCCGGATACCGCGTAGCCGTCCATGGCCGAGACATCGAAGCGGGGCAGGGCATCGGCGGCGATCAGTGGTTCGGCGAGTGCGCCACCCCGAGCCGCGCGCAGATGCACCCGTTTCGGTGTGAGGCGGGATACAGTGTGGCGCAGGACACTTCGCGCCTCTGTCAGGGTCAGCGGAACGTTTGCGGCGGTTTGCTCGACCGCGGCTCTCGCCTGCCGTACCTGATCCGGTGTATCGCAGTCGCTGACCCCCGGCAGTGGCACCATGACCGTGTCCACCGGGACGAGTGCCTTCATCGGTTGATTCACCAGTGACTGCAGCTGATTCACCGCCGCCGCCAATGCCCTACGTCGCCAGACCCCGACGAGATATTGCGGCCGCCCCGACTCATCGGCCGCGAAGACCGCATCGCTGCCGGATTCCTTTGCATGCCTGAGTAGTTCATCGATCGCATGAGCGGTGAGGAACGGCATATCGGCGGCCAGTACCACGATCAGCCCGGCGGGAAAGTCGCAACCGGCCAATACGCCCAGGCCAGCGGCAATGGCCGCGACCGGACCCGCCCCTGCCGGAACCTCTTGTGCCTGCAGGATTTCCGGTGGCAGTTCCGGTCGGTGCGGTCCCACCACCACCGTGCGGGCACTGCCCTCGACCGCGCCGAGCGCGGCTTCCAGCATCGATTGTCCGCCTACGACAATGGCGGGTTTGTCCACTCCACCCATCCGGCTGGCGCGCCCGCCGGCGAGCACAATCGCGTCGACGGTTGTCACGACATACGATCCGGAAGACAGCTGGTCATGGGTGCCGATCGTAGCTGGCACGCCGATGCGGGCTCGAACGCGACGCGGTTGGGGGCAAGCGTCTTTCGGATTGCCTGGAGTTCGCCGACTAGTCTGCAAGGTGGCTGACCAATAGCGACACAGTAAAGAAACGACCATGTTTTGGTCTTATGTTCAACAAAATGTGGCACTATCCGGGAAAAGAACTGGACGGTGGGTGCACGAATCCCCGCAGTTCTTCGAAGTTGTACACCGATGTCCGACCGCCGGACGCTGCCGGGGCCGTGTGGGCATCGCGTGGATTGCTGAGAGTTTGTGGAAGGGGATGTCGTGGTGACGAGCGCGAAGCCTAGACGTGACTCGGAGAACGTGCGACCACCGTCGTTCGGCCTGCTGCTGCGTCGCCTGCGCGATGACCGCGGAGTGTCACGGGAACGGCTCGCGTTCAATGCCGGCGTCAGCGCCAGCTATATCAGTCACCTGGAGAAGGGCGATCGCGATCACCCCACCAGGGAAGTCGTGGACGCCCTCGTGCGCTATCTCGACCGAATCGAACCGCTCTCGCAGGTGGAACGGCGGCACCTACTCGATCTGGCCGGACTCGGCGCATCGGAATTCCCGCCCGTCGACCGGCTGCGCCAGGAGATCAGCGGCGAAATGCAGCGCGCGCTCGAACTCCACGAGCCGCATTTGGCAGCCTATATCGATACCCGCTGGAACGTGCTGGCCTGCAACGACAGCTATGCCCGCGCCTTTCCCGGACTCGTCGAGGATGTGAACATCCTGCGCTGGTTCCTCGGCAATGAGAAGTCGACCGACGTGATGGTGGAATGGGAGTCGGAGGTACGCACCACCGTGCGCTGGCTGCGCGGACTCATTGGCAGCACCGGTGATACCGCCTGGTCGTCGGAATTTCTCGATGAACTCGGTCGCTACGAGATGTTCCGCGAACTATGGGATGAGGGCGTCGCGGCCTACGGGCGCGAACGCCCGCACATGCATCTGCGCGATGTCGCCACGGGTCGCTGCCGCTCGATTGCCGTGCAGCTGTTCAAGGTTTTCAGCGCCGTCAATCCCGATCAGATTCAGATTTTCCTGGGTTTGCCGAGCTGGTGCGCCGACAGTGCGCACGCGGCCGATATTCCAGCCTGACGTCTACGCCGATATTCGGGCCTGCCGGTCCGCCGATAATGTGGCCCGACAGTCCAGTGACAGGCCGTGAGCGCCCGGTCACGGCCTGTCACTGGACTGTCGGTATCGGTCAGATCGCGACAGCCGTGGGCGAAATCGCGACAGGCGAGCCCGCGCTGGCGGCAGCCGATTCCGTCCAGGTCGGCGCGGTTTCGATAGTCCGAACAATGCCGCGGGTTTTCGCGACCCGCTCCTCGTGCACGGCGCGTTCGACGAGACGGATCAGCAGCGGCGCTACCAATTCCGGATGCGTCCAGGTCGCACCGTGTCCCGCACCGGGAATGGTGACCACCCCGTCGGCGCCCGACAGTCCCGCGACCATGGCCTCCGACTTCTGCGCGGTACTGGTTCCGTCATGGCTGCCGCGCAGGACCAGTGCGGGCACGGTGATCTCGGCCAGTCGGTGCGTCAGCGATCGGCGATCCATCAGGCATTGCGCGGCGGCCCGTAGGGCGCTGCGATCGGAATCGTTCCAGCGCACGGTCCACTCCCGCCAGGCTCGCGGATCGTGACCGCCGATGAGCTGCGGTGCCAGCTCCGCGATCAGCGGGGCGATCGGCTCGTCGCTGTGCCAGCGCTCGAAGAACACCCGATACCAGGCCAGTTCCGCCGGTGAGCAGTCGCCCGCCTCGGTACTCATCAGGGCCAGGCCCCGCACCCGGTGGGGTGCGGCCAGGGCCAGCCGCATAGCGGCGAATCCGCCCTGACTCATTCCGCCGATAACGGCCCGCTCGATATTCATCGAATCCAGGACGGCCAGCATGTCGGCCGCGAGATCCCAATAGCTGAAGCGTTCGCCCAGCGGTGCCCGGGTGCGTCCGTGGCCGCGCGCATCGACGGTTACGAGATTTATCCCGGCGTCGGCCAGAGGTTTGCGCATGGGTTCGAACATGGACTCGTCCATCAGGAAGCCGTGGGCCAGGACGAGGGTTGGTCCCGGTAGCGCCGACGTGCGGAAGTGGACTGTGGCGGTACCGGATTGAACATAGGGCATGAAGAGACCGTAAGGTCTGAATAGCGGCGGGGGAAGTGTTAGCTGAAAGAGTGCCGTTCTCCCTCCGGTGGCGTCTCGCGTCGGTACCACCACTGGTCAGTGTGGGTACTGCTAGGGGTTTGCTCAAACGCGGGCTGTGAGTAGACAAGTCGGACTCGCGACGGTTGTAATTTGCCTATGCATTTGTGGCCGTAAATGAGAAGCGGTTCACGGAAATGTATTTCGATGATCCGGACGGTCACGACCGGACCTGCGGGGCGGCCGAGTTCGAAAGCGAGTTTCCGATGTCGAGAATGATCAGGCTGGCACCGCATATCGCGGTGGCCGCCGCGGGGGACCCGGGTTCGGGGACTTTCGCGGTGTGTGACGGCGAGGGGGCGGCCCTGTGGTACGGGCCGTATTCCGATTTCGAACATGCCCATCCACGCGGTCCGAGAATGGCGGCCAGTATGGCGGCCGCGACCCGCGCGGTATGGCTGGCGGGGCGAGCATGTGCGGAAACCGGTCTGCGACAGGCCGATGTGCACCTGACCGTCCCCGACCGCGAAGTAGACGCGGCGGTGCTGTTCAGCATGGCGACCATGGCGGGGTTGAGATTGCGTTTGCTCGCCGAATCGGAGAATCCGGCCCACGACTGGTGTCGGGTTCCGGGCCAGCGTGATTGGCGACCGGGCACTCTGGCGGCACTGGTCGAATATCGCGCCGTGCACGACCGCGCCGTGGTCGAAATCAGCTCCTGAAGCATTTTGTTACGAAGGGAATTTCATGTTCGACGTCACCACCGCTGAGCGCCGCAACGACTTCCGGATCGACCATGGTGCCGGACTCCGCGAGGCATTGGAAGGACTGCTGCTGCATAATGGCGTCGGCCTCGATGCCCGTATGCGGCACGCTATTTCCGCCTGTGTTCATCTCGCCGTCGATACCCCGAATGGCCCGCCCGAGGATGCCGAGGAATTCCTCGGGCGTCTCGATGCCGCCTGGTTGCTGGCGGCCTGGGCCGAATGCGACTCGGAGATGTCGCTCTTGGCCACGCTGGCCGCTGGCGAAGTGCCCGCCCTGTCCTGGTGCGAACTCATGTTCACCACCGCTCTCGCGCCCTGGTCGTCGTCACCGGCCGCGGTGCACGCCCGCCGGATCTTCCTGACCGGCGAGCAGGCCCGGCTCAGCGCGGTCGCGGATTGCGGCCTGGGCCGTTAGTCCCACCCGGTAGCGAAATCACCCTGATTGCTTGGAGGCACAGCAATGAAATTGATGTTCACCAAGTTCGACGCGGCATTCGAAACCATCGCGGACGGCACCGAACCCACCGATACCGGTTGGCGGGAGCGTGGACTGTGCACCCAGACCGATCCGGAGGCGTTCTATCCGGAGAAGGGCGGCTCCACCCGCGATGCCAAGCGCATTTGCGGGAGCTGTGAGGTGCGAGTGCAGTGCCTGGAATTCGCCATGGAGCGTGATGAGCGCTTCGGTATCTGGGGCGGACTGTCCGAGCGCGAACGGCGGCGCCTCAAAAAGGGGGAGGCGGCCTGAGGGCCGCGATCAGGTCGCGATCAGTCGGAAGTCGGTCGCAGCAGGCAGAATTCATTGGTATCGGGATCTGCCAGGACCACCGGATCATCGGGCCGCGCGGAGCTGACGGGGACCGCGCCCGCGGCCCGTAGCCGGGCGGCCTCCTCGGCCGGATCATCGGTCGGGAAAGCCGTGAGATCCAGATGTAGGCGGCCGCGGTCGGGTTGTCTGTCGGTGCGTAGGAATTCCAGCCACGGACCCAATCCGGTGGCCGATCGGATTCCCGCGTAGCGCGCGGTGTCATGGGTGAGCGGCCACCCCGAGGCCATCGACCAGAACTCGGCCAGCCGCAACGGATTCAAGGTATCCACCACAATGGCGGCTACCGCGCCGGTGTCGACGTAGTGCTCGCGCGGTTCCAGGACGCAGAATTCATTGCCCTCCGGATCGGCGAGGACCGTCCACGGCACCGGACCCTGGCCGATATCCAGGCGGCGCGCGCCCAGCGATAGCGCTCGATCCACCTGCACCCGTTGGTGATCCAGCGATCTGGTGGCCAGATCCAGATGAATGCGGTTCTTCGTGGACTTGCGGTGGCGCGAGGGTAGGAAGGTCAATGCGACGTCGAGACTGTCCGGGTCGGGCGCGGCGACATCGACCTCGGTGGGTCGATCCACCGTGATATCCCAACCGAGTAGTTCGGCCCAGAAGCGGGCCACGGTCCTGGGCTCGGTCGCATCGAACACCACGCATGCCAGACGGGTGGACATGGAATAACGGTAACCGCCCGCCCTACTCGGGCGGGCCGGCTTCGGCCGAACCCAACCTGAGGGTTCCCTGATGATTCAGCCGGAGTTCAACTCGTTTCGCCCACAATCGAAATCGAATCGTGCTCGGGACAGATCCACGCGATCGTCGACGATCGGGCAGCCCTCCGCGGCGAGGCGGCTCAGCTGTCGTCCGGCCAGATGCGGCGCGGGCCGGCCGTCGGCCCGCAGCACCCGATGCCACGGCAGGTCGGCGGAATCGGTCCGCATGATCCAGCCGACCGTGCGAGGTGTGGAGAGGTTCGCAGCGGCCGCGATATCGCCGTAGGTGGCCACTCGACCGGGTGGAATGGCCGCCACCAGTTCCCGCACCCGTTCGATCTGGGCTTCGGTCGTCGCCATATCGGATGTCCCTGGTCGGTATGTGGGTGATATTTCAGAGCATGGACCGGATGAGGGCCGCTGTCTCGGCGGGCCGGGCCTGCGGCACCATGTGGTCGCAGTCGAATTCGCGCGCCGTCAACCGATCGCCCAGTCGCTCGGTCATGGCGGTGCGGAATGCCGCGGTCACGAAGGGCGGCCGCACCTTCATGGCCTGGACCAGTGCGGTCGGCAGATCAGCGGGCGGCAGTACGAACTCGCGCGCCAGTTGCCCCCAGTAGGACGTGATCGCGGGCGGACTGATCCGCCAGCGGACACGCCCGGTGGCGGTCGGCACCAGATGCTCGGCGAGTTCGGCCTCCAGAACGCGCGGCTCCACATCCGCCCACGCGGTTTCCAATTTGTCGAACCGCGCCGCCTCGACGCTCTCGTAATCCGGATGCTCGAGCGTGCTGGTCGCGATCGACAGCAACAACTCCGGATCGAGCCCGATCGCCGGATCCAACAGCACCAGCGCCCGCACCAGATCGGGCCGCTGCCTCGCCAGATGCACCCCCGCCGCACCGCCGAACGAATGCCCGACCACCACCACCGGTTTGCTGGTCTCCGCCGCCAGCAACTCCGCTAGATCAGCCACGACCGTCTCGAAATCCCACGGCGGCAATTCAGTGGACCGCCCATGTCCCCGCAGATCCGGAGCGATCACCCGAATATCGGGTAAGTACTCTTCGGCGAGCACCCGCCACCGCTGACCGTGACCGGTGAGTCCGTGCAGCGCGAGCACTACCGGCCCTGTCGAGGGGCCATAACGATGAATATGAAGATCGGCCACCGACCCATTGTGCCGTGGGGGTCCGACAGACGCAGGCCGGATAACGTGGCCCAACGCAGTTAGCGAAGGATGGGCAAACACATATGTCGGGGGCGTCTGTTGAAATAGCCCGCGTGATGCGATCGGATAGCTCGGTGCGATTGGTGCGCCGGGCCGAGGCTGCGCCCCGCCCCCGGGAGTGGGACGCCGCCGTCGGGGAGCTGTTCGAGGAAATAGGGCTGGACCCCGGTTGGCGGCCGTGGCAGGTCCTCGGCGGACCGGGGACCGGAAAGACCGCTCTGCTTGTCGACCTGGCCGCCGCCCGGATCGCGGCCGGGGCCGATCCGGACTCGGTCATGGTGCTCACCTACTCCAAGCGCGCCGCCACCGCCGTGCGCAACGCACTCACCGCTCGGGTCGCGGCGAGCGATCCGGAACTCGGGGGCGTCCCCGGGGCCACCCGCGGCCCGCTGGTGCGCACCGTGCACTCCTACGCCTTCGGGATTCTGCGCACCCACGCCGCCACCCACGGCAATCCGCCGCCGCGCCTGCTCACCGGATCCGAGCAGGACATGGTGCTGCGCGAGCTGCTGCGCGGGGAACTCTCCGACGGTGCGCCCGATTGGCCCGAACGGCTGCATCCGGCGCTACCCACCACCGGATTCGCTGAACAATTGCGCGACCTGATGTTGCGTGCCACCGAACGCGGCCTCGGCCCCGAGGACCTGGTGGAACTCGGTAGCAAATACGAGCACCCCGAATGGGTGGCCGCGGGCCGATTCGCCGAACGCTACGAACAAACCATGCTGCTGCGCTGGTCGGTCGGTATCGAGGCCCCCGAGGCCAGCGCCCCCGCCCTCGACGCCGCCGAACTGATCGGCGCGGCCATCGACGCCCTGATCCTCGACCCGGACCTGCTCGCCGCCGAACGCACCCGCATCCACCACCTCCTCGTCGACGACGCCCAACACCTGGATCCACAGGCGGCCCAACTCATTCGCGCCCTCGGCTCCGGACCCGCCACCACGGTCATCGCAGGTGACCCCGACCAGTCCGTCTTCACCTTCCGCGGCGCGGACTCCCGCTTCGCCGCCGACCCCGACGCGCCACCGGATCGCCGAATCATCCTGCGCCACAACCACCGCAACGCTCCAGCTATCCACGCGGCGGTCGCCCGAATCACCGCCCGCCTGCCCGGCCTGAGTCCCCATCGCACCTCACCCGCCGACCTGCGCCGCACCTCCGCGAAGGTGCGGCGCGCCCCTGATGATCCGCGTGCCGAGGTGGACGGCGCGCATGCCGGAGCAGCCGACGCCGAAGGCGGAATGGTCGATGCGCCCGCCGGTATGGATGGTGCGCACGCCGGGCCGCCCGAAAACGCCATCGCCGACCCGGTTTTCGACGGCGAGGTCCAGGTCCGCGTTCTCACCACTCCCGCGAAGGAAGCCGCCCTCGTAGCCGACCACTTCCGCCGCGCCCACCTCACCCACGGCGTCCCGTGGTCCAGCATGGCGGTAATCGTCCGCTCGATCCCGCTGTCCCTGGCCCCATTACGCCGCGCACTCCTGGCCGCGGGCGTCCCGGTCCGCCAACCCCCGCCCGACGCGCCCCTCGCCCGCCGACGCGGCGCGAGTTGGGCGCTCCTGGCCCTGCGCGCGGTCATGGCCAGCGACCCGAGCCGAATCCCCGGCCCCCGCCTGTCGGTGTTCACCGCCGACGACGCCCTGGATCTGCTCGCCGGACCCCTCGGCGGCGCGGATCAGATCAGCCTGCGCCGCCTGCGCCGCGGCATCCGCCGCACCGTGCTGGAACTCGGCTACCCGGACCGGGGCTACCGCGAGGACGACCCCGCTTCCGATGCGGTTGTGCCCGAACATGGTTCGGATGCCAGCACCGTGGCGGAAGCAACGGCCTCCGTGGGCGAGAACTCGGACCCGCGGCCATCCGGACCCGTCGACACCAGGACCCCGCGCGAGGAGTCGGACACCCACGTCCCGACCGACGGGTCTGCGAGATACGGACCGGTCGCGACTGGGGGCGACCGCGGCGCGGAGCAGCGCGCTACAGCATCGACCGACGCCGCCGGTGCGACCGATGGCGTGCGGCCAATGGATTCGTCGGATAACCGGGCCGCCCAGGAGATTTCACCGAATTCCGGTCCGGCGGCCGATGCTCCGAGGCAGTCGAGGAACACGAACGTCGGTAGCGTGCGGGCGTCAGGGCATCCAGCTGATTCGAGCGCGGTTCGTACGAGGGCCGACGGTGCCGACCGCGCGGACGAGGCTGTTCAGCACGAGCGCTACGCCGACCTCGATCGCTCCTCGGCGGAGATCCTGCGCGATCTGCTGATCGGCGTGGGGGACAGGGCGATTCTCGATCGGCTCACCGAAGTGGAGGCCGCCCCGCTGCGGCGCGTGCTGAAAGCCGTTGGGCGGGCGCGCGCCGCGCGGCGCAAGGGCGAAGGACTGGAGGACGTGCTCTGGGCGCTGTGGACCGGGTCGACCCTGGAGCGGCGGTGGGTGGGGCAGTCCGAGCGCGGGGGAGCGGTCGGAATGCAGGCGGACCGGGATCTGGACGCGGTGGTGGGTTTGTTCGAGGCGGCGGGTGCGTATGTGGATCGGCTGCCGCACGCCACCATCGAAGGCTTCGTGGAATACCTGGAGCAGCAGGAGATTCCGCAGGACAACGCGCCGCACACCGATCCGGGTGCGGCGGTGTCCATTGTCAGCGCGCACGGTTCCGCCGGCCGGGAGTGGGACACCGTGGTGGTGGCCGGGGTGCAGGAGGGGATCTGGCCGAATCTGCGACCGCGCGGCACGCTGCTCGGTATCGAGGACATGGTCGATCTGCTGGCCGGAGTCGGGGGTACGGGTGAGCGGATGAGCCGCGCGGCTCCGCTGCTCGCGGAGGAGCGGCGGCTACTGCTGGTCGCCTGTGGGCGGGCGCGGCGTTCACTGTTGGTGACCGCGGTCGAATCCGTCACCGGCGACCAGGATTTGTCGCCGTCGCGATTCCTCGCCGAACTCGACGCCGAAGCCGACCACGGGGAACCGGGCCGGGTGCCGACGCCCGTCGACCCGGGCCGCGCCCTCGCCATGCACGCTCTCATCGCCGAATTGCGCGGGGCCGTCTGCGATCCCGAGACCGACCCGGACCGCCGCACCCGCGCGGCGCACCAACTTGCCCGACTGGCCGCGGGCGGCGTTCGTGGCGCACATCCGGACGAGTGGTACGGCACCGCCGAACTCAGCTCCGACAACCCGCTGTGGGATACCGAGGACGGTGCCGTCGCGCTGTCGCCGTCCACCGTCGACCAGCTCAAAACCTGCCCGCTCCGTTGGGCATTGGAGCGGCATGGCGGCGGCGACGGCGAGAATCCGCACGCCCTCAAGGGCAATCTGGTGCACACCCTCGTCCAGGCCCTCGCCGGTCAGGTCAGCGAGGCACAGGTGAAACTCGCCCTGGCGAAGGCGTGGAAAAAGGTCGATCCCAGTTCGCGTGAGGGCGAGAACTGGCATTCCCGTCAGGAATTGCGCCGCACCGAAACCATGGTCGACACCTTCCTGGACTGGTTGCGCAATACCCGCGACGAACTCACCGCCCTGGGTGTCGAGGTCCCGGTAGATCTGGTGCTGCCCCCGCGCGCCGCGGGCGAGCACCCCGTCCGGATCAGGGGCCGCGTCGACCGGGTGGAGCGAGACAGCCTGGGCCGCTTCGTCATCGTCGACGTCAAAACCGGTAAGACGCCCATCTCCAAACAGGCCGCCGAGGACCACGCCCAGCTCGCCACCTATCAGGTCGCCGCCGCCGAGGGCGCGCTCGGCGAGGGCGAACCCGGTGGCGCGCGGCTCATCTACGTGGCCAAGCCCAGCGCCAAGGAGGGCGCGACCCAGCGTATGCAGCCACCCCTGGATGCCGCCGGAATCGACCAGTGGCGCGGCGTGATTCACGATGCCGCCGCCGCCACCCGCGGCCCCAGCTATCTCGCCATGCGCAATGACGGCTGCCGCCACTGCAAGGTCGCGGGCAGCTGCCCGGTTCAGGACACCGGGCGGCAGGTGACCGACGAGTGACGATCACCCCGCGTCAACTGGCCGACGCGCTGGGCCTGCCCCCGCCCACCGACGAGCAGGCCGCCGTTATCGCTGCCCCGCCCGGCCCCACCCTGGTCGTCGCGGGTGCGGGGGCGGGTAAAACCGAGACCATGGCGGCCCGCGTGGTCTGGATGGTCGCCAATGGCCTCGTCGAACCCGAACAGGTGCTGGGTCTCACCTTCACCCGAAAAGCCGCCCAGCAGTTGACCTCCCGTATTCGTACCCGCCTGGCGCGGCTCGCCGGCTCGCCCCTGGTGCGCGAAATCGATCCGACGGGGCACCTGCGCGCCCTGCTCACCGGTTCCGAGCCGGAGATCAGCACCTACCACTCCTACGCGGGCCGCCTGCTCACCGAACACGGCCTACTCATTCCCGTCGAACCCAATGCCACCCTGCTCACCCAGACCCAGCTCTGGCAGTTGGCCTTCCGGGTCGTCTCCACCTGGGACGGCGACCTCGATACCGACCGCACCCCGGTCTCGGTCACCGAGGCCGTTCTCGCCCTCTCCGGTCAACTCGCCGAACACCTGGTCCAGCCGAACCGATTACGCGATGCCCACGGGGAATTGGACCGCCTCATCCACACCCTGCCCGCCGGTCCCAAACAGCGCGGCGGACCCAAGAAGGCGCTCCTGGACCTGCTCGATGTCCAACAGGAACGCGTCTCCCTGCTGCCCCTGGTGGAACGCGTAGCCGAAGAACTCCGCCGCCGCGGCGCCCTCGACTTCGGCGCGCAGATGTCGCTGTCCGCCCGCCTGGCCGCCGAACACCCCGAGGTCGCCAGGGCCGAACGCGAACGCTTCCGCCTCGTCCTCCTCGACGAATACCAGGACACCGGCCATTCCCAACGCATTCTGCTGGCATCGCTGTTCGGCGGCGGTGCAACGACATCGGTTGCCGCCGCCGGACCGTCGCCATTACTGGGGGACGGCGGTAACTCCCGGTACCGGCCGCTGGCCGTGACCGCTGTCGGCGACCCGATGCAGTCGATCTACGGCTGGCGCGGTGCGTCGGCCGCGAACCTGCCGCGGTTCGCCACCGACTTCCCCTGCGCACCAGGCGTTCCCGCGCCGATTCTGCCGCTGCTCACCAGCTGGCGGAATCCGCCGGAGGCCCTGGACCTGGCGAATCTGGTCGCCGATCCGCTGCGCCACCGGGCGGCCGAGGGCGGCGGTGTCACGGTGGACGCCCTGCGACCGCGCCCCGATGCGACACCGGGCGTGGTGGCGTTCGCGCTCACCGACACCGTGGTGGCGGAACGCGATTGGGTCGCCGAACGAATCGCCGTCGAGTGGGAGGCGGCCGCCGATGCCGGGGAACCGTCGCCCACGTCGGCGGTGCTGGTGCGCCGCAATGCCGATGCGGCTCCGCTCGCGGAAGCCCTGCGCGAGCGCGGATTACCGGTGGAGATCGTCGGTTTGGGCGGGCTGCTGCACACACCCGAGGTGGCCGATATCGTCGCCACCCTGCGCCTGATCGCCGACCCGTCGGCCGGTAGCGCCGCCATTCGTATTCTCACCGGAGCCCGCTGGCGCATCGGTGTCGCCGATATCGCCGCCCTGTCCCGCCGTGCCCGCGAACTGTCCATTCGGCAACCCGCCGGACAGGATGCCGCGATCACCGACACCACCACCCTCGACGAGGCGCTGCGCGAGGTCGCGCCGGAACCCTCCGAACGGGCCGGACTGGCCGATGCGATTGCCGACCCCGGTGCGGCGGAACAGTATTCGGTCCAGGGCTATCAACGCATTATCGCGCTCGGTCAGGAGCTCACCGCGCTGCGCGAGCGCAGCGGTCAGCCGCTGGCCGAACTCGTGGCCGATGTCGAACGCACCATCGGCGTCGGTGTGGAAACACAGGCCCGCCGCGCCACCGCCGGTGCGGGCGCGGGCCGCGAACACCTCGACGCCTTCGCGGAGGTGGTATCCGGATACGCCGTCGACCACCGGTCCTCGCTCACCGGCCTGCTCGCCTTCCTGGCCGCCGCCGAGGAGGTCGAAAACGGCTTGGAGCCGGGCGAAGTGGAGGTTGCCCGCGACCGGGTACAGGTGCTGACCGTGCACGCCGCCAAGGGCCTGGAATGGGAGGTGGTGGCCGTCCCGCACGTGGTCGACGGCACCTTCCCCTCCGGCACCGGCACCACCACCTGGTTGGGCGCACTCGCCGAACTCCCGACCGCCCTGCGCGGTGACCGCCAGCGCGACGACTCCACCGACGGCGTCCCCGTACTCGACCTCGCCGATATCTACGACCGCGCCGACCTCGAACGCGCCCTCGACGCGCACAAGAAGGCTCTCGCCAGCCGCCGCATCGACGAGGAGCGCCGCCTCTTCTATGTCGCCCTCACCAGAACCGAACGCGTGCTGTTCGTCTCCGCTCACCACTGGGCCGAAACCGGTTCGAAACCCAAGGGCCCCAGCGACTTCCTGCTGGATCTGAAGCACGCCGCCGAACAACCCGGACCGCTGGCCCGAGCCCTCCGTATCGACCGCTGGGACGACCCGCCGCCCCCGGAAACCGCCAACCCCTTCACCGACAATCCGCAAACCGCGTACTGGCCCCGCGACCCCCTCGGTACCCGCCGCACCGATGTGGAGGCAGCGGCGAGCCTGGTCCGCGCCGCCCTGACCGCCGTGCGCGACGAACAGCGTCGCGAATCCCAGGGCGTACAAACCGAATTGGATTTCGGCCTCTTCGGCAACAGCATGGCCGACGGTGGCGAGCCCGAAACGGTCGGCGGTGACTCCGCCGACCCGATCACCGATTTCCACGACGACGCGGAATCGCTCGACGCACTGCTCGACCCACACGCGGCCGATCCCGACGGCTGGGAAGCCGACGTCGATGCCCTGCTCGCCGAGTATCTCGCCGCGGAACAATCCGCCCGTGAGGTCGAACTGCCCGGCCAGCTCCCCGCCACCGCGCTGGTCGACCTGCATTCCGACCCGGCCAAACTCGCCGCCCGCCTGCGCCGTCCCCTCCCGTTCCCGCCCAGCCCCTATGCCCGCCGCGGCACCGCCTTCCACGCCTGGCTGCAACGCTGGTTCGGCGCCACCCGGCTACTCGGCCTCGACGAACTCCCCGGCGCATCCGATAGCGCCGATACCGACGCCGACCTCATGCGCCTGCAGGAAGCGTTCCTCGCCTCCGAATGGGCCGACCGCAACCCCGTCGATGTCGAGGTCGCCTTCGAAACCACGCTGGCGGGCACCGTCATTCGCGGCCGCATCGACGCGGTATTCCGCGAACCCGACGGCCGCTGGATGGTGGTGGACTGGAAGACCGGCGCGGAACCCGCCCCCGCGGAGGAATCGGCCGTCGCGATCCAGCTGGCCGTCTACCGCCTCGCCTGGGCCCGCCTGCTCGCCGCCCGCACCGGCGAGACCGAGGCCGCCGCGCTCGACCGGATCGGCGCGGCGTTCCACTACATCCGCACCGGCCGCACCATCGCCCCCGAATACCTCGCCGGTCCAGCCGAGCTCGCCCAGCTGATCGGCGCCGCCGCACCCACGAGCCCTGACCCGGACAATCCGAATGAGCCCGACTCTGTCAGTCCTGAGAATTGAGACTTCAGGGCCACGAACGTGCCGTAGCGAAGCGGAGACGGAGAATTCAGCTACGCTGCGGTGCTGTGCCGCAGCTAGTTACCCTCGGAATGGCCGGTGATTCCCATGTTCGGTGATTCGTCAGGTCCGTTGGGCAGGGTCACCGACCGCCCGGATTTCGCCCTGGTGGGGCTCGTCCGAGTACCGGAAACGCTGACCAGTCCGTGGCGGGCGCTGTGGCGTCGGGTCGGGTTCGCCATCCTCGTACTGCTCACCGCAACCGTAGTGACCTACATCGGTCGCGACGGGTACGCGGACAACACCAAGGATGAGCTGACCGCGCTGGATGCGCTGTACTACGCGACAGTGTCGCTGTCGACCACCGGCTACGGCGACATCACGCCGGTCACGGCGGAAGCCCGGCTGACCAATATTCTCGTCATCACCCCGCTGCGGATCCTCTTCCTCATCATCCTGGTCGGCACCACCCTGTCGGTGCTGACCGAACGGTCCCGGCAGGCTTTCAAGATTCAGCGATGGAGGCACACCGTGCGCAATCACACCGTGGTCGTCGGCTACGGCACCAAGGGCCGCACCGCGATCGACGCCATGCTCGGCGACGGCATGAAACCCGCCGCGATCGTGGTGGTCGATACCGACGCGAATATGTTGGAGCGCGCCGCCAACGCGGGCCTGGTGACGGTGCACGGCACGGCCACCCAGTCGGATGTGCTGCGCCTGGCGGGTGTGCAGAGCGCGGCCGCGGTGGTGGTCGCCACCAACCGCGACGACACTGCGGTCCTGGTCACCCTCACCGCCCGCGAAATCAATCCGAAGGCCAAGATCGTGGCCTCCATCCGCGAGGCCGAGAACACTCACCTGCTGCGCCAGTCCGGTGCGGATTCGGTGGTGGTGTCCTCGGAGACGGCGGGCCGTCTGCTCGGTATCGCCACCACCACCCCCAGCGTGGTGGACATGATCGAGGATCTGCTCACCCCGGAGGCCGGTTTCGCCATTGCCGAACGCGACGTGGAGCCGGAGGAGATCGGGGGTTCGCCGCGCCACCTCAGCGATATCGTTCTCGGCGTCCTGCGCGAAGGCCGACTCATCCGCGTCAGCGAACCGGAGGTCGACACCCTGGAGTCCCGGGACAAACTCCTGTATCTGCGCAATGAGAAACTCCTGAAGGCGCCCGCGTCGAAGCGCAGGGCAGAATAAACAGAGTGTCAGACTTTCAGCTCAGTGGTGTTCCGCTGCTTTCGCGTTCCACACTCGATCGGGCGGAGGATCTCCGCACCGATGAGCAGGCCCTCAAGGCAGGGTGGGAGCGCGCGAAGCTGGTACGAATGAACAAGCGCGGCCAGATCCGCGTCGACGGCCACGTGGTGGTGCTGGACGAGGCGCTGTCGCTGTCCGCGGAACCGTCGCCAAAGGCGGTATTCCTCGGTATCGACGGCGATACCCACCTGTGGGCGGTACGCGATAACGATATCGAGGGTGAACTCGCCGACCTCCGCGCCGCCGGGGCCACCCTGGAGCTGAGTGATTTCAGCGCCGGTCTGCTCTCCACCGCCATCGCCCTGCTGAACTGGCACGACCGGGCCCGCTTCAGCGCCGCCGACGGCACCCCGACCACCCTGTCGAATGCCGGTTGGTCGCGCACCAGCGAATCCGGGTACGAGGAATTCCCGCGTATCGACCCGGCCATTATCTGCCTCATTCACGACGGCGGTGATCGTGTCCTGCTGGCCCGCCAGCACACCTGGCCAGAGGGCCTGTTCTCGCTGCTGGCCGGTTTCGTGGAGGCCGGTGAATGCCTGGAACGCTGCGTCGAGCGCGAGATCAAGGAGGAGGTCGGCGTCGATGTCAGCGATATCCGCTACCTCGGCAGCCAGCCGTGGCCGTTCCCGCGCTCGCTCATGCTGGGTTTCGCGGCCCACGCCGATCCGGAGCAGCCGGTGCGATTCCACGACGGCGAGATCGTCGAGGCGCACTGGTTCACTCGCGCCGAAGTGCAGACGGCACTCGAGGCCGGTGCGTGGGGGACCGGCGACGGCGGCGCCAATACCCGTCTGCTGCTTCCGGGTTCGATTTCCATTGCGCGCACCATTGTCGAATCATGGGCCGCCGCAGCGTAATCGGGCTTCGCCACGAAGCCGCACACCCCCTCGGGAGTGTGCGGCTTTTCCGTTCCGGCGTGAATTCGTGCGCACCGATCAGCTGATCGCGGCAAGCGCCTTCTTCACCTCGGCCAGGCTCGGATTGGTGGCGGTGGACCCGTCGCTGTACTTGATCGTGGGCACCACGTGATTGCCGTTATTGACGCTGCCGACGAACTCGGCGGCCGCGGGGTCATCCTCGATATCGATGACGCTATAGGTGATGCCCGCCTCGTCGAGCTGAGTCCGCAGGCGGCGGCAATAGCCGCACCAGGTCGTCGAGTACATGGTCAGGTCCGTTGCAGTCACGGTGTGTGCAACGTCGGCCCACCTGATCGTGTTCCCGGTGGTCGCGGCCACGTGCCCGCCGCCCGGCTCTCCCACAACAGCGGCCAGCCGATCGCCAACGTGACAACTGATCTATGGAGATTCGGGGTAACTCACCGGGGACGCCCAAAATTGTGTCGCCACTCAACCGCCGGCACGCGTGCACAACAGACGACGGCTCTCGGCCGGGCGCTGAATGCTCGGGGAGGCGGGGGAGCTCGGGGTAACTCACCGGGTACGCCCAAAATTGTGTTGCTACCCAACCGCCGGCACGCGTGCACGACAGACGACGGCTCTCGGCCGGGCGCTGAATACTCGGGGAGGCGGGGAGCTCTGTCGGAGGTGGCTGCCATGATGGTGCGCGTGCCGGTCACCACCCCTCAGTCCAGCGACCGCCTCCGCGTCGACGAGCTCGACCCGGAACAGGCTGCGGCCGTGCGTGCCCCACGCGGCCCGGTCTGTGTCCTAGCCGGGGCGGGTACCGGCAAGACCCGCACCATTACCCACCGCATCGGCCATCTCGTCTCGGCGGGGCACGTGCGTGCCGAGCAGGTCCTGGCCGTCACCTTCACCGCACGTGCGGCAGGGGAATTGCGGGGCCGACTGCGCTCGCTCGGCTTCGGCGGTGAAACCGCCCAGGTACAGGCCCGGACCTTCCACGCGGCCGCGCTCCGGCAGCTGCGCTATTTCTGGCCGCAGGTCATCGGTGATGTGCCCTGGAAGCTGGTCGACAGCAAATTCCCCATTGTGGCCCAGGCCGCGCGGGGCACCGGCCTGTCGACGGCCTCGGACAGCGTTCGCGATCTACTGAGCGAAATCGAGTGGGCGAAGGGCAGTCTCATCGCCCCCGAGGACTATCCGGACGCCGTGGCCCGGCGGCACCGCGAAATCCCGTACGACGCGGCCAAGATCGCCGCTGTCTACTCGGCGTACGAATCGCTGAAGATCACCCCCGACGGCATGATGCTGGACTTCGACGATCTGCTGCTGCACACCGCCGCCGCCATCGAGGAGAATTCCGGTGTGGCCGAGGAGTTCCGCGGCCGCTATCGCTGCTTCGTCGTCGATGAGTATCAGGACGTCACCCCGCTGCAGCAGCGCGTACTCGACGCCTGGCTCGGTGACCGCGACGACCTGACCGTGGTCGGGGACGCGAATCAGACCATCTACTCCTTCACCGGTGCGAGCCCCGCCTTCCTACTGGACTTCTCCCGCCGCTTCCCGGATGCGACGGTGGTGCGGCTGGAACGCGACTACCGCTCCACCCCTCAGGTGGTGTCGCTCGCCAACCGGGTGATCGGTGCGGCCCGCGGCCGGATCGCGGGTACCCGGCTGCAACTCATCGGCCAGCGCGCCGACGGTCCCGAACCCACCTTCGCCGAATACGACGACGAGCCCGCCGAGGCCGCGGCCGCCGCGCGCGGTATCGCCACACTGATCGGCCAGGGCGTGCCCGCCGCCGAGATCGCCGTGCTGTACCGCATCAATGCCCAGTCCGAGGTATACGAGCAGGCGCTCACCGAGGCGGGTATCCCGTATCAGGTTCGCGGCGGTGAGGGGTTCTTCATGCGCCCCGAGGTACGCCAGGCGCTGAGCACGCTGCGGCAGACCGCTGCTCGCGACGACCTCCCCGATGCCCAGGGCCCGAAACTGGTCAGCCTGGTCCGCGCCGCCCTGGCGCGCATCGGCCTGACCAATGAGGAGCCCGCCGGGGTGCAGGCCCGGGAGCGCTGGTCCTCGCTGATGGCGCTGGTCCAGCTCACCGAGGAACTCGCCGACCACGACGCCGAACTCGATATCTCCGGCCTGCTCCGCGAGCTCGCCGCCCGCTCCGAGGCCCGCCATCCGCCGACGGTGCAGGGCGTCACCCTGGCATCCCTGCACGCCGCCAAGGGGCTGGAGTGGGACGCCGTGTTCCTGGTCGGCCTCGCCGACGGCACCGTCCCCATCGCCCACGTCCTCGGCCCCGACAGCACGGTCTCCGATGAGGCGGCCCTCGAGGAGGAGCGCCGCCTCCTCTATGTCGGCGTCACCCGGGCCCGCGAACACCTGCACCTGTCCTGGGCGCTGGCCCGCACCGAGGGTGGTCGCAAATCCCGCCGCCGCTCCCGCTTCCTGGTCGGCTTGGTCCCCGACGACTCCCCGGCATCGCGCATAGCCCAGCAGCATCCCACCGACCGCCGCGGTCCCAAGCGGGTCCACCCCACCTGCCGAATCTGCGGCCGTCCCCTGCTCAATACCACCGCCACCATGCTCGGCCGCTGCTCCCGCTGCCCCGCCGATCTGGATGCGGAACTCCTCGCCACCCTCAAGGACTGGCGCAAGGAGAAAGCCGATGAGCTCTCCCTCCCGCACTTCGTCATTTTCAGCGACACCACCCTGACCGCCATTGCCGAACAGCTCCCCACCGATGACCGAGCCCTGGTCGCCATCCCCGGCATCGGTGCCAAGAAGCTACAGGCCTACGGGGCCGACGTGCTGGCCATCGTCCAATCCCGCAGCCGCGCACAGTTCTAGATCAACTAGGCGAAGAAGTTCACAAAAACGCAGGTCAAAAATAGGTTGTGCACACATGTATCACCCGCTTAGGGTGGTCAACATGCAACCGGGGTCACCCGGCATGCACAAGTACTTCGATCGCAACGAGTTCAGGAGGGAGGCAGACCAATGACTTCGATCAACACGTCTTACATCGACACCGCTTGCATCGACGCCGCGACGACCTTGTCGATGCAACAGATTGTGCCGTCCGTCGAGTCGGCCTCCCGGGGGATCCTCGCCATGCGGGGGATTCGTCTGTCCAGCGTCCGCGGCAGTGTTGTCGGCGTTTTCGGCGTTCACAAGAATTTCGAAACCGATCTTTATGCGCCTCAGCACATCGTGATGCAGGACAAGCCCAAGGGTGACTGGCAGCCGACCGCGGATTCCGCGATCTTCGGCGCAGTCGGCGATACCGGACTCCGTCCGGCACATCTGCCGGCTGCAGCCCGCACCCGCAATGCCCACCCAGCGACCGTGATCAGGAGTCGACACCGAAGTCGACTCAGGTAGGGAAGACCTCCCACACCACCGGCCACGGATCGCCCAGAAGCGAAACCGTGGCCATATTTATATCGGCCTCCAGCCACGGCACCGGTTTCGCGAAAGACAACCGCCGCACGAGCTGAAGGAGAACGACGTGTCTACCACGGTTACCCGTGACCGCGTGACATGCCGCAATACCGTGGCCGCTACTACCCGCACCCGCCGGGGAGTCGCCACCCTCAACATCCCTTGCCGGGACGGTAACCCCGATCTCTGGTTCGCGGAGAGCCCCGCTCAGCTGGAAGAGGCCAAGGTGCTGTGCGCCGGCTGCCCGATCCGGCAGCGTTGCCTGTCGGCCGCCAAGGATCGCGCCGAGCCCTGGGGTGTGTGGGGTGGCGAGATCTTCGACCAGGGTGTCGTGATCGAACGCAAGCGGCCTCGCGGCCGCCCTCGCAAGGTCGCGGTGGCGTGAACGGCTCAGGCCCGAAGGCGGCAGCTTGCGTAACCACGCAGGGCCGCTGCTCACGCCAGAGAGGACAGAGCGTGAGCGGCTCAGGCCCGGAGGCGGCAGCTTGCGTAACCACGCAGGGCCGCTGCTCACGCCAGAGAGGACAGAGCGTGAACGGCTCAGGCCCGGAGGCGGCAGCTTGCGTAACCACGCAGGGCCGCCGCTCACGCCAGATTGATCACGGCATGAGCCCCGAATCAGACGGGGGCATTGATCGCATACGACCCGCTCACTGCGCAGTGAGCGGGTCGTTTTGCGTCCGGGGAGATAGTGCGTTGTGGGGGAGTTGATTTCAGCTCGGGGGCGTCAGCTGGCTCGGCGGTTCTCCAGGTAACCGGGGACCCAGTCCTGGACGAGCTTCATGAACGGCAGTTCGGCGTCCAGTTGGGCGCAGATACCGATCGAACCACCGAGCACCCGGAAGATCATTACGTGTTCGGCCGGAAGTTGCAGGGCGCGAGCGGTTTTCATCTCCGCACTGGAGATATCGGTGGCCTTGCCCGCCACCCGCTGCATCCAGCGTCGCGTGAAGTGGAAGGTCTCGGTCTTGATGGGGTCGGTGAAGGGTCGCAGGTAATCCTGAATCTCCTGATGGCTCACCTGTTTACCGGGAATCACCCAACCATTGGTGTGCATGAGTTCGGTGAGTTCGTCGAAACGCTCCTCGACGGCGAGCGCCACCATCTCACCCAGGATGGGCGGGAATCCCTTGGGCAGCGGGGCGCACGCGCCGTAGTCGATGACGGCGAGACGGCCGTCCTCGAGCATCATGAAATTGCCCGGATGCGGATCGGCGTGCAGCAGGCCCGCGATCGCCGGTGAGGAGAAATGGAATTCGCCCATCAGGCCCGCGACGCGATTGCGAAGTTCCACGGTGCCCGCCGGATCGGCATTGCCCTGGTTGATGATCTTCGAGATCGGGGTGGCATTGTCCAGCCATTCGGTGACGATCACCTTGGGCGCGCTGGCCACCACCTTCGGCACCAGGAAACGCGCATGCCCGTCGAAGGCCTTGGCGAACTGGCGCTGGTGCCCGCCCTCGATGCGGTAGTCCAACTCTTCCTCGGTGCGCTCGCTGATCTCGGCGAGTACGGGCTTCACATCGGCACCCGGAATCAGGGTGCCGAGCATCCCCGCCATGCGATTGAGGGTTTTGAGGTCCGCCCGCAGTGCCTCGTCCGCTCCCGGATACTGCACCTTCACCGCGACAATGCGTCCATCGGACCATTCGGCCTTGTGCACCTGCCCGATACTGGCGGAGGCGGTGGGCTCATCGTCGAAATGCTTGAACCGTTGCCGCCACCCCGTCCCCAGTTGCTGATCCAGCTGTCGGTGTACGGCGGCCGCGGGCATGGGTGGCGCGGCGGCCTGCAGTTTGGTCAGTGCTTCGCGGTAGTGCTCGCCGAACTCCTCCGGTACGGCGGCCTCCATCACGCTCAGCGCCTGCCCGAATTTCATGGCACCGCCCTTGAGCTCACCGAGTACCGCGAACAACTGTTCGGCGGCCCGCTGGTTGAGCTCGGCGTTGATTTCCTTTTTGTCGCCCCCGGCGAGCTTGCGACCGAACCCTACGGCCGCCCGTCCTGCGATGCCGAGTGGAATCTTGGCCAACTTGGCATTGCGGGAGGAGCGGCGGCTCACAATCTCAGACACGTCCCCATCATGGCCGACGTACCAGTAAATGTGCCATGGGAATTGGATGTTCTTCATGGTCTCCATAAGTAGTGTCCTCCGTCACACTCGGGCGTGAGCTGGGCTTTCGCGGCAAACACAGGCTGGATGCGGTGGCCAGACCCGGCGATCGAGTTGGCGCGAATCCAGATTCAGTTCCAAAGTCGCGTCGAAGGTGACAGGTGGATGGTCGGTCGAACCCGCCGCGACGGCCTCTATTTCGGCCAGTGCCAGGCCGACGGTGGCGGCGATTCCGGCGGGGGAGGCCTGACCGACCCGGCCGAGGAGTTGGGCGGCCAGGTGCGGCCAATCGGGATCGTGTTCGATGCGATGGAGATCGGCGCAGTGCAGGCAACTGGTGATACCGGGCAGGACGAGCGGGCCGATGACACCGCGACCGTCCCGAATGCGCACCTGCAGATGCGGAATATGCCGCCGGACAAGTTCTTCGACCAGGTCCGGCGCGGGCACCAGGACATCGGCCAGCACCACCAGGTCCGGATGGCGGCCATTGAATGGGACCTGATGCGCGCGGGAGTGACTGGGACGCACGCCGATCCGCCGTAGCTCACGCAGCAGCGCGTCCGAGAGCGGACCCCGCCCGTACACATGCGCGCAGCGCACCCGCGCGGCGGAGGTGGGGTGTGCCGATAGCAGACCGGCAGCGCCGATCTCCGCCAGCAGCGACAGCGCGGTGGTGCTGTCCACGCCGAATTCCCGTGCTCGCCACAGAATCTGCGCTCGGGTCCGCAACCCGTCCAGCAGCCGTAGGAAGGCCAGCACCGTCGCGGCATCCATACCGGCCGGATGCAACTGCAGCGCCTGCCCGGGATCCCAGCCGAGCTGGACTGCGCCACTGCGCCGCACCAGCACCGCCACCCGGGGATGCAGCATCGGATTGTGAACGCGCGTGCTCATATCAGCAGTATGCGCACCACCGCTCTGGTATCCACCGCCAAAAATAGGCCCTGAGCAGGGTTTTCAACCTTCATCCACAGGTCGCCGCCGAACTGCTCACAGGATGCCGGAATGACGACCAATGGCGATCAATGACGCTCGGTCAGACAGACCCGGTATGTCAGGCGTCGTCGCCCTTGGCGGGGCCGTCGCCGGAACCCTCGGTCTTCTGGTCGCGCTCGAGCTTCTCCCGCGCCTCGGTTTCCGCCAGCTGTGCCAGCGGATCATCGAAAGCGGTTGTGCCGCCCCCGATCAGAGTGTCGATAAAGGCCGCTGGAGTATCCAGGTCGGCGGAGTCGGGCAGCAGGTCCGGATGTGCCCACACCCCGTCGCGCTTCTCGATGCCGGCATCGGTGGTGACTCGACGCCATAGCGCGGTGGCCTCGCGGACCTTGCGCGGGCGCAGTTCCAATCCGACCAGCGTGGCGAAGGTCTGTTCGGCCGGGCCACCGGTGGCGCGTCGGCGGCGCAGCGTTTCGGCCAGTGCGCCCGCCCCGGGTAGTCGGTCGCCGACCGCATCGGTCACCACGACCTCGACCCAGCCCTCGATCAGGGCGAGCAGCGTCTCCAGGCGCTCCAGCGCCGCCTTCTGCTCGGGGGTGGTCTGCGGCTCGAAAGTGCCTTGCGACAGTAACTCTTCCAACTTGGACGGGTCGGACAGCGACATGGGGTCGATACCCTGCGCGGCCTCCTCGATGGCCGAGAAGTCCATTCGGATACCGCGCGCGTAGTCCTCCACCGCGCCCAGCACCTGCTGCCGCAGCCACGGCACATGGACGAACAGTCGCTGATGCGCGACCTCGCGGGCCGCCAGATAGACGAGGATCTCGCTCTCCGGACGTTCCAGTCCGGCGCTGAATTCGGAAACGGCGGTGGGCAGCAACGCCGCGGTGCCGTCCGGGCCGAGCGGCAGGCCGATATCGGTGGAGGTCAGCACCTCCTTGGCCAGCTGCCCCAGGGCCTGGCCCAGCTGCGAGCCGAAGGCGAGGCCGCCCATCTGGCTCAGCATGCCCATCATCGGACCGGCGAACTGCTTGGCCTCCTCCGGGAGCGTGGAGGTCCACATACCCGAGATCTGCTCGGCCACCGGATCGCACAGCCGCTTCCAGGTCGGCAGGGTCTCCTCTAGCCAGTCATTGGCGGTCCACGCCACCGTCTTCGTCGCGCCCGCGGGCAGCGTGGTGGCGGCGTCGAGCCACAGTTCGGCCAGATGCGCGGCATCGGTGACGGCGCGCTGCGTGCCCTCGGTCACCGGGGTCACGCTGGAACCCAGCTGCTGGCGGGCCAGTCGCTTGGCAACGTCGTAGTTCACCGGGCCCGACTGCGAACCCGGCTGCCCCATACCGCTGAACATGGCGCCGAGTTGGGAGAGCATCTGCCCGAGCTGCGACGGATCGAATCCGCCGGCGCCGCCCGCTCCGCCGGTCAGGAAACCGAACGGATCGTTCGCACTGGAACCCGACTCGCCGCCCGGCTTCTTACGCTCCGGATCGTCGTCGGGGTTCGAGAATCCGAACGGAGTGTCACTCATACCCACTACGTTACTGGAGCCCGCGAACGAGCAACCCGCCGAGCGGAACGCCGCGATCGGGCGCGGCACCAGTACCCTTGGCCGCGTGAACCGTCGGATATTCACCCTGCTCGCCGCCCTGATCCCCATCCTTGTCCTGGGTGCCGTGGGCAGTGTTGTCACCGTTCCATTCGTGGCGCTGGGACCAGGCCCGACCTTCAACACCCTCGGTGAGGTGGGCGGGAAACCTGTGGTCGACGTGCAGGGAGCGGAGGTCGATCCGACCACGGGCAACCTGAACATGACCACGGTCTCCGTTCGCGACGGGCTGAATATTTTCGAGGCGGTCGGCCTGTGGTTGAGCGGTGAGCACGGTCTGGTGCCGCGCGCCGAGGTGTATCCGCCCGGAGTGTCGCGTGACGAGGTCGACAAATCCAATAAGCAGGACTTCAAGGACTCCGAGGACAACGCGGAGCTGGCGGCGCTGCGCTATCTGAAGATGCCGACGGTGGTGACACTGCGCTCCGTCTCCGACGACGGACCCGCCAAGGACGCGCTGCGCAAGGGCGATGAACTCGTGAGCGTGGACGGCAAACCGATCGGCACGGTGCAGGATCTGCTGACCGCGGCATCGGAAACCACACCCGGCACCACCATCGCGGTGGTGATTCGCCGCGACGGTGTCGAGCAGACCGTCGAGGTGACCGTGGGTGCGCGGCCGGACGACGCCGAAAAGGGCTATCTCGGAATCACTCCCACCGAGGCCCCGGCGGGCACGCTGGAGGTGGACTTCAACCTCTCCGAGGTCGGCGGTCCATCCGCGGGACTCATGTTCACCCTGGCGCTGATCGACAAGCTGACCCCCGGCGAACTGAGCGGCGGCAAATTCGTCGCCGGCACCGGGACCATCGATCCCGAGGGCAAGGTCGGCCCCATCGGCGGCATCCAGTACAAGATGATCGCCGCGCGCGATGCCGGGGCCGAAACCTTCCTTGTCCCCGCCGCCAACTGCAATGAGGCGCGCCAGCGCACCCCGGACGGTCTGCGCCTGGTCCGCGTCGAAACCCTCACCAGCGCGGTGGATTCGCTGGACAGCATCAAGGCGGGCAAGGACGCGCCGACCTGCGAGGGTTAGTCCTCCGGCTCGTTGTCCAAGGTCTGCCGCAGCGCCTGGATCACATTGGGCGCGAGATTCGGCGTGGTGCGCAACTCGAGGTCACCGAAGGGATCTTCCTCATCCTCGGTGGGCCGAATGTGCAGCAGCGACAGCGAGGTGCCGCTGCGCAGCACACCCGAGAACAGGCGCGCGTCGCGACGGTCCGGATGGGTTTCGGCGGCGTGGCGCGCGGCACCGTCGGCGGCGTCGCGGTCGGCGAGCAGCGGTGCGATGGCTTCGTCGAGGGTCTGCTCCGCGGCGGGCGGCAGTACCAGAATCTCCTGCACCAGCACCACACCCTCGACGGCGGGCGGCCAACTGGTGGTGGCGAGGAATTCGTCCAGGGCCATCGGATCACCGGTGAGGTCCTCGGGCAGGGAGTCCTGCGCGATGGGGGTGAGCGCCTCGCCGGCGTCGAGCTGATCCAGTAGCGCGGGCTCGGCCGCGACCAGATCCGCGGTCGGCACCAGCGCGAACAGCTGCGGCGGGCGTTCCCACCCCTCACCGTCGGCGAACTCGGCCACTTCGCGGATACACCGGTACAGGGCGGACGCGGACCATTGTTCGGGATTCACGTTGGTAATCCTCGCACCGGGTGCGGCCGCTCCGGAGTCGGGGTCGTGCTCGTTTCGCTTCGCTCGACCATGTGGCCGCCGGTCGTGGACGCGGCGAGATTTCGGGCTCGGCGCGCCACCCCCGAGGCTATCCAGCAGGGGTATAGCTCGAATTCCGGGTGTTTTACGTAGAGTGGGGCGCGACAGGTCTAAAGAGACCAGTTCCCAATCTTCGGAACTCAGGAGCGTGGCATCGTGGGCATGCGCCCCCCGACAGGCTTACCATCGCTGTCTCGACGCAGCCGCGTGCTGCTTGTGACCGCATTAGTGTTCGCAGCTCTGCTGTTGGTCGGGCCGCGGCTCACCGACGCGTACACCAACTGGTTGTGGTTCGGGGAGGTGGGATTCCGCAGTGTCTACCACCGGGTCCTGCTGACCCGCGTCCTTCTCTTCGTGGTCGTCGCGTTGGTGATCGCCGGCATCATCTGGCTGGCATTGCTGATGGCTTATCGATCGCGGCCGGTATTCGTTCCGGTGAGCGGACCGGGCGATCCCATCGCGCGCTACCGCACCACCGTCATGAGCCGACTCCGCTTGTTCGGCTTGGGAATCCCGCTCATCATCGGTCTGCTGTCGGGCTTGGTCGCCCAGGCCAGCTGGGTGACGGTGCAGCTGTTCCTGCACGGTGGTTCGTTCGGTATCACGGATCCGCAGTTCGGTCTGGACGTCGGCTTCTACGCCTTCGATCTGCCGTTCTACCGGATGGTCTTGAACTGGCTGTTCGTCGCCGTGGTGATCGCGTTCCTCGCGAATCTGCTGACGCATTACGTATTCGGCGGTCTGCAACTGACCGGCCGCGAGGGCAGCCTGAGCACCGCGGCCCGCGTACAGCTGGCCGTGCTGGCGGGAACTTTCGTGCTGCTCAAGGCGATCGCGTACTGGTTCGACCGGTATGCCCTGCTGTCGAGTCAGCGCAAGGAACCCACCTTTACCGGTGGCTCCTACACCGATATCAACGCGGTGCTGCCCGCCAAGCTCATCCTGCTGTCCATCGCGGTGATCTGTGCGGTGGCCTTCTTCGCCGGGATCGTGTTGAAGGACCTGCGAGTCCCGGCGATGGCGGCGGCACTGCTGCTGCTGTCCTCGGTACTGGTCGGCGCGGTATGGCCGCTGCTGGTAGAGCAGTTCTCGGTGCGCCCGAACGCGGCCACCAAGGAGGCCGCCTATATCGAGCGCAATATCGCGGCGACGCGCGACGCGTACGGGATAACCGACGACAAGGTCGAATACGTCGACTACAAGGGCATCGCACAAAACGCGACCGGCGGCAATATCTCGACCGCTGACCGGCAGACCATCAAGAACATCCGCCTGTTGGACCCGACTCTGATGCAGGCCACCTTCATTCAGCGCAACCAGCAGCTGCAGAACTTCTACGGCTTCCCTGATCCGCTGGATGTGGACCGCTACGAGATCAACGGTGAGCTCCGGGACTTCATTGTGGCGGCCCGAGAGTTGCAGCCGCAGAACCTGTCCGGAAACCAGACCGACTGGATCAACAAGCACACCGTCTACACGCACGGCAACGGCTTCGTGGCGGCACCCGCCAACCGGGTGAATATCGCGCCGCCGAAGGAATCCGCGCAGGCGCAGCAGGCGACGGGCGGCGAAACGGGTGGCTACGGCTACCCGGTATTCGACGTCGACGGTCTGTCGACCGTCAGCGACCTGTTCATTCCGGAGGAGCGACAGGCCATCCCGGTCACCCAGCCGCGTATCTACTACGGTGAGCTGATCTCCAAGACCGACGCCGACTACTCGATCGTAGGTTCCAATGGAGAGCCGGCGCGCGAGTACGACACTTCCTCCGAGCAGTACACCTACACCGGTGCGGGCGGCGTACCGCTCGGCAACTGGGTCAACCGGCTGGCGTTCGCGTCCAAGTACGCCGAGCGCAATATTCTGTTCTCCGGTGTCATCGGCGAGGATTCGAAGATCATCTTCAATCGCGATCCGAGCGAGCGGGTGCAGCAGGTGGCGCCGTGGCTGACCACCGATAGCGACATCTACCCGGCGGTGGTGAAAGGCCGCATCCAGTGGATCGTGGACGCGTACACCACACTGGACAGTTTCCCGTACGCCCAGCGCACCTCGCTGGACGGTGTACTCGAGGACAGCATCGACCAGACCACCGGGCGGCTGCTGCCACGCAAGGAAGTCAACTACATCCGCAACTCGGTGAAGGCGACCGTCGACGCGTACGACGGCACCGTGACGCTGTACGAGGTCGACAAAACCGATCCCGTACTCCAGGCGTGGCGCGGGGTGTTCCCGGAAGCGGTGACGCCGGAGAGCGAGATCACCGACGAGTTGCGTGCGCACTTCCGCTACCCGGAGGATCTGTTCAAGGTCCAGCGCGATCTGCTGGCGAAGTACCACGTGGACGATCCGCGAGAGTTCTTCACCAACAACGCGTTCTGGTCGGTTCCCAATGACCCGACAGTGGAGGGCGCGGGCGCGGGGATGAGCCAACCGCCGTACTACCAGCTGCTCGGCAATACCGAGACGGGGAAGTCACAGTTCACGCTGACCAGCGGGATGGTCGGCTTCCGGCGTCAGTTCCTGTCGGCCTACCTGCAGGCGCATTCGGACCCGGAGAACTACGGCAAGATCACGGTCTTGCAGTTGCCATCCGGTTCGGAGACACCGGGTCCGGGTCAGACCCAGACCTCGATGACCACGGCCGATGAGGTCTCTCGTGACCGAAATCTGCTGACCGGTGGCAATGTCAACAAGATCCGGTACGGCAATCTTCTGACACTGCCCATCGGCAATGGCGGCATTCTGTACGTCGAGCCGTGGTATCTGGAGCGCAACGCGGGTGCCGGGGCCCCCACCTTCCCGCAGTTGGTGAAGGTACTGGCCAGTTATCGGGACAAGGTGGGTTACGGCTCCACGCTCCAGGAGGCGCTGGACAAGGTGCTGCCCGGCACCGGTAGCGCCGCCACCGACCTGCCCGGCCAGCAAGGCACCGCGCCGCCACCGAATGAGGGCACCACACCACCGGAACAGGGCACCACGGCACCGCCCGTCGACAAGGAAGCCGCGGTGAAGCAGATCGACGAGGCCCTCGCATCCGTCGGTGATGCGCAGAGGTCCGGAGATCTGGGCCAATTGGGCCGTGCGCTGGAGCGATTGCAAACAGCGGTCGATGCCTACGAGAAGGCGGGCGGATAGCCACACTCGAGACAGCCGCAAGGCGCTGGATAATCGAAAGGCGCTGTCGTCAGCATTGACGACAGCGCCTTTCGGCTCTCCCGGTATGGAGGAGCTCAGAGGTCGGAGCAACCGAGGACGGCTAGCGGCCGATCGACTCGATCAGCCCGGCATTGTCGGCGAGGACCTGGTGGAACTGGCCCTCCACGCCGAACTGGCGGGCGAACTCGGCACCGGTGGTGGTGGCCTGCTCGATGAGCACCTGGCGATCGTCGACAGGTGCGGCGGGAGCGGGAGCGGCGGGCTCCGGCTCGGGTTCGGATACGGACGTGCCCTGGCGCAGGTACGCGCCACAGGTGGGCCAGGCGCCGATGCCCTGATTGGCGAGCACGTTCTCGGCTACTCGGATCTGCTCTGCCTTACTGGCCTGGTTGGCGTAGCCGGTGCCGCCATGGGCTTGCCAGGTGCTGTGCGAGAACTGCAGACCGCCGTAGTAGCCGTTTCCGGTATTGATTCCCCAGTTACCACCGCTCTCGCACTGGGCCACACCGTCCCAGTCGTGGGTCGGCGCGGCCGACGCGGTGGCGGAAAGACCGAACGGGACGGCAACAAGGGCGCTGGCGACGGCCGCGAGACCGAATGCGCGGGTGTTGATCTTCCGGTTCTGTTTCATGTGGTGTCCCTCCCTGCGCCTACCGACGACGACGCGTTTGCTCCGTCGTGTCCCCTGTCCCCAGGAGGTCGGGGTGCCCGTACCGCGGGACAGGGTCTCCGGCGTGCGGCGGTTCGGGTCGGTGCCCATCACGTTTGATCCGGGCCGAGCACGACGATAACGGGGAAATCTCGACAGATCACGTCTTGATAACTTCGGAATTGCATGAAGTGAATAACAGCAAAAACACCCTTAATGCAGGTTGGCTATGCTGTATTTCGATAATCCGATTGGTCTGTTATATGCCCGTGATGTGTTCCAGATCACGACAAAAATGTGATGTGAGTCACGTTTATTTGCCGATATCGGCTGGGAATCGCGTGCGGGCATGCGGAATGTAAGGGCCCTTCCCTTGGGAGCTTCCTCGGCCCTGCTGTGCTTGCCGACAGTTCGCCTGGAAAACCCCCTGTTCCAGACCCTTCCATGATCATCTTCACAACCCCGGAAACCGGTCCTGACCAAACGATTTGCACTCTCTGTGCAACCGTGTGTAATGTTGTATTCACCGACGCGGGGTGGAGCAGCTCGGTAGCTCGCTGGGCTCATAACCCAGAGGTCGCAGGTTCAAATCCTGTCCCCGCTACTACGAAAAGACCCGGAACCACTGGTTCCGGGTCTTTTTCGTTGTCCTACCCCGTCGAATCCCCGCCGCCAGTGGATACGGGGTTGATGGCGGATACGCGGTCCGGAAGGTGTGCGGGAACGGCCGTGCCAGCGCTCGTCACCCTCGATTGGCCGGGGTATGGCCGAACCCGGTGGTATTTCACGCGGCCGGACGTACTGTAGAGGTATGCGTGGTTTCGTCCACCTTCTACTGTTCGCCTGCGCGATCGCGATGGCGGTCGGAGCGTTCGGCCCGCTCGTCGGCACGATCGAGGCGCGCGACGTTCGATTCACCGATCTGCGGGAGGGGTTCGGCGCTCACAGCCTCGAACAGATCGGGGCCCAGTCGGCCGCGGTGCAGGCCTCGCTGGCTGTCGTCCTGCTGGGCGTGGCCGTTATCGTCCTGGTGGCCGCGCTGACCGGCTCGCGGGGGCTCGGCTGGCTCGGTGTCCTGATCGGACTCGCCGCTATCGCCGTAGTCGCCTGGCGGCTGAACGAGCGCTTCGACGAGCAACTGCGCGCCGACTACCGCGACCTGTTGTCGGGCACCTGGGGCCTGTACCTGTTCGCGGGCGGACTTCTCCTCGCGCTGGTGGCCCTGCTCGTACCTCGTGAGCGTCCTACACGCTCGCCCTCGATAGCCTGACAAAGAGCGCGAATGACCCGAAACCCATTGGGGTTCCGGGTCATTCGTTATCCGTGAGTAGATGGTCGGCGGTCTGCCGGTGGCGAACGGCCAGCGGCCGTAGTGGGGATTGCTGAACAGTCGCGAGTATCCGCGTGATGTCGGTTCGCCAGCTGTAGTGCGCGACCGGTGTGTCACGCGGCGCTCTGAATCGCCCATCGCCGCGAGAGGGTTCGGAGGTTATACCTGGCCTGAGCCGCGGTATGACGGTCCGCGTGCTCCCACGGGAGCGCGATCGGCGGGCCCATCCCCGTCACCGATGGTGGTGCGAAATTGGTGCACTCCTTCGCCACCGCGGGGGATCACGTGATTTCGGCGGTGTACTCCGGTGCCGAAGGTTTCAACGGGTCGACCGGCGAGGGGCGGACCGTGACGGTCTCCGATCCGGTACCCGTCGAGCAGAACACCGTGACGCCCCTCGCAGTCCAGGAGAAAGCCACCAAGGGTGACGCGGTGACATTCACCGCCACCGTCAAGACCGAGGGCGGCGACGCGGTCGACGACGGAACCGTCCGCTTCATGGATGGCGGTACGCCCATGGGAGCTGCGGTGGACGTGGTCAACGGTAAGGCGGTTCTCCAGTACACCGTCGGCGTGACCGGTGCCCGACAGATCACCGCGGTCTACACCGGAGGTGTCGGTTACAACGGCTCCACCTCCGCGGCCTCGACCCTGACGGTCGTCGATCCCTCCAGCCTCGGCGGTGGTGGAGGTTCCGGCGCTCGGCCGGAATGATCCGGCCGGGCGCCCAATACTGGAGCTACCGAGCCGCGGTCACCAGTTCGGCGCACCGTTCGCCGACGAGCATGACGGTGATATTCGGATTCACCGTCGTGTGCGCGGGGAATACCGAGGCGTCGGCGACGCGCAGGCCTTCGACGCCCTTCACCCGCAGCTCGGGATCCAGTGGGCTCATCGGGTCGTCGACCGCCCCCATCCGCACCGTCCCGACCGGGTGATACACGGTGTTGTGCGTGCGGCGAATATAGTCGGCGAGCTCGGCGTCGGAGTTGGTGTCCGGGCCGGGGTACAGTTCGCGCTCCACCCAATCGGAAAGCGGTGCGGCCGCGGCGATCTCGCGTGCCTTCCGAATTCCGGCGACCATTACGCGCATATCGTGGCCCTCGGCGTCGGTGAAGTAGCGCGGGTCGACGCGCGGCTTGTCACGGAAGTCGCGTGAGCGCAGCCGGACGGTGCCGCGGGAGCGGGCCTGGGTGACATTCGGGGTGAGGCAGAAGGTGTTGTCAGCGGTCGGATACCCCTGCCGCAGCGTATGCATATCGAAAGGCACGCTGCCGTAATGCATCATCAGGTCGGGCCGGTCCAGTCCTTCGACGGTCGTCGTGAAGATCCCGGCCTCCCACCACTGCGTCGAGGTGCGGACCATCGGCCGCTTGGTCTCGAAAGCGATGACGCCCTCCGGATGGTCCTGCAGGTGCGCGCCGACCCCGGGGGAGTCGGCGAGGACGTCGATTCCGTTCTCGCGCAGGTGATCCGCCGGGCCGATGCCCGAGAGCATGAGCAGTTTCGGTGAGTCGATGGCACCGGTGCAGACAATGACCTCACGCCCGGCCGAGATCCGGGTGGTACGACCGAAAGCATTGTCGGTGATATCGACGCCGACGGCCCGGCCGCCCTCGATGACGATCCTCTTCGCCCAGGCGCCGGTTCGAACGGTGAGGTTCGGCCGGTCCAGATTCGGATGCAGATAGCTCACCGATGAGGAGGAGCGGACGCCGTCGGCGCGGCGGTTGATCTGAAAGAAGTTGGCGCCGTTGACAACCGTTCGCCCCGAGTTGAATTCGGCGCGCGGAATACCCACGGCTGCACAGGCATCGAGCACGGCCACGCCGCACGGGTCGTTCGGCGGCACCGTCATAATGTGGACGGGACCGCTGCGGCCGTGGTGATCGCCCGGGGCATCATTGGTTTCGATCCGGGGATAGAGCCGATACACCGAGTCCGAACCCCAACCGGCACAGCCGTGTTCGTGCTCCCAGGAGTCGAGGTCCTCGCGTGGCGCCCAGAACGCGATACAGCTGTTGTGCGACGAGCAGCCGCCGAGCACCTTGGCGCGAGCGTGCCGCATGAACGAGTTGCCGTTCTCCTGCGGTTCGATGGGATAGTCCCAGTCGTACCCCGATTCGAGCAGCTCCATCCAGCGGTCCAGCCGCAGAATGGCATCGTCACCGACATCGGTCGGCCCGGCCTCGAGCAGGCATACCGTCACCGACGGATCCTCCGACAGGCGCGCTGCGACGGCCGCGCCACCGGAGCCGCCGCCGACGATCACATAGTCGTATTCGTTCACTTCCGCTCCCCTCGGTCGGCGAACCAGCCGGTGACGCCCGGCCGGAGATTCTCGTAGACGTGCTTTGCCTCGCGGTACTCGTGCAGGCCGGACGGTCCCAGTTCGCGGCCGACGCCGGAGTGGCCGAAGCCGCCCCATTCGGCCTGCGGCAGGTACGGCCCGAAATCATTGACCCAAACGGTGCCGTGTCGCAGCCGGGCGGCGATCCGGCGGGCGCGCGCAGCGTCGAAGGACCACACCGCACCGGCGAGGCCGTACTCGGTGTCATTGCCGATGGCGACGGCCTCGTCCTCGGTGGTGAACGTCTCGACTGTCACGGTCGGCCCGAACGCCTCATCGTGCACGCACGCCATATCGCTGGTGGCGCCGTCGATTACGGTCGGCAGATAGAACCACCCGTCGTCGAGGTTGCCGGAACCCCGATCGCCCGTGGCGAAGGCGCCGCCGGCACGAATCACGGCGCCCTCGGCCCGCGCCCGCTCCACGTAGGCGTGCACCTTGTCGCGGTGTGCGGCGGAGATGAGCGGCCCGGTCTCGGTGCCCTCGGCGAATGGCAGCCCGAGCCGGATCTGCTCGGCACGCCGCACCAGCTCGTCGACAAAGCGGTCGTGCGCCGACGCCTCGATAACGAGCCGCGCACCGGCCGAGCACACCTGACCGGAATGCAGGAACGCCGCGTTCAGCGCATTGTCGACCGCGGCGGCCAGCCGCTCGTCGGTGTCGCAGGCATCGGCGAAGATGACATTCGGATTCTTGCCGCCGAGTTCGAGAGCCACCTTCTTGACGGTCGCCGCCGCCTCGCGGGCAATGATCTTGCCGGTGGCGAGGCCGCCGGTGAAGGAGACGAGGTCGACATCCGGATGCGCGGACAGCGGCGCCCCGGCGGTGGCGCCCGCCCCGAGCACGAGGTTGGCCACACCGGGTGCCACACCGAGGTCGTGCAGCACCGACAGCAGCAGGATCGAGGTGTGCGGCGTCAGCTCCGACGGTTTGAGCACGAAGGTGTTACCGGCGGCCAGAGCTGGCGCGACCTTCCAGGCCGCCTGCAGCAGCGGGTAGTTCCACGGTGTGATGAGTCCGCATACGCCGACCGGTTCGTAAACGATCCGCGAGTCGACATCCGGGGAACCGGCGTCGACGACGCGGCCGGCATCGTCGGCCGCCAGTTTGCCGAAGTACCGGAAGCAATTCGCGATATCGGACATATCGATATCGGACTCGTAGGGACGCTTTCCGGTGTCGAGGGTCTCGGCGCGGACGAATTCGTCGCGGCGGGCGTCGATGGCGTCGGCGACCCGCAGCAGCAGATCACCGCGCTCCGCGGCCGAGGTCTGCCGCCAGGGCCCGCTGTCGAAGGCCCGGCGGGCGGCGGCAATGGCCGCCTCGGTGTCGGCCGTACCCGCCTCGGCGACCACGCCAACGACGGAATTATCCGCAGGGCACCGGATTTCGCGGGTTTCACCGGATGCGGCGGCGCGCCAGGCGCCGTCGATGTACAGGGTATCGCTCATGACCGCGCCTCACTCATGTGTTGGATGTCCCTTCGGGATTGTCGGCGGCGACGTCGGCGTCGCTGGGTTTCGATTCGTGGTGGTCGGAGGCCGAACGTCGCAGGTGCAGGTATCCGAGGTGGCGTTCGTACTGGTCGAGGATGTCGCCGATAACCTGCTCGCGGCTGTAGCCGTTGAGCGAGTAGCCCTGCGAACCCTCCGCCAGGTACACCTCGCAGCGGAAGTAGCGGTCGGCCGAGCGTTGCGACAACACCGCGTAGGTCGGGGTGGGCGCCGATACCGGCCACACGCAGTACTCGAACCCGGGATCGGTCGCCTGATCGACAACCAGCCGTGGCGACGGTATGTCCTCGTGGCTGGCGGACTCGTCGACGGTCGCGGTGATACCCGCGCGCGCGAACTCGTCGGCGACCTCGCGCATGGCCGGTACGACGGTATTGGCGACGAACCTCCGCGTCGTCGCCGCTCCCGGGTACTGGATGGTGGACAGCAGTCGCCGCCGCCAGCTGCCGTGCTCCGACGGACCGCGCCCGACCGCAAGGGCTTTCGGCAGTGTCGTGCGGTAGCTGTCGATCTTGTACGACTCATTGCGCACCGCGCGCAGTAGCGCGATTCCGATGAGGGCGAGGATGAACGAGAACGGCAACCCCATGATGATGGTGGCGTTCTGCAGGGTCGTAATCGATCCGCCCGCACCGGCGAACAGCATCGACAGCGTCAGCAGGCCGATCGCCACCGACCAGAAAATGCGCACGCTCCGCGCGCAGTCGGCCATCGGGTCCGGCAGCTTCGAGGTGAAATTGCCCATGACGAGCGAACCGGAGTCGGCGCTGGTCACGTAGAACAGCAGGCCGGTAATGGTCGCGATGCCGAGCAGCAACGGCGCGCCCGGGTATTTGTCGAGCAGTGTGTAGAACCCGGCCTCGGCCTGCCCGGCCGTGATCTCGGCGAAGTCCCGGTCGTCGCGGGCCAGCTCCAGCGCGCTGTTACCGAAGATCGAGATCCACAGCAGGATGAAGCTGAACGGCACGACGAGTACGCCGAAGATGAACTGCCGCAGGGTGCGTCCGCGCGAGATGCGCGCGAGGAACAGCCCGACGAACGGCGCCCACGCCACCCACCACGCCCAGAAGAACAGCGTCCAGCCGTCGAGCCACGCGGTCGGTTCGTTGGCGGTTTCCGGATTGCGGTCCCAGGCGAAGGTGTCGAGCGTCCGGTCGAGGAAGGATGATAGATAGTCCCCGGCGTTCTGGGCGAGCCCGTTGAGCAGGAAATCCGTGCGGCCCGCCACCAGAATGTAGACGAGCAGCACGATCGCCAGAATTACATTGAACTCCGACAGCCGCCGGATGCCCCGGTCGACGCCCGAGGTCGCCGAGATTGTCGCGATGATGACCGATAGCGCGATGAGCCCGATCTGGGCGGCCTTGCCCTCGCTGATGCCGAACATCTCGTGCAGTCCGAAGTTGAGCTGCACGATGCCAATACCGAGCGATGTCGCGATGCCGAAGATGGTGCCGAGGACGGCGGCCACATCGATGGCATCGCCCCACCTGCCCTCCACCCGCTTGCCGAAGATCGGGTAGAGCGCAGCCCGGATGGTGAGCGGCAGGTTGTGCCGGAAGGCGAAGTAGGCGAGCGCCCCACCCATCAGCGCGTACATCGCCCAGCCGGTCAGTCCGTAGTGGAAGATCGTCCAGGTCGTCGCCTCGCGGGCCGCCGCATTGGTTCCGGCCTCCCCGGTGGGCGGGTGCAGGTAGTTGTAGACCGGCTCGGCGACCGAGAAGAACATCAGGTCGATGCCGATACCGGCGGCGAAAAGCATTGCCGTCCACGAGAAGAGGCTGTACTCGGGACGCGATTCGTCCGGGCCCAGCCGGTAGCGGCCGTACTTGCTGGCGCCGATGAATACGACGAGCCCGACGAGGGCCGTTCCGAGAATGAAGTACCACCAGCCGAACCACGTGGCAATGAAGGTCTTGACCTCACCGACGACTGTCTCGGCACTCGTCGGTGCGGCCAACGCCCAGATCGCGAAGGCGAGCACGATCCCCGCCGAGGTGAAGAACACCGGCTTGTTGACGGACCTGCGGTCGGCCTCTGGGTGCGACGCGACGGCGATTTCATGTTTTCCGCCAGCATCAGCGGACTCGGTTCCTGATGGCCTGATTCCGGGCGGCTCACTCATTCGACGAACCATAACGCGTCGGAAGTCGTTGCGGATCGTTAACTAGCCATCGGGCGTGTGGTGTCGGATCGGTACAATGCGGACTTCCGCTGTTTTACAGTGTGCGGCTGATGATCAGCTTCATGATCTCGTTGGTGCCGCCGTAGATCTTTTGAATGCGGGCGTCGGCGTAGAACTTCGAGATGGGGTACTCGGCCATATAGCCGTAGCCACCGAAAAGCTGGAGGCATTCGTCGGCGACCTTGCACTGCTGTTCGGTGAGCCACCACTTGGCCTTGGCGGCGGTGGGGACGTCGAGTTCACCGCGCAGGTGCCGCGCCACGCAGTCATCGGTGAAGCTCCACGCGATGGTCTTGATGGTGTCGCATTCGGCCAGCGTGAACTGGGTGTTCTGGAAGGCGAAGATCGGTTTGCCGAAGGCTTCGCGCTCCTTGGTGTAGGTCAGGGTGACCTCGACGGTTTTCTCGATGGCGGCTGCGGCGATCACGCCGAGGATCAGCCGCTCCTGTGGCAGCTGCTGCATGAGCTGGATGAAGCCGATACCCTCGGCGGCGCCGAGCAGATTCGTCTGTGGCACCCGCACATTGTCGAAGAACAGTTCGCAGGTGTCCTGGCCGTGCTGGCCGATCTTCTCCAGATTGCGACCGCGCCGGAAACCGTCCCGGGTCGTCTCGACCAGGATGAGCGATACGGCGTCCGCGCCCTTACCCTCACCGGTCTTGCAGGCCACGATCACCAGGTCGGCCAGATAGCCATTGGTAATGAAGGTCTTCGCGCCATTGAGGACGTAGTCGTCGCCGTCCTTGACCGCCTTGGTCTTGATGCCCTGCAGATCCGAGCCGGTGCCGGGCTCGGTCATGGCGATGGCCCCGACGACCTCGCCGGAGGCCATCTTGGGCAGCCAGTGCCGCTTCTGCTCCTCGGTGCCGTAGGCGTGCACGTAGTGGGCGACGATCCCGCTGTGCACCGGATTGCCGAGACTGGGCGACATACCGCGCACCTGTTCGGTGAGTACGACGGCCTCGTGCGCGAAGGTGCCGCCGCCACCGCCGTACTCCTCCGGAATGCTCAGGCACAGCAGGCCCAGTTCGCCTGCCCGGTTCCAGATTTCGCGGTCGACATGGTGCTGGCGCGCCCAGCGGTCCTCATTGGGGGCGCATTCCTTCTCGAAGAAGCGGCGCGCGAGATCGGACAGCGCGTCCAGGTCCTCATCCATCCACGGCGAGCGGTGCAGGGCCACGAGTGAACTCCTCTGTTCTAGTCGGCTCTGCCGTGACGGTAAGGCGATATCGCCGTTGGACCTATGACCACGCCGATCGAATCCTTGACCGGAATGCTCGAGGTGCCGCGGCTCAGCGCTGATACGAACCCGGCGCACTGCCGGTCCAGCGGCGGAAGGCACGCGAGAAGGCGCTCGGTTCGGAGAAGCCGAGCCGTCGCGACAGCGCGGTCACCGTCTCGTCGCCGCGCACCAGGCTGGCGATGGCGGCGTCGCGCAGGATCTGCTCGCGGATCTCGCGGGGCGTGGTGTGTTCCTCACGGAGCTTGCGGCGCAACGTTTGTGGACTCATGGCGAGTTCGGCGGCAATATCCTCGATCCCGGGCCAGCCGCCGGAGAGACCGCGTTCGAGGATGCGTCGCACTCGGCCGGTGAGCGAGACCGAGTGGGCGCGCGGATCGAGCACTCCCGAGGGCGCATTGCGCAGAAAGATCAGCAGATCGTCCTCGGTACGCATGATCGGATGGTCCAGTAGCGCGGCATCGAAGACCAGCATCGGGGCCGGTGCCGAAAAGACAACGGGCGCACCGAATATCGCATCGTAGTCATCGATCGAGGGGTCCTCCGCATAGGGGACCTCGATTCGGAGCAGCGGTAGCCGGCCGCCGATCACCCACCCCATGAAGCGATGGGTAATGGTCAGCATGGTGTCGATGACAATGCCGACGGGCTGGGTGACATCGCCGATATCGAAGCGCACCCGAGCCTCGCCCGCCGCCTCGGTCACAGTGACCGGAGGCAGTCCGGGCAACGACCGCCGAAAGCTCTCGAACCTGCGCAGCGCCCCGCCGAGCGTCGCAGCGCCGACCAACCCGAAACACACCAGCCGCAGCGTGCCCCGCGGCATCGGCCGCAACCCGAGCCCGAGCAATTCGTCATCGGTAGCCCGCCACAACCGCTGCACCATCTCCACGACCTGATCGGCGGTAACCCGGGACCGCCCCTCCGCCAACAGATCCGGCGAAATCCCCGCCCCCGCCAGCATCTCGGCAACATCCCAGCCGCGCTGCCGCGCCAACTCGACAATCGCCTGAACCCGCGCAATCGGCAGGGTGCTCCGGGCCCCGGTGGAAGACATCAGCGGAGACCGTATCAACCAGCCGTTTTGGTGTATCCGCCCGCACGCAGTAGTGTTCTGTTCACACCGACGCGGGGTGGAGCAGCTCGGTAGCTCGCTGGGCTCATAACCCAGAGGTCGCAGGTTCAAATCCTGTCCCCGCTACTAACAAAGCAGCCCGGAACCAGCTGGTTCCGGGCTGCTTTGCATTTCCGGCAGTTCGTACGTCCACCCTGCGGACCTGCCCCGCAAGCTCCCTCGGGTTCGACGCTCACCTCGGGGGCCGCCTCGACGCCAGTTCGGCGGCGCCGCGACCGGCCCGGTCCGGCCGGTCGGGGCACCGAGTGGGTCAGCCGAAGCTGCCGGTCGACGTGGCGTGGGGGTTGACGGGAAGTTCGACGATGTACACGTCGGTGATCGAACTGTGGTCGGCCCCGCCTGACGGCGGCTCGAACGCGCACGCGCCGCGTACCCGCATCGTGCCCGCAGGGAGTTGTCCGTTGCCCAGTGACGTCTGGATCATCAGGCCGCCGGCGGGGGCGAAGGACGTCGGGTTGTGGCCGCCGAAGATCTCACCGGTCGCGTCGTTGTAAACCCAGCACACTCCCGTGTCGTTCGGATTGTGGAACTTCGCCGACACCGTTCCGGTCACCGCGAACACCTCTTCCATCACCGGGGGTGCGAGCGGCGGTGTCGCGGTCGCGGTGGTGCCCGAGAGGAAACCGAGCGCGGTGGCCGAGCTGATGGCGGCGGTAATGAGGGGAAGTCGTCGAATGGCCATGATCAAGATCTTTAGCCCCTGATCGATCTCTGTGCAAGACCCCGGTTCCTCGGGCAGGCAAGGGAATTGGAATCTCTGGCGGTTCGCCGACCGCCCGTGAAACCAGGGGCTTGTTCGCGATAACCCGCCATGGTGTCGTGGTCTACGCGGTGCGGTCGTGGGCGGAGGTCGCCGCATCGTCACGGCGAGAGGGAATGTGTGTGAAGGACCTGGAGCAGGTCGTGCCGCAGCGTGCGGAGTTGACGACGGAGTTGCTGTCCTACTTCGGAACGATGGCCGAGAGCGAATTGGCGCCCGATGACGATATTTTCGCACTCGGGCTGGTGAATTCGCTGCGCGCGCTCGAGATCGTCGTGCACGTGGAGAAGAACTACGGGATCTCGGTCGATGTCGAGGATCTCGAGCTCGACAACTTTCGAAGTGCGTCGCGGGCAGCCGCGTTCATCGAACGCAAGCGGGGCGGGGACAGTCGCTCGTGATCGAGGTGGACGACCTCGTAGCCGCCGCGGCTTCGGATGCGGTGGGTTGGGATCGCGATGGCCTACCTGATGACACGATCGACATGGCGGCCCGGGGCGGACTGCTGGGTGCGGACCGTCCTGCCGCTTTCGGTGGTGCCGAACTCGATGCCCTGGAGCTGGGGCGACTGGCCGAGACGCTCGGATACGTGTGCACCAGCCTGCGTTCGCTGCTGACGGTGCACGGGATGGTCGCCGCCGCGGTGGACCGCTGGGGTACGGTCGCGCAGCGCGCGGAGTGGCTGCCCCGGCTCAACTCCGGCGCCGTCGTCGCCGCGCTGGCGGCTACCGAAGCCGGGGCCGGCACCGAATTATCCGCTGTCGCTGCGGCTTTCGAGTCCGACGGCACGGACTTCCTGGTATCGGGCACGAAACTGTGGGTGACATTCGGTCAGCGCGCGGACGTCTACCTCGTGCTCGGCCGAGCGCCGGGCGGCCTGTGCGCCGCCCTGGTGGATCGGGACCGTCCGGGTGTCGAGGTGGAACCGGCCGAGAGTGGTCTCGGGCTGCGCGGCGCTCGGTTGGCGACCGTTCGGTTCGACCGCGTGCGCATTCCAGCCACCCAGCTGATCGCACCGCCGGGATTCGGCCTCTCCCATGTCATCGGCACCGCACTCGACCACGGCCGCTACACCGTCGGCTGGGGGTGTGTCGGGCTCGCCCGCGCCTGCCTCGATGATGCGGCCGCCCATACCGTCACCCGCGTCCAGGGCGGCACCGTACTGGCCGAACACCAGCTGATCCGCGCCACGCTCGGTCGCAGCTGGGTGGAGGTGGAAGGCGCACAGGCGCTGTGCGAACGCGCGGCCGATGCGCGGATCGCCGGATCGCCGGAGGCACTGATCGCCACCATTGCCGCCAAGTACGCCGCCGCCGGTGCCGCGGCCGCGGTGAGTGAACGTGCCGTGCGGGTGCTCGGCGCGGCGGGTTGCGCACCGGACAGCCGGATCGGCCGGTTCTATCGCGACGCCAAGGTCATGCAAATCATCGAGGGAGCGCAGGAGGTCGCCGAGGTGACCATGGGTGAGCATATTGTTCGGGGTGCGCGATGACGTACGACCGCATACTCCTGGGTCCGGTCGCGACCTGGTTCCCGGAACACACGGTCGAGGTCGCCACGCTGGCGGAATTGGCCGATCTCCCCGCGAACCGCCGCGAACACGCATTGGCACTGGGTATCGACACGGTGCGCACCGCCGACACCATGACCGAGATCGATCTCGCCGCCGAGGCGGCGCGGATAGCGCTGGACGAAGCCGAGCTGGATGCGCTTTTGCTGGTCACCGGACGCGCGCCGCAGTACCTGCTCGCCTCGGAGGCGACCCGGCTGCAACACCGGATCGGCGCGACCCGCGCCTTCACCGCGGCGGTCGGGGATCTCGGTTGCGTATCCGTCTCCGCCGCACTCACTCTCGCCGCTGGCCTGGTCCGCGCCGACGCCCACTGTCGCAATGTCCTCGTGGTCACCGCGGCCAAGACACCCACCCGCAACCGCTATCGGGCTCCCATGACACTGCTGGGTGACGGAGCGGCCGCGCTGTTGATCACCACCACCGGTCCGGGTCGCTGGGAGTTCGTCGACCAGATCGTGCGTAGCGAGGGCAAATACGCGGACCTGTTCCGTATCGACTACCGCGATAACGACTCCGACGCCTGGGTCGAGGAGTGTTCCGACGAGTCCACCTACTCGTTCCGGCTCGCCGTCGAGAGCAAGAAACGATTCGACACGATCATTCCGGAACTGCTGCGCCGCAATGAACTTCCCGATGACGCGGTGGGTCCGGTCCTCATGCAGAACCTGTCAGCCGGTGCTTTCGCCTTCTGGGAGGAGGCGCTCGACCGCCCGGTCGACGAGGTCTGCCGCGCCAATCTCGCGGACTACGGCCACCTGGGGTCGATGGACATGCTGGTCAATCTGGAGGCCGCGGCGGCCACGCGTGCGACCGGTGCCTACGCGCTGCTGCTGAACAGCAGCCCGGTCGCCGCCTGGAGCGCCGGCCTGTTGCGGAGGGTGTGATGACGACCGTCAAGTGTCTGGTCTGGGATCTCGACGATACGGTGTGGCCCGGCGTCGTCCTGGAGTCCGACGGCGGCTCACCGAAACCCGAAGCCTTGCACGCGATCAGAACCCTGGATGAACGCGGCATCCTGCACGCGGTCGCCAGTCGCGGCGAGGCGGCCGCCGCCACGTCGCATCTGCGCGCGCACGGTATCGAGGACATGTTCTCGGCCATCGAGGTCAGCTGGGGCCCCAAGTCCGAAGCCATCCGCCGGATCGCGGACTTCTTGAATATCGGTCGCGACACCATCGCCTTCGTCGACAACGATCCGGCCGAGCTGGCCGAGGTGGCCACAGCCTTCCCGGAGGTCCGCTGCTATTCGGCCGATCGAATCGCCGAACTGTCGGATCTACCCGAGTTCGCGCCCGCCGCAGCGACTTCCGAGGCCCGGCAGCGTCGGTCGCTGTATCGCGCGGAGCGCGAGCGCGTGGCATCGCAGGCCGAATTCAGCGGCTCGGACGCGGATTTCCTCGCCTCGCTGGACCTGGTGATGACCGTGCGCGAAGCCACCGAGGCGGATCTGGTGCGCGCCCACGAGTTGACCGAACGTACCCACCAGCTCAATACCACCGGTGCCACTTTCGATCTCGACGAACTGCGGGCCCTGTGCGCCTCGCCGCGCCACGCGGTGCTCGTCGCCTCTCTCACCGACCGTTTCGGCGGTTACGGCACGATCGGGTTGGCGGTGACCGAAGAGCGCGGCTCCGATTCGGTCCTACTCCTGCTGCTCATGTCGTGCCGGGTCATGTCGCGCGGCGTCGGGACGGCGTTCATCGCCGAAGTGGTGCGGCGCGCGCATGCGGCGGATCTACGTCCGGCGGCGGAATTCGTTGCCACATCACTGAATCGGGTCATGCTCGTGACGTTGCGCTTCGCGGGCTTCGAGGTGGTCGAGACAGCGGGGGACCGTGTCCTGCTCGCCTGCTCCGTTCCGGCCGAGAACATCAGCGGCACCGGACATGTCGAGGTGGTCCGATGAGACAGGATCTGCTGACCGGTCTGCTGCGCCAGGTCGATCGGGTGCCCGACCGCATTGCCCTGGTGGTGGGGGAGCGCTCCGTCACCTACCGCGAACTCGACACCGCGACATCGACTCTCGCGTGCCGCCTGGTGGCGAACGGGGTGCGCCCCGGACAGACGGTCATCGTCTACCAGCAACAGAATCTGGACACCGTGATCGGCATGATCGCGGCCCAGCGTGCTGCCGCGGCGTGGTGCGTCATCGAACCCGGTCACGGTGGCGAGGCCGCTCTCGGTGCGGTGTTGGAGGCGCTGGACTGTGCGGCGGTGGTCATCGACGGGCGCGACCGGCTCACCCCGGGCGGCACGGCGGCGGCGCTGGCGGACGCGACGGGCGGTCCGGCACTGATCGATATCGCCGCGCAGGCGGATCCACCGCAGGTCGCGCTGCCCGGCCCGCCGCCCCCGCGGGCACCCGCCTATGCCATCACCACCTCCGGCTCCACGGGAGCACCGAAGGTCGTGGTCGTATCGCGCGCGAACCTCGCCACCCTCATCGGTTCCCGGAATTACTCGCACACCGATGGTGAACTGGTCGCCTTCTCGTCCATGCGGCTGATCTGGGACGGCTCCCTGATGGCCATGGTCTGGGCGCTCACGGTCGGCGGCACCAGCGTGCTCCCCGATGCCCGAATGCTGCGTGATGTGGATGCCGTCGCCGAACTCGCACGCCGCTACCGGGTATCGCATTTCGTCGCGACACCGTCGTTCTATCGGCTGCTGCTGCCGCGGCTGGCCGACCTGCGACCGACATTGCGCATGGTGACCCTGGCCGGGGAAGCGCTCCCGGCGCGCCTGGTGGACGAGCACCGCGAGGTGCTGCCCGCCGCGGCGCTGCAGAACGAATACGGCCCCACCGAAGCCACCGTCACCTGCATCGTCCATGGTGTCTCGGACCTGGCGCGGTCGGTCGTGCCGATCGGCAAGCCGACCGCGGGCAGTACGGCGCATCTGCTCGACGAGCGGCTGCGTCCGGTCCGCCGTGGCGACCGCGGCGACCTGTATCTCGGCGGCGGGCAGATCACCGATGGTTACGCGGCTCGTCCCGGGCTGACCGCGGCCCGATTCGTGGCCGATCCGTTCGCCACCGAACCGGGCGCTCGCATGTACCGCACCGGCGATCTCGCTCGCGCGGATGCCCAGGGCGATATCGAATTCCACGGCCGCGCCGACAGTCAGGTGAAGGTCCGCGGCGTTCGCATCGAACGTGACGCGGTGGAGGCGGTACTGGAAGCCCATCCCGCCGTTCGCGAAGCGGTCGTCCTGCCTGTCCTCGATGTCGACGACACGGTGTACCTGGCCGCGTTCTGGGTGCCGGTCGACGACGGGGCGGTCCCGCCGCCGCCGAGCGTACTGGCCGAGTTCTGCGCTGGACGCGTGCTGCCCGAGGCGGTTCCGGCGCGGTTCGTGACCATCGCCGCGCTCCCCATCGCGGCGGGCAGCAGCAAACTCGACGAGGCGGTCCTGCGCGCCCTGCTGACCGAATCCGTGGACCGCCAGTCGGTCTCGCGGGACGGCTGGACCGACACCGAGCGCGCGATCGCGGAGATCTGGTCGGAGGTGCTGCTGCACGACGAATTCGTCCGCGAGGACCGCTTTCTCGATGTGGGTGGCAACTCGCATCGCGTGGTCGCCCTGCACATGCGCCTGGAGGCGCGCTGGCCGGGCGGCATCTCGGTGGGCCTGCTGTTCGATCTCGACACCGTGGCCGCGCAGGCGGCCGCGCTGCCCGATCCGGCGCAGCCCGCCGAATCCGCACCCGCGGCGGACATTCCCCTGGCATTCGAGGTGTGAAGGACATCGTGACCGCACCAGAACTACGTGACGACGACATCGCCATTATCGGTATCGGTGTGCGTTTTCCGGACGCGACGGACCTCGACGGGTTCCGGGCCAATCTCGCCGCCGGACGGGACTCCATCGGCCCGATGCCGGACTCCCGGGTCGAGGCGACCGCGCTGGACCGCCGCGTCCGATACCTGCCGATGGGGCACCTCACCGATATCCACACCTTCGACTACGCCTTCTTCGGTCTATCCAAACGTGAAGCGGCCCTGATGGATCCGCAGCAGCGGATCGCTTTGGAGCTGGCGCACCGCGCCATCGAGGACGCCGGATACGCACCCGGCACACTGCGTTCGGCGACGACCGCGGTGGTATTCAGCGCGCCGATGCCCAGCTACCACGCCATGGCCGTCGATCCGGGGCCGCTCGCCATGCTGGGCAATCTGCCCTTCGGCACCCCCGCGCGGATCGCGCATCTGCTGGGGCTGGATGGTCCGTGCTACGCGATCGACAGCGGCTGCAACGCCTCCCTCATCGCTGTCCATCACGCCTGCCGCGAACTGCGCGACGGCGATGCGGATTACGCGCTGGCCGGTGGAGTCAGTGTGCGCGCCAACGGATCTCCGGCGTGGACCGTGCAGACGATGACCGAGATCGCCTCGGCCGGCAGCCAGGTCCGTGCCTTCGACGCCGACGCCGACGGCACGGTGCCGGGTGAGGGCGGCGCGGCATTGCTGCTGACCACGCTGGAACGCGCCCGCGCCGACCGGGCACCGGTATACGCCGTCATCCGTGGCAGCGCCGTCCTGCACAACGGCCATTCCGCCGTCACCATCAGCACTCCCAGCGCCGCCGCGCAGGCGAAGGTCATCGACCGTGCCTGGCGTAAGGCGGGAGTCGACCCCCGCACCGCCGGCTATCTCGAAGCACACGGTTCCGCCACCCGCCTGGGCGACGCCGTCGAACTAGAGGGCCTGCGCACCGCGTTCGCCGATCGCGACGCCGCACTGCCGATCGGTTCGGTCAAAACCAATATCGGCCACCTCGACCACGCCGCGGGTGTCGCGGGTCTGGTGAAGGCGGTCCTGTCGGTCGCATACGGTCAGCTCTTCCCCTCCCTGCACTTCCACCGTCCAACCGGAGATCTCGACCTGGCCGCGGCTGGACTGGAGGTCCTCACCCGGCCGCGGCCATGGGAGAGCACCGGGCCGCGCCTGGCGGGCGTGAGTTCGTACAGTCTCGGCGGCGCGAACGCCCACTGTGTCATCCAGCAAGCGCCCGACGTGCCGCGGTCCTCCGGTATCGAACAGCCTGCGGCCGAGAGCGCTCGAGCGGCGCGGGCGGCCGTCCACCGGGTACCCGATGCCGCGCGGCAGCTGATCGACACCCCGGCGCGGTCGGCGGTCGGCGCTGCCGAGATCGAGGTAGCGCGCGCGGAGCCGGTGCGTCGGCTCATCGGGGTTTCGGCGCGGACGCCGGTCGCGCTGTCGGAGCTGTGCCGAACGCTGGCGAGGCGCGTGCGGAACAGCTCGATGGATCTCGCGGATATCGCGTTCACCCTCGGCCGGGGCCGGGCGCACTTCGGATATCGCATCGCGGTATGTGCCAGCGACATCGGGGAGTTGGCCGACGCGTTCGATATGCGCGGCGCTGCCGTCGATCCGGATTGCCCGCAACCGGTCGCACCACGCGTGGCGCTGCTGCTATCACCCGGGGCACTGCCGGTCGGCCCGGCTGAGCGGGTCGCCGAACGTCCCGGTCGTCCTTCCGCCGCACCGGTGGCGGGAATTCAGCCCTCCGATATGTCTTCCGAAACGTCTTCCGACGATGAGCGGGCCGGGTTGCCGAGGACAAGTGACGTACCCGCGTTCGATGTCCCACTACCCGAACAACTGCCCGCGACGGGGGTGATCGCCGACGTGCTCGCGGGACAGCTCGCCGTGCACGATCGGCTGCGCGCCGGTGGAATTCGGTACGCCGCCATTCTCAGCGGGGGCGCGTCGAAATACCTCGCTCGTTTCCTGCTCGGCTCGCGGGAACCGGTCGACGCCGCTGACCTCGCCGCTGCCGCGGCGACGCCCGCGGTGAACCGGTCGCGTCTGCTCGCCGCCGCCGAGAGCTTGCTGCGCGACGGCGCGGTCGTTTTCGTCGATCCCAGCCCGGACGGCATTCTGGGCCGGTTCCTGGCCGAGGATCTGGCGAGCCGCGACGATGCGGAAGTTCTCTTCGGATCGGCCGCGTCCGCCGGATCTCTCGGTATCCTGGGCGGCCTCTACGAGCGCGGGGTGGATCTCGACTGGGCCCAGGTACCTGCCGGGGATGGTTGGCGCGTACGGCTGCCCGGGCACCCGCTGCACGGGACCCGCTGCTGGGTCGAGCTACCCGGCTCGACCCAGCCCGCCGAACTCGCCCCGGCAACCGCCTCGTCCGAGTCCCGAGAGCCGGGCGTGCCGTCGGACGCCACCGACTGGTTGTGCGCGGTACTGCGCGAGCTATTGCACGCGGAGACCGAAATCGGTCCGGACGACGACTATTTCGATGTCGGCGGCAATTCGATCATCGCGGTGCAGTTGGTCGAACGGGTCGAGGAGACATTCGGCTTCCGGCCCAAACTGCTCGATGTGTACGAGCGACCCACGGTTGCCGATTTCGCCGAACTACTGCGTGCGGGGTCGCGACCGGCGGCGGATGAGGCGAGCCCGCACGGCCTGCCGCCGATCACGCGCACCGACGAGCTGGTCATGTCACCCGGCCAGGAACGCATGTGGTTCCACCACCAGCTGGTTCCGGATACCACCCTCTACAACTATCCGGTGGTCAATGTCCTGCGCGGGCCGATCGACGTGGACGCGGTCAAGGGCACCTTCGAAGATTTCGCCGAGCGCCACGAACCGCTGCGCTACAACCTCGTCGAGGCCGACGGAATGCCCGCGGTGCGGGTGCGGCCCGCGCTGGGCGAATTCTTTCGGGTGGTGGACGTTTCCGGCGAGTCCGATCGGGTGGGGATCGCCCGCGAGCTGATTGCGCGGGCCGCCGTCCGGCCGTTCGATCTGGCGCGCGACCCCTTGGTGCGGGTGCTGGTGGTGACGCTCGCTCCGGATACGCATGTGCTGCAGGTGGTATGCCATCACTGCGTCACCGACGGCCAGACCCCCGGCATTCTCGCCCGTGAGATTCCGGTGCTCTACGCCGCCCGGCAGGAGGGGCGCACCGCCGAACTCGAACCGCTAGCCATCCGCTACCGCGACTACGCGCGCTGGCATCGTGGGCTGCTCGACTCGGGCGCACTCGACCATGAACTCGACTATTGGGTGCACACCTTGCGGGACGCACCGAAACTGCGGCTGCCCACCGATTTTCCGCGCCCGCCACGCAAGACCTTCGCCGGTGAACTGGCGCCGTTCACGGTACCGGCGACGCTGCTGGCCGCCGCCCGGACGGTCGCCAAACGGGAGTCGGTCTCGCTGTTCGTGGTACTGCTGGCCGCCTTCTATCTGCTGCTCGCCCGGCGCAGTGGCCAACGCGACCTGGTCATCGGAACACCGACCACTGGCCGCACCCGCCGTGAGTTGGACGGGCTCATCGGCTTCTTCAACAGCACCGTCGCCCTGCGCGCCAACCTGTCCGGTCCCGCGACGCTGGGCGATCTGCTGGAGCGGGTACGCGCGATCGTGCTGGGCGCGTTGGAGAATCAGGAGATTCCCTTCGAGCGTGTGGTTCATGCCCTCGACGATCAGCGCGACCTGTCCCGCACCCCGGTCTTCGATGTGCTCTACGTCCACCAGGATCTCACCAGCACCGGTGCGGCCAATCGACTCGGCACCGGTGCGGCCAATCGACTCGGCGGCGGTGCGGCCAATCCGTTCGGCGGCGGAGAGACGGAATTCTTCGACCTGGAGCACTCGATCCACAATGCGTTCGGCGGATTACCGCCCGGCACAGCGAAGTTCGATCTCAGCCTGATCACCTACGATCGCAGCGACGGCCACGATATGCTGGCCTGCTTCGAGTACAGCACCGAGCTGTTCACCCAGCGCACCGCCGCGGGCTTCGCCGCCGCCTACCTCGAGATCCTCACCGAGGTAGTCGTGGCGTCGGCTCGGGATCGGTCGATCGAGGAGCTGGTCGTTGCCACACCATCGCCCGCATCCACGGGTGCATCGGAATACGCTGTGGCACTGGACATTCCGATGGACAGGCCGCGCGGAAGCGCTGCGGCCGGCTACTCGCCGGGTGCGGTGCGCGAGCGGCTCGATACCGTGCCCGGTGACGCCGACGTGTTTGCCGCCTGGGTAGCGCTGCTGAGCTGGTACTCCGGTTCCGATGAGGTGACGGTGGGTCTGCCCACCGGCGTGGCTCGCCTGGATCTCGCCGACGAACCCGCCGGTGCCGAACTGCGCGAACGCGCCGCCGCGGCGCTGGCCGCCCCGGTGGGTCCGGTCGGTGCCGAGGCCATCCGTTTCGGCGACTTCCGTCCCGAGATTACGGAACTGGCGCTGCACCGGCCGGAGGGCGACCGGGCGGTCCTCGAACTGGCCTACGCCACAGAGCTTTTCGACGAATCGACCGCGCGGCAGATGCTCACGGATCTGATCCGACTGCTGCGGGGCCTGCTGGAGACACCGGAGGATCCGGTGCCGGATATCGCGGTGCGCAGCATCGCGGAAGCGGAGGTGACCCGATGACCGGAGTCGTGGCGGTGATCGGCGCGGGCACCATGGGTGCGGGCATCACACAGTGTCTCGCGCAGGCGGGATACGAGGTCATTGTCGTCGAACCCGATCCGACCGCTGTGGAGCGGGCCCGCCGCGGCCTCGACGAGGCGGTGCGCCTGGCGCTGCTCTTGGGCCGCGGTGATCGCGGCACCGCGCTCGGCACCGCGCGCCGGGTGCGGTGGACCGACAGCATCGGTGAACTCGGCGCGGTCGACTTCGTCATCGAGTGCGCGATCGAGCAGATCGAAGTCAAGGAGAAGCTGTTCGCCGAACTGGACCAGGTCTGTCCCGCCGCTGCCGTGCTCGCCTCGGCCACCTCGGCCATCCCGATCGCCCGGTTGGCCGCGGTGACCGGCCGCCCGGATCGAGTACTGGGTCTGCATTTCATGAATCCGGCCCCATTGACCGATGCGGTGGAAGTCGTACACGGCGAGGCGACCTCACCCGATACCCTGTCCCGCGCGACCGACTTGCTGACCGCCCTCGGCAAGGAATCCATCATCGTCGGTGACCGGCCCGGGTTCGTCCTGAACCGCCTGCTCATGCTGAGTATCGCCGAGGCTGCCGCGCTGCTCGACCGTGGTGAGGACGCGGCCACCGTCGATGCCCTCTTCGAACGCTGCCTCGGCCACAAAATGGGCCCGCTGCGCACCGCCGACCTGATCGGCCTGGACAACGTCGCCGACACCCTCGAGGTGCTGAGACGAGAGACGGGCGAGCCCCACTACCGGGTGCCGCCCGCGCTCGCGGCACTCGTCGCCGCCGGACATTTCGGCCGCAAGACCGGACAAGGATTCCATGACTATCGCTGACACGGCCGTCGCCCGTGCCGACACCACCACCGCCGGCGTGCCCAGTGATGCCCAGCGGGCCGCGCTGGCGAGCGATGCCGGCACCGTCGATCTCTACATCGAACTCACCGGCTCGTCGGATGCGGCCGCGCTGACGCGCGCCATCGATACGGTCGTGGCCGAATGCCCGGTGCTGCACAGCGTCTTTCGCGATGACGCCGGTGCTATCCGGGTGTATGCGAATCCGCCCGCGCCGACCCTCGTGTTCGCCGATATCGACGACGACGAGTCGTTCGTCTCCACCTGGATAGCCGACGAGCGTTCCCGTGCAATGGATATCGTGAATGGTCCGTTGTACCGGCAGGCTGTCTTCCGGTTGTCCGGCGACCGGCTCGGCTGGTATCAGCGCTATCACCGGTTGGTCAACGATCAGGCGGGCATGCTCGCCCTCCTCGCCCGGGTACGCGATGTGCTGACCGGGGTGGGCGCGAACGCCGGTGCGAACCCGCCATTCGGCTCCGCCGTGGACCGCCTGGAAAACGAACGCCGGTACCGTGAATCGGGCTCATGGGCGGCCGACCGCGAGTACTGGGAGCACAGCCTCTCCGATGCCGCCCGGCCCGAACCGCTGCCGACACCTGGCCGTTCGCTGCCCGCCGATTCGGCCGCGCTCTGGGTGGCAGTGCAGGCATCGGTGGAACTCACCCGGCTGGCGCGTGCGTGCGGTGGCGGCGCACCGGCCGTGGTGCTGGCCGCGCTGGCCGTCTACGCGTCTCGCCTGGCCATGGCCGACTCCTGTGTGATCGCGTTGGACAGCGGGGAAACAGTGCTGCCGCTGCGTATCTCGGTATCAGCACAGAGCGACTTCGTCACCGTCGCCAAACAGGTGGGGCGAGAATTGCGCAAGGCGCGGCGACACCGCTACATCCCCGATATCGATGAGCCGTGGGCGGACGCGCCGGTGTCCGGGCAGTGGCCGCTCACGGTGCGCATGCTAGGCGGCGCGGCGGTCGACCGGCTCGGTGCTGCCGTCGTGGCGAGGTGCTCCGGGTCGGGTGCCGAATTCACCGTATGCGTCGACGATCGGGCCGCGGGCGGGTGGCAGATCGCCGTTGCGGGGGCGTCCCGGCACCGGGACCGTCTGATCCGGCTGCTGGAACAGCTGGCCCGTGCGGCATACACGCCGATAGCCCAGATCGATATCGCCGCACCGGGTGAGATCGAGCATCTGGTCGGCAGCCGCCCCGGCGACGCGGCCCCTACGACACTCGCCGCTCTGCTCGCCCAGCGGGCGGCTCGCTCGCCGCAGGCGATCGCGCTGGTCACTTCCGAAACCCGGGTAACCTACGCGACCCTGCACGGCGACTCGAATCGATTGGCGCGCAGGCTGATCAGCCTCGGCATCGGTCCGGAACATGTGGTGGCGCTCGCCATCGGCCCGTCGCCCGAGCAGATTCTCGCGATTCACGCGGTGTTGGCGGCCGGTGGCGCGTACCTGCCCCTGGATACCGACCATCCGCAAGAGCGCCATGCCCGGGTACTCGACAGCGCGCAGCCGATATGCGTACTCACCACCCTGCGTGCCGGATTCGCCGCTCCGGCCGGTACCCGGGTCATCCCTATCGATGAACTCGACCTGACCGGCGAGTCGGACGCCCCGGTCACCGATGCCGACCGCATCGCCCGGCTGCGTCCGGACAACCTGGCGTACGTGCTGTTCACGTCGGGCTCCACCGGAGCGCCGAAAGGTGTGGGCGTCACCCATGCCGCCGTGTGCGCGCACCTGGCCTGGGCGCAGCACCTGCACGGGCTCGACGACACCGATGTGGTCGTACGCAAGACGGCCCTGACCTTCGACGTCTCGGTCTGGGAAGTGCTGTGGCCGTTCATCGCCGGTGCGCGACTGGTGGTGGATGGGTCCGGCCCACACGGCGATCCGAGTGAGCTGGCGCGGGCGATGGCCGCCTACGGCGTCACCACCGTGCAGTTCACGCCGTCCACGCTCGCGGCCCACCGGAGGGCGGTGGCCGCGCCGTTCGCGCCGAGTGTGCGTCGCGTGCTGCTAGCCGGTGAGGCGGTGACGCCGGCGCTCGCCGCCGCGCTGCCCACCGTCGCACCGGGTGCGAACTATGACAATCTGTACGGTCCGACCGAGGCGACGGTCGCCGTCACCCGGCACGCGATCGACGAGAACGATACCGCCGCAGTGCCTATCGGCGCACCGGCGTGGGAGGTCCGCGCCCTCGTACTGGATGTCTGCCTGCGGCCTGTCCCGGTGGGGCTGGCAGGCGAGCTGTATCTCGGCGGCGCGACGCTCGCGCGCGGGTATGTGCGTTCGACCGGGCTCACCGCGACACGATTCGTGGCCGATCCGTTCGGCGGATCGGGGCAACGGCTCTACCGCACCGGCGATATCGTGCGCTCGACCGGGCACGGCGAGCTGGAATTCCTCGGCCGCGCCGATTTCCAGGTCAAGCTGCGCGGTATCCGCATCGAACTCGGCGAACTCGAATCGGTGCTTGCCGCAGCGGAATCCGTAGCGCAGGCCATCGCGGTCGTACACGAGGGCGGCGCAGCCGGTTCATCCGGCGGCCGACTGGTCGCCTACGTCACCCCTGCCGCTGGTCATCGCATCGACACCGCCGCCTTGGACCGGCGGCTGCGTGCGGTACTGCCCGCGCACCTGGTGCCCGCGACGATTATCGAGCTCGCCGAATTCCCCGTGACCCGCTCCGGCAAGGTGGACCGAAAGGCACTGCCCACAAACGATATCGAGACGGTGGCCTTCCGCGCCCCGCGCACCGATACCGAAATCGCGCTCGCCGACGCCTTCTCCGAGGTACTCGGCCGCGACGGCATCGGTGTCGACGAATCCTTCTTCGCGCTCGGCGGCGACAGCATCATGTCCATCCTGCTGGTCTCCCGGACGCGGACGCGCGGCGTCATCGTGACCGCCCAGCAGGTATACGAGCACCGCACCATCGCCCGCCTGGCGGCCATTGCCGAAACCGCTGGCGGGGACGAGATTCCGCCGCTCGCCGAGTTGCCGGGCGATGGCGTCGGTGAGTTGCCGCTCACCCCGGTTATCCGGTTCCTGGTCGAGCGCGGCGGCACCTTCGACCGCTTCTGCCAGTCGATGACACTGGATCTACCGGCCGGAATCGAGCGCACCGCACTGGTTTCCACCCTCACCTCGGTCGTCGACCACCACGACATGCTGCGCTCGCGGCTCTACCGCGATGATTCCGGCGAATGGCATATCCAGGTCGCACCGCCGGGCAGCGTCGATGTGGACTCCCTCATCCACCAGGTCGGGTACGCCGCTGACCTCGCGCACGCCGACCTTCGCGCGCTCGCCGTGCACGAACTCAATGCGGCGGTCGACCGGATCGACCCGTCCACCGGCGCGGTACTGCGATTCGTCTGGCTGACGCCGGACGCGCCCACCTCGCCCGGACTGCTTGTCATCGCCGCACATCACATTGCCGTCGACGGCGTCTCCTGGCGCATCCTGCTGCCCGACTTCATTGCCGCCTGGGCGGCCGTCGCGGCGGGGAATACCCCGCGCTTACCCGCCGTCGGAACGTCCATGCGCAGGTGGGCGCATGCGCTCGTCGACACCGCGCACACCGACGCGCCGGCTGCCGAACTGCCGATCTGGCGTGAGATCGTCGAGGGCCCGGATCCACTGTTCGGTGAACGCCCCTTCGATCCGCACCGCGATATGGCCACCGACGTGGCACACACCACCGTGGAACTCGACGAAGCCGATACCGACGCCATTCTCACCGCCATTCCCGACCGCTATCGGGCCCGCGTCGCCGATGCGCTGCTGACCGCGCTCGCGCTGGCGGTGACACGCTGGCGGTCGCGGCGCGACGAGGACGAGCGATCGGTGCTGCTGCGGCTGGAAGGGCATGGCCGCGAACAGGATGCGGTGCCCGGGGCGGAGCTGTCCCGCACCGTCGGCTGGTTCACCTCCATCGTCCCGGCCCGACTGGACCTGGGCGGGGTGGATCTCGACGACGCGTTCGCGGGCGGCCAGGCCATGGGCGTCGCTATCAAGGCCGTCAAGGAACAGCTGCGGGTCGCGCCCCACAACGGTTTCGGCTTCGGCCTGCTCCGCTATCTGAACGAGGACACGGCCGCCGCGCTGCCCCACGGTGAGCCGGGACAGATCTCGTTCAACTACTTCGGGCACATCACCGGCCTCGACATTCCGGAGGAGCTGGCCGGAATCGGCTTCCTGCCCTCCACCGAATTCGGCATGCTGGCCATTCGGCCCGACACCCGGCGCGGCGCGCTGGGAGCCGTCGAAGTGGACTCCATCGTGCTCGGTCACCGGCTGGTGACCAGCTTCGGTTATGCCCGTGGCGTATTCGGCGATGCCGCGGGCACGGAATTGGTCGCGCTGTGGCGCGAGGCGCTCACCGCCGTCGCGGAACACGCACGCGATCCCCGCATTCGTGGCGGGCACACCCCCTCCGATTTCCCGCTCACCGCGGCGACCCAGACCGATATCGATCGCTGGGAGCAGCGGTATCCGACACTGAGCGAGGTGTGGCCGGTTACGCCGTTACAGGCGGGCATGATGTTCCACGCTCTCTTCGATCCGGGCGCGGTGGACGTCTACACGGTGCAGTTGGTGTTGAGCCTGGAAGGGGCGGTGGCCGCACCGCGGCTGCGGTCCGCGGCCGCGACCGTGCTGGCGCGACATGCCAACCTGCGCGCCGCTTTCGACGTCGATACGAACGGTGTACCCGTGCAGATCGTCTCCGACCACGCGGAACTGCCGTGGCGCGAGCTGGATCTGACCGAGGCGGCGGGTGACTACGACCGCCTCCTCGACGCCGACCGCACGAAGCCGTTCGATCTTGCCGACCCGCCGCTGCTGCGCTTCCTATTACTCCGCCTCGGAGCCGGGCATACCCGTTTCGTCGTGACCTGCCACCACCTGCTGCTCGACGGCTGGTCCATACCGCTGCTGCTGCGCGAGATCATGGCCGAGTACGCCGGTTTCGCGGTCGAATCGCCCCGGCCCTACCGGCACTACGTGGAATGGCTCGCGCGGCAAGATGAATCGGCGTCGCGGCGGGTGTGGGCACAGGCGCTGGCCGGTATTTCGGAGCCGACCCTGCTCGCGAACGCCGCCGCCGCGCACAACCCCGCCACTCTGCTCCTCGAGCGGGAGTTCGACCTGGACCAGCCGCAAACCCGAGCGCTGGCCCGCCTGGCCACCGAACTCGAGGTGACCATCAATACCGTCGTACAGGTCGCCTGGGCAATCCTGCTGGCGCGCATGACCGATCGCGCCGATGTCGTCTTCGGCACCACGGTGTCCGGTCGGCCCGCCGACCTCGCGGGTGTCGAGAATATGGTCGGACTCTTCATCAATACGATCCCCGTGCGGATTCGACAGGCCGCGGGTGAGTCCGTGGGCGCGCTGCTGCGCCGCGTGCAGCGGGAGCAGTTCGCACTGACGGCGCACCACCACCTGGGTCTGCTGGATATCGGTGCGCAGACCGGTCTCGGCGGCGGAAACCTGTTCGACACCCTCCTGGTCGTCGAGTCATATCCCGTCGACGCGGCGAAGCTGCGCGCGGATGCCCTCGCCTTCGCCGACCTGACCATTACCGGGCTGCGATCCCGGGAGGCGACGCACTACCCATTGACATTGACCATCCGGCAGACCGATCGACTGCACATCCTGGCTGGATGGCGACCCGACCTGGTCGACGAGGCGACGGTGACGCGACTGGGTGAGTGGTTGCGGCGGATACTGACGGCGCTGGCCGCGAATCCGAATACCTCAGTGGCCGAGATCGATCCGCTCGACGCGGCGCAACGGAGTCAGGTGCTGCGAGACTGGCAGCGCCCGGCGGCGCGGCAGTCGGAGTCGACCCTGATGGACCTGTTCCGCGCACAGGTGCTCACGCGAGCCGATGCCGTCGCGGTCCGGTGCGGCGACCGGGTGCTGACCTACGGTGCCCTCGGCGCGCGCTCCCATGCGTTGGCTCGCAGGTTGGCCGCCCGCGGGATCAAGCCCGGGACGCTGGTGGCCGTGGGTATTTCACGTTCGGTGGATCTGGTCGTAGCGCTACTCGGCATCCTCGAGTCCGGGGCCGGATATGTGCCGCTGGATCTGGAGAATCCGTCGCGACGCCTCGAACTCATGCTCTCCGAGACCGATCCGGCCTGCCTGGTCACCACCGAGGCCGATATCGCGACGCTGCCCGCCAACGCACTGCCGAGGATTGTTCTCGACGGTGCGGGCGAGATCAGCAGCGAGACAGCGGAAGACGATATCGCACCGGTGCCGCCGAGCCCGGACGATATCGCGTACGTGCTGTACACGTCCGGTTCCACCGGACGCCCGAAGGGCGTCTGCGTCACCCATCGCAATGTGGTCGGCATGCTCACCGCCACGCGGGCGGTACTCGATACCGATCACACCGATGTGTGGACGCTGTTCCACTCCTACGCCTTCGACTTCTCGGTGTGGGAGATGTGGGGCGCCCTCGCCAGCGGCGGCACACTCGTCATCGTGGACACCGACCGGACACGGTCGCCCGGCGAGTTCACCGAACTCATGGCCCGCCAAGGTATTACGGTGCTGAGTCAGACCCCGTCGGCCTTCGCCGCATTGCTCGACAGCGGTTTCGGCCGGGCAGCCGTGCCCGCGCTGCGGCATATCGTTCTCGGTGGCGAAGCGGTGGATCCGCGGCGGCTGCGGTCGTGGTACGACACCGATCCGGGCGGGCAGACCCGGATCTCGAACCTGTACGGCATTACCGAGGCGACCGTACACGCCACCCACTTCGCGATGGACAGTGCGCACGTCGAGTCGGCAGGCCGCGGCGTCATCGGACGCGGCCTGCCCGGAATGACGGTCCGTGTCCTGGATTCGCGGCTGCGGCCGGCTCCGGTCGGCGTTCGGGGCGAGCTCTATCTGACCGGAACCCAGCTCGCCCGCGGCTATTTCGCCCGTCCGGCCGCCACCGCGGACCGCTATGTGGCCGATCCGTTCGGAGCGCCCGGTGCGCGCATGTATCGCACCGGCGATCTGGCGCGCTGGAATGCCGACGGACAACTCGAATATCTGGGCCGCGGCGACCACCAGGTGAAGATTCGCGGCTACCGCATCGAACCGGGGGAGGTCGAGGCCGCACTGCACGAACACCCGTCGGTCGCACGGGCGGTGGCGGTGGCCCGGACCGGTGATTTCGGGGCGGCGCGACTGATCGCCTACGTGGTACCCGCACCCGGGGTCGAGCCGACGCTGGAAGCGCTGGAAACACATATCGCACAGTGTGTTCCGGCCTATATGCGACCGGCCGCCATCATGCTCGTCGATACCCTGCCGCTGACGGGCAACGGCAAGCTGGACCTGGATGCGCTGCCCGCCCCCGTCATCGCCCCGCGTTCGGATCGGGCTCCGCGCACCCCGGCCGAACAGGCTGTGGCCGAACTCTTCGCCGAGGTGCTCGGTGTCGACCGGCCGGGCGTGGACGACTCGTTCTTCGCACTCGGTGGCGACAGCATCATCTCCATCCAGCTCGCCTCCCGGGCGCGGGTACGCGGCCTGCACATCACGCCGCGTGAGGTCTTCGAGCATCGTACGGTGGCCGGGATCGCCACTGCCGCACGAGCACTCGATGTCGACGCGGAAGCGCCGCAGCGGCTGCCGGAACTGCCGGGCGGCGGTATCGGCGATATCCCGCTCACCCCCGTGGTTCGGTGGCTGACCGAACGTGGCGGCGGTGTGCGCCGGGTCAATCAGACCCTCACCGTCGAACTACCCGCGCACACCGGGCACGACATCCTGATCCAAGCCGTCGCGGCGCTCATCGACCGGCACGATATGTTGCGTAGCAGGCTGTTCCGCGGCAAGTCCGGCGCATGGCGGTGCGAAACGCTACCGGCGGGCACATCGGATGCGGCGACGCTGGTTCACCGCATCACCTTCGACGATGCCGCGGATACCGCCACCGTGCGGGAGCTGGCCGCCGCGGAGCTCGATGCCGCACTGGATCGTCTCGATCCGGCCGCCGGGAAAATGGTGCAGTTCGTCCGGCTCGACGCCGAGCGGGGGAGTCTGCCGGATCGATTGATCATCTGCGCCCACCACCTCGCCGTGGACGGCGTCTCCTGGCGTATTCTGCTGCCCGACCTGTTCACGGCCCTCGCGACTGCCACCGATGGCGCTGTGCCGCACCTGGACCCGGTCGGCACCTCCATGCGCCGGTGGTCGAACGCGCTGGTCGACGCGGCCTACGCGCCCGACCGAATTGCCGAGCTGGAGACTTGGCGACAGATCTGCGCGACACCGGAACCTCTGCTGGGCAGCCGACCGCTCGATCCGGCGGTCGACACCACCGCCCGGCTCGCGACGGTGGAGGTCACGGTGGACGACACGGTGACCGAGGCGCTCGTACGGACCGCTCCCGCGCGTTTCCATACGGGCGTCGATGCGGTCCTGATCTCCGCGCTGGCCGTCGCACTCGCGGTATGGCGGGCGAATCGTGGTGCGGATGCCCCGGTATCGCTGCTGCGGTTGGAGGGCCACGGACGCGAGGAACAGCTCGCGCCGGGCGCGGATCTGTCCCGCACGGTCGGCTGGTTCACCTCCCTCTACCCGGTTGGCCTCGATCTCGGCGATATCGATCTCGAGGCGGCCTTGGCCGGAACGGATGCGATGGGGGCGGTGCTCGACACGATCAAGGAACAGTTGCGTGCCATCCCCGATAGCGGTATCGGCTACGGGTTGCTGCGCTACCTGAATTCCGAGACCGCCGAACAGCTTCCGGTCTCGATGCCCGGGCAGATCTGCTTCAACTACCTCGGCCGCGTCGACGACCGGGGTGCCGGGGTGCTCGCCACGCCGGATGCCCACCCGGATCCGGACCTGCCCGTGGCCGCCGCCCTCGAGGTGAACGCGATCGTGGCGGGATCCACACTGCACGCCGGATTCGCCTATCCCACCACCCTGCTCGACGAAGCCGCGGTATCGGAACTGGCGCGGTTGTGGGTAACCGCACTCGGCGCCATCGCCACGCATACCCGCAGCGAACATGCCGGTGGACATACGCCCTCGGACTTCCCCCTGGTCCGCGTGAGCCGCGACGATATCGCCGGATGGGAGCGGGACTACGGTCGGCTCACCGAGGTCTGGCCGCTCGCACCGCTGCAATCGGGCCTGTTGTTCCACGCCACCGTCGCGGCTCCGGCCGATGCGACCGTCGCCGACGTCTACAACGTGCAAACGGTGGTGCGGCTGGGCGGGGCGATCGATCGCGATCGGCTGCGACTGGCCGGGCAGCGCATCCTGGAACGGTACGCGAACCTGCGCGCGGCCTTCGTCTTCGATGCCACCGGCACACCCTGCCAGGTGGTGCCGGAGTCAGTCGAACTGCCGTGGCGCGAAGTAGATCTGGCTGCGATGGACGCCGTGGTGGAGCTGGCCGCCCGAGAGCGTGCGCGCCGTTTCGATCCGGCCCGCCCACCGCTGCTGCGCTTCGCCCTGGCGCGCGTCGCGAACGCGGAGCATGTCCTGGTCGTGACCTACCACCACATCCTGCTCGACGGCTGGTCGGTGCCGCTGGTGCTGCGTGATCTGCTGGCGCTCTACGCCACCGACGAGGCACTGCCCGCGCCGCGGGGCACGTTCCGCGACTATCTTGCCTGGAACCACGACCGGGATATGGCGGCATCCACACGCGCTTGGCGGCGGGCACTGAACGGCGTGAGTGCGCCGACGCTGGTCGCCCCGGCGACGCGTATCCGTGACAGCGCGGTCACGACGGCCGATCACCGGTGGTCACTCGATACGCGGACCACTGCCACACTCGCCGCGACCGCCGCCACCCTCGGGGTTACCGTCAACACCGTGTTCCAGGCGGCCTGGGCGATCCTGCTGGGGCGCAGGCTCGGACGCGGCGACGTGGTGTTCGGCGCGACCGTCTCCGGTCGCCCCGCCGCACTACCCGGTGTGGAATCGCTTGTCGGACTCTGCATCAATACCGTGCCGGTGCGAGTGCGGTTCGGTCCGAGCACGCCTGTGACGGACCTGCTGCGGGCGGTGCAGGCCGAGCAGGCGGATCTGATCGAGCACCATCAACTCGGGCTGACCGAGATCCACGCGGCCGCCGGACTACAGGACATGCTGTTCGACACGGTGCTGGCCTTCGAATCCTATCCGGTGGACAGCGAGCAGCTCGCCGCCGCGGCCGCCGCCGCCGCCGACGGTGTGACCGGCGCGGGCCTCGAAGTCACCGACGCCGCACACTATCCGCTGACGGTCACCGTCGAGCCAGGCGGCGAGCTGACGGTCCGAATCGGTTACCTGTGTGACGTTTTCGACGAAGCTCAGGTGGCCGACATCGCCGTGCGCATGCGGGGACTGCTCACCGCCATCGCCAGCCATCCGGGAGCGACCATCGAGGAGCTGGCGTGACCGCGGGCCTACCGCTGACCCGTGCGCAGCAACATATCTGGATCGCGGAGCAACTCGACGACACCGGACGGCGCTTGATCGTCGGCGGCTACGTGCACATGCGTGGCGCGATCGACGAGGAGATCTTCGAGCGGGCGCTGCGAATCGTCGTCGCCGGAGCGGAGACGCTGCGGGTGCGTTTCGACACCGGCGTCGACGGATCGGTCACCCAGGTGGTCGAGGAGGTGCGGGATTGGCCGTTGCACCGCAACAGTTTTCGCACCGCCGCCGATCCGCGCGGCGCGGCGCTGCGTTTCATGGAGGCGGCCTTGGACCGGCCGTTCGACCTGGGCCGTGCACCGCTGCTAGAACACCATCTGCTGGATCTCGGCGCGGCGGGTGCGGTGTGGTTCATCCGCTCCCATCACCTGGTGATCGACGGTGCGTCCTCGGCCGCCTTCATCCGTCGCGTCGCCGATACCTACACCGCCCTGCTCGACGGACGTCCGGTGGTGGAATCGGTATTCGACCGGGTGGCCGACCTGATCGCGGAGGACGAGCGGTTCCGCACGTCCGCTCGGTTCGCTGACGACCGGCAATTCTGGGCGCGGCGGCTCGCGACCGACGGGCCGTACGACGCGCCGCAATTCGCCGGAGCGCCGGTGGCCGCCGATGGTGATCGATTCCTCCGCCGTGCCGGTGTACTCGCCGCGGCCGAGTGGCAGGCGCTGCGTGCCCGGGCCGAGACGTCCGGCACCCCGTGGCCGGTGTGGGCGTTCGCCGCCATCGCCATACTGCTGCACGCGGATTCGGGTACACGGACGGTGACCCTCGGTCTGGCCGTCCCCGCCAAACGCTCGCGGAACGCCCTCGGCATGACCGCGAACGTGCTCCCGCTGCGGATTACGGTCGACCCGGCCACCACGGTCGGCGACCTGCTCGCCGCCGTGCGCGCCGAATCCCTTGTCATCCTGCGCCACCAGCGTTTCCAGTACGGTGAGATGCTCGCCGATCTGCGGGCGAGCGGGCTCGACGGCGGCATTATCGGGCCCACGGTCAATGTGATGCCCATGCAGAAGGATCTGCGCTTCGGATCCGTATCCGCGGGCCTGCGCCATATCGCGGCCGGGCGTGCCGACAATCTGAATATCAGCCTCTACGACAATGGCGATCCGGCGCTGTCGGTGGTGCTCGAATCGAATACGCTGCGCTACTCCGAACGCGACCTCACCGCACACCATCGGCGGCTCACCGAAACCCTTGCCGCCCTGGCCGCCGCGCCGGAGGATCTCCCGCTCGGACGGCTCCGCTGCGCACCTGATCCGGCGGGGCCCAGCGCCACCGCCCCCTCGACCGAGACGCTGGTCGATCGGTTCGGGCGCATGGTGGTCGCGCACGGTGACGCCACCGCCGTGGTGCACGGCGATGCGGAACTCACCTATGCCGAGCTCGACCGGCAGGCGAAGCGGCTGTCCCGGATCATTGCCGGATACGGGGTAGGCCCGGGAGACTTCGTCGGACTCGCGCTACCCCGCTCCCTCGATCTGGTCGTCGCGATCGTGGCCGTGTCGCAGACGGGTGCGGCGTATGTGCCGCTCGATCCGGGCTATCCGGAGCAGCGACTGCGCACGATCATCGACGACGCGGCACCGGCGCTCATTGTCACCGGCGCGGAAGTTCAGCTGCCGGAGACCAGCTCCGAGGTCTATCGGCTGCGGATCGGCGACGCGCCGCAGGTCGTGCCTCGTGAGCCGCGGCATCCCGGGCCGTCGTATCCGGCCTATGTCATCCATACCTCCGGCACGACCGGCGTGCCGAAGGGCGTGGTGGTCACGCACGCCAATGTGATCCGGCTGCTCACCGCGACCCGGCCGTGGTTCGACTTCGGTCCGGATGACGTCTGGACCCTGTTCCACTCCGCCGCCTTCGACTTCTCGGTGTGGGAGATCTGGGGAGCACTGTGCCACGGGGGCAAGCTCGTCGTGGTCGACGCGGAGGTAGTACGCGCACCGCGTGAGTTCCTCGAACTACTTGTGGCACAACGGGTTACGGTGCTCAATCAGACGCCGTCCGCCTTTGGCCTGCTGGTCGACGCCGAGGCGGACCGACTGATCAGCGGTGACCGCCTCGCCCTGCGCTACGTGATCTTCGGCGGCGAGCCGGTGGAACCCTGGCGGCTGACCGACTGGTGGTCGCGCCACGATCCGCGAATGCCTCGATTGGTCAATATGTACGGCATTACCGAGACGACGGTATTCACCACCGGAACCACCCTGGAAGGTAGCGCCGAGGCGGGTGAAATCGGCACGCCCATACCGGATCTGGCCGTATATGTTCTCGACGCCGCCCTGCGGCCGTGTCCGCAGAATGTGCCCGGGGAGCTCTATGTGGCCGGTCCGGGCGTGGCCGCGGGGTATCTGCGCGGGCAGGGTTCGACCGCGACGCGTTTCGTCGCCGACCCCTTCGGCGCACCGGGCACCGTCATGTACCGCAGTGGAGACCTCGCGCGTCGCGACGACACCGGGACGCTCGAATACTTCGGACGAGTCGACCGGCAGGTGAAGATTCGTGGCTTCCGGATCGAGCCGGGCGAAATCGAAGCCGCCCTGAGTACGCTCCCGGCGGTGCGGTCGGCGGTGGTGTCGACCGTGGAGTACCGGCCCGGTGACCGGCGGCTGGCGGCCTTCGTCACCGGCGCGGGAATCGATATCGCCGAAGTGCGCGCGGCGCTGGTCGAACGGCTTCCGGCACATGCCGTGCCATCCACCATCGTGACCGTCGACGCCATTCCCACGACGCACAACGGCAAGGTCGATGAGCGCCGACTGCGCGCGCTCGCCCTCGGTGGCGGTGCGGCCGACGGTGGTGCGCTGCCACGCACCGATGTTGAGGCGCGGCTGCACAGTCTGTTCGCGGAGGTGCTCGGGCACGACGTTTTCGGTATCGGGGATGGCTTCTTCGCCGTCGGTGGGGACAGCATTCTCGCTATCCGGCTGGCGGACCGCGCCCGCGCCGAAGGGCTGGCCCTCACACCGCGAGATATTTTCGAACAGCAGAATATTCGCGCGCTGGCCGCCACCGCCGCGCTACTCCCGCCGGTGCCCGCCCTCCCACCCACCACACGAGGCGGCCGCACCCTGCTGCCCGCGACTCCCTTGCAGGCCGGGCTGCTGTTCCACTCCCTGTATCAGGCAGGGGACGGCAAGGACCCCTATCTCGTACAGGCCGCGCTGACACTGGATGGCCGGATCGACGCGCAGCGGCTCGCCACCGCCCTGCGTACGGTGCTGGACCGGCATCCGCACCTGCTGGGCCGCTTTGTCGTCGATGGCGACAGACCGGAGTACGAGATCCGCTCGGATGTGGAATTGCCTTGGCGGGTAGTGGATCTCGCCGACCTCGCAGCTGCCGATCGAGACGAAGCCGTGCGCCGGGTACGCGCCGAGGATGCGCGGATGGACCCGCTCGTGGCCCCGATGCTCACCGTCACCCTCGTTCGCACCGAGTCGCGCTCGGCCACCCTGTTGGTGACGCATCACCACGCGCTCCTCGACGGCTGGTCGCTGGGCATCGCGCTGCGCGAACTGCTGCTGGCATACCGTGGCCTCGAATTGCCCGCCGCCACACCGTTCACCGCATTTCTCGATCGGTCCGCCGCACGGGACGGCGACCGTGCTCGCGAGGCATGGGCGCGGGCCCTCGCCGGAGCGGAGCCGAGCAAGGTCGCGCGCGGCGACCGGCAGCGGTGGCGGCGACCCGAGGAGCGCAGCTATGTGCTGCCCGCCGCCATGGTCAGCGGGCTGCGAGAACAGGCCGCGGCGCACGCGCTGACGCTCAACACGATGATCCAGGCACTGTGGGCATTGGTGATATCCAACCTGACCGGCAGCGATGACGTCGTCTTCGGCATTACCGTCTCCGGTCGCGACGGCGGCGATCTGGGCGGCGTCGTCGGGCTGCTCATGAATACCGTGCCGCTACGGGTGCGCACCTGCCCGTCGACGACGCCGCTCGACATAGCCGTCCGGATTCAGCGTGAACGGGTCGCGCTGATGGCGCACGACCACCTCGGGCTGGCCGACATCATGGCGGCGGCGGGCGCGTCCGATCTGTTCGACACCTCGCTCGTCTTCGAGAACTTCCCGCTCGATCGCGGCCTGCTCGACACTTCGGACGCGGACGTACAAGTCACCTCCGTGGATGTCCGCGGCGGCACACACTTCCCCTTGACCGTGGTCGTGGTGCCCGAATCGGGTGAGCTGACCTTCCGCATCGGCGCGCAGCTCGACCGCATCGACTCCCTCGCCGATATCGACGAACTGTGGTCGCGCGTCCACACCGCCGCGGTAGCGCTCACCACATCACGACAGTCCCCGGTCGGTCGGCTCGATCTCCTACCGCCGGCCCGCCGGGCCGCTGTGCTCGCCGCCGGACGCGGTGCGGACACCGATCTCGACCACGGCGGCCTCGCCCGCTGTTTCGAGTCGATCGTGCGCGCCCACACCCACGACATCGCACTCTGGTGTGACGGTGTGGAGTTCACCTACGCCGAGGTGAACGCCCGCGCCAATCGGGTCGCCCGGTGGCTGCGCTCCCGCGGGGTCCGGCCGGGCGCGCCGATCGGTATCGCGCTGCCGCGCTCGGTCGACCTCGTGGTCGCCTTCCTTGCCGTCGCCAAGCTGGGCGCGCTGTGTGTACCGCTGAGCGACCGCTATCCGCCCGCGCAAGTGCGACAGTTGCTCGCTTTCACCGGAACCGACCTGGTGCTACGCGAACTCGACAGCGCGGCAGCGGAGTTCGACGACAGCGACCTCGGCGTCGCGGTGTCACCCGATGCCGTCGCCACCCTCATGTTCACCTCCGGATCGACCGGCGCGTCCAAGGGTGTCGAGGTCACCCACCGCAATATCGTGGCGCGCGCCCGCGACCGGATCGGCCACGGCGAGGGGTATCAGCGCATGCTGATGCACCTGCCGTACAACTGGGACATGGTGGTGTGGGAGCTGTGGTTGCCCCTGCTCACCGGCCGCACGACAGTGCTCGCGCGCCCCGGCGTCCTCGATGTGCACGACTACACCGAGGTGCTGCGCGCGGGCCGGGTCACCTCGATCATGCTGCCCGCGGGTTTGTTCGACCTGCTGGCCGAGCAGATTCCGGACGAGCTCGCCGGCCTGCGCATGATCGCGTCCGCCGGCGACGTATTGCCGCCACGCGCCGCCGCGACCGTGCGGCGGGGTGCGCACCCACCCGTGGTGACGAATCTGTACGGACCCGTGGAGGCGACCAGCTACGCGCTCGGATTCGCGATTGCGGGCGACACGTCGCCGGATCGTCCGGTCCCGATCGGACGCCCGGCCGACAATACCCGGGTCGCGGTCCTGGACGCGGCGCTGCGCCCGGTCCCCGCCGGGATCACCGGCGAGATCTACCTATCCGGCGCGGGACTGGCCAACGGCTACCACCGGGCCCCCGCCCGCACCGCGGAACGCTTCGTGGCCGATCCGTTCGGCCCGGCCGGTGCGCGCATGTACCGCACGGGCGATCTCGGACGCTGGGACGCCGACGGCCTGCTGCACTTCCTCGGCCGCGCCGATAGGCAGTTGAAGGTCAATGGTTTTCGTGTCGAACCCGGTGAGGTGGAAGCGGCCCTGCGGCGCGAGTCCGGTGTCACCGCGGCCATTGTCACCGCGCGCCGGGTCGTGAGCGGGCAGTCACTGCTCGCGCATATCGTCGCCGATGACGCCGTCGACGTCGCCGCGCTGCGGACCCGGTTGGCAGCGACGCTGCCCTCGTATCTGGTTCCGTCGGCGATCGTGGTGCTGGACGAGTTGCCGCTGACCCCGATGGGCAAGATCGATGTCGGTGCACTGCCCGTACCGGCGACCGGTGCTCGGATTCCGGTACGCACACCCCGGCAGCAGGTCATCGGGACCGCGTTCGCGCAGGCCCTGGGCATCGCGGAAGTCGGTATCACCGACGACTTCTTCGCACTCGGCGGCAACTCGCTGTCCGCGATCCGCGTAGTCGCCACCCTGCGGTCCACCCTCGGAGTCACGGTATCGCTGCGCGATCTGTTCGAGTCGCCGACCATTGCCGCTCTCGAACGGGTACTCGATCAGCGCGCGGCAGGCAATATCGCGCGCGGTACCGGGACTTCCTCGAACAGCCTTGCCACCGTGCGTCGTACGGAGCCGATCCCGCTCACGCCCGCACAACAGCGCCTGTGGACGGTGAACTATCTCAGCGGAAACCGCCCCGACTATCTGATCGCGACCGGACTCGAGGTGTACGGACCGCTCGATCCGGCGGCGGTGGAAGCGGCCGTCACCGACCTGGTCGAACGGCACGAAATCCTGCGGACCGTACTGCCCTACACCGTCGATGGCCCCATCCAGCGCATTCTGCCGAGGGAGGCCGCCCGGCCGGACTTCCGTGTCGTGGATGTATCCAGGGGCGAAAGTATCGACCGGGCAATGGATTCCGAGCTGCTCCGTGGATTCGACCTCGCCACGGAACTACCCCTGCGTATCCGACTCTACCGACCGAGCGCCGAACACCACATCCTGCTCGGCGTACTCCACCATGTCGCCGGCGATGGCGAGTCCCTGGGCGTACTACACCGCGATCTGCTCACCGCCTACCGTGCGCGCGCCGCCGGTCGAGCACCCGATTGGACCGCTGCCCCAACACAGTTCGCCGACTACACCCTGTGGCGGCGGCAATTGCTCGATGCCGACGGCACTTCCGGCGCGACACTCGAACGACAGTCGCGATACTGGCGCACCGCACTCGACGGCATGTCGTCGCATCCGGTGCTGCCCGTCGACCATCCACGCACCGAGCGACGCGATAACATCGCGGCGGCGGTACCCATTCATATCGACGCCGCGACGCATCGCGCCCTCGCCCTCGCCGCCCGCGGTCACCAGGCCAGCATCTACATGCTCGTGCACACCGCGCTCGCCCTCGCGCTGCGCGATAGCGGCGCGGGCACCGACCTCCCCGTCGGCGTCGCGGTGAGCGCGCGCGACGCCGAGGGTTTACAGGACCTGGTCGGCTGCGTGGTCGACACCGCGATCGTTCGCGTCGACCTGTCCGGCGACCCGAGCCGACCCGAACTCGTGGCGCAGGTCCGCGACCGTGTGCTCGGTGCCTACGAGAACAAGGAGTTCCCCTTCGACAGCCTCGTCGAACTATTGAACCCCCCGCGCTCGCGAACCCACCACCCGCTGTTCCAGGTGATGGTGACCTATCTGCGCGGAGTCGATATCGGAACGGTCGGGCCCGGGTTGACCATCCGGCACCACCCGGTGCCGGTCCGCCGCACCCCGTGGGAGCTTTTGCTGAACCTCCGCGAGGAGTATGGCCACTCCGGGGAATACGCCGGAATTCACGGTGAGATGATCTACGCTGCGGAGCTTTTCGACCGCACGAGCGTCGAGTCCATGGCCACCGCCATGATGTCCGCGCTGGAGATACTGTGCATCGAACCGGCGCGGGAAGACACTGACCACACCAGCGTCGCCTAGGTGCGAGGCTGCGAGCGAAACACGCTGCACGACTACGTGTCCGCCACCGAGCGGGCGGTGGACCTCGTGACGTTACTCCCATCCGGACGATCCCTGGTTCGAGGGCGGATCAGGAAGCGTGAGACCCCAGGTCTCCGTGGGGATCACCGTTTCGCAGGGAGGGTGAGGATGTCGGTGAGCGGTCGGCGAGGTGTCGGCGGCACGGGTTCGTCGTCCTGCGGTGCGGTGCCGATACGGATCGTGATCTGTGGTGTGCCGGGGCAGGAGGTCAGGTTCGCGAGCAGTTCTCGCCCTGCGGGCAGTTCGGTCATATGAGTCATCGCGCCGGTTGCCAGACCCTTGGCGGTGCAGTGCAGCAGTACCGCCGAAAGCGCCTCACCGGTCTGGAGCCATTGCGCCACAGATGATGTCGTGGTGCTCAGGACGACAAGCTGGGACCGGTCCACGAGATCGGGACGGCGGGGAGAATGCGGCACGGCGGGGAAAGCCCGGCCTACCCCGACCCGCGCGAGTTCTTCCTTCGAAGTCAATGCGGACCGTGGCACACCGTCGCGCTTGCCGGAATGCCCTACCCACCAGTCCAATTCGGCTTCGTAGAGCAGATCGAGATTCCGGAGGCGGCCGAGGCGGCGGGACTCGGTGGCGAGTTGCGACCGGGCGGATTCGGTGAGCACGTCGACCTCGACATGGTGCGGGGCACACAGCTCGCGCAAACTGTTCGGGACGGCGGTCCAGCCGGCGGGTTCGTGCAATGGCAGCCGATCGGTGCGCCGTCGCTCGATCGCCCGGGCGCGGAGGCGGATATCGGCGCCGGGTTCGTGCCACGGACAGAATCCGATGGTCGCCAGGCGTTCCGGGCGTTGTGGGTTGGGTAGGCGCACCGTTTCGGTGTGCCAGCCGCGATCTGCGAAAGCCGTGCGCGCGTGATCCAATACGGAACCGCAGCTGATCACCAACTGGCGGCCCATGGGGTCGGTGGTGGCCAGCAGTCGGTCGGCATCGGCATAGAGATCCAACCGGGTGCCGTCGAATCGCCAGCGCCACGGCTGGGTATTGTGCACCGAGGGCGCGCGAATGGCTGACCTCATGGCCGCGAGCACCGTCGAATCATCCGGTGCGGTGGCGGTGAGTATGTCGTCGTCGACTCTCATACGTCGAGTGTCCCGACCGGCGCGCCCGGGAGGAATGGCCATCCCTCCTATACCACAGGGCATTTGGTCACCGCACGTCCGTGTCTGGGCCTTACCGCGTCGCGGCGTCGAGGACAGCCGGAGTACAGCACCTCGCCCATGTGCGATTGTTCGGTCCAGTGTGGTCGTGCCGGGTCAACCGATCGCGGGGGTCGTGGTCGAGTAGTTCCGCGCCGATGACATCGGTGAGCAGGCTGGGATCGATGGGCCGGTCCGAGCGCGGCACACTCATGGTGCCGGAGAGTTCGAAGATCACGGCAGTCGCACCAGCGCAATCATCACGAGGTACATCCCGACCGTCGCGAATACCACCGTGAGCGCCCCTGCGCGGTGATCGGCGAGTAGCTCGACCATCGCGCTCGCCTCGGCGCGACACATGTGGATTCGACCCGTCCGGCGTCATGGGGCCAGCGTACGAACCCTGCTTCGGACCGATCCGATGGAGTCCCCGGGTGGCGGGCCGTTTCGTCATTTGCCTGAAATTCGCTGCTGGACGGCGTGGCTCGTACGAACCGATGTTTCGTACGAAGTACCGTTGACGTATTCCACGGCCGGGATGGTGCCGTACGGCGACGGTAAACATGTGGTCACGCGCGACTGGTCCAGCTCGGTTACGGCTGGGCGTGTCGGCGCGGCCAGGCGCGTCGCCGGGTGATATTCGTGCTTGGCTGCAGGTTAGCTCTGTCGTTTTCCCTACGCGGAGGTGTCAATGGATGTACAGCAATCGGCGCGCGACCCTCTCACTCTGGTGGATATCTTGTCGGCGCGTGTCAGGGACACCCCGGACCGAATTGCGTTCAGGTTCGCGAGCTACCGAGAAGATAAGGGAGAGGTCGATTACCGCTACCTGTGGGACCGCATAACCGCGCTGACGAAGCGAGTCGTCGAAGCGACCGCGCCCGGCGACAGGGTCGTACTGCTGTGCCCGCCCGGACCGGATTTCGTGTACGCGTTCTTCGCCTGCCTGTCGACACGGCGTATCGCGGTCGCCGCCCCACTTCCGTCTTCGCTGGATCAGGCGACGGCGCTGACCGCGATTATTCGCGATAGTGGCGCGGTGGCGGCCATCGCGCCACTATCGACCGTGCCCATCAGCAGTGAACTGCTCGGCGGCGGTATCGGGATTATCGATACCGATGTGGACGAGGGCATCTCGGGTTTCGCGCCGTCCAACCAATCGCCCACGCCAAATGATATTGCCTTCTTGCAGTACACCTCCGGGTCGACCGGCACGCCCAAGGGCGTTACGGTGCTGCACCGGAATCTGATGCACAACCTTGGCCTCATCACAACGAACTTCGAACTCAGCAACGAGAATTCGCTCGTCTCGTGGCTGCCGCCGTACCACGATATGGGTCTCATTCAGGGCATACTGCTGCCCGTATTCGTGGGAATGCCCGCCACGATCATGTCGCCCATGACTTTTCTGCGTGATCCGCTGGCCTGGTTGCGTGCGATATCGGAGAGCGACAAGGTCGTCGCCGGTGGTCCCAATCTGGCCTATGGTCTCTGCGCGAAGCGGGTGTCGCCCGCCGAGGCCGCTCAATTGGATCTGAGCGGTTGGGTCACCGCCTTTGTCGGTGCGGAGCCGGTGGATCCGAATACCCTGCGGAAGTTCGCCGATGCGTTCGTGGTGAGTGGTTTCGATTCGAAGAGCTTCGCGCCCACCTACGGCTTGGCCGAGTCCACGCTGTACGTCAGCGGCGGTCCGTGTGGTTCGGGCGCACGCCCACAACTCTTCGCACCCGACGACCTGGAGCGTGGTATCGCCACCGCGAAGTCCGGCGGGCGAGAGCTGCTGAGTATGGGACATGTTGAGCCGGAACAGCTCGCCGTGGTCGACCGGGAAACGGGTCGGCGCTGCCCCGAGAACCGCGTCGGGGAGATATGGCTGCGCGGCGAGAGTATCGCCGACGGGTATTGGGGGAAGCCGGAAGCGAACGAGCGCACCTTCGCGGCGACCATTGCCGAAGAAGGTAACTCGGCCTTTTTGCGTACCGGTGATCTCGGATTCGTACGCGGGGGAGAGCTTTTCATCTCCGGGCGAATCAAGGAGCTGATGATCGTCCACGGGCGCAATATCTTCCCGCAGGATATCGAGCGAACGATCGTATCGAACCACCCGACGCTGCGGCCCGGTGGTTGTGCCGTTTTCGCGGCATGTATCGACAACCAGGATCGCGTGATGGTCGTCCAGGAGCTCAACGACACATTGGAGAAGGGCGGCGCCACCGAGCTGGAGGGTTCGATTCGCGACATTGTCAGTCGCGCACATGCGATCAGCCTGTATCGAATCATCTTCGTCGGAAAAGGTGAGGTTCCCAAAACGACCAGCGGCAAGATTCAGCGGCAACGTTTGCGTGAGATCTACTCGGCTGCAACAGCATTGGAGGGAAGTGTGCTATGAGTGAATCGACGGAAACGGCGACCGTACTGGATTTCTTCGTGGGCTGGGTGGCCGAGCGTTTGGAGCGGGAATCGGTCGACCCGCATTCTCCGCTCACCTCCCTGGGACTCGATTCCGTGCAAGCGGCGGAGCTGATGACCATTCTGGAGGATCGGTACGATACGGAAGTCACCGCCGAGGACATCTTCGATGGGCTGAGCCTGGCCGATATCGCGGCGATGGTGGGTACCAGATCCGACGTCCCCGCCTCTCGCGCAATCGATTTCAGCCTGCTGTTCTTCGCCAGCGATGCGCAGCAGAATTCCACCGGTCGCTACAACCTGTTACTCGAGAGCGCGCGTTTCGCCGATACGCACGGCCTCCGAGCCATTTGGATTCCGGAGCGTCACTTCCACAAGTTCGGTGGCCTGTACCCGAATCCGGCGGTGCTCGGCGCCGCACTGGCCGCCGGTACCGAGTGCGTGCGCATTCGCGCGGGCAGTGTGGTGCTGCCACTGCACAATCCGGTGCGGGTCGCCGAGGACTGGTCGGTGGTCGACAACCTGTCCAACGGACGGGTCGATCTGGCCTTCGCCACCGGATGGAATGTCGACGACTTCGTGCTCGCGGGTGACCGCTACACCGATCGGGTCGAGATCACCCGATCGGGCATCGAAACGGTGCGACAGCTGTGGCGCGGCGAATCGATCGCCCTGCCCAATGGCGTCGGCGAGGAGCGGTCGGTGCGGATCTTCCCGACACCGGTGCAACCGGACCTCCCGATCTGGCTCACCTGTAGCGGCGGTATCGAACGTTTCGAAATGGCCGGGGCATTGGGTGCGAATGTGTTGACCGCCTTGCTTTTTCAAGAGGTAGACGAGCTGGCGGAGAAGTTGGCGGCCTACCGCAAGGCGCGGGTACGGCACGGTCACGGTATCGACGAGGGGACCGTCACCGTCATGCTGCACACCTTCGTCGGCGAGAGCGAGGCCCAGGTGCGCAAGACGGTCGAGGGGCCCTTCAAGCGCTATCTCGAGGATTCCGTCGATCTGTGGCGCCGCGGCTCCGCCGCACTGGACAGCCTGGACGCGAACTCGCGATCCAAGGTGCTGGATTTCGCATTCGAGCGCTACTACCGCAATAACGGCCTGTTCGGTACGCCGGACTCCGCGCTGTCGATGGTCGAAAGGTTGCACGAGATCGGCGTCGATGAAATCGCCTGCCTGATCGACTTCGGCATTCCGGACTCGCAGGTGCTGGCGGGACTGGAATCGCTGGCCAGGCTCGGGAAGCGGGCGTCGTCCGCGTAGCAGATCGTCGCCGAACAATACAGATACGGGAGCACAATTGACGGGCCAGCCTTCACTTCCTTTTCCGTTATCGTCCGCACAGCAGGGAATTTGGTACGCACAGCAGTTGGCTGGCTCGACCCCGGTAACCAACTCCCTCTGCATCGATCTGCACGGCGACCTCGACGCCGGATTGCTGATGGAGTCGTTCTGGCGGGTGGCGGGGGAGTTCGAAGCGGGACGCTTACGCCTGATCGAGGCCGCGGGCGCACCGTTGCAGGTGGTGGACCGGCCGCTGGACGAGCCGGTCCGCTGCCTGGATCTGCGCTCGTCGGCGGATCCGGTGGCGGCGGCCCACGAATGGATGCGTGCGGAGTACAGCCGCCCGGTCGACCTGTACCGGGATCGCCTGATCACCACCGCGGTTCTGCGAGTGGGGGAGCGACGCTGGTTCTGGTACCTGCGCGCCCATCACATCGCGATGGACGGGGTCGCCGCGATGACCCTGCTGACCCGGATCGGCGAGGTGTACACCGCCGCGGTCGAGGGCAGGCAACCCGCGCCATTGCGCATTCGCGGTTTGGCCGAACTCGTCGCCGAGGACGAAAAATACCGCGCCTCCGAACGTTTCGAGGTGGACCAGCAGTTCTGGCGAGAGCAGTTGACCGGCCTGCCCGCACCGGTCAGCCTCGCCGGACAGAGCGGTCGAGCCGATGCCCACCCCATCTCGGTGAGCGGCGTGCTCTCCACCGAAACGGCCGCGATGCTAGATGCGGTGGTCAAGGCGAATTCGACGACTCAGGCAGCGCTGATTCTGGCGGCCTTCGGATTGTTCCTCGGCCGAATGACCGATAGCGCGGATATCGTCCTCAGCCTGCCGGTCTCGGCACGTGTCACCACGGCGGCGCGACGCTCCGGCGGCATGCTGGCGAATACCGTTCCCTTTCGAGTGACCAGCGGTCCGAGCGGCACGGTGGGGGACCTGATCCGCGCCGCACAACAGCAGTTGGTCGATGTGCTCCGCCACCAGCGCTACCGGCAGGAGGATATGTTCCGCGATACCGATCGGCTGACACCGCAGTCACAGGTCTTCGGTCCCTATGTGGACCTGATGATGTTCGATACGAAAATTGTTCTCGGATCGATCGCCGGACAGCTACAGGTATTGACTCCCGGACTGGTCTCGGATCTGTCGGTGAGCTTCTATTCCGGCGCGGGCGCGGATGCCACGCGAATGGACTTCGTGGCGAACCACAACCTGTACACGCCCGAGGATCTCGCGGGCCACCATCGCCGATTCCTCGGGTTCTTCCACGACTTCCTCCAGGCGATCGGTACCGATCCCACCACTCCGGTCCGCGATATCGGCGTACTCGAGCCCGGCGAACGAGATCGACTGCTGCGGCAGTGGAACGACACCGCAGCCCCCGTCGACCCGGCCGTCACGCTCGTGGATATGTTCCATGAGCGGGCGGTCACGACTCCGGATGCGGTCGCCGTGGTCTCCGGCACCGAACAGCTCACCTACGAACAGCTCGGCGCTCGCGCTCGGCAGCTGGCGCAGGTCTTGGCAGCGCGCGGAGCCGGGCCGGAAACCATTGTGGCGGTCGCACTTCCGCGTGGCATTGCGCTGATCACGGCATTGCTCGCCGTGCTCGAGACCGGTGCCGCCTATTTGCCGCTCGACCCGGCGTCACCGCCGGACCGGCTCACCTACATTCTGGCCGACGCCGATCCGCGGCTCGTGCTGGTCGACGACAGCACCGCCGATCTCATCGGGCATCTGGACGTGGCACGTGTGCACATGGACGATCCGGGTTCGAGTGAGCCGGTCGTCGTCGCGCCGCCCCGGCTGCGGCCGGAGAATGCCGCGTACTTCATCTACACCTCCGGTACGACCGGAAAACCCAAGGGCGTCGCCATTACCCACGCGAACGCGGTCTCACTGTTCGTGGGGACACAGCCCTGGTGCGGTTTCGGCTCCGATGATGTGTGGGCGTGGTGCCACTCGCAGGCGTTCGATTTCTCGGTCTGGGAAATCTGGGGCGCGCTGCTGCACGGAGGCCGGGTGGTGGTCGTGCCACGGGAAGTGGCGTATTCGCCGTCGGAACTGTGGGATCTCGTCGTGGCGCAGCGGGTGACGATTCTCAATCAGACCCCGTCGGCGTTCTACGCACTGATCGAATCACGCTGTGCACGTGTGGAAGACCGCTCCGCCCTGCGGATGGTGATCTTCGGCGGCGAAGCCCTCGACCCCGCGCGCCTGCGGCGCTGGCCGTTCGTCGAAGGCCCGAACACACCGGTGCTGGTGAATATGTACGGCATTACCGAAACCACCGTGCACGTGACGAAACAGGTTCTCACCGAACAGCATTGGCGTAGCGAACCGGGGGCCAGTCCGATCGGCGTCCCGCTGGCGAATCTGCGTGTGTACGTGCTGGATTCGTGGCTTCGACCGGTACCCGCGGGCGTGGCCGGGGAGATGTATGTGGCGGGCAGCCAGGTCGGGCGGGGCTACCACGGCCGCGCGGGACTGACGGCCGCGCGATTCATTGCCGACCCGTTCGATTCGACCGGTGCCGGAAGGCTGTACCGCAGTGGTGATGTCGTGCGCTGGACAACGGATGGAGCGCTGGAATACGTCGGTCGCGCCGATGAACAGGTGAAGATTCGCGGATACCGCATCGAACTCGGTGAGGTCGAAGCCGTCCTGGCCGCCGAGGACGTGGTCGCCCGGGCCGTGGTAACCACTCGCACCGCCACCGGGGGCACACCCGAGGCCGCGCCCGTGGAACAGCTCATCGCCTATATGGTGCCGGATCCTCGCGTCGCGCCAGTGGCCGCGAAATGTCTGCAGCTACAGCGCGACGGTGTGATCGCCGCGAACGAACTGCACGAACTCCCGAACGGGATGCCGGTGGTCGGCCGCAATAAGTCCAATATCTCGTTCCTCTACGAGGAGATCTTCGAACGCGCCGAATACTGCGCCTGCGGTCTGACCATCCCCACCACGGGATGCGTGGTCGATATCGGCGCACACGTCGGCATGTTCTCCCTCTACGCGAAGAGCAAATCGCCCGATCTCGAGATCTACGCGGTCGAGCCGATGCCGGAGTTGCGCCGGATGTTCGAGGCCAATTCGGCGCTGCACGGTCTGAACGCGACACTCATTCCATATGCCATCGGCGCGGAGTCGGCGACCGATACCTTCACCTACTACCCGGAAATGTCGGTGCTGTCCGGCCGGGGCGCCGACAGCCGGGTACAGCGCAATATTCTCGAGTCGTACCTGCACAATGAATTCCAGGCGGAGAGCCGCGATCTGGGGGACACCTATGTCGATCAGCTGATCGCCGACCGGCTGGAGTTCGAACAGGTCGACGTACCCATTCGAAGTCTGTCGCACATTATCGACGAGTACGGCATCACCCATATCGACCTGCTCAAGGTCGATGTGGAGGGCAGCGAACTCGAGGCGTTGCGCGGTATCGAGACCGCGCACTGGCCGCTCATCGATCGCATGGTGATCGAGGTGCACGATATCGAGGATCGGCTCGCCGGTATCGAGAAACTCCTGTGCGAGCGGGACTTCGAGGTCGCCTCGCTCATCTCGCCGAATGTGACCGGGACGGACCTGCACATCGTGTACGCGGTCCGCCACGGTCTCGATTCGAGCCAGGGTTGCGGCGGCGAACAGGTCAATGTGCTGGAGCCCCGGGAGAAATGGAGCGCCCCGGCGCCGCTCGGCGCGCTGCTGCGCCGACGTCTCGGTGAGCGCCTGCCCGGTTACATGGTGCCGGATGTGGTGATGGTGCTCGACGAGCTGCCCTTGACGGTGAACGGCAAGGTGGACAAGGCCGCGTTGCCCGACCCGGTGCTGGCGCAGGTGTGCTACCGGGCACCGGCCACCGCGATGGAAGAGGTGGTGGCGGGGATCTTCGCCGAGGTGCTGGAAATCGAGCGGGTCGGTGTCGACGACGATTTCTTCGCGCTGGGCGGCAATTCACTGTCGGCGACCCGGTTGTCGGCGCGCCTCGCCGATGGGGTGGGCGTCGCGGTGGCGGTACGCGATATCTTCGACGCGTCGGTGGTGGGGGAGTTGGCGGAGGTGCTCGCCGAGCGCGTAGCGAGCCCGGATGCGGTGAGCGTGGACGAGGGCCCGCGGCTGGGTCGCCGACCGCGGCCGGAACGGGTGCCACTGTCGTTCGCTCAGCAGCGCATGTGGTTCGTGAACCGATTCGCGCCGGAGTCGGCGGCGTACAGCATCCCCATGCTGTTGCGTCTGTCGGGCGAAGTGGATGTGGCGGCGCTGTCGGCCGCGGTAGGGGATGTGCTGGAGCGGCACGAGGTATTGCGGACCCGGTACCCCGATGCGGACGGTATCCCGTTCCAGGTGGTGGTTCCGGTCGAGGAGCTGGCCACGGTGGTGGACATGACCCCGTGCCCGGTGGCGGGTTCCGCGCTGGCAGATGCGGTCGACGCGGTGGTGTCGGTGGGTTTCGATGTGGCGCGGCAGGTTCCGATGCGGGTGCGGTTGCTGTCGGTGGGCCCGGACGAGTTCGTGCTGATCTGGGTGATGCACCACATCAGCTCGGACGGGTTCTCGATGGCCCCGTTGGCGCGTGATCTCGCGATGGCCTATGCGGCGAGGTGTAGTGGGCGGCAACCGGCCTGGGCTCCGCTACCGGTGCAGTACGCGGATTACGCGTTGTGGCAGCGCGAGCTACTGGGCGCTGTCGACGATTCGGAATCAATGCTGTCGAGCCAACTTCGCTATTGGGCCGAGCGATTGCGCGATCTGCCCGAGGTATTGGAACTGCCGAGCGATCGTCCGCGACCGGCGGTGGCGTCGTATCGAGGGGCCAAGCACCGCTTCGTGGTGGAGCCGGAGGTCGTCACCGGGTTGCAGGGGCTGGCGCACAGCTACGGAGTGACCGTCTTCATGGTCTTCCACGCGGCGCTGACGGTCGTGCTCGCGCGGCTGTCGGGCAGCGGCGATATCGCTGTCGGATCGCCGGTTTCCGGACGCGGTGCGGCCGAACTGGATGATCTGGTCGGCATGTTCGTCAATACCCTCGTGCTGCGCACCCGGGTGGACGAGTCGGTGTCGTTCGCCGAACTGCTGGCGCAGGTTCGCGATGTCGATCTGGATGCGTTCGCGCACGCCGAGGTTCCGTTCGAGCAGGTCGTGGAGGCCTTGGATCCGCCGCGCAGTCAGGCGCATCACCCGTTGTTCCAGGTCATGCTGGCCTTCCACAATCTCGATGAGGTTCACTTCGATTTCCCCGGACTCGAGGTGACCGGATCGGGCGCCGAAACCGGTATCGAGCGGTTCGACCTGACCTTGACAATGACCGATGCCGCCGATGGTACCGGTGCGATGCCGATCGATATCGGCTATGCCACAGATCTTTTCGATGCGACAACGATCGCGGTGCTCGCCCAGCGCCTGTTGTTCGTGCTGGGTGCGGTGGCTCAGGACCCCACCGTGCCGGTGCGCGCTATCGATGTGCTGTCGACAACCGAGCGCCGGGTGCTGCTCGACGGTTGGGGTCGCAATACCCAGGTCGTGGACCCCGTGGTGCTGCCGGAATTGCTGGCCGCGGCTGCCGTGCGCAACCCGGCCGGTGGTGCGATTGTGGACGGGGAGCGGCGAATCACCTACCGCGAACTGGATGAGCGCTCGAATCGCCTGGCGCACTATCTGATCGACCATGGGGTGGGTCCGGAGTCGGTGGTCGCGATCGGTGTCCCGCGATCGCCGGAGTGGGTGCTGTCGGTCTGGGCGATCGCCAAGACCGGAGCCGCGTTCCTCTCGCTGGATCCCGGCCACCCAACGGGGCGCAACCAGTTCATCTGCACGGATTCCGCTGTGCTACTCGGGGTTACGGTCGACCGGTACACAGCGGCTCTGCCACGAGAAGGTATGTCGTGGCTGGTGGTCGACGACCCGACCGTCGCGACCCGGATACGGCAGTGCCCGGCTACCCCGATATCCGATGCGGATCGGTGCGCGCCGGTGCGCCCATCCAATACGGCCTATGTGGTGTACACCTCGGGATCGACCGGACTCCCGAAGGGCGTCGAGGTCACACACGCCGGCCTGGCGGCATTGACGGTCGACCATCTGCTGCGCGCCGAGGTCGAGACGGATTCTCGAGTATTGGGCGTTGCCGCACGGACATTCGACGCGGCGATACTCGAACTGCTACTGGCGGTATCCGGCGGCGCGGTACTGGTTCTCGCACCCGAGGACGTCTATGGCGGACAGCCACTGTGGGAGCTGCTGTACGGAGAGCGCATCAGCCACGCGTTCCTGACACCGGCGGTGGCATTGTCGATGGACGCCGATGGGCTCGATGATCTGCGCGTCGTCATGACCGGCGGCGACCGGTGCGGACCGCAGCTGGTGTCGCGATGGTCGGGGACCGATCTCGCGGCTCGGCGCAGGGTGCACAACCTGTACGGCCCGGCCGAGGCGACGATCTGGGTTACCGGCGCGGAGCTGGCACCGGAGCGCCCGGTGGGAATCGGTGGGCCGATCGCCGGTATATCCGCGGTGGTGCTGGATTCGTGGCTGCGTCCGGTCCCCACCGGTGCGGTGGGTGAGTTGTATGTATCGGGACCCGGTGTGGCACGCGGATATCGGGGGCGGCCGGGGCTGACCGCCTCGCGATTCGTCGCAGATCCGAATGGTCTACCGGGCGCGCGCCGGTATCGCACGGGCGATCTGGTTCGGTGGCTGCCCTGCGACGAATCCGATTCGGGCGCTGCTGTTCTGGTGTATGTCGGCCGCTCCGATTTCCAGGTGAAGGTGCGCGGACAGCGACTGGAACTGGGCGAGATCGAGGCCGCCCTGACCGACGTCGACGGCGTCGACCAGGCCGTGGCCATCGTGCATTCTCCCGACGGCGGTGCCGCTACCCGCCTGGCGGCCTACGTGGTCGCCGGGCCGGGATGTGTGCTGGACCCCGCGATTGTGCGGGAGTCGGTGACCCGGCACCTGCCGGGATACATGGTGCCGGATGCGGTGATGGTGCTCGCCGCGCTGCCCTTGACCACCAGCGGCAAGGTGGACCGCCGCGCGCTGCCGGAACCGGTCGTCACCGAGCAGACGTTCCGGGCGCCCGTGACCGCCGTCGAGGAGATCGTGGCGGACGTCTTCGCGGAGGTCCTCGGTATCGACCGGGTCGGGGCCGAGGACGACTTCTTCGTCCTGGGTGGCGATTCGATCGTTTCGATCCAGGTCGTGGCCAAGGCCCGCGCCCGCGGGGTGGTGTTCGGCCCGAAGGATATCTTCGAGCGGCGCACCGCGGCCCGTCTGGCGCTGATCGCCCGGACGCCCGAGGCCGAGACAGCCGGTGCGACAGCGGAGTCGGCAGGCGCCGGAGTGGGGGAGCTGCCGCTCCTGCCGGTGGCGCGCTGGATGGTGGAGTGGGGTAGCGAATTCAGTCGATTCGACCAGCACGTAGTGCTGCGCCTGCCCACCGGGTTGGACGAAACGGCGCTGCTCGACGCCATCGGTGCGGTGCTGGATCGGCACGACATGCTCCGTTCGGCGTTGCGGCGCAAGGAATCCGGTGAGTGGTCGCTGGCCGTGCCCCCACCGGGCACTATCGATCCGATCGCGCTACTGCGCCGGCGCACGCTCGACACCGTCGACTCCGCAACCGGCCGCGACGCGATCGCGGATATCGCCGCGACGGAACTCGAGTCGGCATTGGATCAACTCGATCCCGCGGCCGGTGCCATGGTGCGCTTCGTCTGGTTCGACGCGGCCGATGCCGGTGTGCCCGGCTGGTTGCTGGTAGTAGCCCACCACCTGGTGATCGACGGTGTGTCGTGGCGCATTGTGGTGCCGGATCTGCTGTCGGCGTTCGAACAGCTGCGGGCCGGAGATACACCGACGCTCGCCCCGGTGGGAACGTCCATGCGGAGTTGGGCGCACGGACTCGCCGCGGCGGCCACCCACCCCGAGCGGGTGCGGGAACTGGCGCTGTGGCAGGAGATGCTGGCCGGGCCGGACCCGGTGTGGGGCGGGCGCGAACTGGACCCGGATCTGGATACGGCCGCAGTCGTCGAGCAGGTCCGACTGGAACTGCCCGAGCAGGTGACCCGGGCGCTACTGGCGCGGGTTCCGGCCGTTTTCCACGGCGGCGTGGACGACGCTCTCCTCGCGGGTTTGGCTGTGGCGGTGCGTATCTGGCGCGGCCGCCGCGGGATTGATGAGCCGTCGGTGCTGGTGCGCCTGGAAGGGCACGGCCGCGAGGAACAGGTCGTCGGCGGTGCGGACCTGTCGCGCACGGTGGGCTGGTTCACATCGATGTTCCCCGTCCGTTTCGATCTGACCGGCATCGATCTCGAGGGGGTGCTGGCGGCCGGCACCGAGGTCGGTGCGGTGGTGCGGTCGGTGAAGGAGAGGTTGCGGTCGATTCCGGACAGGGGGATCGGTTACGGATTGCTGCGGTATCTCAATGACGAGACCGCCGCGCTACTGCCCGATCGCATGCCGGGCCGGATCGGCTTCAACTACCTGGGCCGTGTCACCGGCACCGGCGTGGACGGAATCGACGGTGGTCTAGGCGAACTGAACTCCACCCCGGATCCGGATATGCCGGTGACGACCGCGGTGGATGTGACCGCGATCGTGATCGACGACCGGCTGCGGGCCAGTTTCCGTTTCCCCAGCACCCTGTCGAGCCGCGCGGATATCGAGGAACTGTCGGCATTGTGGTCGCAGGTGCTGACGGCGATCGCCGAGCACGCGCAAACGCTCGGTGCGGGCGGGCATTCCCCCTCGGACTTCGAGCTGGTCGGGTCGACCCAATCCGATATCACCGCACTGGAACTCGCGTACCCATCGCTGAGTGATGTGTGGCCGCTGACCCCATTGCAGGCCGGATTGCTGTTCCACGCCGACCTTTCCGCCACCGCCACCGGCGTCGACCTGTACACCGCGCAGATGGTGCTGCGCCTGACCGGCAGCCTGAACGTTGATCGTCTGCACGCGGCCGCGGTCGCCCTGGTTGACAGGCACCAGATCTTACGGACCGCGTACACCACGACCGGTAGCGGCGTCAGCGTCGCGGTGGTCTCGACTGATGTCGAACTGCCCTGGCGGGTAGTCGATCTCACTGTCAGCTCCGACTCGGACGCTGACGAGCGCCTGGCCGAGCTCGCCGTCGCCGAGAAGGCCGAGCGCTTCGATCCGGCGGTCGCGCCGCTGCTGCGATTCGTGGTGGCGGAGCTGGAGACCGATCAGTGGGCACTGGTATTGACCAATCATCACGTGATCCTCGATGGCTGGTCCTGGCCTTTGTTGCTCAGCGAACTCTTCACCCGATACGCGGACGCCGACCCCGTCGGTGACGACCCGGCCGGTTCATACCGAGACTTCCTGGCCTGGTTGGCGACCCGTGATCGTGACGCGGCCCTGACCGTATGGTCGGAAGCCCTCGACGGTGCCGAACCAACCCTGGTCGGAGGTACCGCCGCGGCCGAGTCCGGTGCGGTGGCGGAACGGTCGATCGCACTCGACGATGGCGAGAACCAGGCACTGCTGACGGCGGCCGCCGCCGCGGGCGTCACGGTCAACACGGTGCTCCAGTCGGCGTGGGCGCTCATGATGGCGCAATTGAGCGGCCGCGACGATGTGGTGTTCGGTGCGACGGTATCGGGGCGCCCCGGTGAACTACCCGGTGCCGAAAGCACTATCGGCCTGTTCATCAATACGATCCCGACTCGGGTCCGGCTGCGGCCGACCGAGACCGTCACCCAACTGTGGGCTCGAATCCACAATGAGCAAGCCGTCCTGCTCGACCATCACCACCTGGGTCTCACCGATATCCACGAGCTGGCGGGTACCGGCAGCCTCTTCGACACCGTCATGGTCTTCGAGTCCTATCCCATTGACGAGCGCACCATTCGGCGCATCACCGCGCGCGGCGATATGCAGATCAGCGGAGTCACCGCGACCGATGCCACGCACTATCCCCTGACGTGCAGCTTCACCTTGCAGGACGTGTTGCGGATTCGATTGCAGTACCGCCCGGAAGTATTCGGCGAGTATGCGATCACGGACTTCTCCCAGCGCCTGCACCAGGTGTTGCGATCGATCACCCACGATCCCACCGCGCCGGTACGAGATATCGACGTGCTCTCCGCATCCGACCGAGAGCAGCTGGGACGGTGGGGGCACGGCGGCAACCCCGGCCGCGCGGCCCGCTATGCGATGCTGCCGGAGTTGTTGGCGGCAGCCGTCGCGAATAATCCGGACGGCCCCGCGGTGGTCTACGAAGGCCAGCAGCTCACGTACCGCCAACTGGATGAGCGTTCGAATCGATTGGCGCGCTACCTCATCGGACTCGGTATCGGCCCCGAGACGGTCGTAGCGATCGGGGTCCCGCGCTCGCTGGAGTGGGTGCTGTCGGTCTGGGCGATCGCCAAGACCGGAGCCGGATTCCTGTCCCTGGACCCCGGCCACCCCCTGGACCGCAACCAGTTCATGTGCGCGGACTCCGGTGCACCGGTGGGTATTACGGTCGCCCGGCATTCGGCGGCACTGCCGTGCACGGATATATCGTGGCTGGTGGTCGATGATCCCGCTGTCGTATCGCAGATCCAGCGGTGCGCACACATCCCCGTGGACGATGCGGACCGAGGTGCGCCGCTGCATGCGCACTGCACCGCGTATGTCGTCTATACCTCGGGTTCGACGGGCCGCCCGAAGGGTGTCGAGGTCACCCACGCCGGACTCGCGGGCGTGTGCGGTGAGCAGCGGCAGCGCTATGCGGTACGTGCGACGTCGCGGGTATTGAGCGTGTCCGCAAGGACATTCGACGCGGCGATCTTCGAACTGCTACTGGCGGTATCCGGTTCGGCGGCTCTGGTGGTGACCCCATCGGATGTCTACGGTGGGCAGCCACTGACCGAACTGATGCGCGCCGAGCGCATCACCCACGCCGTCCTCACCCCGACGGTGGCCGCCACCATGGACCCCGGCGGGCTGAACGACCTGGAGGTATTCACCGCGGCGGGTGAGGCATGCCCACCCGCGCTGGTCGCCCGGTGGTCGCGCACCGATGCGACAGGTCGCCGACGGGTGCACAATCTGTACGGTCCAGCCGAAGCGACGATCTGGGTCACCGGCAGTGCCGAATTGCTGGTGGACCAACCGATCACCATGGGATCGGTGGTAGCCGATCTCTCGGTACGGGTGTTGGATTCGTGGTTGTGTCCGGTGCCCGCCGGTGTGGTGGGTGAGTTGTATGTGTCGGGTCCGGGTGTGGCGCGAGGATATCGGGGTCGTGCGGGGCTGACGGCATCGCGTTTCGTAGCCGATCCGTTCGGCGCTCCGGGCGAGCGCCTGTATCGCACGGGCGACCTGGTCCGCTGGGTATCGGCAGCCGAATCCGATTCGGACGCGGGTACTTTGGTCTACGTCGGACGTGCAGACTTCCAGGTGAAGGTACGCGGCCAACGATTGGAACCGGGCGAGGTCGAGGCCGCGCTGACCGACGTACCGGGAATCGAACAGGCCGTCGTCATCGTGCATGCCCCGGACAGTGGTGCGCGCCTGGTCGCCTACGTGGTGGCCGGTCCGGGAGCCGTGCCGGACCCGGCGGCGGTGCGGGCCGCGGTGCGGCATCGCCTGCCCGGGTTCATGGTGCCGGATGTCGTCATGGTGCTCGATGAGCTGCCGGTGACGATCAATGGCAAGGTCGACAAGGTCGCACTGCCCGATCCGGCAACGGCCCGCGCGTCCTACCGAGCACCCGCGACCGAGACCGAGCAGCTCGTGGCGGGGGTATACGCCGAAGTCCTCGGGCTCGACCGAGTCGGCCTGGATGACGACTTCTTCGCACTGGGTGGCAATTCCCTATCGGCGACCCGACTTTCGACCCGGCTGACCGACGGTCTGGGTGTCACCGTGGGTGTCCGCGACGTATTCGCCACCGCGGCGGTCGAGGCGATGGCGGCATTGCTGACCGCTCGCAGCACGGATTCGCCGGTGGTGGACACTGGCGCGCGGCTGGTTGCGCGGACGCGTCCGAAGCGGGTGCCTCTGTCGTTCGCACAGCAGCGCATGTGGTTCGTGAACCGCTTCGCGGCGGAATCTGCGGCCTACAGCATTCCGATGGTATTGCGCCTGTCGGGACGGTTGAACGTGGCGGCGCTCTCGGATGCCGTGCGCGATGTGCTGAAACGGCACGAGGTACTGCGCACCAGGTATCCCGACGAGGGTGGCGTCCCGTGCCAAATCGCGGTCCCGATCGAGGAACTGGCCACCGCGGTGGATGTGGAAATGACCGGTTCTCCGGTGGCCGAGGACGAACTGGTCACCGCGATCGCCGCCGTCGTCTCGACGGGTTTCGACCTGGCACAGCAGATTCCGATGCGGGTGCGGCTGCTGACCATCGCCCCCGATGAGTTCGTGCTGGTCTGGGTGGTTCACCACATCAGCGCGGATGGCTTCTCGATGGCACCGCTGGCCCGCGACCTGGCGGCCGCCTACGCCGCGAGGTCCGCTGGCCGGGAACCGGACTGGGTGCCACTGCCGGTGCAGTACGCCGATTACGCCCTGTGGCAGCGGGAATCGCTGGGTTCGACCAGCGATCCGGAGTCATTGCTCTCGCGGCAGCTCGAGTACTGGGCTGGCCAATTGCGGGATCTGCCCGAGGTATTGGAGTTGCCGACCGATCGTCCGCGCCCGCCGGTCGCATCGCATCGGGGCTCGACCCACGGCTTCGTTCTGGAGCCAAGTGTGGTCTCCGGATTACACGGCCTCGCACAGGCACACGGCGTCACGGTGTTCATGGTCTTCCACGCGGCCTTGGCGGTGCTGCTGTCGCGCCTGTCGGGCCGCGGCGATATCGCGGTGGGAACGCCGGTTTCCGGCCGCGGTGCGGCGGAACTCGATGATCTGATCGGCATGTTCGTCAATACCGTGGTGCTGCGCACCCGGATCGATGAAGCGGTCTCGGTGGCGGACCTGCTGGCCGAGATCCGGGGCACGGATCTGGATGCGTTCGCGCACGCGGAGATTCCATTCGATCAGATCGTGGAGGCGTTGGATCCGCCACGCACACAGGCGCATAACCCGCTGTTCCAGGTGATGCTGGCCTTCCACAATCTCGACGACGCCGATATCGCACTGCCCGGCATCGCGGTCACCGCGTCGGGCGCCGACACCGGTATCGAGCGGTTCGATCTGACACTTGCCCTCACCGATACCCCGGACGACACCGGCTCGATACCGGTCGACATCGGTTACGCCACCGATCTTTTCGATCCCGCCACCATCGCCGACTTCGCCAGCCGTCTGTACCGGGTACTGGAAACGATGATTGCCGATCCCGCCCTTCCGGTGCGCGCGATCGACGTCCTCTCGCCACCGGAACGCCACCGGCTGCTCCGCGAATGGGGCCGCAACGGTACTCCCGAACTCGACACCCTGGCGGGCGCAGACGATGTGACGCTCCCGGTGTTGCTGGCGGCGGCGGTCGCGGCCAATCCCAGTGGTGATGCGGTGGTGGACGGCGACCGGCGACTGACATACCGGGAACTGGATGAAGCGTCGAATCGCTTGGCCCGCCATCTCATCGGCTGCGGCGCCGGTCCGGAATCGGTGGTAGCGATCGGGGTCCCGCGCTCGCTGGAGTGGGTGCTGTCGGTCTGGGCGATCGCCAAGACCGGAGCCGGATTCCTCTCCCTGGACCCGGGTCATCCGCTGGGCCGCAATCAGTTCATGTGCACCGATTCCGGTGTACCGGTGGGAATTACCACCGGGCAACACGTGGCATCGCTGCCGCAGGACGGTATTTCGTGGCTGGTCGTCGATGATCCGGCCGTGACGGCACAGATCCGACTCTGTCCGCGCACCCCGCTGACCAATGCGGACAGGCGCGGGTCGTTGCGCCCCGCCAATACTGCCTACGCCGTGTACACCTCGGGCTCGACCGGACGCCCGAAGGGTGTCGAGATCACCCATGCCGGACTCGCCGCGGTGGCCGCCGCGCAATTCCATCGATATGCCGTAGACACCGGTTCCCGGGTATTGGGCTTGGCCGCACGTACTTTCGACGCCGCCATGCTCGAGATCCTGCTTGCCGTTCCCGCCGGCGCTGCCCTGGTTCTCGCACCCGACGACGTGTACGGCGGGGAACCGCTGGCCGAATTCCTTCGCGCGCAACGGGTGAGCCATCTGTTCTGGACACCATCGGTGGCGCTGTCGGTGGCACCGGAGGGGCTCGATGAGCTGCGGGTCGTCTCTGCTGGCGGCGAACATTTCTCACCGCACCTGGTAGCGCGCTGGTCGCGTACCGACATCGCCGGTGCGCGCAGGTTCTTCAATGCCTACGGACCCACCGAGACCACGATTATCGCGGCCATCAGCCCCGAACTCAGGGCCGGTGATCAGATCACCCTGGGGTCGGGTATCGCCGGTGTGGATGCGGTGGTGCTGGATTCGTGGTTGCGTCCGGTCCCCGCCGGTGTGGCGGGTGAACTGTATCTGTCGGGGCCAGGTGTGGCGCGCGGATATCGGGGCCGTTCGGCATTGACCGCCTCGACGTTCGTCGCCGATCCCTATGGGCTACCCGGCGATCGCCTGTATCGCACCGGCGATCTGGTCCGCTGGGCGGCCGACGAGTCCGACATCGGCGCTGGATCTTTGGCGTATGTGGGCCGGTCCGATTTCCAGGTGAAGGTGCGCGGCCAGCGGCTGGAGCTCGGCGAGGTCGAGACCGCGCTGACCGACGTGGCGGGAGTCGAACAGGCCGTCGTGACCGTGCATTCCCCTGAAGCGGGCGACGCCGCCGCTGTGCGGCTGGTCGCCTATGTGGTGGCCGCGGCGGGCGGTGTCCTGGACCCGATTGCGGTGCGGGAGTCCGTGGGTCGGCAGCTGCCGTCCTACATGGTGCCCGATGTGGTGATGGTGCTCGCTGACCTGCCCCTGACCACCAGCGGCAAGGTGGACCGTCGCGCCCTGCCCGAACCGGTGTTCACCCCGCGGGTATTCCGAGCACCGGCCACGCCGACCGAGCAGATTGTGGCGGAGGTGTTCGCGGAGGTCCTCGGTATCGATCGGGTCGGGGCCGAGGACGACTTCTTCGTCCTGGGTGGCGATTCGATCGTTTCGATCCAGGTCGTGGCCAAGGCCCGCGCACGGGGCGTGGTGTTCGGCCCGAAGGATGTCTTCGAACAGCGCACGGCGGCGCGGCTGGCATTGATCGCCGAGGACGCCGCGGAGACCACCGGCGGTCTGGCGGAGCTACCCGGCGGCGGCGTGGGTGAGCTGCCGCTCTTGCCGGTGGCGCAGTGGATGACGGAGTGGGGTAGGGGATTCGACCGATTCGACCAGCATGTGGTGCTACGTCTGCCCGCCGGCCTGGACGAGGCGGGGCTGACCACGAGTGTGCGTGCGCTACTGCACCGGCACGATATGCTGCGTTCCCGACTGCGGCGCAATGCCGTGGGACAGTGGTCGCTACTGGTCGCCCCGACCGACGAGGTGGATACGGCCTCGGTCCTGCATCGCTGTGTACTCGACCCGAGTGCCGACCTCGACTCGGAATCCGGCCGCCGGTCCATCTCCGAAATCGCCGCGGTGGAACTCGAGTCGGCACTGGATCGGCTGAACCCCGCCCAGGGCTCGATGGTGCGGTTCGTCTGGCTCGACCCCGCCGACAGCGCGGAATCCTCCTCGCCCGGTTGGCTGCTGGTGGTGGCGCACCACCTGGTGATCGACGGTGTGTCCTGGCGCGTGGTGGTGCCGGACCTGCTGTCGGCGTTCGAACAGGTCCGGGCAGGCGACGAACCCGTGCTCGCACCGGTGGGAACATCCATGCGGCGCTGGGCACATGGACTGGTCACGGCGGCCACCGGGCCCGCACGGGTAGCGGAGCTGGGATTGTGGCAGTCCGTGCTCGCGGGGCCGGATCCGCTCTGGGGTGGACGCGAACTCGACCCGACGGTCGATACCGCCGCCACGCTCGACCAGGTACGTGTGGAATTGCCGGAATCGGTGACCCGAGCACTACTGGGCACGATACCGGTGGCATTCCACGGTAGCGTGAACGATGGCCTGCTGGCGGGTTTGGCTGTGGCCGTACGAATGTGGCAGTCACGGCGCGGACTGGACGAGTCATCGGTGCTGGTGCGCCTGGAGGGCCACGGCCGTGAGGAAGCAGTGGTCGGTGGCGCGGACCTCTCTCGCACGGTGGGTTGGTTCACGTCGATGTTCCCGGTCCGTTTCGATCTGACCGGAATCGCCCCCGACGATGCCGCCGCGGCAGTGCGGCAGGTGAAGGAGACGCTGCGGTCGATCCCGGACAAGGGGATCGGCTACGGATTGCTGCGGTACCTCAATGACGACACCGCCGCACACCTGCCCGATCGCATGCCCGGCCGCATCGGCTTCAACTACCTGGGTCGGATCTCCGGCGCGGATATCGGCGACGGCGGGGTACACGGTGGTCTGGGCGAAATCGACGCCGCCCCGGATCCGGATATGCCGGTAACGGTGGCGGTGGACGTCAACGCGATTGCCATCGAGGACCGGCTGCGGACCAGTTTCCGCTTCCCGCGCACTCTGCTCGACCGCGCCGAGGTCGAGGAGCTGGCCGCGTTGTGGTCGCAGGCGCTGACCGCCATCGCCGAATGCGCCGAGACCCCCGGTGCCGGTGGGCATTCGCCGTCGGACTTCGGTCTGGTGGATCTCACCCAATCCGACGTCACCGCACTGGAACTCGCGTATCCGTCGCTCAGCGACGTATGGCCGGTCACCCCACTGCAGGCCGGACTGCTGTTCCACGCCCACCTGGCCGATGCTCACGCGGACGTGGATGCCTATGTCGCACAGCTGGTCCTGCATATGACCGGTGAACTGGATCTGTCTCGCCTGCGCACGGCGGCGGCAACCCTGCTGGAACGCCATCAGGGTCTGCGAACCGCGTTCACCACATCCGGTGCCGGGGTGAGCGTGGCGGTGCTCTGTGACCGCGTCGAACTGCCATGGCGCGTAGTGGATCTCACCGGAAGTCCCGATTCGGAGGCAGAACTGCTGGCACTGGCCGCGCGGGAGAAGGCTAAACCCTTCGATCTCGCGGCGGCGCCACTGATCCGATTCACGGTGGCCCGGCTGGACACCGGCCGGTGGGCGCTGATCCTGACCAATCACCACGTCATCCTCGACGGCTGGTCCTGGCCTCTTCTGCTCACCGACTGGTTCACCCTCTACGCGGGCGAACAGCAGACGGGAGCGGCCGGATCGTATCGAGACTTCTTGGCGTGGTTGACCACTCGGGATCGGGACGCGGCCCAGGCGGCGTGGGCCGCTGCCCTCGATGCCGCCGAACCCACCCTGCTGGCCGGTCGCTCCGGTAGCGCTGCCGGACCGGTGTCGGTGGCGGACCGGACGATCATCCTGGAAAGCGCCGACGCTCGCGAACTGGTGGCCGCGGCCGCCGCCGCGGGCGTCACCGTCAATACCGTCCTGCAGTCCGCGTGGGCGATTATGGCCGCGCACGCGACCGGTCGCACCGATGTGATGTTCGGGGCGACGGTATCCGGGCGTCCCGGCGAGCTCCCGACCGCCGAACGCACCATCGGACTGTTCATCAATACGATTCCGACCAGGGTCCGTTTGGATCCCACCGAGACCGTCGCACAACTGTGGACCCGCATCCACCGCGAGCAGACCGCCCTCCTCGACCATCACCATGTCGGCCTGCGCGAAATCCACACGCTCACCGGGTATGAGAGCCTCTTCGACACCCTCATGGTGCTCGAGTCGTATCCGGTCGACTTCCACAATATCGAGCACGCCGTCGGCGGCGGCGAGCTGGCGATCGACCATGTCACCGCCGCCGATTCCACGCACTACCCACTGTCGTGCACCGCGACCCTGCAGGACACCCTCCGCATCCGGCTCCAGTACCACACCGAGGTATTCGACCCGGCGGTGATCGAAACGTTCGCGCACCGCCTGCGACAGGTGCTGCGCACGCTCACCACCGATCCCACCGCGACGGTCCGCGAAATCGATGTGCTGTCGACATCGGAACGCCAGCTGCTCCTGCACGACTGGCGCGGCGGCAACGAGATCGAGCGTGCGGCGGCCCTGCCGGAGCTGCTGGCCGCGGCCGTGGCGGGTAACCCGGACGGCAACGCGGTCGTGGACGGGGATCGACAGCTCAGCTACCGCGAGCTCGATGAGGACTCCAACCGTTTGGCGCGCTTACTGATCGGTTACGGCGTCGGTCCGGAGTCCGTGGTCGCGATCGGTGTCCCGCGGTCGCTGGAGTGGGTGCTGTCGGTGTGGGCGATCGCCAAGACCGGCGCGGCATTCCTGTCCGTGGATCCGGCGCACCCAGCGGACCGCAATCATTTCGTATGCACTGATTCCGCTGTGCGAGTCGGTATTACGACGACACGCCAGGTCCACTCCTTACCGGGAGACGAGGTGTCGTGGCTGATTGTCGATGAGCCCGACACAGCGGCACGGCTTCGACAGTGCTCGCCGTCGCCGGTATCGGACGGGGATCGGTGCGGTGCGTCGCGGCCGTCGAATACCGCCTACGTCGTCTACACGTCGGGATCGACCGGGCGCCCGAAGGGCGTCGAAGTCACCCATACCGGCTTGACGGCCGTGCTGTCCGACCATGTGCGGCGCTGTGCGGTCGATGCGGGCTCGCGGGTATTGGCCGTTGCCGCCCGCACATTCGATGCCGCGATCCTCGAGTTCCTGCTGTCGGTATCGGGTGGTTCGGCACTGATTATCGCGCCCGAGGACGTGTACGGCGGACCGCCGCTGGCGGAGTTCCTCCGCGGCCACCACATCAGCCACGCCTTCCTCACGCCCTCGGTGGCACTGTCGGTGGACACCGACGGGCTCGACGAGCTGCGGGTGGTAATGACCGGGGGTGATCGCAGCGGGCCGCAGCTGGTATCGCGTTGGTCGCGCACCGATACGGCGGGTCGGCGTCGCGTACACAACCTGTACGGTCCGGCCGAGGCGACGATTTGGGTGACCGGTAGCGCCGAATTGCTGGTGGGCGAGCCCATCACCCTGGGTTCGGTCATTGCCGGTATGTCGGTCCGGGTGCTGGACTCCTGGTTGCGTCCGGTACCCGCCGATGTGGTGGGTGAGTTGTATGTGTCGGGACCCGGTGTGGCGCGCGGATACCGGGGCCGTACCGGTCTGACGGCGTCGCGATTCGTCGCCGATCCGTACGGGCTGCCGGGTGACCGGCTGTACCGCACGGGCGATCTGGTCCGCTGGACAACGGATGCGGGGTCTGCCTCCGGCACAGGTGTTCTGGAGTTCATCGGCCGGTCCGACTTCCAGGTGAAGGTGCGCGGTCAGCGTCTGGAGCCCGGGGAGGTGGAGGCCGCCCTCACCGCGTCGGCGGGCATCGAACAGGCCGTCGTGGTGGTGCATTCCGCCGACGCCGGCTCGGGAGCGCGGCTGGTCGCCTACGTGGTCGCCGCCTCCGGGTATGTGCCGGATCCGGCGGCGGTGCGGGAATCGGTGGGACAGCGACTCCCCGGCTATATGGTGCCGGATGTGGTGATGGTGCTCGACGAATTGCCATTGACCAGCAGCGGCAAGGTGGACCGGCGGGCATTGCCGGAACCGGTATTCGCACCGGCGGTGTTCCGCGCACCCGCCACGGCGACCGAACGGATCGTGGCGGAGATATTCGCCGAGGTCCTCGGTGTTTACCGGGTGGGGGCCGAGGACGACTTCTTCGTTCTGGGCGGCGATTCAATCGTGTCCATCCAGGTGGTGGCCAAGGCGCGGGCGCGGGGCGTGGTGTTCGGTCCGCGTGATGTCTTCGAGCAGCGCACCGCGGCCCGTCTGGCCATGGTCGCCCGTACCGCCGAGGATGACGCCGTCGCACTGGTGGAGCTCCCCGGCGGCGGCGTCGGAGATATGCCGCTGTTGCCGGTGGCGCAGTGGTTGGTGGAGTGGGACAAGGGTTTTCAGCGGTTCGATCAGCACATCGCCCTACGGCTGCCGGCCGGGTTGGACGAGGCGGCACTCAGCGCGGCCGTGTGTGCGGTGCTGGACCGCCACGACATGCTGCGTTCCCGATTGCGACGCGATGACTCCGGGCAATGGTCAATGGTGGTCGTACCCGCCAACGAGGTGGACGCCTCGTCGCTGCTGCATCGGCGTGCACTCGATCAGGCCATGGATGTCGACTCCGAGGCGGGGTTGGCCGCCGTCGCGGAAATCGCCACCCTGGAATTGAATTCGGCACTGGACCGACTCGACCCCAGTGCCGGATCAATGGTGCGGTTCGTATGGCTCGACCCGGGGACCGCCGCACCGGGCTGGCTGCTGGTGGTGGCGCATCACCTGGTGATCGACGGTGTGTCCTGGCGCGTGGTGGTACCGGATCTACTGTCGGCGTTCGAACAGCTGCGAGCGGGCGGCGTGCCGGTGCTCGCACCGGTGGGCACGTCCATGCGGCGCTGGGCACACGGTCTCGCAGCCGCCGCGACCTCGGACGTTCGCGCGGGTGAACTGGCGCTGTGGCAGTCCATGGTGAGCGGCCCGGACCCGGTTTGGGGTGGGCGCGACCTGGATCCGGCGATCGATACGGCCGCGGTACTCGAACAGGTAGCGGTGGAATTGCCGGAGCCGACCACGCGGGCACTGCTGTCGACGGTCCCAGCGGTCTTCCACGGCGGTGTCAATGATGGTCTGCTCGCGGGTCTGGCGGTGGCGGTGCGGATGTGGCGGCAACGCCGAGGCATCGCCGAGCCGTCGGTAATGGTGCGCCTGGAGGGGCACGGTCGCGAGGAACAGGTCCTGCCCGGCGCGGATCTGTCGCGGACGGTCGGGTGGTTCACCTCCATGTTCCCGGTGCGCTTCGACCTGGCCGGGATCGAACCGGACAATGTCATCGCCGGTGGGGCGGGAGTCGGCGCGGCCGTGCGGTCGGTGAAGGAGACGCTGCGGTCGATCCCGGACAAGGGGATCGGCTACGGCCTGCTGCGATACCTCAACGACGATACCGCCGCCCGACTCCCCGACCGGATGCCGGGCCGCATCGGCTTCAACTATCTCGGTCGTATCTCCGGCACCGGCGAGAGCGGAATCCAGGGTGGCCTGGCCGATGTGAACCCCACCCCGGATCCGGATATGCCGATCACGATGGCGATGGATGTGAGTGCGATCGCGATCGACGATCGGTTGCGGGCGAACTTCCGCTTTCCGCGCACACTGCTGGACCGCGCCGAGGTCGAGGAATTGGCGGCACTGTGGTCGCAGGCGCTGACCGCTATTGCCGAACACGCCGAATCCCCGGGTGCGGGTGGGCATTCGCCATCGGACTTCGGCCTGGTCGAACTGACCCAATCCGATATCACCGCACTGGAACGCGCGTACCCGTCGCTGAGTGACGTGTGGCCCCTGTCGCCACTTCAGGCCGGACTGCTCTTCCATGCCCAGCTGACCGACCATGCGGGCGATGTCGATGTGTATGCCTCGCAAGTGGTGTTGCACCTGACCGGAGAGCTGGACCCCGATCGGCTGCGCCAGGCCGCGACAACCGTGGTGCAGCGCCACCAGGGATTGCGGACGGCATTCACAACCGTCAGCGGTGGCAGCAGTGTCGCGGTGGTCAACGAACAGTTCGAACTACCGTGGCAGGTAGTGGATTTCACCGCGTCCATGAATCCCGAGGCGGAGCTCGTGGAGTTGGCCGCACAGGAGAAGGCCCGGCGCTTCGATCTCGCGGCGGCACCACTGATCCGGTTCACGGTCGCCCGGCTGGACACCGACCGCTGGGCCCTGATCCTCACCAACCACCACGTTATCCTCGACGGCTGGTCCTGCCCGCTGGTGATCACCGAGCTGTTCACCGAATACCTCGGCGAGGGCACGACACCGACGACGGCCGGTTCGTATCGAGATTTCCTGGCGTGGTTGGCGACTCGTGATCGCGCGGCGGCACTCACCGCGTGGACCGAGGCGCTCGACGGTGCCGAACCCACCCTGATCGCAGCTGCCGGTACCGGCACCGGAGCGGTGGCCGAGCAGTGGATAACGATCGATGACGCCGCTGCCCGGGAAGTGGTGGCCGTAGCCGCCGCGGCGGGCGTGACCGTCAATACCGTAATGCAGTCGGTCTGGGCGCTCATGGTGGCGAACCTGAGTGGCCGCGGCGATGTGGTGTTCGGCGCGACGGTATCGGGTCGTCCCGCCGAATTGCCCGGTGCGGATCGCACTATCGGCCTGTTCATCAATACGATCGTGACCCGGGTGCGGTTGGACCCGACCGAGAGCGTCACCCGGCTGTGGACCCGTATCCACAATGAGCAGGCGGCCCTGCTCGAGCATCACCACCTTGGCCTGACCGATATCCACGCGGTCACCGGCAGCGACATGCTGTTCGACACCGCGATGGTGGTCGAGTCCTATCCCGTCGATGTCAACGGCATCCGACGCCTCACCGGCGACGGCGAGGTGGCCGTCACCGCGGTCACCGCCGCCGACGCCACGCACTACCCCCTGACCTGCAGCGTTATTCTGCAGGACGGTCTGCGGATTCGCTTGCAGTACCGGCGCGACGTTTTCGATACGGCGGCGATCGCGGCGTTCTCCGAATGCCTGCAGCAGGTTCTGCGCACCGTCACGCACGATCCCACCATCATGGTGCGCGATATAGATCCGCTGTCGGCCGCCGAACGACACCGACTCGTCCGGGAATGGGGACACCACGGCACTCTCGACTCCGCCACCGCCGATGCCGCTGCGACGCTGCCGCAATTGTTGGCGGCAGCGGTAGCGAGCAATCCCGACGGTGACGCGGTAGTGGACGGCGACCGGAGGCTCACATATCGCGAACTCGATGAGCGATCCAATCGATTGGCACACTTGCTGATCGGCTCCGGCGTGGGTCCGGAGTCGGTCGTGGTGGTGGGTGCACGTCGGTCACTGGAGTGGGTGTTGTCGGTCTGGGCGATTGCCAAGACCGGAGCGGCGTTCCTATCCATCGATCCTGCCCACCCGCTCGATCGCAATCGATTCGTGTGCGCGGATGCCGCTGTGCGAGTTGGGATTACAACCGACCGGTATACCTCCGCGCTACCGCGGGACGGCATGACGTGGCTCATTCTCGACGAGCCCGCCCTCGCGGCCCGCATCGCCGAGTGCCCACCGGCACCGGTGACCGATGCCGACCGGTGTCGGGCGTTGCGGCCGGAGAACACCGCCTACGTCGTGTACACCTCCGGCTCGACCGGCCGCCCGAAGGGCGTGGAGGTCACCCATACCGGGCTGGCCACCCGGGTCGCCAGTCAGATCCGCGATCTCGAACTGACCTCGGACGCGCGGGTATCGACAGTGGCCGCACGGACATTCGACGCGGCCATCTTCGAATTCCTGCTGGCCGTATCGAGTGGCGCGGTGCTGGTCATCGTTCCCGACGATATATACGGCGGGCAGCCACTGCGGGAGCTATTGCGCGCTCAGCGCATCACCCACGCCTTCCTCACCCCGGCGGTGGCGCTCTCGATGGACGCGGACGGACTCGATGATGTCCGAATCGTCATGACCGGTGGTGATCGCTGTGCGCCGCAATTGGTCTCGCGCTGGTCGGGCACCGACAGCGCGCACCGACGCGCCGTGCACAACCTGTACGGCCCGGCCGAAGCGACAATCTGGGTGACGGGCGCGCGATTGCTGCCCGACCGGCCGGTGGTAATCGGTGGCCCGATTCTGGGGACGGCGGTTGTGGTCTTGGACGCCTGGTTGCGCCCCGTTCCGCTCGGCGCGGTGGGTGAGCTGTATGTGTCCGGCCCCGCCGTGGCGCGCGGATACCGGGGACGACCCGCATCGACGGCATCGTGCTTCGTGGCCGACCCCTTCGGCGGGCCGGGGAGGCGCCTGTATCGCACTGGTGATCTGGTGCGCTGGGTGATCGATGAATCCGATTCGGACCGTGGAGTTCTGGTCTTCGTCGGCCGCTGCGACTTCCAGGTGAAGGTGCGCGGACAGCGACTGGAACTGGGCGAGGTCGAGGCCGCGCTGACCGAGGTCGAGGGCGTCGAACAGGCCGTCGCGGTCGTTCACGTCCCGCCTGCGGCTGCTGCCGCGCCGTACGAGGCCGCCGCGCGATTGGTGGCCTACATCGTGGCCGACCCGGGATCCCTGCCCGACCCGGCGGCGGTACGGCAATCGGTCGGGCAGTCCCTGCCCGGCTACATGGTGCCGGATGTGGTGATGGTGCTCGACGAACTGCCCCTCACAGTGAACGGCAAGGTAGACAAGGCGGGCTTGCCCGAGCCGCTGCTGGCTCAGGCCTCCTACCGCGCCCCCGTCACCGCGGTGGAAGAGGTGGTGGCCCAGGTCTTCACCGAGGTCACCGGGATCGATCGAGTCGGCCTCGATGACGGTTTCTTCGCACTGGGCGGCAATTCGCTTTCGGCGACGCGGCTGTCGGCGCGACTGGCCGACAGGCTGGGCGTCACCGTGGGCGTGCGCGACGTCTTCGAGCGACCGGTGGTGCGGGACCTCGCGGAATCGCTCGCGACCCGTATCTGCGGCCCCGGCGGGGAGGTGTCCGGTCCGCGCCTGGTCCCGTGGGCACGCCCGGAACGGGTGCCGCTGTCCTTCGCGCAACAACGCATGTGGTTCGTCAACCGGTTCGCCCCGGACTCGGTGGCGTACAGCATCCCCCTGGTCCTGCGGTTGTCGGGTGGACTGGATGTGGCGGCCCTGTCGGGCGCGGTGTGGGATGTGCTGGGTCGGCACGAGGTGCTGCGCACGCGGTATCCCGACGAGAACGGTCTGCCGTTCCAGCTGGTGGTCCCCATCGAGGAACTCGGAACCGCCGTGGATGTGAACCTCGATCCGCTACCGGTGGACGAAGCGGAGTCGGCGGCCGCCGTTGCCGGTATTGTCGCGTCGGGATTCGATGTGGCGCTGCGGGTTCCACTGCGGGTGCGACTGCTGACGCTGGGTCCCGATGAGTTCGTCCTGGTGTGGGTGGTGCATCACATCAGCGCGGACGGGTTCTCGATGGCCCCATTGGCACGTGATCTCGCGATCGCGTATGCGGCGAGGTGCGCTGGCGGACAACCGAATTGGTCGCCGCTGCCGGTGCAGTACGCCGATTACGCGCTGTGGCAGCGCGAGTCGCTCGGTTCGGCGCACGATCCGGACTCCGCACTGTCGCGTCAGCTCGGGTACTGGACCGGCCAATTGCGGGATCTGCCCGAGGTATTGGAGTTGCCGACCGACCGTCCGCGCCCGGCAATCGCCTCGCATCGGGGGGCCACCCACAGCTTCGTCGTGGACGCGGATGTGGTCACCGGATTGTGGGCACTCGCCCAAGCGCGCGGGGTGACGGTGTTCATGATCTTCCACGCCGCTCTGGCGGTCGTACTGTCGCGCCTGTCGGGCAGTGGCGATATCGCGGTGGGAACGCCGGTGGCCGGGCGTGGTGCCGCCGAATTGGATGATCTGGTCGGCATGTTCGTCAACACGCTGGTGCTGCGCACCCGCGTCGACGAATCGGTGCCGTTCACCGAACTGCTATCCGATATCCGCGGTGTGGATCTGGATGCGTTCGCGCACGCGGAGATTCCGTTCGAACAGATCGTGGAGGCCCTGGATCCACCGCGCCGCCAGGCACATAACCCGCTGTTCCAGGTAATGCTCGCCTTCCACAACCTCGAGCGAACCGGTCTGGAACTGCCGGGCGTGGTGGTGACGCCCTCGGGCACCGACACCGGTATCGAGCGATTCGACCTGACGCTGACCCTCACCGATACCCCCGACGAACACGGAGCCATCCCCGTCAATCTCAGCTACGCCACCGATCTGTTCGACGAGCCCACGGCCGCGACCTTCGCGCGCCGCCTCGATCGGGTGCTACGGGCCATCGCCACGAATCCGACGGTGCCGGTACGCGATATCGACATCCTCTCGATCCCCGAGCGGTACCGGCTGCTGGATGAATGCGGTCGTGGCGATGCCCTCGACGCGGCCGCGAGCAAGAGTGCTGCCACGCTGCCGGAGCTGCTGGCCGCGGCGGTCGCCGCCAATCGGAACCGGGACGCGGTCGTGGAAGGCGAGCGCCGCATCACCTACCGCGAGCTCGACGAATACTCGAATCGATTGGCGCGCTATCTGATCGCTCGTGGAGTCGGACCGGAATCGGTGGTCGCGATCGGAGTCCCACGATCATGGGACTGGGTGCTGGCGGTCTGGGCGATCACCAAGACCGGGGCAGCGTTCCTGTCCATCGACCCGGCCCATCCGGCGGACCGTAATCGGTTCGTGTGCACCGACTCCGGTGCCCGCTGCGTGCTGACCTGGGGTGAACCCGGGTTCGAGGTCTCCGGCGTGGACGTGGTCCGTCTCGACGAACTCGACCTCTCGAAACTCGCTGGGACACCGGTGCGCGATACCGACCGGTGCCGGTCGTTGCGGCCGACAAATCCGGCCTACGTCGTCTACACCTCCGGCTCGACCGGACGCCCGAAGGGTGTGGAAGTCACCCACACCGGGTTGGCGGCGCTGCTGGCGGCGGATACGCGCGAATACGCGGTGGACCGGAAGTCACGGGTGCTGGGTGTCGCCGCGCGGACGTTCGACGCCGCGATTCTGGAGCTCTTGCTCGCCGTCTCCGGTGGTGCGGTCCTGGTGCTCGCGCCCGACGACGTCTACGGCGGTGAACCGTTGGCGCACCTGCTGCGTACCGAGCACATCACGCACGCGTTCCTGACCCCGGCGGTGGCAATGTCGATGGATACCGAGGGGCTCGATGAGTTGCGGGTGGTGCTGACCGGTGGCGACCGGTGCGGGCCGCAGCTGGTGTCGCGCTGGTCGCGCTCCGATCGCACGCGCCGACGACGCGTACACAACCTCTACGGTCCAGCCGAGGCGACGATCTGGGTGACCGCCAGCCCCGAATTGCGTGCGGGTGCTCCGGTCACGCTGGGTTCGGTGATCGCCGGTACGTCGGTGCTGGTGCTGGATGCGTGGTTGCGTCCGGTGCCCGCCGGTGTGGTGGGTGAGTTGTATGTATCGGGTCCCGGTGTGGCGCGCGGCTATCGGGGACGACCCGAATTGACGGCATCGCGTTTCGTGGCCGATCCGTACGGGCTGCCGGGCGACCGGCTGTATCGCACCGGCGACCTGGTGCGCTGGATGACCGCTGAATCCGATTCGGCCGCTGGTGTTTTGGCATTCGTGGGCCGCTCCGACTTCCAGGTGAAGGTGCGCGGACAGCGACTGGAGCTGGGCGAGGTCGAGGCCGCGCTGACCGAGGTCGAGGGCATCGACCAGGCCGTGGTCATCGTGGCTTCCGAGGGCGCCGCCGCACGCTTGATCGCCTACGTGACCGCCCGACCGGGCCGCACGGTGGATCCGGTGCGCGCCCGGCGGTCGGTGGGCGGCCACCTCCCGGGCTATATGGTGCCCGATGCGGTGATGGTGCTCGCTGACCTGCCCATGACCACCAGCGGAAAGGTGGATCGCCGGGCACTGCCGGAGCCGATCGTCCCCCCGCGACTGTTCCGGGAACCCGCCACGGCGACCGAACAGGCCGTGGCGGAGGTATTCGCCGAAGTGCTCGCCGTGGATCGAGTCGGGGCCGATGACGACTTCTTCGCCCTGGGCGGAAATTCGCTGAGCGCGGTGCGGGTCGTCTCGCTGCTGCGGGCACGAACCGGGAAGCAGTTGCGGTACAGCCAGCTCTTCTCCGACGCGACACCGATATCGGTCGCGCAAGCCCTGGACAGCGAGCACGGCGGGATGGATATCTCGCTGGGTGTGCTGACGCCGCTGCGTTCATCAGGTGACCGCTCGCCGCTGTTCTGTGTGCACCCCGGTGGCGGTCTCGCCTGGGTGTACGGAGCCCTGGCGGGTCACCTCGATGCCGATCGCCCGGTACACGGTCTGCAGGATCCCTATATCGTCGCCGACGAGCCTCGAATGGAATCGGTTGGCGCATATGCGGATCGGTACGTTCGCGAGCTCGTCGAACGATTCCCGGATACCACCTACAACCTGCTGGGCTGGTCGCTGGGCGGCCAGATCGCGCATGCCATGGCCGTGCGCCTGCAAGCCATGGGGCATGCGGTCGGCCTGTTGGCCCTCGTGGACGCGGGCATCACGACCGGTGCGCGGGAAGCGGCGGAACCCGAGCCGCGGGAAGTCGCCGAGGCCGTCGGCCGCATTCTCGGCGGCTGGCGAGAAGCCCTGGGGCTGGACGAAATTCCGGAGATCGACGAGATCGACGAGTTCTACGCGCTGGTATCGGACCGGATCAGCCGCGCCGGGATACTGACGCCACAGCAGGTCGAACGAGTATTGGAGAGCTTCTCGCAACCGATCCCGTACGCGCCGGGGAGTTTCGACGGCGATGCGGTGCTCTTCACCTCAGCCCGCGAACCGGGCCGCGACGAACTCGCGCACACCTGGCGTGAATACATCACCGGACGGATCGAGCGAATACCCGTCGACGCCTGGCACACCGGCATGCTGAATGCGGATAGGACGGCCGAGCTCGGGCCGATCCTGGAAGCCCGGCTCCGCACCGCCGAGGACGGTCACTGATGCCGGACCAGCCGCCACAGCGAGGTGACCTCGGCGGAGCGGGCCGCGTGCAGCGGATCGCTCGTTTCCTTGGCCCGGCGATGGCGGGGGTTGGTATCGAGTTTGTCGATGACGCGTAGGCCCGCCGACTCGATCAGGGCGGGTAACTCGTCGGGGCCGCGCAGACCCAGTCGTTCGGCCAGGTCGGACACGATGAGCCACCCCTCCCCGCCCGCCTCCAGGTGGGCGGGGAGGCCGGTGAGGAACTCCCGGAGCATGGCACTGTCTGGGTCGTAGACGCCCTGCTCGAGGTCGGAGGTGGGACGGGCGGGCAGCCAGGGTGGGTTGCAGACGATGAGGTCCGCCCGACCTTCGGGATAGAGGGCGGGGCCGACCACGTCGATCTGTTCGGTGAGGCGCAGATCTCGCACGGTCGCGCGGGCGCAGTCGAGTGCGCGGAGATTGGCATCGGTGGCGAGAATGCGCGAAATACCGCGACGGGCCAGCACGGCCGCGAGTACCCCCGTGCCGGTACCCAGGTCGAACGCCATGCGGGTCCGGGGTGGCAGCGGGGCACTGGCGACCAGATCGATATATTCGCCGCGCACCGGGGAGAACACCCCGTAGTGCGGGTGAATGCTGGCGTCCAGATACGGGATGGCCACCCCCTGCCGCCGCCACTGGTGCGCGCCGATCACACCGAGCAACTCGGTCAGCGCTACCACCGTGGTTCCCTGTGCCGGACCATAGGCCTCGCGGCAAGCCAGGCGCACCTCCGGTGCCCGGCGCAGAGCCAGCGAGTAGTCGTCTTCCAAGACGACCAGGACCCGGCCGAGGACGCGGGCGCGATGGCCGCGGCTGCGGCGGTACTGGCGAAACAATTCGGCTGGATCGTCCACCGGCGCTGGTGTTTTCCGGTCGAGGCGGCGGCCGAGGGCGGCCAGCAGCTGGCGGGCGTTCTGGAAGTCGCCGCGCCACAGCAGGGCGGTTCCCTCACAGCACAGGCGATAGGCGTTATCGGCCTTGGTGCGATCGTCGGCCACCGTGATCCGGGTGGGCGCGGGTGTGCCGTTCTCCGAATGCCACCGTGCGGAGTACTCCGACGCGGCGGCGTCGGTGTGGTTCTCGGTCCAGGAAACGGTGGACACGGCGTTCTCCTCGTCGTGGGATGTGGGGGGCGCGAAACGCGCTTCGACGAGAAGTTCGCGGAACAATCGGTGCTACGGCGGGTATGCCCATACCCCGTCACACGAACCTAGCACGGGTCCGGCATCCGCTCGAGGCCAGCTCAGCGCCGCCAATTGCCGGTCCACAGCAATCACACAGGCAAATTCGGGAGCAGAGCACGGGTTTCCGTCGTTGAATGGAAGAGTGCTCGTTCGAAGCACCCCGTGAGGCCGAGTCCGAGGAGGTCGGGCCATGCACATCGCAGCCGACGAGATCGGAGCCGGCGTGCCCACCGGACCGGAGGGGGAGATGCGGCTCGGGCAGGTCACGGGAGAGGCGGCGAGCCGGGTCGGGCGGCGCAAGGTCAATGCGGACGCGGTGGCCATGATTACCGATACGCGGCGGGGGCGGACCGCGTTCGTGGTGGCCGATGGGGTCGGAGATCAGTCGGCGGCCGCGCGGGCGGCGCGGATTGTCGCGCGGACGGCGGCACGGGTGGCCGTTGTCCACGGTGCGCGCGAGGGCATCCTCGCGGCGCAGCGGGAACTACTGCGCGAGCTACCCGATTCCGCCGCGGACAGCGTGCTCGTCGTGGCGGTCCTGCCGGCCGGCGGGCAGGACGACGGTCCGTGCGATATCGCCTGGGTCGGTGACTGCCGTGCCTACCGGTGGAATGGCCGGGTACTGCACCAGATCACCACCGATCACACTGTCGCCGAATACTTTCGAGCGCGCGGACACAACCCGCTGCCGGGCATGGGGCATCTGGTCACCAGCTCGGCGCGCACGGCACGATCGAGTGATATCGGGCAGACGGCCACCGGTTCGAGCACGGGACGATTCCTGCTGTGCACCGATGGCGTCGGGAAACGCCTCGAAATGGCGGATATCAAAGCGATTCTCGCCGAGGGCATGCCGACCGGCAGCACCGTCGACGCTCTGATCGAGGCCGCACTGAACACCGGCGGGACCGACAATGCCACGGCACTGGTGATCGACGCGATCCCCGCCCACGCCGCTGACACCTGAGCGGGTGGCGGAAGCGCTGCACACTGCGTGACCGAATTCCCCGTCATCACGGCGTGCTTCTGGGCCGGGATCCACGACGTGCGGAGCGTTCTCGGTGTGGATTCCGGCCACAAGCACGCCGGAATGACGGGCGTCTACGCGCGGGACTTTCGGTCAGGCGTTTAGAAGAGGTTCGCCAGGCCGGACAGCGGTCCGGGCAGCCCCGAGACGTGCTTCCTGATGCCCTCCGCCACGGGGTTGGGGTTTGCGGCGCGGAGGCGGTCGAGTTCGGTTTGCATGGTGTCCACGGTGTGTTCGTAGTTGGCCTCGACCGTCGCCTGGTCGTCGGGGTCGCCGGGTTCGGTGGACCAGTTGAGCGGGGGGAGGAAGCTGACGTGGACCGAGGCGGGGAGGGGGATCTGCGGGAGGATCGGGGCCACACCGAAGGGGAGACCGACGGTGTAGGGAAAGACCTTGGCGCGCACCAGTTTGTCCAACTGGAGTAGCTTGGCGGTGCGCTCGCCGCGGCTGAGGACGAAGATGGAGTCGTGGCCGCCATTGGCTACCGCCGGGATGACGGGGACGCCGAGCTTCAGGGCCAGCCGGATGAAGCCCTTGCGATTGGCGAAGTCGATTCTGCCGCGGTCGGTCCAGGGGCGGCAGGCTTCCCAGTCGCCACCGGGGTAGACCATGACCGCGCCGCCGTCCTTGAGTCCCGCCGTGGCGGCTTCCTGGGAGGCGGGGATAACGCCGAAACTGCGCAGGCTGTCACCGAGAACCGGTGCGCGCAAAAGGATTTCGTGGGCCACGCCGAAGGTGGGTTCCTTCGGGCGGCGGTCCATCATGGCCATGAAGGTGATCCACACCTCGGGGGCCCAGTAGATGGACGAGTGATTGCCGATGACCAGCGCCGGACCGGAGGTCGGAAGGTTTTCCAGCCCACTGACTTCCGGGGTGAAATAGCTGGTGTAGGTCCGCGCAAAGGAGAGCAGCGGGTGGTTCGGGTCCGGTATCTGCGTGGTGGTGCTCATGTACCCATTCCTGTCTATCGCACTGGGCGGACGGGCGGCACGCAGCGGCCTGTGTCGACGCCGAATAGGCGTCGGGCGGAAATGAATTGCCCCGGTACATCCCCATTGATAGTCCCCGATGGCCGCGCGTGCGCGGACCGGTACGGCACTGCGCGCACCTCGTCGCCGCTCTGCGATCGATGGCCGCTACCGTCCTCCTGCGCCTTCGACGTTATCAGCCAAGCACTTGCTTGGTAGGAAGTGTGCGGAACCCAACATTCCGGGCCGGATGGCCAGCGAATTCGCGCGCGCCGCCCTAATATTCGAACTTCTGCCTGCGGAGCGCGGCATATTCTCGCCTCACCGCACCGGCGGCATGGTCCGGGCATCCGGATCCACGCCCACGGGCATTTGTGCGCCATTGTCCGGAATATTCGGCCGCGGGGCATTGGCCGAGCCGCGAATTTGCTGTTCCGGCGGGGGATTGACGCAGTAGTTCCACTTGCGAAAAGTGGGTTCCTGCGCCACGTAAGCCGGGGTCGTCCTGGTCGGGTACTGACAGAACGGGCGCGGCCAGAGATCGACGATGGCGTAGAACTCGCCGTCATGCGCCGGAACGCCCATGGCGGACGTACCCACCACCAGGGCCGGGAACAGGGCGCGGATCGCGGGCACCCGCAGTTGTGCGGAACGCACGATGGCGCTCATATTGGTCGCCAGATTGGTAATGGGGTCGGCATTGCGGTCCAGGATGTCGGCGGCGAGGGCGAGCATGCCGGGGGCATCGTCGAGGATCCGTCGGATCTCCTCGTCGGCCGCGATCGCCTGGTCGATGAGAATGCGCGAATTGCGGGTCAGCGTACCGAGATCCGGCTGTGCGTTGGAGGTGGTGGCGGCCACCGTGCGCAGATTGGTGATGAGGCTGGTGGTCTGTGGGAGCAGATTGTCCAACCCGGCGACGGCCAGGCTGATGCCATTGATGAACGACCGGAGCTGATCCGGTCCGCCACTGAGCGCGGTATCCAATTCCGTGAGTATGACGCTGAATTTGTCCGGATCGATCTGCGCGATCAGATCACTGCTGTTATCGAGCATCTGCCACACCGGGACCGGGGTGGAGATGCGCGACGGATCGAATCGAATCACCGAGCCGTCATCCAGGTAGGGGCCGTGATCGGTATGGGGTACGAAGTCGAGGTACTGCTCACCGGCCCCCGACAGCGCCTTCACCTGGATATCCGTATCTCGCGGAATCCGGTACCGCTCAGCGATTTCCGCGCGCACAGCCACCGCCGCACCCGTATCGGCCAGCTCCACGGCCTTGATCTGCCCGACGCGATACCCCCGCCAGGTGACATTGTTACCAACCTGCAAACCGCCCGACCGGTCCAGCTGCACGGTTACCGCGTACGTCGACCCCGGCAGCCGCACCCGCATGGTGTCGATCAGCAGATACCCGCCACCTGCCACAAGCCCGACCGTGAGGACTACTCCTGATGCCAGAAACCTGAAACGCTGAGGATTGCTCACGAGCCACCTTTTGCCGCCGTATTTCGGATCAGTGCAATAGCAAACTCTTGGCGAAATCGCGATCATAGTAGCCGGTGAGCGCGTGCTGGACCGGATATTGGGTTGCGGCGTCGTCTCGATCCGTCGTGAGAGCAGTGAAAACCGTGTTCCGGCAGCCATTCCGGCGGATTGCGCGATAGCGTGCGTTAAATGTCGGTTCTTTGTCTCATTGCGAGCGGGGTCCCCCGGAGCGCGCGCTCGAATGGTTCGTGGCGATCGCCGTCCGGCATGCCGAGGCCGAGCCGCGCCGGATTCTCGAAGAGCGCTACCGGCAGTCCGAGGCGAACCCGTAGTTCCCCCGGCGTCCGGGCGGAGTCCGTTCGGTGCCGTTCGTACCGGTGATTGTGGCGACCCCGGCCGTATCGGCGGGGATTGGAATCATTGCGACTGTGCGAGACCGGCATTTCACCCAAATCACAGCGCCCATCGGACGAGGGTTCACCCCGCTGAATCTTGATCGAACTCGCGACACGTCGACCGCGTCATGTGACGACACGCCGAGGAGGTGCGGTACTCTTCGCGCAGCTAATGGACGGCAACCGGAGTGCGGGGGCCGGAAGTGTGCTGTGGAAAGGGAGATTCGATGATCGCCCGCTGCGTGGGGTTGGCCGGTGTCGCATGTGCGAGTCTGGCATTGATATCGGGCTGCTCGGGGCAGAGCGCGGAGCCGGGGGAAGACGACCGGGAGATCGCGGCCGCCGACGCGTCGAACCAGTCCCGCAGTGTCTTCGTGACCGCGTGCGGTGGCACCGCCGCGGGATGGCAGGCGTCCGGGGTGGTGAGCAATCGCGACGATGTCGAGCATCGGTACGCGGTGGTCGTCAGCTTCATCACGCCGGAATCGACTGTGTTGGAACGCACCCGCACCGAAGTACTGGTACCGCCGGGGGCGACGGAGAATTTCACCACCGAGACTCTGCTCGATCCGGTGCGCCGTCCGGAGACGGTGAAGTGTGTGCTGCGGGACGTGGAACAGCTCTGAACTCGGCATACCGGTAGCTGGGAACCCCGCACAGGGTGTGCGCAAACCCGCCCGGCGGGGGTGGTGGAGCGCTTACGATCTGATCGGTTGGGCGCGACCGTTGTGAACTTGTCGGTGGCATGGTGCATGCTCTTGGCCAGAAAGTGTCCACCATCGCTCGGAGTGCCCCCATGTCGTCCCGTCGCACCAAGCCACAACCTTTGTCGGATAGTGAGATTCGACAGATCGCCTCGGATATAGAGGCGGGCCGTCCGCCCATGGTGTGGTTCACCTCTGCGGCGGTCGGCGTGCCGGAGGGGCGATCCGGAAAGGTTCTCGCCCTCGGTGATCCATCCGAAGGTGATTTCCTACAGGTCAAACCGGCAGGTACGAAGGATGTGCTGTCCTTCGGTCCGACCGAGGTAACGCTGGTCAAACCGCCCCGGCCTCAGAAAGAGGCCGCGGCCAAACCGAAGTCCGCCAATGCGAAACCGACAACGGCAACGAGGAAGGACTCCACAGTGACGATGTCGTCGCCCGTGACCATGCCATCGGCCCCGCCAGCCGCGCCGAAACCCGAAGCACCGCAGGCGTCAGCGAGCACGGCGCCGCAGGCGTCAGCGAGCACCGCGCCGCAGGGGGCAGCAAGCACCGCACCGCAGCCCTCCACGAACACCGCACCCGCGAATTCCGCTGCGGAAGCGGGCAAACCGGCGAAGCCCGCATCGCGTCCGGCCCGCAATGCCGCCGCGTCGGCAGCGAAGAAGTCGAAGCCCGCCGAGGTGACGGTGACCCTCTCCGGCACCGCCGACGGCGAGTGGACCCTCGACGTCGTCAACGGCAAGAAGCGCACCATTCGCGGCCTGTCCGTGCCGAGTTCGGCGGTGGCCCAGGCGGCCAAGATCCTGCACCCCGAGGTGGCCGAAGTGGTCGACTCGGTGCTGGACGCGGTACGCGGCGCGCAGCGCGCCAAGGTCGAGCAGTTGCAGGCGGAATTGGAGAACGCCCGGCGAATGCTGGACGACCTCACCAGCTAGTACCGCCCGGACAGGTCGATGCGGTGACCATCCTCGTCGGTCCGGCGTGAACACCCCTCGTCATTCCGGCATGCTTTTGGCCGGAATCCACACCAGCGGACTCGAAGAGCCACAGGTATGGATCCCGGCCGACAGCGTGTCGGGATAGCGGGTTGACCCCCGCCCTTCCCGACAGATCAGCTCAGGCGCAAGCGATTCCGTCGCCGTCCGGGTCCAGGTGCGGGCTATAGCTGGGCGCACCCCGCAGCAGCGGTGCGATTCCGGCGTGCTGTACGTCCTCACACGTGGCGTAATGCGGTCCGGGGCGATAACCCAGCCCGGCCATCATATCTTCGAGCATGATCGCGATACGTGGCCCCAGCATGCCCACCCGGTTGCCGAAATTGGCCGATCCGGTACCGGAACCGGTACCCGGCATCGAGCCGGACCCCGTCCCATTCGCGGAACCGGTGGCGGAGGAGGTGGCCGAACCCGGATTGGTGAGCAGATCGGCCGATTGGGAGGCCGATCCGGTGCCGGCTACGGCAACCTCGTTGCCATCGGGGGTCACCGCATCGGGAGCCACTTCCTCCGAGGGTGATTCGAGCGGTATCGCCAGCGCGGTGCTCGGCGCGGCGAAAGTCAGGGCGGTCGCGAACAATAGCGCGGCCGCGAGCCGGGGTGGGGAAATGGATGAACGCATATGAGCCTCGAAATCGATGTGGTGCTAAGCGATCGCGATCTCAGACCGCGGTCTCCCGATGCCAGACTCGTTGCCCGGTATCGGGGTGGCCCGATCCGAGATCATCATGGAAAACGTACCCGAGCGAGTATTCTTTCGCGTAGTACATAGCCGAATCCGCTTCGCGCAGAAGGTCGTACACGGTGGTATCACTGCCACGCGGCCCGCTGCAGGCGACTCCGATACTGGCCGCGATCCGAATCTCGGCGGCACTCAATTCGAATGGTTCGCCCAGTGCCGCCAGCAATCTTTGGGCGAGCAGCATGGATTCCGGCCGACCGACCGGAGTCAGCACCACGAATTCGTCGCCGCCGTACCGGGCCGCCGCGTCATCGCGGCGAATAATGCGCCGAATGCGCGCCGCCGCATTGGCAATCAGCTCATCGCCGACCGCATGCCCGTAATTGTCATTGACTCGCTTGAAACCGTCCAGATCGATGAACAGCAGTGCCAAGGGCTGTTCGCCCCAACGGTCCCGATTGCGGTGCAGGGCGCGTAGCAGCGCGGCGCGATTCAACAATCCGGTCAGCATGTCGTGATCGGCCTGATACTGCGCGCGGCGTTCACTGCGCGCGCTGCGCTCGATGGCGCGTTCGCTGCGCAGCAGCATTCCGACCAGCAGCATGGCGAACAGCGAGGCCACCACGATCCGATCCAGGGGATCCAGGCTGGAGCCCACCACCGTAACCAGTGACGCCACAATGAGCGCGATGGCGATAATGCTGGCGCGCTGCCGCGACCGATGCGACAGCATGCGGCGCGGCCCGCCGAGGGTGACCATGGTCGGGTGAATCGCCGCCACAGCGATCAGTGTGTACGCGAGTTGCACGGGCACCAACAGTGTTTCGTAGCCGATATGTCCCGCGAGATCGCCCACCAGAATGATCAGCATGGCCATGTGCACGAGCCGCAATGAGGTTTCCGAGCGTGCCGAGGTCACCACCGAATGCGCGACGACGGTCAGCAGGAGCGCGTCCAGCACCGGATAGGTGGCCGCGGTCACGGTGGTGAAGGTGATCCGATCGGCCGCGTGCAGGATCGGGGAGATGAGGAAGGTCCAGGCGGCCAGCAGTGCGCCCAATCCGATCAGCGCGGAATCCAACAGCAGATCGTGGTCGGCGCTGGACTGCCGCGGCCGCAGCCACAGCACCGCCGCCGCACCGATTCCGCAATAGCCGGCAAAGCTGAACAGATCGTCGAAGGGGTGTGTCTGCGAGTCGGTGAAATCGCGCAGCAGGGTACCGATGGTGAGTTGTACGGCGGCGATGGAGAGCAGGTACCAGGGCAGCGGTTGCGGCGGTCGGTAGCGGCGCAGCCCCACACAGATCATGATTACGCTGGATAGCACGGCGGCGCTCATGGTGATCAGGGCGAGCGGTCGGGAGAGTACGAGCAGCGGCAGGGTGAGGGCGGTCAGCGCGCAGCCGAACAACAGGGTGCGCCAGCAGATTCCGAATAATCGACCGGACCGCTCGGTCGGTCCTGTCTCCGTTCCCACCGGCCCCCCTCATCCGCTCCGTTCCCCATGGAGCTCGTGCTACGTCGTGATCTGCACTTCCTCCACCGTGAGGTCCACACCCGGCGCTGGCGAGAGTTCGGCTCGTACCGAATGGTCGCACCCGTGTACCGCTATCCGCTTCCGGGTAGTCGAGTCGATCATGGCACGAAAACGCGCGTCCCGTACCGGACTTGGACGAACGCGCAGTACCTCAGTATGTGAGGCTCGCTATGCTCACTGCGCACCGAGGACGACATCATGCATGACCCTGACCAAGCGGGAGCAGAGTTGGATTCGACAGCTGGTGTTCCGGATATAACCGCAGGCCGATCGGTTTCGATCGCCGGACAATGGCTCGCACCCGGCCGGGTCAATCTTATCGGCGAACATACCGACTACAACGACGGATTCGTCCTACCGATCGCGCTGCCACAGGGTGTGACGTGTACTGCCGCCAGCGGCGCGAATGGGGAGGTGCGGGTCGCTTCACGGCAGCGACCGGGTGCGGTGGTGACGTGGCCGATACCCGAAATCGACGACTCCGAAAGCGGGGATGCGGTCGGCCGCGTGCGGCATTGGCCGGACTGGGCCCGCTACCCGCTCGGCGTCGCGGCCGAATACCTGCGCCGTGGCCACCCGATTACCGGCGTGGATCTCGAACTGGACGGCACCGTACCCATGGGCGCGGGGTTGTCCTCCTCGGCCGCGCTGTCGTGCTCGGTGGCCGTGGCGCTGCGCGACCTGTTCGCCCCCGGCCTCACCGACGCCGAACTGATCGATATCGCGCGCACCGCCGAGAACGAGTACGCGGGCGTGCCGACCGGGATCCTGGACCAATCCGCATCCATACTGTGCCGCGCCGGACATGCGCTGTTTCTCGATGTGCGGACCCGGGAACACCGGCAGATACCGTTCGATCTGGAGCGGTTCGGCCTGCGGCTGCTGGTAATCGACACCCGTAGCCCACACCGTCTGGTCGACGGTGAATATGCCCGCCGCCGTGCGCAATGCGAGGCGGCGGCCGCCACCCTGGGGGTCGCGTCACTGCGTGATATCGCCACCATCGGCGATACCCGCCGTATCGGGGAACCGGTGCTGCGCCGTCGCGCTCGGCATGTGGTGAGCGAGAACCTCCGCGTGCGGCAGGTCGCCGATATCCTCGGCGCGGGTCGCGATCCACGCGAGGTAGGCCCCATCCTCACCGCCGGGCACGCCTCGCTGCGTGACGATTTCGAGGTATCCACGGATCGGCTGAATACCGCCGTCGAGGCGGCGCTCACCGCCGGTGCCTACGGGGCGCGCATGGTGGGCGGCGGATTCGGCGGCAGCGTGATCGCACTCGTCGACGCCCGCCGCGCGGCCTGCGTCACCGGCGTGGTCGAGGCCGCCTTCGCGGAGTCGGATTTCGCGGTGCCACACGCCTTTCCGGTGGTGGCGTCGGCTGGCGCGCATCGGGTCGAGTAGCCGAGGCGACCTGACACGCGCATCCGAACCGATCGGCGCCGGTCAGACGGACTGGACGGTTAATATTCGCGACACGGTTGTTCGTCTCCGCCCGATCGCATCGTCAGGAGAGCTGTATGCCGTTCCGTGTCGACCGGTCCGACACCGTGGCTGTCTTCCTGGCGGACGGGCAATTGCGACTGGATGCCGATCCCATCGACTACGCCTTGGTCGGACTGTATTTCGTCTTCGTGCTCGGTATCGGTTTGCTGGCCCGGCAGCGGGTGTCCAACAGTATCGACTTCTTCCTGTCCGGGCGGTCGCTGCCCGCCTGGGTGACCGGCCTGGCCTTCATCTCCGCGAATCTCGGTGCGGTCGAGATCATGGGAATGTCGGCCAATGGCGCGCAGTACGGCATGCCGACCATGCACTACTTCTGGATCGGCGCGGTCCCTGCCATGCTGTTCCTCGGCGTGGTGATGATGCCGTTCTACTACGGCTCCAAGGTGCGCAGTGTGCCGGAATTCATGCGGCGGCGCTTCGGGACCGGCGCGCATCTGGTCAATGCGTTGAGCTTCGCGGTGGCGCAGGTCCTCATCGCGGGCGTGAATCTGTATCTGCTGGGCACGATTCTGAATGTGCTGCTGGGCTGGCCGCTGTGGATATCGGTGATCGTGTCGGCGGTGATCGTGCTGTCCTACATCACTCTGGGCGGACTGTCGGCGGCGATCGACAACGAGGTGCTGCAGTTCTTCGTCATTGTCGCCGCACTGCTGCCGCTGACCCTGGTGGGCCTGCACAAGGTCGGTGGCTGGGATGGCCTGCGCGACAAGTTTTCATCATGCACGAGATGGATGTCTTCCATCTGTCCGGTCAAGGTGCGAGCTTCTTGGCTGCCGGTGTCGCCTTCGCGGTGGATATCGTGGTGAGTGTGATCGTCACATGCTGTTCGATATTCGCACCATTGTCGGTGCGCTGCTCGGCTGCTACGGCCTGATCGTGCTGGCGACCGGGCTGTTCTACGACAATGACCTGCAGGAGGCGAAAACCGGTGGTATCAACATAAATCTGTGGGCCGGTATCGGCATGCTCGTCGCGTCGGTGGTGTTCCTGGCGTGGGTGCGGCTGCGGCCGGTGCAGGTGCCGCCCACCGTGGATACCACCCCGGATGCGTCACCGACCGCCGAATAGTCCGGCGCGGACTCTGGGCGGCGGGTGACACTACATCGCGGGTAGCCGCTCGCCCTGTACGACTTCGATATCGAGTTCGATTTTGACGGTGGTGCCGATCGCGGCCACACCGGCGCGCACGGCCGCGTTGTAGTCGATCGCGAAATCGTTGCGGTGCAATAGTGTTTCGGCGTGGAACGCGGCACGTACACCGCCCCACGGATCCGACCCGAACCCGCCGTAGGTCACCGCCAGATCGACCGAGCGCTGCTGCCCGTGCAGGACCAGCTCGCCGGGCATCATCCAGGTATCGGCACCGGTACGACGCAATCCGTGGCCGGTGAAGGTGATCATCGGATAACTGTCGACATCCAAGAACTCCGGCGAGCGAAGATGATTGTCCCGCATCGAGATACCGGTATCGATACTCGCCGCCCCGACCTCGGCGTGCCCGGTGGACCGCTCGAATGGCGCAGCGATATCGAGCCGTCCACTCACCTTCGCGAATCGCGCCTTGATACTCGCGATACCCAGATGACGCGCGGTGGCGATCACCGTCGAATGTGCGGGATCGATCGTCCACGGTCCCGGTGGGGGAGCCGTCACGGTCCCCGCCACCGGCGTCAACACCACCTCACCGAGCACTCCGGTGCCCGCCGCGGAGATCTGCGCGACCCGCGCCACCGGTCCGAACCCGACAGCGGTGAGAACCGCGGTATGCACGCCCGCGGGGAGAAGTTCGGTGTTCACCGCTCCGGTCTCGTCGGCGATCGCGTGGGCGAGCTGGCGGCCCGTCATATCCGTCACCGTCAATACCGCGTCCGGCACCGGCCACCCCGCCGCGGTGCGAACCCGGCCGGTCAACCCGCTCATCGACGATCCCCGAGTTCGTAACCGAGCCGCACGTCGTAGGCGACCTCGCCACCGGCGACAGTGATCTGCCCGGTCACCGGCGGATAGCCACGGGCAACCACGGTGTACTGACCTTCGAGCAGATCAGGGACGACGTAGCGCCCGTTCTCGTCGGTGCGCACCGACGCGGTCACCGCACCCGCCGCGTCGAGCACATTGACCAGCACGTCCGGCGCCGGCCGGTCGCCGTCGGTCCACGCGGATCCGGCCAGCACCCCCATCGCGATCAGCTCGATGTCATGGCGCAGCACCCCACTGTCGGGCACCGTCACCGTGATCGCGCTGGGACGCATGTGCTCAGCGGCCGCGACCAAGGTATAGACGCCCGACATCACTCCGTGGCACGTGTACCCGCCGTCGCCGTCGGTGACGGCGGCCCCGACCACCGCACCACGCGAATCGGTCAGCGTGACGGTCGCACCCGATAGCGGCGAACCGTGGCCAGCGGTGCGGATCACACCCGACAACTCGCCGGAACCCGCCAGGGTCAGATCCAACGCCCGGGGTCGCTGATCAAGCGACACATTGACCGCGGTGGGCTGGTGCCCACTCGCCGACACGATCAGCACATAGCCACCGGCTGTCGGCGCGCTGATCGCGTAACCGCCATCAGCGCCACTGCTCGCCCGCGCGACCTGGCGGCCGCCCTGATCGATCAACGTCAACACCGCACCCGGCAGCGGATGGCCATCCTCGCGGTGGACACGACCGCCCAATGCCCCACCGCCGCAGTCCGATCCGGACGATTCCTCGGTCGCCAGAGCGGTCTGCGGCAGCGCGTCGGCCCGGTATGCCCCATGGCCGTTCCGCGCCGTCGACGTATGCCGCCCGGCCGCTGCGGTCGGCATTGGTTCGGCCGCGGCCGACACTCGCTCGGCGCCTTCCCGGACCTCGTCGTCGTCCCAGCTCGACCCCACGAGTACCGCCAGCTCGGAATCCAATGCGGCCATGTGGTCCGTCTCGGGCGAATTATCCTGCACCGCAGCCTCTTTCGTGGTCGGGTCCAGGGCGGGATCGATATCGATCGTGCTGCGCAGCGGACGGTTCGGGAGCATCGCGGTCGCGATGAGGGCGACGACCGCCGCGACCGCGGCGATGAGGAAGATCCGGCCGGTCGCGTCACCGTAGGCGGCCCGTACCACCGTGACCACCGGTGCGGGCAAGGCATGGAGATTCAGGCTACCGCCGCCCGAGGAGCCGGCCGGGATGCCCAGGCTGGCGAAACCCGCCGCCGACAGATCGCTCACCCGGGTAGCCAGCACCGACCCCAGCACGGAGACGCCGACAGCGCCGCCGAAGGTGCGGAAGAAGGCGACACTGCTCGATGCCGCGCCGATATTGTGCACACTCACGGTGTTCTGCACGGCCAGCACCAGGTTCTGCATCATCATGCCGACACCGAGTCCGACAATCGCGATGTATACGCCGACCAGCCACAGGTTGGTGGCGTGATCGATGGTCGAGAGCAGCCCGAACCCGACCACCAACAGCGCACCGCCGGTGACGACGAACGCCTTCCATTTCCCGAACCGGGTGATCAGCTGTCCCGAACCGGTTGATGCCACGAGCATGCCCGCGACCATCGGAATGGTCAGCACACCGGCCACCGTCGGTGAGTATCCGCGCGCTGTCTGGAAGTACTGACCCAGGAAGGTGGTCGCTCCGAACATGCCGATGCCGACCGCGATCGAGGCGATGATCGCCAGACCGGTGGTGCGTTCGGTGACGATCGACAGCGGGATGATCGGCGCTTTGGCTCGGGATTCCACCAGTACGGTGGCGAGCAGCAACAACACGCCCGCGCCGACATAGATGGCCGATTCGCGGGAGAACCACGCGTAGTAGTCCGCCTTGCCCGCGAACGACACCCAGATGAGCAGCACCGATACCCCGGCCGTCATCAGGGCCGCGCCGAGCCAGTCGATAGACACCCCGGCCTTGCGTTCGGTGGGCAACCGCAGGGTCCGCTGTAGCAGGACCAGGGCGATCACGGCCAGGGGCACACAGACGAAGAAACACCAGCGCCAGCCGAGCGGACTGTCGACGATGACGCCGCCGAGGATGGGGCCACCGGACATCGAAACCGCCATGACGGCACCCATATAGCCGGAATAGCGCCCGCGCTCACGCGGCGAGACGATGGAGCCGATGATCGCCACGACGAGGGCGGTCAATCCGCCCATGCCGATGCCCTGAATCACGCGTGCTGCCAACAGCATCGGCACATTGCCCGCGACACCGGCGATTACCGAACCAATGACGAAGATGACAATGGCCGTCTGGACCAACAGCTTCTTGTTGAACAGATCGGCGAACTTGCCCCAGATGGGGGTGGACGCGGCATTGGCCAACAGTGCGGTAGTGATGACCCAGGCGTAGGCGGTCTGCGACCCTTCCAGGTCGCCGATGATCGTGGGCAGTGCGGTCGCCACGATCGTGGTGCTGAGCAATGCCGTGAACAGTGCCGCCAGCAGCCCTGTCATGGCTTCCAGTACTTGACGATGGGTCATCGCGTCCGGGGCACGCCGCGTCCCCGCGTCGACTGAATTAGACATCGGATTCCTGACTTTCTGTCGAAACCGGTCGGCGCTCGCCCACGGCGGTGTGGTGCGCGACCGCGGCCAGCGAATTCCTGAGCTTCTGAACAACCGTGGCGGCCTGCTCGGCTTCGACCTCACTCCAGTTGGCGAGAGCGGCCTGCAATGCCCGCGCCCGCGAGACTCGAACGCACCGCAGCAGTGCGCTGCCGTCGGCGGTGATCTGGATGAGCGTCGCTCGGCCGTCGTCGGGGTCGGCGTGACGGGCGATATTGCCGGAGCTCACCAGTTCGGCGACATGCCTGCTCAGGGTCGATTGGCTGATGCACAGGTCCGCAGCGAGGTCCACCTGTCGGCACGGCCCCCGGGCCTCGAGGGAACCCAGTACGCCGATACCGCCTGGAAGCAGGTCGCCCTCTTCCGGGTGGGAGAGGGCGGCGCGGATCGCCCGGCCCATGAAGAAGAGCTCTTTTATCAGGCTCTGAGCCGTATCGGGTGACACCGCCATGTCCACTCCCAGCACGAGAATATTTGCTTTCGGTACGCAACCATACGTAATTTACTTGCGGTAAGCAACTAACTAATGATGGAGGTGCCCAGCTGAGTGTCTGCCAGGACATGTGTCGGCCCGCCGGGTCGACGTACCGCGGTGGGTCGAGGCGGCGGGGGCCGAATTGCGTTCCATGCCACAAGCACGCCGGAATGACGAGGGTAGTGCGCGCGGAACTTCTGACCAGGTGCTCAGCGCGCCGTGGTTCGTCAGCCGATTCGGCCCGGACCAGCCGGTCCGGGCCGAATCGGTTGACTGCGGGTCGAACTACTCGGCTGGACGCGGCGGCAGTGGCGAGTTGATGGTGGTGAAGTAGTCGATGATCGATGCGACAGCCACCGGAGCGGTAATGAGAATGGTACCGGCGATACCGATCAGACTCGCGCCCGCGGCCGCACCGAGCAGGCAGCCGATGATCGGACCGGAGCCGAGGCCGGCGAGGATTGGAGCGGTTGCGATGGTGGTGGCCACCGCGCCGACGGCACAGCCGACAATGCCACCCAGCACGGTGGTGGTCAGCCCGGAAAGGGTTGCGGCGAAGCCGATTCGCCCCGTCATCCGTGACCAGGCGGCCTTCTCCCGCTCGTACTCGTTCTTGAATTCGGCCTTGTCCTCGAAGGGCAGGGCCACCGGCTGGTAAACCGCGTGCTCCCGGTCGAGTCGCGGTGTCAGGGTCGCGGTGCGACCGGTGATCTCGGCGGCCACCGGGAAGACGAACTCGTCGACCCGAACCCGCAGCGGCGCACCCGCTACGACGGTGCCATCGGTCGACTTGATCTCCAGGACGCCGTCGGCGACGTTCAGCGAGCCGATATCGGTGGACAGGGTCAGGCTCTCGTCCTGCGCCTCATACGACACATTCACCGGTGCGGGCGTGGTTGTGACCGGATCGGCATGGCTCGTCCCGGTCGCTAGACCCAGCGCCGTGATGAGCATGGCGGACGTAGCGGCGAGCTTCTTGATCTTCATCAGGTGAAATTCCTTGTTTCGCATATGGGGGCGCGCCGTCGCTCTGGGGAGAACCGGCGCGAAACCCGTGGAGAGGCAGACGAATCCGGCGGCACGGCAGTGTCGCCGTGTCGCTGAGCGGATTCGAGGTAGTTGTTAGACCGGGGTCTTCCGGCGGGCGAGCAGGCCGACCACCAGGTCCACGAGAAGGAAGCCGAGCACAGTCAGTCCGACCAGCGGCGCGAACCAGCCGATCACCACGCTCACCGCCGCGAACGGCGCGAGCAGCCACAGCGGCACCCCGCGCAATACACCGCGCCGCGGCGCACGACCCACGGCAAAGCTATTGCCCCCCTTGGTCGGACGACGCCGCCACCACATGAGGTAACCGCGCACGACCACGGTGATCAGGCCGATCATGACGGCCAACAACAGCAACTGGTTGAGCAGGCCGAACATCAGACCCATATGGAACTGGATGCCCCAGTTGGTGAATTTGGCCATGAGCGGCCAGTCCGAGTACCGCAGCACATCGGTGACCTCGCCGGTCGCACCGTTCACCGCGATCGAGTCGATGGTGTAGACCCCGGACATGCGACGCTCCTTGGCCGTGAAGGCCACACCGTCCTCGGCCGGAACGCTGATCTCCACCGGGCCCTCGATGCCGTTGGCGCGAATCACGCCGAATACCCGGTTCACCTGGTTGATTCGCGTGGCCGACGGCGAGGCGGCGGACGGGTCGGGCATACCGTGCTCGGCGTGTTCACCGGCCGGGGCGATCGGAGTCGGCGTACCGGGCAGTTTGCCGCTCACCGCGGGCGTCACCCAGCTCATCTCCGCGCGGAGCTTCGACACATTCTCGCCCGCGTACTTGGACCAGGTCATACCGGTCACCGAGAGCAGCAGGATTACCGGCAGAATCCACACCCCCACGGCCGCATGCCAATTCAGTGTGCGACCGCGCGGGCGAGAGCGATCCGGCCGGAGTAGCCAGCCCGCGCCGCTACGGGTGCGCCGGGCACGAACCCGGCGAATCCACAGCACCAGACCGGCCAGCGCGATCACCCACATCCAGGACGCGGCCAACTCGCTGTAGAGGCGGCCGGGATCGCCCAGATGTAGATCCCGATGCAGGTGGTCGATCCAGGTGCGGGTGGGCAGTGCGCCCGAACTGCCGTAGACGACGCTGTCACCGAGCGGTTGCGCGGTCACCGGGTCGACGAAAACGGCCCGCCGTTCGGATTCGCCGAGCGTCGGGTCGTTGAAAATGACCCGGGTGGTGTCGCCGGTGTTCTGGGCCGGAGCGACAGCCACCAGCGGCAGCTTCGGCAGCGTCGCCGCGGCCGCGTTGATCTGAGTCGACAACGGCTGCACCGGTCCGGTGGAATCGGTGTGCAGCACACCGCGTTCGGTGAAGTTCTCCAGCGTGGGGGCGATGGCGTAGAGCGCACCCGTCAGGGCCGCGATCAGAATGAACGGTCCGACGAAAACGCCCGCGTAGAAATGCAGTCGCAGCATCAGCGCCTGGAATGCGCTGCCCGCTTTCCTGCCGCTGTTCGCGGAATCGGCGGGGGGATCGGAATCGAGGGTAGGCGAGGGCGGCGGTGTCGCATCGACACCGCTTTCGGTGATGGTCACTAGCGGACTTTCTGGTTCGAGTGGTCACCCGAGACGCGCCCGCTCCATCGATCCGCCGCAAGGGGGAGACAGGTATGCGCGTACCGCGACATCACACAGGCGGGAAAGCCCATGTGCCGGGTGAGAAATGAGAATCAGCCTCGAACGAGAACAGGTGGTCCGCGCGTGCGGAAGGTATCGGCCGCGAATATGCGCAGCACGACCCGATCGCGGTGCTCGATGGGCAGTGCGGGCGGTCCGGACCGGACCGGCAGCACCACCGGCGCCGGTAGTACCCGCGCCAATACCGTGGTGGTGATGCGATAGGCGGCTTCCGCGCCCAGGATCAGGACGGCCGCGACAATCGCGCCGACGACGTGCGCGGCCAGCATGCTCGGCGTCCACAGCGACTGGTGATGATGGTGGCCACCGCCACCGCTCCACGACATGCTCAGGTGGCCGAGTAGTTGCCCGCCCACCAGCGCCGCGACCAACCCGAGCGCCGTGGTGCGCAGCGCGCCCACCCCGGCGGTCAACGCGCCGACCACGGCGGAACCGGCGATGAGCAGCGTCACCGCATTCGAATCGGGGACCGCGGCCCCCGACGCCCAGCCATGTGCGGCGACCGCGAGCGCCCCGGAAATCGAACCGGCCGCCCCACCCCGCAAAACCGCTGCATCGCTGCGGAAATGCGCCGTGGAACGGCCGGACTCGAAACTCACGTGCTGATGATAGCTGGCGGCTACTCCGCCGGAACCTCCATCTCGATGAGCGGCTTGCGCAGCAGCTTGCCGGTGGCATTGCGCGGCAGCTCATCGAGGAAGATCACCTCGCGCGGCACCTTGTAGCGCGCCAGGTTCTCCTTCACGTAGTCCTTGATCTCACCGACGTCACGCTTGGAATCCGGACCCGGCACCACAATCGCGCGCAGCCGCTTGCCGAAGGTGCGATCGTCCACACCCACCACGGCGGCCTCGAACACATCGGACCGGTTGGACAGCAGGTTCTCGACCTCCTGCGGGAAGACGTTCTCACCACCGGAGACGATCATGTCGTCGTCGCGACCGTCGATGAACAGCAGGCCGTCGGCATCGAAGTGGCCGACATCGCCGCTGGACATGAGGCCGTCGACGAACTCCTTGGTGCGGCCGTCGGTGTAGGCCTTGAACGAGTGCGCGTTGCCGATGAAGATGGTGCCCGTCACGCCCGGCTTGGTAATGCGCTTGCGGTTCTCGTCGTAGAGCGCGAGCGTAATGCCGACCGGCGGGCGGCCCGCGGTGGTCGGGGCCTTACGCAGCTCCTCCGGATTGGCTACGGAGATAACCGCGCATTCGGTGGAGCCGTACAGGTTGTAGAGGGTGGGCCCGAAGTAGTCCAGGCTGCGCAGCACCACATCCGGCGGAATGGACGAGCCCGCCGCGAAAATCACCTTCAGGGTGTCGGAGGGGCTGTACTTCTCCAGCACCTCCGGCGGTAGATCGAGCATGCGCTGGATCATGGTCGGCACCACGGTCAGGCCCTGCGCCTTGTACTTCTGGATATTGGCGAGGGTCTGCTCCGGATCGAAGCGACGCTGCTGGAAGACGACCCGATTGCCCAGGCCGATGGACAGCGTGAACTGCGAGAGGCCGGTGGCGTGGAAGATCGGCGCGGCCATTACGACGGTGCTGTTGCGCGGCAACGGGATTCGATCCAGGAACTGGGCCGAGATGAACGGGCTGACCTTATCGCGCGGCGCGCCCTTGGGGGTGCCGGTGGTGCCCGACGTGAGGATGACCATGCCGCCGGGCTTCTCCGGAGCCGGAATCGCCGCGGTGGACTGCCCCTGCGAGACCGACTCGATGGTCGGAATGCTCGGATCGGCATTGTCGTGCTCATCCACCCAGGTGAGGATGCGCGGAATGTCTTCAGGGATGGCACTCATGAGCTCGAAGAACTCACTGTCGTGCAGCACCGCCTTAACCTGCTCGCGCGCCGCGACATCGGCGAACTGCGGCTTGGCGAATCCGGTATTCATGAGGACGGCGCGCACCCCCAGCTTGCCCGCGGCGAGAATGCTCAACACCATGCCCCGGTGATCGCGAGCCAGAATGGCGATGACATCGCCGGCCTCGATGCCACGCGCGGTCAGGCCGCGGGCGAAGGCGTTCGAGAGCTCGTCGAGCTCCTTGACGGAGAGTTCACCGCGTTCGTCGACAATCGCCGCGTGCGGATTCGTCTGCGCCGCGTGCATGACGACACCGGCGAACGGGCCGAACTTCAGCACATTCAGCGCGGACTTCACCGCGTGATCGGGACGCAGGGGGTTGAACAGCCCCCGCTTCATCATGGCATTGACGCTGAGCGCCGTATCGCTGGCTTTGCGAAACACGGAGCTTGCCGCCGGGGCAAGTGACATGGGTACAACCTTCCGCGATTCCCCCTGCCGGACGAAGTCGGCCAGCGAACCGCAACATCGAGATCCAGTGCGCTTGCAGCCTAGCAAGCGCAGGCAGGAAGGTTGTGGTCCAGCTCTCTGTGACGTGCGGTTGCGCCTATTGGCCCTCGATTGTGACCTCCGGCTATACCTGGTACTCGATCAGTACCCGCCGCAGTAGCTTGCCGGTGGTATTACGCGGCAGGTCATCGAGGAAGATCACCTCGCGCGGCACCTTGTAGCGGGCCAGATTGCCCTTCACGTATGCCTTGATCTCCTCGGCGTCCGGCGTCGCGCCCGGCTCGGGAACGATGAAGGCGCGCAGGCGCTTGCCGAATTCCACATCGTCGACGCCGACCACCGCGGCGTCGAAGACATCCGGGCGCTCGAGCAGCAGGTTCTCCACCTCCTGCGGGAAGACGTTCTCACCGCCGGAAACAATCATGTCGTCATCGCGACCGTCCACGAAAAGTAGGCCGTTATCGTCGAAATGGCCGACATCGCCGCTGGACATATAGCCGTCGATAATCTGCTTGTGGCGGCCGTCGGTGTAGCCCTCGAAGGGCGCACCGGAGCGAATGAAGATGCGGCCGGTGACATTCTTGGCGTGCACGCGCATGCCTTCGTCGTCGAACAGCACCACCTCGCAGGTCAGCGGGGAGCGACCAGCGGTGCCCGGCGCCTTGGCCAGATCCTCCGGCCGCGCCACGGTCGCCACCGCGCATTCGGTAGAGCCGTACAGGTTGTACAGCACCGGACCGAAGACCTCGGCGGTGCGGACCGACAGCTCGGGCGAGAGCGCGGAGCCCGCGATTACAATGCACTTCAGCGCGGAGGTGTCGTATTTTTCGCGAATGCCGGGATCGAGTTCGACCATGCGATGCAGCATGGTCGGCACCGCCACCAGCATGTCGGCCCGGTGTTCGGCGATCAGGCTCAGCGTGCGCTCCGCGTCGAAGCGGCGAGACAGCACCACCTTGTTCCCCAGCGCCGTACCGACCAGCCAGGTGCCCATACCCGTGCTGTGGAAGATGGGCGAAACGATGACCATGGTGCCCTGGCGCGGGAAGTCGATCCGGTCCACCATCTGGACGGTGCCGATGGGGCCGACCTTGGTGCGCGGTGCGCCCTTGGGCAGGCCGGTGGTGCCGCTGGTGAGAATGATGAAGCCGCCGGGCTTGTCCGGGGCGGGCAGCGGGTCCGTGGAGTTGGCTGCGATCAGCGTGTCGAGAGTCGTTGCGCCGGAAGGCAGTTCATGGCCCTCGTCCACCCAGGTGAGGACCCGGTGCAGTTCCGGGGGCAGGGCGTCGAGCAGGCCCAGGAATTCACTGTCGTGCAGTACCGCCTTGACCTGCTCGCGGGCGCACACCTCCGCGAACTGCGGTTTGGCGAATCCGGTATTCATGAGCGCGGAGCGCACACCGAGCTTTCCGGCGGCGGCGAGGGAGATCAGCAGCCCGCGATGGTCGCGCGCCAGAATGCCGACCACCATGCCCGGCTCGATACCCATGGCCTGCAGACCACGTGCCAGGGCCGTCGATTGCTCATCGAGCTCGCGGTAGGTCATCTCACCGCGTTCATCAGCCAGGGCGGGCCGGTCCGGCCATACCCGCGCCGCGTGCCGCACCATGGTGGCCTGCGGTCCGAAGACCTTCGCCTCCTTCATGGTGCGCAGGGTCTCCATGGGATTGCGAGGGTCGCTGACACCGACCTCGCGTAACCGCCCCAAACCCTTGACAACCTCGGCGGTGTGAGTGAAGCGCTGTTGCACCGTGTGCAGAATCGAGGTCATCTCGATCAAACCTCCGAACTAGCCCATGTACTGCAGAAACATGACGAGTAGGCGCTCACGGTAGCAGTGAACTGTGACTTGGGTTACACACTTTCGGCCAAACTGCCCACAGATTGAGATGTTGAGCAGCCGGTGGGTCCGCGGTGGTTAAGTGGAGAGCGTGACCTCCTCCAGTGAGTTGCTCTTCGGTGTGTACGCAGCGAGTCAGGTCAGCGCGATCGCCGGACCACCGGACAATCGTGCGGCGATCGGCGACCTGGTGCGGCGGCTCCAGGGGGACGCGCCGTTCGTGGTGCGTGAATACCTGCACTACCTGGGCACACCACCGGATCCGGAGCGCGCGGCCGTCCTACATCCCGACCGGGTGTACGGCGAGCTGACCATGCCGGATCAGTGGTACCTGGACGGGCATCGACAGCTGGACTTGGTGCTCTGTTATCTGCCGGTCGCCGAGGATGTCGAGGGGTGGCTGCGGTTCATCGACCGGGCCATCGACCGGTATGGGGAGATTGCGCGGTACTTGCAGATCACCCTGGAGCCCAATTTCAATATTCCGTGGATCGACGGTAGTTCGCCCGGTGTGATGAACGCATTGGTGCAGGGAATTGCCCACGCGCGCAAGACACTCGACACCATCGGGTTGGAGCGGGTGCGCGTCGGGTTCTCGGTGGCCGAGCCGCCGGAGTGGATGGGTGGCGACGGCGCCTTCTGGGATGGGCTGGCCGTGGTGCCGCCGGCCGAATTCGCCGAGCAGGTGGACTATGTCGGGCTGGCGCTGTACCCCGATGCCTTCTCCCCGGTCGCACCGCACGGGACGCCGGGCGATATCGCCTCGCTGGTCGAACACGGTATCGCGCAGCTGCGGGAGGTGAACCTGCCGAAGGTGGGCATCGGATCGCATGTGCCGATCCATATCGCCGAATGCGGCAGCGTCACCGGCACGGAACGCAGTCCGGAACACCAGGCCGACAGCATCGATCACATGGTCCGGGCGGTGGTCGCCGTGCGTGAACGCTTCCATGTCCGGCACCTCGAGCTGTTCTCGCTGCGGGACGCGGATTCGGAGCGCTCGGAACCGCATGCGCAGCTGGGAATTACGACCAGCGACTACACACCCAAGGTGGCATTCGAGACCTATCGGAAGCTGGTCGCGGAGTTCAGCGCCTGAAGGTCGCTCGGCGGCGCGTCACAGATGCTCAGCGCGCAGGCTGTTCCCTGCGTGCGGTGATGGTCATGGGCAGGCCGAAGCGCGGGCGTAGTGAGATGAGCGAATGCTCGTCCACCGGATATCCGGGCTGCGGGGTGAGGCGATAACGCTGGGTGATCATGGCCACCGCGACCTGTATCTCCAGTTCCGCCAGCGGTGCGCCGATACAGCGTCGTGCGCCGCCCCCGAAGGGGAAGTGGGTGTAGGGCACCGGTTTCGGGCGGTCCGGGGCGAAGCGGTCGGGGTCGAAGGTATCTGGTTCGGGCCAATGCCGGGGGTCGTGGTGCACGGTGTGAGAACTGATGAACAGTGTGCTGCGGGCCGGCAGGTGGTAGCCACCGATCTCGACGTCGCGGGTGGTTTCGCGCGGGAACATGGGGATGGCGGGATGTAGGCGCAACGCCTCGTCGACGATCTGGGTCAGATAGGGGAGTCGTGGCAGGTCGGCAGCCTCGGGTGGGCGGCCATCGAGTTCCCGTTCCAGTTCGGCGGCAAGACGTTCGGTGACGTCGGGATGTTCGGCGAGTTCGTACAGTGTCCACGCCAGTCCACAGCCGGTGGTCTCGTGTCCGGCCAGCAGATAGGTCTTCAACTCGTCGGCGATCTGCTGCCTGGTCAGGGGTGCGCCGGTCGCGGGATCAATGGTGTCGAACAGGGTGCCCACCAGTCGATCCGGCGGAAGCTGACCTGAAAGATGCTGTGCGACCAGGGTATCGGCCACCCCATTGATCACCGCCCGGGTATTGCGTAAACGGCGGCGGACCGGACCCGGTACCCAACTCGGCAGCAATAGCTCCGGACTGCCCGGGAACATGCCCGACAGCACGTGTGGAATGGCGGCGACCACCTCGGTGGACCGCTCGCTGAGATCGCAGCCGCACAGCACGCGGGTGACCACCTCGAAGGCCAGGCGCATTACCTCGGGGACGATATCTATCGGGTCGTCCGGTGCGCCGAGCGCGTCCCAGCGGTCCATCATGTCGGTGATCACATCGGCAATCGTCGGCACGGCTGGTCGGAGGCTGCCGGAGCGGAAGAACGGCTGCCCGGCAGCGCGCAGGGTGCGCCACTGCTCACCGTCGGTGGTCAGCGAGCCCTTGCCGAAGAACAGTTCGAAACCGCCGTACACCTGGCCGCGTCGATACGCGCCGGTCTTGTCGTGCAGCACTTCCGAGATCGGGCCCGGACCGGTGACCTGGTACATGACCTGCGGACCGACTCGGAAGCGCGCGACTTCGCCGTAGTCGCGGTGCAGCTCGCCCATGATGGCAGCGGCATCGCGGCGGTAACGGCGAATGCCGAAGGGCAGTTTCGGGCCGGGTGGGGTACGCATGGCGCTCACCGACCCTTCACACATTTGTCGTAGAGATCGGGCAGGCGATTGTCGGGATCGTATGTCTCCTCGAGCTTTCGGTAGGTATCGCCGCCGTAGTGCCGCCAGAATTCCTTCTCGGTGTAGTGCGCCGTGGAGTAGAGCGGCTTATGCCCACCGAGTTCGGCAATGGCCCGCTCGATGAGCCGATTGTGGTAGTCGGGAGCCTCGCCCACACGTTGCCGCAGCGGCCACCAGAAGCCGACGCTGACATAGAGGCGATTCCGGTCGATCGGATACAACGTGGCCGGAGTGCGTAAACGCATGGGACACAGCCATACCGGGCTGATCCCGATCTCACGGGCGAAGAACTCCAGGAAATCCGGCACGGACTCGACCGGTAGATCGGCATCCTGTAGCACCCACTCGACGGGCCTGCCGATAGCGGAGGTCGCCCGGTCCGCCAGCCCACTCTGCCGCATCCGCATCTGAATCTTGCGGAACATCTCGGCATTTCGATACCTGCGTGGCCAGAGTCGGCGCACTAGCGGGTTCTCCAAGCCGAACAGCTTGGAGGTCCAGTAGAGATCGGTATCCCAGCGCCACAGGTAGTCACGGGTGGTGAGGTAATCCTGCGAGCGGGTACGCAGGGTGCGGTAGTAGATGCGCTGACCCGTGTAGTCGGAGACGAATGGCGGGTCATCGGTGTAGTCGGCCAGGACCAGGTGCACCGCATCCTCGGCGAAGTACGCGCCATCGACGAAATCAACCGGAATACCGTGGTACTCACCGCTGCTGTCTATTTCGAGGAGCGTATCCACCCACTCCCGCGCGGATGCGGTATGGATATGCCGGAGCCGTACATAGCGTTTGGCGGGCTCGAGCTCGAGTCGCAGCCGCAGGGCATATCCCAGCGAACCATACGAATGCGCGAACCCGTTGAACAGTTCGGCATGCTCGTTCTCCCGGGTGGCGGTCACCACCCGCCCATCTCCGGTCAGAATGTCCATCTCCCGCACACCGTCATGCGGCAACCCACCCCGAAACGACGACGACTCCGCTCCCGTCCCCGCCACTCCGCCGCCGATCGTGATGGTCTTACAGTCCAACACGACCGGCGGCAGCATCCCCTGGGCCAGCGTCGCGTCCGCGATGGTCTCGTAGGTGGCCATGCCCTGCACCTCGGCGGTCCGCGACTCGGGATCCACCGACAGCACCCGATCCAAATGCCGCACATCCAGGCTGGGTCCGCTGTGACGCTGCCTGGTCCGATACAGGTTGGAAGTGGGCTTGGTGAGTCGCACCGGGGTATCGGTAGGAAGCGCGGCGTACTGGCGCCGCAATTCCTCGACCGCCTGCCGATGCTCGGCGAACGCGATGTCGACCTGCGTGGATTCGACCATGGATTCCCCTGAGCGCGAAGCGATTATGACCACTCCGACGCTATAGCCGCAGGCGATGAGTGTCGTCGGTCAACAGTGGAATCCCGCTTCAACAATTGTTGAGAAGCTAGCTGGCAGCTGATTCCGGATCGAGCAACCCCGATTCATGCGCCAACGCTACGGCCTGAAAGGCCCGATCCAACTCCAACTTCCGCAACATATGGTGAATATGCGACCGCACCGTCACCTCCGCCACGAATAGCCGCTCGGCAATCGCCGCCACCGGCAGTCCGGTCGCCAACAGCCGCAACACCTGAATCTCACGCGCGGTCAATACCTGCCGAGGATCAACTCCGGTCCGCCGAGGACTCGCATTGACCAGCCTGGACAGCAGCCGCCCCGTCACCGACGGCGACAGAATCGCATTACCCGCCGCTACTTCCCTTATGCCATAGGCGATCTGACTCGGCGGATCGTGCTCGAGCAGGAACCCCCGCGCCCCGGCATGAAGCGCCGCTACGGCACCCGCCGCGCATTCCTCCGGCGCGAGTACCAGCACCGGAATCGCCTGAGCCATGGCGGCATCGACCAATTCGCCCGTCGCACAGCCGGTGGCGCTGGAGAGCGCTTCGGTGTCAGCGACAATGACGTCGGGCCGCAAGGAAGCCAACGCGGCTGCGGCCGCGCTTGCGTCCGCGAATTCACCGGCGACAGTCAGGTCGGGTTCGCCTGCCAGGACGCTGCGAAGGCCGAGTCGGATCAGTGGTTCTCGATCGCAGACGAGGACTCGGATCTCCATGTGCCAGCTCGCTTTCCGTGCGGCTCGGGGTTTGG
>NZ_BDCE01000051.1 GCF_001613345.1 Nocardia uniformis NBRC 13702 | reverse complement strand
CCCGACGCCGGAGCGGCTGCTGCTGGTCGGACAGCTCGCCGGGCGATCGGTGCGAATGCACCTGGAACTGGTGAGCCTCGACCGGTTCCGCCAGCTCAACCGCGGCTTCCACTGGGTGCAGGAGGCCCCGTATCTGCTGTAGGCGACTGTGATCGGTAGCGAGGCCGGGGACCCGATCGCTACTACCACCGATGACGGTGCGAGGTCGGCACACACCCTGTCATCCCGGCATGCTTGTGGCCGGAATCCACGACCGCGGGGAGCGGATTCCGGCCAAGGACACGCCGGAATGACGACGTGGCCAGACGATGTCGTGACCGCACTTTCAGTGGTGCACCGCGTATGCCGACCGTTCTCGCAGGACCGCCGCGACACGTCGAAGCGCCGCGTCGGTGGTCATTCGCCAGTGGGTGGCGGCCACCGGGTGGTTGTGTACCGAACCCGTCACCGCCGTCACCCAGGTCCTGGCGTTGGCGGAACACGACGGATCGTCCTGGGCCGCCGTGAAGTAGACGAGGTCGCCATCGAACGGCCGGGGACGGTATGCCGCGTCGAGTGCCGCCGACATGATCGCCGCGTCCACGACCCGTTCGATGCGGGCGGCGCCGAAGGAAGCGAAAGGTTCCGGGAGGCAACTCAATCGCTGAGCCAGACCGGGTAGGTCCACGGTTTCGTCGAGGCCGAACTCCGCGGCTCGGCCGCCCAGCAGGCCACCGAGCAGCTCGGGCACCGTCACGGTGGACCCGGCGACGGGGGCGTCGGCGGTGCGCAGTCGGCTGTCCATCATGCCCAGGAGCGCCACCTGATCGCCGTCGTCCTGGAGCTGTACGGCAATGGCATGGGCGAGGACACCGCCGAGGGACCAGCCGAGCAGGTGATAGGGGCCCGACGGTTGGATCTCGCGAATGTGCTTGGCGTAGAGGCGCGCCCAGTCCTCGATCGAATCCGGCAGTGTGGCAGCTGAACTCAGGACCGGCGACTGTAGCCCGTAGAGGGGACGGTCGGGGTCGAGGTGGGCTGCCAGCCCTGCGAAGGACCACGCGACACCGCTGATCGGATGGATGCAGAACAGCGGTGCGGCGGTGCCGGTGTCGCAGGTGCGCAGCGGTAGCATGACATCGAATGCGGCGTCGGGCCCGGTGGTTTCGACACCCGGCATGCACAATTCGCCGACCATCCCCGCGGGGGTGGGCGCGGTGAATACCCGCATTACCGGAACCGTCGCGGCCACGGCCTCGCCCAGGCGGGCCACGAGCTTGGTCGCGAGGAGTGAATTGCCACCGAGTTCGAAGAAGTTGTCGTCCAATCCGATGCGTTCGAGGCACAGGACATCCGCGAAGACGCCGCAGACCGTGATTTCGAGTGTGGTCGCCGGTGCCCGGTAGGCGCGGGTGGCGAGCGTCGGGCTGGGGAGGGCCGCACGGTCCAGCTTGCCGACCGCGGTCAAGGGCACCTCATCGAGGACCAGGATGGCCGCGGGCACCATATGCGATGGCAAAGACATTGCGGCCCAATCGATCAGTCGATCCGGGTCGACGGCCGTATGACGGGCTGCCACCACGTACGACACCAGGTTGGTTTCACCCGTGACGCTTTCCCGACCGACCGTGACGGCGAAATCGATATCCACGTGGGTGGCCAGGACCGCGTCGATCTCACCGAGTTCGATACGGAAGCCGCGAATCTTCACCTGGAAATCGGTGCGACCGCGATAGTCCAGTTTGCCATGGGCATTCCACGCGACCACATCGCCGGTGCGGTACATGCGCGCACCAGGCTGGAACGGGCTGGCGACAAAGCGATCGGCCGTGAGTTCGGGGCGATCGAAGTAGCCGCGCGCCAATTGCGAACCGGACAGGTACAGCTCACCCGCGACGCCGGCCGGAACCGGCCGCAATCGCGAATCCAGCACGTACACCCGACTGTTCCAGACCGGTGCGCCGATCGGCACGGTCGCGCTGTCGAGATCGGTTACGCGATGGCTGGTTATCGAGACCGCCGCCTCGGTCGGGCCGTACAGGTTGAACAGGTCCGCTCGGGGCGCCACCGTCATGAACCGGTGCGCCAGTGTGGCGGGGAGCGTTTCACCGATGGCGAGTACCCGGCGCAGCGAATCCGGGAGTCGGCAGGTCAGCAGGGCGTCCAGCATGGACGGCACCGTGTGCAGGGTGGTGACGCCCTCGCGGGCCATCAACGCGTTCAGATATGCCGGATCGCGGTGGCCGTCCGGCGCGGCGATAACGAGGCGGCCACCGCAGACCACGGCGGACCAGAACTCCCATACCGACAGGTCGAAGGTCGCCGCGGTCTTCAACAGCACGGCATCGGCGGTGGTCAGGCCGAACTCCACTGTCTTCCACAGCAATTGATTCACGATCGCGGCGTGTGAGACCGTGACACCCTTCGGTCGACCCGTGGAACCCGACGTGAAGATCACATATGCGGCGTGCTCGGCGCGCAAGGGTGCGAGCCGGTCGCTGTCGATGATCGCGGCGGCACTCACCGCCGACAGGTTCAGTCGATCCATGTGCACCACCGGCGCGATGGATGTGGTGAAAGCGGTGTCGGTGTCGGTGAGTACACAGATCGGTGCCGTGGTGGCCAGGATGTAGTCGGTTCGCCGTGCGGGTTGGTCCGGATCCACCGGCACATACGCGCCACCGGCCCTACTCACCGCGTACATGGCGACAACGAGGTCGACCGAACGTCGAATGGCCAGCGCCACCGGTGATTCCGGACCCACCTCGAGGGAGATCAGGTGGCGCGCGAGCCGATTCACCCGGGCGTCGAGCTCGGCGTAGCTCGTGCGGGTGCCATCGGCGGCCACCAGGGCCACCGATTCGGGAGTGGCGGTGACGGTCGCGTCCAGTAGTGACGCCAGGGTGGCATTGGCGACCGGATGCGAGGTGTCGTTCCACGTCGCGAGCATGCGTGTGCTCTCGCGCGGTGCGAGCAGTTCGATCGCTCCGACGGGTATCCGCGGATCCGCGACCACCGCGGCCAGCACCCGCGTGAACCGGTCACCGAATTCCCGTACCGTCGATTCGTCGAACAGATCCGTTGCGTAGGTGAGGAATCCGCCGATACCGGTCGGGGCACCCTGTTCGTCGTAGCCGTCGGCCACGATCAGATGCAGATCGAACTGCGACAGCTGTCGATCCGTCGACAGACCCGTGACGGTCAAGCCCGGCAATTCCATTGCGACCGGAGCCAGATTCTGGAACGACAAACCCACCTGGAACAGCGGATGCCGCGCCGTCGAACGCGCGGGATTCAGTACCTCGACCAACCGCTCGAACGGCACGTCGGCATGTGCGAAGGCCTGGATATCGGCATCGCGCTGCCGGGCGAGCAGTTCGGTGAAGGCCGCGTCGGCATCCACCCGGGTGCGGAACACCAGGGTATTGACGAACATGCCGATGAGGTCGTCCAGTTCGGCTGCGCCACGTCCCGCCATCGGTGTGCCGATGGCGATATCGTCGGTGCCCGACAACCTGGCCAGCAGTACGGCGAATGCGGTGTGCACCACCATGAACAGCGTCGCGCCCTGGGCTCGAGCGATGTCCACCAGTGCGGCGTGGGTCGGTGCGTCGATACGCAGGTCCACCTGGCTGCCCGCGTACGACTGCACCGCCGGACGCGGACGGTCGCGCGGCAGCTCCAGCTGATCCGGCAGGTCGGCGAGCGCCGTGCGCCAGTAGGCGATCTGCTCGGCTGCCAGCGACCCCGGCTGCTCCTCGCTACCGAGCAGCGCACGCTGCCAGAGCGCGTAATCCGCGTACTGCACCGACAGTGGAGTCCACGTCGGTTGCTGCCCCGTCGCACGAGCCACGTACGCCGACACCAGATCTCGAGTGAGCGGACCACCCGAGAAGCCATCGCCACAGATGTGATGGACCGCCATCGCGAGGACGTACTCGCTGTCGGAGATCTGCCACAGCGCCGCCCGCAGCGGCACCTCGGCGGTGACATCGAACAGGGTCGACGCCAGCGCGGTCACCGCCGATTCCACGTCGGGGGCATCGACGTCACCGACTTCCAGTCGCTGCACGTCGCAGTGGGCGGGCGGCAGTACGACCTGTACCGGGCCGGCATCGTGATGCGGGTAGACCGTTCGCAGAATCTCGTGTCGCAGCACGAGATCGGCGAAAGCCTGCCGCATGGCCTCGACATCCAGCGTGCCCGTCAGGCGCATTGCGACCGGGATGTTGTAGGCCGCCGATTCGGTATCGAACCGGTTGAGGAACCACATCCGCTGCTGTGCGGGGGAGAGCGGAATATGTTCCGGCCGTGGGCCGGCGACCAGGGCGGGACGGGTCGCGGTATCGGTGAGTGTCGCGATCTCCCGTGCCAATCCCGCCACCGTGGGCGCGGAGAACAACAACCGCACCGGAACCCGCGTATCCACCGTCATGCCCAGGCGGGCGGTCACCCGCGTGGCGAGCAGTGAATTGCCGCCGAGTTCGAAGAAGTTGTCTTCCGCGCCGACCTGCTCGCGACCGAGCACCTCGGCGAAGACATCGGCGACGGTCCGCTCCGCCACCGTCGATGGTTCCCGGTAGGCGCGGGTCGCGAATTCCGGTGCGGGGAGCGCACTTCGGTCGAGTTTGCCGACGGCGGTCAATGGCACCTCATCGAGTACCACGACCGAGGCGGGGACCATATGCGCGGGCAGTGAGCGCCCGGCCCACCGCACCAGTTCCTCTGGATCGAGCGCCCGGCCCACCACATACGACACCAATATGGTGGCACCGCTGGGGTTCTCCCGGCCGACGGTTACCGCGTGGTCGACCCCGGGGTGCGCCGCGAGCACCGCGTCGATTTCACCGAGTTCGATGCGGAAGCCCCGAATCTTCACCTGGAAGTCGGTGCGGCCCACATACTCCAACTCGCCGCCGACCGGTCCGGCCGCCGGAACCCCGATCCACCGGACCAGATCGCCGGTGCGGTACATGCGATCGCCCGGCGGCCCCCACGGATTGGCGACAAAGCGTTCCGCTGTCGTACCGGCGCGCCGGTAGTAGCCGCGTGCGAGCGCCGGACCCGCCAGGTACAGCTCACCCACCACACCCGACGGCACCGGGTGCAATCCGCTGTCGAGTACCGCCGCCCACCCGCCGGGCACCGGGCGACCGATCGCTACCCGTTGCCCCGCGAGCAAAGTCGTATAGGTCGCACCGATGGTCGCTTCGGTCGGGCCGTACCCGTTGATGAAGCGGCGACCCGGTTGCCATCGTGCGAGGAGTTCGGGCGTGGTGGCCTCACCGCCCGCGGAGACGACCGCGAGGTCGTCCAGACCGGACGGATCGACGGTGCCCAGCAGTGCGGGGGTGATGATCGTATGGGTCACCCGCTCGGTGCGCAGTAGTTCATGCAGCTCGGTGCCGCCGACCATATCGGGAGGAGCGATGACCAGGTGGGCGCCGCTGTAGCAGGCGGTGGCGATCTCCTCGAGCGATTGGTCGAAACTCGGGGAACACACGTGCAGCATCCGAGATTCCGGCTCCAGCCGCAGCAGGTCGACCGAATGACCGATGAGCCCACCGAGCCCGGCGTGCGTGACGGCGACACCCTTGGGCATACCTGTCGAGCCGGAGGTGTAGATGACGTAGGCCTGCTGCGAGATGCGCAGCGGCGCACGTCGATCCGTATCGGTTACCGCGTCGGCGGATCGAGTGGCACAGCGCGCGAGCACTTCGGCATTGTCGAGTACCAGCCAATCCACCGCATCGGGCAGACCACCCGTGTGCTCGGCAATGGTAATGCCCACCGCCGCAGCCGAATCGGCCAGCATGTACCGCACCCGGTCCGCCGGATAGGTCGGATCGACCGGCAGATAGGCGGCACCGGCCTTGGCGACCGCCCAGATCGCGACCACCATCGCGTAGGAGCGCCGCATGGCCAGCGCCACCACCGTTTCCGGGGCGACGCCGCGATCGATGAGTACCCGGGCCAGCCGGGAGGAGAAATCGTCGAGCTGACCGTAGGTATAGGTCTGTCCGGCATCGTGGACGGCGACCCGGTCCCGCCCGACCCGGACGCCCCGGGTGAGCAGATCCGGCAGCAGCCCAACGGTAATCGGGACACCGCCACCCATTCGGGTCAAGCGTTCGTATTCATCCGTCGCCAGCAGCGGTAGCTCGCTGACCCGTATTTCGGGCCGCTCCGCGACCGCCGCGAGTATCCGGACGAACCGCCGGACGAATACTTCCGCTGTGCTGTCGTCGAAAAGGTCACGTGCGAACGACATCTCGCCGCGCACCGCACCCGAGTAGCCATCGATGGACGACAGGGACAGTGCTAGATCGCCGACCGCCTCGGCTGGGCGCTGGAACGACAACGCCACCTGGAACAGGGGATGCCGATCCGGCGTCCGCCGCACTCCCAACAGCTCGACCAGGTCGTCGAGTGGAATCCCGGCGTGCGCGAATCCCTGTTTTTCGGTCTCATGCGCCTGGGAGATCAGTCGGGTGAAGCGAGCGGAATGGTCCATGCGGGCGCGCAGCACCAGCTCGACGCGTTCGCCGTCCAGGGTCGGTGAACCGATGGCGATATCGTCGGCACCCGACAGCCGCGTGAGCAGTGCCGCCAATGCCGTACGTACCAGCGCTGTCCACGTCACGCCGCTGTTGTCCGTCAGTCGGCGCAGGCCATGCCGCACCTCGTCGGGCACCGAGAACTCCACGCGCCCACGTGAATCCGACCGCACCGCGGGACGCGGCCGGTCCGTCGGCAACTCCAACCGGTCCGGCAGCCCCGCCAATGCGGTGCGCCAGTATCGGGATGCGCTGATCGAGTCATCGGATGCGGCATCGAGTTGCTGCGGGATTTCGGCCGCGGGCCGGTCCGGTGCTGTGAGCAGATCGCCGAGCACCCGTCGCAACCGATCCGCGACAGCCTGTGCCGTCGCATCGGCGACGAGATCGCGCCGGTACTTCACCTGCACCAGCGTGCGCGAGGTCAGGAAGACCATGACGGTGATCGGATAGTGCGTGAAATCGTCGCTACGTACCCCGTCGATCCGCAATCCGTCAATCGCTCCGCTGGCTTGCTGCAACCCCTCCACATCGACCGGATAGGACTCGAACACCAGCATGGTGTCGAATAGCTCGCCCTGTCCGGCAATGCGCTGGATGGCACCGAGCCCGAGGTGATGGTGATCGAGCAGTGCCGCCTGCTCGGCCTGCAACCCGTCGACCAGGTTCCGCACCGTCGTCTCGCGGCCGAACCGGACCCGAACGGGGATGGCGTCGACGAAAAGGCCGATCATCTCGCCGATTCCGTCGAGTTGTGCGGGCCGGCCGGAGATGGTCGCGCCGAATACGGCATCGTCTCGTCCGGTACTACCGGCAATGGCCAGACCCCAGGCCGCCTGGATCAGCGTATTGGCGGTGACCTCCGCGCTCGCCGCATACGCCGTGAGCGTCGACGTCTCGGCGGTGGACAGCTCGAACTCGCAGCGGCCGAACCCATTGCCCGTCGGTGCGGGCCAGGCGAGTTCGGGGGCGAGCATGGTCGGTGTGGCATCCGCCAGCAGCTGCGACCAGGCCCGAGTCGCGGCGTCGCGGTCTTGGCGCGAAAGCCATTGCAGGTAATCACGATACGGCCGAACCGGAGACAGCGGCGAGGCGTCACCGCCGGTCGCGTACAGCACCAGCAGTTCCTTCAGCAGCAATGGCATCGACCAGCCGTCGAGCAGAATGTGATGCCCGGTCAACACCAGGTCGATCCGCCCGCCCGTACCCGATGCGGCGCTTGCGCCGGTGGCGCGGAACACCGTGAGACGCAGCAGCGGGGCCACCGCCGGATCGAATCCGCGACGCCGCTCGGCGGCCAGGAGATCCGGCAATTCGGCCTCGGTGACACCGTCGACAATGCGCAGCGGCAGTTCGACCTCGTCGATCACGAGCTGTACCGAGGTGCCGTCGGCCGCGGAGACGAAGGCGGAGCGCAGATTCGCGTGCCGGTCCAGCATGGTTCGCGCGGCCCGCCGCAATCGGTCGGTATCGAGCTCACCGGTCAACCGGGCCGCCAACTGGATGATGTACGCGTCGACCGACTCGTCCAGCAGCTCCATGAGCACTCGCAGCGAGTCCTGGAGCGGTGAGAGCGGCAGCACATCCGAGAGCGCGGGATAGCCCGCCTGCCACCGATCCAACTCGGCTTGTGACGCTCGGACCAAGGGCACGTCCGACGGGGTCAGACCGCCTGCCGCCGAATGGGTTACGTGATCGGCGAGGGCGGTGAGGGCGGCCGAGTAGCCGGCGGCCAGTTCCCGCACCGCCGCCTCGTCGAGGATCTCGCTCGCGTAGCCGAAGCTCAGCTCCAACCGCGGTCCGCTCCCCGTATCGGCGGTGATCGCATTGATATCGACCACGGTGCCGACGGGCATGGCCGGGTCGTAGTCGAAGTCGAGATCGCCGAGATCGGCTGTCGGCAGCCAACTCTGGTCGGGCAGGTCGGCGGGCACACCCGAACGGCCGAGATAGTTGAAGCCGATCTGCCCGATATCGCCGGCGAGCAGGTCGGCCCTCGACGGATCGAGATGGCGCAGCACACCGAATCCCATGCCCTTGTCCGGCACCGCGAGCAATTGCTCCTTGACCGACTTCAGCACGGTGGCGATGCTCGCGGCATCGGTGATCGTGGCATCCGGGTTCGCGGACAGATCGATGGCGACCGGATGGATACTGGTGAACCAGCCCAGGGTGCGCGTCAGATCAGCGCCGGGCACCACGGATTCCTCGCGGCCATGGCCCTCGAGTCGTATCCGGGTGACCGGCGCGTCGATTCCGCGCCGTGCCCGCCAGGCGCGCACGGCCAGGGCGAGGGCCGCGAGCAGTCCGTCATTGACACCACCGCGATACAGCGCGGGCAGGGTCGTCAGCAGCGCCTCGGTGACCTCGACCGGTACCCGCACCGAGATCGACCGCACCGTCGCATAGGTATCGACGGCGCGATCGAGGGCCCGCGCACCCAGCCGGGGGTCCGGCGTGGCCAGTACTCGCTGCCAGTAACCGATCTCATCGGAACGCCGCGAGGCTACTTCGGTCAGACCGTGCGCCCACCGCCGGAACGAGGTTCCGGCCGGAGGCAGGACGATCTGCCGCCCCGCCGCGTACTGCGCCCAGGCCACGGCCAGATCGGGAATCAGGATCCGCCACGACACGCCGTCGATCACATAGTGATGTGCCGCCACGACCAGCACATCGCGCGCGTCGGACCGGCGCACCCACGCGAAGGAGATCATCCGCGCACCAGCGGGATCCAACCCGGCCAATGCGGAATCGACTGCGGCACTGCCGATGCGGCTCAGTTCGGGACCGTCGGCAGCGGCGGCATCGATCTCGGTCAGCAGCGTCTCGGTGTCCACCGCATCGCGCCGCAAGGTTTCGAATCGCCATCGGCCCGCGTCCTGCCACACCCGAGAACAGAGCACCTCGTGCCGATCGAGTACCGCACCGATCGTGGTGACCAGACCGGCCCGGTCGATACCCTCGGGCAGTGCCAGCACCATGGTCTGGGCGAACCGGTCCGAGGAACCGTTGGCGAGGAATTCGGCCAGCACCGGTGTCAGTGGAGTCTCACCGACGCCACCGCCCGGCAGCTCCGCCAGGACAATTGGTGTCGCCTCGTCATGCTCGGCGGCGACCCGGGCCAGTGCGGCCACGGTCCGCTGCTCGAATACATCGCGTGCCGTACAGACGATTCCGGCCGCTTTGGCGCGCGACACCAGCTGGATGGACATAATGCTGTCGCCACCGCTGGCGAAGAACGAATCGTGCACCCCGACCGTCGGCACCCCGAGAACCTGGGCGAACAATTCCGCCAATCGCGCTTCGATCGGACCCTGCGGCGCCCGTGTCACCGCGGTCGCGAACACCGGCTCCGGCAGGGCGCTTCGGTCGAGCTTGCCATTGGCGGTCAACGGCAGCGCGTCGAGAACGACAATCGCGGCGGGCACCATATGCGCGGGAAGGATGCCCTCGGCGTATACGGTGAGCCGCGCGGGATCGACGGTGCTGCCCGGTGCCGCGAGCACGTAGGACACCAGCGCTGTCGATCCGGACGGCATGGTCCGGCCGACGGTGAGAGCGAAGTCGACGTCGTCGTATCCGCCCAGCACCGCGTCGATCTCGCCGAGTTCGACGCGGAAGCCGCGCACCTTCACCTGTGCGTCGGTGCGGCCCACATAGTCGAGCTGCCAATGCGTCGACGGCACAGCGGCATTCCCGTGCCGTGCACCGGGAGCGGCCCACCAGCGCACGATATCGCCGGTCCGGTACATCCGCGCTCCCGGCGCACCCCACGGATCGGCGACGAACCGCGCCGCGGACAACCCGGCCCGATTGCGATAGCCGCGTGCCAGTCCGCCTCCGGCCAGATACAGTTCACCCGCGACACCGGGCGGCACCGGATTCAACCGTGCGTCGAGCACCAGCGCGGACATGCCGTGCACCGGGACCCCGACCGTAATGCGTTGCCCCGGAACCAATTCCGCGTACGTGGAAATAATTGTCGTCTCGGTGGGCCCGTAGGCGTTGAGGTAGCTGCGCCCCGGCTGCCAGCGGGCCAGTAGTTCCGGGGTGGTCACGTCGCCGCCGACGGAAACGACCTCGATGGCGTCCAGCCCCGCCGGATCGACGGTGCCGAGCACCGCCGGGGTGATAATCGCGTGCGTGACCGCCTCGGTGCGCAGCAGATCACCGAGTTCCGCCCCGCCCACGATGGACGGCGGCACAATGACCAGCGTCGCGCCGACGGAGAACGCGCACAGCCATTCCAGCACCGAGGGATCGAAACTCGGCGAGCAGATGTGCAGGAAGCGGTGGTGCGGTTCGAGCCGGTAGCGGTCGACGGCCTCGTCGAGCAGGCCACCGAGTCCGGTATGTGTGACGGTGACGCCCTTGGGGAGACCCGTCGAACCAGAGGTGTAGATGACGTACGCCGGGTTGTGTATACGCAGCGGCGCCAGGCGATCCGCATCGGTCACCGGGGTGGCGGGTTGTGCGGCGCAGCGCTGCTCGTTTCCGGAATCGTCGAGGACCAGCCACTCCGGACCGGTGGGCAGTCGCCCGACGTAATCGGAGACGGTGATCCCGATTTTCGCTCCCGAGTCGGCCACCATATGTCGCACCCGCTCGGCGGGATAGCCCGCATCGATCGGGATATGCGCGCCACCGGCTTTGGCGATCGCGAGCACGGCGAGTACCAGTTCGTAGGAACGCGGCAGTGCCACGGCGACCAGATCCTCCGGGCCGACGCCGCATTGGATCAGCACGCGCGCCAATCGCGAACTGCGCTCCTCGATTTCGCCGTAGGTGATCGAACGGTCCCGGTAGCGCACCGCTACCCGATCGCGGCCCAGGTCGACGCCACGGGTCAGTAGGTCGGGCAGGAGGCCGGTGGCCATCACGTCATCGGGGGAGACCCGGGTCAGCAGGGCCAGTTCGTCGTCGCTGAGCAAGGGCAGGTCACCGACGGGATGTTCCGGTCGCCGGACGGCAGCCGTCAGCAGCCGACGGAATCGGTCGGCGAAGACTTCTACGGTGCGCTGGTCGAACAGATCGGGGGAGAAGGCGAATTCCGCTGTGGTCCCGTCCTCGTGGACTTGTAGGGACAGGTCGAAGAGCGCACGGCCCGCGGGCGGCAGCTGCCCGACCGACAGCATTGTTTGCGCCAGTGGGTGGCGCGCATCCGAACGGACCGGATCCAGTAACGCCACCAGTTCGTCGAAAGGCACCGCAGTGCGCGCAAACGCTTGTAGCGCAACATCGTTCGCATGTCGGAGCAGGGCTTCGAAGGAGTCGTCAGGCGAGACCGAGGTGCGCAGTACGAGCGTATTGCTCGGCGCGAAGTCGCAGTGCGGCCTGCCCGCCGCTGTCATTCCGGCGTGTTTCCGGCCGGAATCCACACCGTCGCGGTGGTGAATATCGGCAACCGACCCATTCGCGGCCGTCGCGCCGACGGCGATATCACCGGAGCCCGATAGTCGGGCGAGCAGCACCGCGAATGCGGCATGTGCGACACTGAATACCGTTGTGTCCCAGGTCCTTGCCAGCTCGCGCAGATCCTCGTCGATCGCGAACGCGACGCGACCCACAGCGGTGCTGGAGACCGCGGTACGCGGTCGATCCACGGGCAGGTTCAGCTCATCGGGCAGTTCCGCCAGCGCGTCATGCCAGTACCGCGTCTGCGTGATCAGATCATTGCGAGCGTCGAACAGCGCATCCAACTGTGCGGGCGTGGTCTCCGGTGCCGCGACGAAGTCGCCGATCAGCAGCCGCAACCGGTCCGCGAGCGCCTGCGCGGTCGCGGCGGTGACCAGGTCGCGCCTGTGCTGCACCGCGATACGTAACCGGGGACCCAGTTCGACCTCGACGGCCACCGGGTAGTGGGTGAAGTTGACCGCTTGGACATCGGTGATCTCCAGGCCGTCGATCGTGCCGTAGGCCTGCCGCAAACCATCGGTATCGACCGGATAGGACTCGAACGCCAGCAGTGTGTCGAACAGTTCGTCCCTACCGGCGACACGCTGAATATCGGACAACCCGAGGTGATGGCAGTCGAGTAACGAAACCTGTTCCGACTGTAGGCGGCTCAGCAGTTCCCGGACCGGTTCGTCGGCATCGAAGCGCACCCGAACCGGAATGGTATTGGCGAACAGGCCGACCATGGCGTCGACACCGTCGAGCTGCGGCGGCCGCCCGGATACCACCGCGCCGAAGACGACATCGGCGCGACCGGCACAGGCCGCCAGCACCAGGCCCCAGGCCGCCTGAACCACCGTATTGACGGTGACCTCGGTCGCGGCGGCGAAGGCCAGCAGTGCGGCCGTCTCGGCTGTCGACAGGTCGGCGGCGCATACCCCGTGACCGGTGACCGGCAGCGCGGGCGGCGCGACAGTCGCGGCCAGACGGGTCGGCGGGACGTCTGCGAGCGCATCGCGCCATGCGGACAGTGCGGCGTCGCGATCGCGCCGCGTCAGCCAGGCGAGGTAATCCCGATACGGTCGCACCCGTGGCAGCACGGTCGAATCGCCATGTGCCGCATAGGAAACCAGGAGTTCCTTCATGAGCAACGGCATCGACCAGCCGTCCAGCAGGAGGTGATGGGCGGTCAAGACCAGCTGGATACGCCCGGCTGTACCCGATGCGGCGCTCGCGCTGGTGGTGCGGTACACCGTGAATCGCAGCAGGGGTGCCACCGCGAGATCGAATCCGAGATCCCGTTCGGCGGCCGGTAGCGCCGCGGCGTCGATATCCGGGGTGTCGACGATCCGCCACGGCACTTCCACCGCCTCGGTGACGATCTGGACCGGGGTCCCGTCGGTGGTGGAGCTGAACGCGGTGCGCAGGATGGCGTGCCGGTCCAGCATGGACTGCGCCGATCGCCGCAGCCGATCCAGATCGACCGCACCGGACAGCTCCATCGACCACCGCAGCAGGTAGGGGTCGGCATCCTCCGAAACCTGGGTCAGGAACAGCAATCCGAGCTGTAGCGGCGACAGCGGCAGAATATCGACCGGGCGCGAATGTTCGCGGTGCCAGCCATCGAGTTCCCGCTGGGTGGTCCGCACCAGCGGCACATCCGCCGGGGTGAGACCACCGGCCGCCGGATCGCGCACATGTCCGGCGAGCACGGTCAGCGCGGTGATCCAGTGATCGGACAACTCCCGGACGGCGCTCTCGTCGAGGAGCTCCGAGGTATAGGCGAACGATGCGGAAAGCTGTGCGCCGGAGTCGGTATCGGTGACGATCGCATTGATATCCACCACGGCGGGTGTGGGCATTGCCGGATCCTGATCGGCTCCGGGCTCGCCCCATTCGGCCGTCGGCAACCAACTGCCGTCGGCCAGGGCCTCCGGCACATCGCCGGCGGAGATACGGCCGAGATAGTTGAAGCCGATCTGGCCGAGCGCCCCGCCGAGCTCGCTCGCGGTCGCCGGGTTCAGCCGGCTCAGCATGCCGAACCCGATGCCGTTGTCCGGCACCGCGATCAGCTGCTCCTTCACCGCCTTGAACAGTGCGGCGGTAGCGTCGCCGCCCTGCCATGCGGCCTCGGCATCGATGCCCGACAGCTCCAGTACCACCGGGTACATGCTGGTGAACCAGCCGATGGTGCGGTTGAGGTCGGCACCGGCGACGACGTGCTCCTCGCGACCGTGCCCCTCGAGACGTATCCGCGTGGCCGCGCAATCGATACCCCGGTGCGCCCGCCACCGGCGCACCGCCAACGCCAGTGCCGCGAGCAGACCGTCATTGACCCCACCGCGATACAGGCTCGGCAGGTCGGTCAGTACCGCGTGGGTGATCTCGGCCGGCACCGTGACGCTGAAATGCCGCACCGTGGCCGTGGTATCTACGATCGGGTCGAAATCCCGTGCGCCCAAAGGCGGATCGGCGACGGCCAGCGTGCGCCGCCAGTACGGCAGTTCGGCGATACGGTCCGCGTCGGCCAGACCGTGGGCCCATCGTCGGAACGAGGTGCCGACGGCGGGTAGGGCGATCTGGTGGTCACCGGCGTACCGGGCCCACGCCGCCACCAGGTCCGAGATCAGAATGCGCCAGGAAACGCCGTCGATCACATAGTGATTCGCGGCGACGATCAGGGCGTCACGGCCGTCGGGACGCGATAGCCAGTGGAAGGCGACCATGCGCGCGTCGGCTGGTTCGAGGGTATCGAGGGCGGAATCCATTGCCGCACTGGCAATATCGCACAACCCATCGATATCCAGGCCCGCTGGTACCTCGGTGTGGCCGAGTAGCGCGTCCACGTCCACCGCGCTCGGCGGCAGCGTGCGCAGCTGCCAGCGGCCGTCAAGGGAGCGCAGCTGGGCGCGCAGCATATCGTGGTGGTCCAGCACCGCGGTGAGCGTGGCGACCACACCCGCCCGGTCGATGGGCTCGGGCAGGGCGAGCACCATCTGCTGGGTGAACCGGCTGAACGATCTGCCCGCGGCGAGATGGGCGGCCAGCACCGGCGTCAATGGGATGTCCCCGACCCCGCCGCCGGGTAGCTCCGCCAGCGTCGGCACCGGCTCGGCACCGACCGCCGCCACCCGCGCCAATCCGGCTACGGTGCGGTGCTCGAACACATCCCGAGGGGTGAAGACGATGCCCGCCGCACGGGCCCGCGACACCAGCTGGATCGAGAGAATGCTGTCGCCACCCGCGGCGAAGAACGAGTCATCGGCGCCGACCCGCACGCCGAGTATCCGGGTGAACAGTTCGGCGAGTTGGATTTCCACCGGACCCGCCGGGGCGCGCGACACCGCTGTCTCGAATACCGGCTCCGGCAAGGCCTGCCGGTCCAATTTTCCATTGGCGGTCAGGGGAATCGCGTCGAGTGCGATGATCGCGGAGGGCACCATATGGGTCGGCAGTGAGGCTCCGACGAAACGCGTGAGGTCTTCGGCGTCGATGGTGCTGTCATCGCGCGGCAATACATAGGAGACCAGTGCGGTCGCTCCCGAGGGCGCGACCTTTCCGAGCGTCGCGGCGTACTCGATATCGGGGTGGCGGTTGAGTACGGCGTCGATCTCGCCGAGTTCGATACGGAAGCCGCGGATCTTCACCTGGAAGTCCGAGCGGCCCACATACTCGATCGCACCGTCCGCGCGGCGGCGCACCAGATCACCGGTGCGATACATTCGCGCACCCGGCGTCCCGGCGAATGGACTGGCGACGAACCGTTCCGCGGTGAGCCCCGCACGTCCCGAATACCCCTGTGCCAGGGCGGGACCGGAAAGATAGAGCTCGCCGACCACATCGGCCGGGACCGGTCGCAACCGCGAATCCACCACCACAGCACCGATTCCCGCGAGGGCGGTGCCGATGGTGATCGGTTGCGGCGGCGTCAACGCCGCGCTACTGGTGGCGAGAATGGTGGCCTCGGTGGGGCCGTAACCGTTGTAGAAGGCCCGGCCGCCGACGGCCCACCGCTCGACCAATCCCGGGCCGAACGCATCACCCGCGACGACCACGACCCGCAGCGCCTCGAGTCCGTCCGGGTCCACCGACTCCAGTGCCGCCGGTGTGATGAGCATGTGGGTCACCCGCTCACGACGTACCAGGTCGGCGAGTTCGGGGCCACCGAAAACGGTCGCCGGGGAGATGACCAGCGTCGCGCCGGAGCTGAAGGCCAGCAGCAGTTCGAGCACCGATACGTCGAAATTCGGCGAACACACGTGCAGCACCCGCGAACTCCCGGTCACCGCGTAGTGCTCACGCTCGGCCGCCACCAGCCCCGCGAGCCCGGTATGGGTCACCACCACGCCCTTGGGGCGGCCGGTGGAACCGGAGGTATAGATGACGTACGCCGGATGCTGGTCGGTCAGCGTGCGCGGCCGATCGAGATAGGAGATCGGATGTGCGGGCCGCGCCGCGATCCGCTCCCGCAGCACCGGTTCGTCGATCTCGAGCCAGTCGATCTCGGTGCCGAGTCGTGCCCGCTGCGCCGAATCGGTGAGTCCGAGCACCGCCCGGGAGTCGGTGGCGATGAACGCGCTCCGCTCCGGCGGCAGCGTGGGATCGACCGGTACATAAGCCGCGCCCGTTTTGGCAATGGCCCATACGGCCGCTACCGATTCGACCGAACGGGTGAACCCGACCGCGACCACATCGCCGGGCCCCACACCCCGCTCGATCAATTCCCGCGCCAACCGCGACGAGGATTCGTCGAGTTCCCGATAGGTGAGTTCACGCCGATCACCCGATTCGCCCGTCGAGTTATAGCTGATAGCGATCGAATCGGCCGCGGATTCCACCGCCCCGGTCAGCAGCTGCACCAATAACGGGCTACCGATCCTGCGACGAACTCGTTCCCGAACGGTACGACGAACCCTATCCATCCGAGTACTGCAGTCCTCTCACAATCAAGCCCGCGCGAATTGCACTGAAAAACGACGGTCGGGAAGACGTCGATTCTGGGGGCATGTGCGACATATCAGACCACAGGTTGCCGGGTGATGGTGCGCCAGCATCCTCCGCCCCAGGCCCGGGCGCTTATCGGTAGCCGGGCCATAGCTAACCGCCGTATGTGTGTCGCTCGGAGACAGATAGACCCGCGGGGAGAAGTCGGACGCTGTGACGGCCGTCATATACCGCAGCACGGGCGATATGGGAATGGCTGCGGGCACATCGATCTCCATGGTTCTTTTACCCGAGAACCGCACCGCATGGCGTGGAAACCGGCGACCATCGTCCGAAGTATCTAGCTCAGGAGTTTTCGATGGGTTCGTCGGTCTTCGCGGTATTCCTACCGCTCGCCCTCGCATTGGTCATGTTCGGTCTCGGTCTCACCTTGACCGTGGAGGATTTCGCCAGGGTCCTCAAATATCCGAAGGCGGCGGTGGTGGCGCTGGCGTGCCAGATCGTGCTGTTGCCGGTCATCTGCTTCGGTATGGTGCTGGCCTTCGGGCTCACCGGTGCGCTGGCGGTGGGCATGCTGCTGTTGGTGGCCTCGCCCGGTGGTACCTCGGCGAATCTGTTCAGCCATATCGCGGGCGGTGATGTGGCGCTGAATATCACGCTGACGGCGATCAATTCGGTGCTCGCGGTATTCACCATGCCGGTGGTGGTCACCCTGGCCATTGCCCGATTCATGGACGCCGACTCCACCATCGGGCTACAGCCCGCGAAGTTCATTCAGGTGATCGCCATCGTGCTGATCCCGGTCGCCATTGGAATGTGGGTGCGCCGCAAGTACTCCGGCTGGGCCGAACGCATGCGCAAACCCGTGAAGATCGGGTCGGTCGTCGTCCTCGTCCTGGTGATCCTGGCGGCCGTGGTCTCCGGATTCAGTGCGGTCCGAGACGATCTCGCCAAAATCGGCACCATCGCCCTCCTGCTGTCGGTATGCAGCCTGCTGGTCGGCTACTTCGTCCCGCGTCTGTTCGGCATCGGCAAGGCCCAAGCCATCGCGTCGGCCATGGAAATCGGCATTCACAACGCGACCCTCGCCATTGCGGTCGCGGTCACGGCCCTCGACAACGAAACCATGGCCATTCCCGCAGCCACCTACGGCATCGTCATGTTCGGTCCGGCCGCGCTCGCCGCGTATCTGCTTGCTCGGCAGGCGAAACGGACTCCGGAGGTGGTCGTCGCGGAATAACCGCGGGCCGGTCAGTTCGGCGGGGTGTGGCTGCCTCGTGCGCTCAGGGCGCGGATCGGCCTGATCAGGGCGTGGTAGATGGGCCGCACGAGGCGGCCGGGGAGGTAGCGGTGGCGCTCCTCCTGCCAGACCCGCGCCCTGGGATCCTCGGCGAGGGGCGACCAGCGGTCGCGACCCAGGGGTTCGGAGGTGTGGAATTCGATGCGGCACAGGTGTTTTGTGCTGATGAAGCCGTACTGTCCTGGACTGAACAGCCGGACGGGGGCGCCGTGGTCGCTATCGAGCGGTTTCCTGTTCAGACGATCGGCGATGAGGACGTCGTCGGCCAGGGCGTCTTCGAGCAACACAATGGACCGGAACCCGTCGAGGCCTTCGAAGAGCGCATGGGTCGGTGCCGCTCCCGGCGCGAGCAGTGGTTCGATTCGCGTGCGGTAGAGGGTCTGTAATGAGACCCCCTCCCACAGCAGATTGGTGGCCGACCAGCCGGCCACGCAGTGGAAGTCGGCCTTCAGCTCCACACGCGGCAGGGTGGCCAGGTCGGCCACGCACAGGGTGATGGGCTCGGTCAGTGCGCCACCGATCTCGATTGTCGGGTCGGCGGGGACCGGTGGGGCCGGGTGCTGAAGATGCTTGCCGAAGCGTGGGAATCCATCGACGACCTTTTGGCCCGGGGGTAGCGTCATGGCGATCCTCCATCTAGTAGGTTCGTTCTAGATGCTACCGCCTAGTGCTGGCCGCGTGCTGCCCCGATGAAGGCGCGAATCAGATCCGGCGATTTCACGCCCCGCTCGCTCTCCACACCGCTGGATACGTCGACACCCCACGCGCCCGTCACCTCCAGGGCTTCCCGGACGTTGTCCGGACGCAATCCGCCTGCCAGCAGCCACCGGCCCGAGGGGGCGGCGAACCGCGGCGATGCCCAGTTCCACGGCTTTCCGGAACCGGGGTCGGGGGCATCGAGCAGCAGGAGGTCCTCGCCGTACTCCCCGCATCGCCGGACGGGCTCGGCGGTGGCTCGCAGCAGGGTGCGGCCCGCGGCTCGCAGGGCCGCGAAGTACTCGGGTCCCTCCTCGCCGTGCAGCTGCACACCCCGCACGCCGCTGCCCTCGGCGAATTGGCTTATCGCAGCGACGGATTGGTTGCGGAATACGCCCACGGTGAGCACATCAGCCGGTACCCGCTCGAGCAATCGCCGTGCCGTGGCGGCATCGACGGTGCGGGGGCTCCCCGGCGCGAAGACGAATCCCACCGCATCGGCACCGGCCTCGACGGCCGCGTCGATATCGGCCTCGGTTTTCAGGCCGCAGATTTTGATGAATGGGGCAGTCACACGGTCAGTCAATCAAACCCGGTATCGAGCTGTTGACTTGGAGTGCACTCCAGGTCATAGCGTGTGGCCCATGAGCATTCGCCTCGGATACCAGATGCCGAACTTCAGTCATGCCACCTCGCCGCGTGAGTTGTTCCCGTCCGTGATCGCACAGGCCCGGGCGGCGGAGAACGCGGGATTCGACGCCGCCTTCGTGATGGACCACTTCTATCAGCTGCCGGTGCTGGGCGCACCGGATGAGCCGATGCTCGAGGCGTACACCGCGCTCGGCGCGCTCGCCACCGCGACCGAGCGAATTCAGTTGTCCACCTTGGTCACCGGCAATACCTACCGCAATCCGGCAATGCTGGCCAAGACCGTCACGACGCTGGATGTGGTCAGCGGCGGGCGGGCGGTGCTGGGCATCGGTGCGGGCTGGTTCGAGCTCGAACACCTCGGGTACGGCTACGAATTCGGCACCTTCACCGACCGCTTTCAGCGGCTCGAGGAAGCCCTGCGGATTATTCAGCCGATGCTGCGCGGACAGCGGCCCACCTTCGACGGAAAGTGGTACCGGACCCGCGATGCCCTCAATGAGCCGCGCATTCGTGACGATCTGCCCATCATGCTCGGCGGTGGTGGGGAGAAGAAGACCTTCGCCATGGCCGCCCGGTTCGCCGACCATCTCAATATCATCTGCAATGCGTCCGAACTGCCGGGCAAGGTCGAGGCGCTGCACCGCCGCTGTGAGGAGGCTGGTCGCGATCCGGAGACCCTCGAAACCAGCTTCCTGGCGTTCGTGATCATCGACGAGGACGGCGACCGCGCCCGCAAGTTGCAGCAGGAGTTGCTGGAAAAGCAGGCCGCGCAGGATTTCTCGGGCGTACCTGCGCAGTCACCGGACAGCCAGGCCGACCGCCAATTCGTCGGCACCCCGGACGATGTGGCCGAGCAGCTCCAGCGGCGGGTGCTCGACCACGGTGTCGACGGCGTGATCGTCAATATGGTCGCCAATGGGCACGAGCCCGGCGTGCTGGAACTGGCGGGCAGAGCCCTGAGCCCGCTCGTGCGCCAGGGCTGAGTCGAGCGGGACCGGGTCGCGTTACCGGCCGATATCGACCCGGTCCTTGTCGGCGGGTTCCTTGTCCCGGCGTCCCGATTCCCAGAGTGGTCCGAAGACGAACCAGAGTCCGACGATCACCCAGACGCGGCCGATCCACCCCGTGAGGGTCGGTTCCTGGGCGGGTGTGGCGATGAACAGTACGAGGGCGAGCAGTGTGACAGAGCTGATCGCGGCGGCATTCACCACGCGCAGCCATTCCCTCCACAGATACCGCCGCCGCTCCGGGCCCGACTTGGCCGCCTTGACCGGTGGCGGCCCACCGGCGAACCGATAGGCGAAGCGGGCATCGGCCCATCGGACGATCGTCGGGCCGAAGGCGATCGAGAAGCCGAGATACAACCCGGCGAGGCCGTGGGTGGCATCGGCGGTCGCGCCATTGCGCAGATCGATGGCGGTGGCTATCACCAGCACCACATCGAGCAGCGGAATGCCCAGCAGGATAACGGTACTCAGCGTCCGCATCCGTGCGAGGTAGCGCACCGCGAGGCCCGATCCGAGTAGTACCCACAAACCGACCTCACACGCCAGGATGACTCCGGCAACGGGGTGTTCCCCCAATAGTTCGAGCATGTGACAACCCCTTGTTAGCTCAATCGTGCTAGCAACAAGGCTTCAATCTAGCACAGTTGCGCTAATATGGAATCGTGCCGAAGACAATCGATCACGAACAGCGCAAAGCGGACGTCGCCGCGGCCGTATGGCGGCTCATTGTCAGCAGCGGCGTCAGTGCGGTCTCGCTGCGCACCGTCGCCGCCGAAGCGGGCATCGTCCTCGGTTCCCTGCGGCACAGCTTCCCCACCAAGGCCGATCTGCTCGCCTACTCCATGCAGCTGGTCCACGCCAATGTCGAAAAGCGCGTCGCCACCCACACCTCGATCCAGGACCCCCACGCCCTGGTCACGGGAATCCTGTTGGAACTGCTCCCCGTAGATGACCAGCGCTACACCGAAATGCGGGTCAACGTCGCCCTCATTGCCGAAGCCCCCGCCCACCCTCGCCTGGCCGAACTCGCCGAAGCAGCCCAAACGGCCATTGCCGACCTCTGCCTACAGCTCTGCCGGTACCTGGCCGAAACCGCGCACCTGCACCCGACCCGCGACCCGGGAACCGAAGCCCGCCGCCTGCACGCCCTGATCGACGGCATGGCCCTGCACATCCTGGTCACGCCCAGCGCGGCCGCGGCCACCGAGGCCGCGTTGTCGACCTACCTGAAAGACCTTGCCGCGCCCAGCCGTTGACCGACAGCGCGTGGCACTTCCTTCCGGATGCCACGGTGGGGTCCCGGCGGCCGGGAATGGCGCTGCCATACTGAGGTCGAGGCGGCCACCTTTTCAGGGGTCGACCGGCGAAAGGAACTGCGCGCTATGGCGAACGATGGATCGACGGTTGCTGTGCTGGGCCCCGGGGGCGTGGGCGGATTGCTGGCCGGGCTGCTGGCCCGGGCGGGAAATCGGGTGATCTGCCTCGCCCGCGAGGAGACGGCGGCGGCACTGCGGGTGGATGGAATACGGGTTCGCAGTGGACAATTCGGCGACTTCACGGCGGATGTCGAGGCGGTGACCGAGCTGCGGGAACCGGTTGACGCGTGTGTGGTCGCGGTCAAGCACACGGCTCTCGACACGGCGCTCGAGCGAGTGCCGCCCTCGGCGTTGGGGGATGGTCTGCTGGTGCCGCTGCTCAATGGTGTAGAGCACCCGGCGCTGCTGCGGGCTCGCTACCGACCCGATCGGGTGGCCCCGGCCGTCATTCGCGTCGAATCGACGCGTACCGCACCCGGGGTGGTCGAGCACGGAAGCCCGTTCACCGAGATCGACCTGACCGGCGACGTCGTGCCCCGGGTCCTGCTGGACGCGGTGGCGGAGACGCTCTCGGCTGCCGGTCCGTCCGTGCGAGTCCTCGAGCACGAAGTGGCGGTCCTGTGGGCGAAGATGTCGTTCCTCGCACCACTCGCCCTGCTCACCACCCGGCACGGACTTCCCGTGGGTGATATCCGCACCCGGCACCGCGGCGAGCTGGCGACACTGGTCGAAGAGGTGGCCGCCGTCAGCCACGCGTGCGGTGGTCCGGCCGACCCGGCAGAGGTCCTCGCCCGCTACGACGCCTTCCCGCCGCAGGCCAAATCGTCGATGCAGCGCGACGCCGAGGCTGGGCGTCCGCTCGAACTGGACGCGATCGGCGGTGCCCTCTTGCGTGCGGCCGAACGGCACGGTCTGGCGGTCCCGGTGACGGAGCGCTTGGTCGGGGAACTGAGCGCTGACCAGTAACGACCGGTTGGCCGGTCCCGATTTCGAGGGCAACGGGGCGGATGGAACCGACGGAAGGGCACGGCCGTGAACTTCATCGACGGAGTCTCGAACGCGGCGTATCAATTCATGATCGGTGCCCCCGAGCACGTATGGCTGGGCTGGCTGCTCTACGCCATCGGCAGGTAGCCGCGCCGAACAAGGAATAAGCGCGGTGGCCGTGCCATTGGATCAGGATATGACCAGTGCCGAGTTATTGGTTGACGCGTTCGGGCGGATCCGGGAGAACGTGCATGGGGCGGTCGCCGGGTTGACGGAGGAGGAATTGGGCCTGCGGCTGGAGCCGGAGGCCAATTCCATTGCCTGGCTGGTGTGGCATCTGACCCGGGTGCAGGACGATCACATCGCGGATGCGGCGGGCACCGAGCAGGTGTGGACCTCGGAGAAATGGGCGGCGCGATTCGGGCTGCCGTTCGACGAGCAAGCCACCGGGTACGGGCACGGATCCGCTGAAGTCGCCGCGCTGGAGGGTATTTCGGTGGGACTGCTCCTGGGATATCACGATGCCGTGCACGCGCGGACGGTCGAGTATGTCGCGGGGCTCACCGACGCGGATCTGCCCCGAGTGGTCGATACCCGGTGGGATCCGCCGGTCACCCTCGGTGTTCGACTGATCAGCGTCGTCGATGACGATATTCAGCACTCCGGGCAGGCGGCGTTCATCCGTGGAGTCCTGTTGCGCCGCAGGTGAATGCCGCGGCGCGGTCGTCCCACGCCGGTCGGTTACGGCAGGGCGATGTACTTGGTTTCCAGGTACTCCTCGATGCCCTCGGTGCCCGCCTCGCGGCCGAGCCCGGATTCCTTGACACCGCCGAAGGGGGCCGCGACATCGGAGATGATGCCGCGATTGACGCCGACCATTCCGGTTTCCAGAGCCTCGGCGACACGCAGCGCGCGACCCAGGTCGGCGGTGTAAATGTAGGCGGCCAAACCGAATTCGGTGTCATTGGCGGCGGCAATGCCCGCTTCCTCGCCGTCGAACCCGGCAATGGCGGCGACGGGGCCGAAGATCTCCTCGCGCAGGATGCGCGCGTCGGCGGGCACATTGTCGAGCACGGTGGGCTCGTAGAACCAGCCCGGCCCGGGGGCGTACCCGCCGCCGGTGGTGACGCGGGCACCCTTGGCTACCGCGTCGCGCACCAGGTCGGCGACCGAATCACGCTGTTCGGCGGTGATCAGCGGACCGACCTGGACATCGTCCAGATGCCCGGGACCGATCCGCAAGGACCGCATCCGCTCGGTGAGCCGCGCGGTGAACGCTGTCCGTACCGCGTTATCGACGTGGAAACGGTTTGCGGCAGTGCAGGCCTCGCCGTTATTGCGCATTTTGGCGGCCATCGCGCCAGCTATCGCGGCATCGAGGTCCGCGTCGGCGAACACCACGAACGGCGCGTTGCCGCCGAGTTCCATCGACGTGCGCAGCACCCGGTTGGCGGATTGGGCGAGCAGGATCCTGCCGACCGCGGTGGAGCCGGTGAAGGTCACCTTGCGCAACCGATGATCGGCGAACATCGGATCGGTGAGTCGCGCGGCGTGGGAGGTCGGCAGGATGGACAGCACACCCGGCGGTAGTCCGGCATCGGCGAATACCTGGCCGAGTGCCAGCATGGTCAGCGGTGTCTCGGCGGCCGGTTTGACCACCATGGTGCACCCGGCGGCGAAGGCGGGCGCGATCTTTCGCGTGCCCATCGCCAGGGGGAAGTTCCACGGCGTGATGGCCAGCGCCGGACCGACCGGCCCTTTGGTGACCAGAATGCGGCCGTTCCCGGAGGGGGAGTGGGTGTAGCGGCCGTTGACGCGAACGGCCTCCTCAGCGAACCAGCGCAGGAACTCCGCGCCGTAGGTGACCTCACCCTGGCTCTCGGCGAGGGGCTTACCCATCTCCAGGGTCATCAGCAGCGCGAAGTCATCGCGTCGCTCGAGAATGAGTTCCCAAGCGCGGCGCAGGATTTCCGAGCGATCCCGAGCGGGGGCGGCAGCCCAGCCCGCCTGTGCGGCGACGGCGGCGTCGAGGGCGCGCGCCCCATCGGCGGCGGTGGCATCGGCGACCTCGGCCAGGACCGCGCCGGTCGCTGGATCGTGGACCGCGAAGGTGTCCACGCCGGGGCTCTGCTCGCCGCCGATCCACAGTCCGGTGGGCACGGTGGCGAGCAGTTCAGCCACGTCACGCATTGTCGGATTCTCCTCTGTCGCTCAGGCGGTGCTGATGCCCGGGGCGCCGCCGGTGGGCGTCACCGTCGCGTTGGTCGTGGCGTCGTTCTCATAATGCGGCGCCTCCAGCGGGGCGGATTTCAGTCTGCTCGGGAACTCGCACCGCGCACGCTGCCGAATTGGATAAGCGGAGGCCGGAAATTCACCACTATGTACACTCCGGCGCGTGACGCTTCCGGTCAGCTGGGTATCGACCCGATCCGATTTGGGGATTCGGCTCGCTGGCGGCGCCGCGGGGGTGGATCGCACCGTCGACGTGGTCCTCACCACCGAACTCGATGAGCCCTTCCCATGGCTGTCCGGCGGGGAGCTGGTCCTCACCACCGGAATGCGGTTGCCCTCGACCGCCGCGGGACGCGCGGCCTATCTGCGCGGGCTCGATGACTGCGGGGTGGCCGCGCTCGGATTCGGTATCGGGTTCGGCCACGAGCGCATCCCGGACGATCTCACCGCGGTGGCCGACGAGATCGGACTGCCGCTCTTCGAGGTACCGCTGCCGACACCCTTCGCGGCCATTGTCAAAAGGGTGGCCGCCCGTATCGCCGAACTGCGCTACGACGAGGTGCTGCGCGCCTCGCGGGCCCAGCCGCGGATGACCAGGGCACTCATCACAGCGGGAGCGCAGGCCATAGTGCGTGAACTCGCGGCAGCGCTGGGGGCCACGGTGCTGGTACTCGATCGTTCCGGTGCGGTCGTCCGAAGTCAGCCGCGCGCACTGGATTCGGAGCGCTTGCGCGCGGTGCGCGCGGCCCTGGCGGTTTCGGCGACCAGCGGTGTGCACACCGATTCCACCGGCATGTCGATCACCTACCAGCGCATTGGTATCGGCCGCCGCCCGCATGGAGATCTGGTGGTGCTGCGCGATGAACCGCTGGGGCATATCGATCAGATCCTGCTCGGCCACGCGAATTCCCTACTGGCCCTGGACTACGAGAAACCCGCGCGGCTGGGGGTCGCGCAACAGCGGTTGAACAGTCACGCGCTGGGTCTGCTACTGGGTGCCGAAGTCGACACCGCCCCGGCCTGGGCGCAATTGGCACAGGCGGCCGATGCACAGGGTCACATTCGGGTACTGGTGGCCGAATGCGATTCCGATGCGGCGGCGGCCACCATGCACGAGGCGATTGCCGAGGTGGTGACCGGTGCGGGGTACCCACCGTTCCTGTATCTCGCCGAAGGTCGGGTGGTGAGCGTACTGCCGGGCGCAAGCGCCGCGTTCGTACCCCGACTCCATAGTGAAACCCGAGGTCGGGTACGGAAATTCGTTCGTCTCGGTATGAGTGGACCGCATCGGGTGCACGCCCTCGCGGAAGCCGTGTCGAGTGCCCGACTCGCCGCCACGATGGCCGAGCGAGGCGGTGCGCCAACGGAATTCGCCGCCCTGACGGGTCGCTCGCTGCTGTCGATCGATGCCACGCGGGAGGTGCTGGACGCCATGGGGCGGACCGTGCTGGCACCGATCGTCGACTACGACGCGGTGCACGGCACCGAACTGCTGACCTCGCTGCGGGCATTCCTGGAGGCCAATGGTCAGTGGGAATCCGCGGCCGCGGCGACCGGCGTGCACCGCCATACGCTGCGCAAACGCATCGCCACCAGTGCCAACCTGCTGGATTGCGATCTGGACAGTGCCCGCGTCCGGGCGGAACTACTGCTGGCACTGCTCGCCCGCGGCGAGTGATGCCGCATCGCCACCGACGGCACCCCGCCGGGGCATGGCATGTGACCAGAGTTGCGGAATCAACACTCCCAGGATGGGCAGTCTGCTGATTTAGTTGCAGTGATATGATTCAACAACGAAATCAGTTGCCAACCGCTTATCTGGCCTGGGATAAACGCTGTAGTCAGCACCTGCGAACGACGCCCCGTTTCGACTGGCGACCGCGCTTCGCTCCCGCCTTCGAGGAGTCCGTACATGACCGCCATCCGTGAGCCCCGCACCCTGTCCGCGGCCGATTCCGCCCGGATCGTCCGCGACCACCTCTGGATGCACTTCACCCCGCACTCCGCCGCGACCGGCGCCGAGGTGCCGGTGATCGTCCGTGGTGAGGGGGCCTACATCTACGACTCCGCCGGACGCCGCTACCTCGACGGACTCGCGGGCCTGTTCGCCGTACAGGTCGGCCACGGACGCGAGGAACTGGCCGAGGCCGCCGCGCGCCAGACCCGCGAACTCGCCTACTTCCCGATCTGGGGTTACGCACATCCGACCGCACTCGAACTCGCCGAACGGCTGGCCATTGCCGCACCCGGCGACCTCAACCGGGTGTTCTTCACCGTCAGCGGTGGCGAATCCGTCGAGACCGCGTGGAAGCTGATCCGGCAGTACTTCAAGCTCACCGGTAAGCCCACCAAACACAAGGTGATCAGCCGGTCCATGGCCTATCACGGCACCTCCATGGGTGCGCTGTCGATTACCGGAATCCCCGGTGCCAAAGCCGATTTCGAGCCCCTGGTGCCCAGCACCCAGCGGGTACCGAACACCAACTTCTACCGCGCCACCGAACACACCGACGACTACGAGGCCTACGGCCGGTGGGCGGCCGACCGGATCGAGGAGGCCATTCTCTTCGAAGGCGCCGATACCGTGGCCGCGGTATTCCTGGAGCCGGTACAGAACACCGGCGGCTGCTTCGTCCCGCCGCCCGGCTACTTCCAGCGCGTGCGCGAAATCTGCGACCGCCACGACGTCCTGCTGGTCTCCGATGAGGTGATCTGTGCCTTCGGTCGCCTCGGATACGATTTCGGCGCGAAGAAGTTCGGCTACCAGCCCGATATCATTACCACCGCCAAGGGCCTGACCTCGGGTTACGCCCCGCTGGGCGCGGTTATGGTCAGCGATCGCATTGCCGAGGCATTCCAGCACGGCGCAACCTTTATGCACGGCTCCACCTATGGCGGCCATCCCGTGTCCTGCGCGGTGGCACTGGCCAATCTCGATCTCATGGAACGCGAAGATCTCTACGGCCACGTACTCCGCAATGAGCAGGCGTTCAAATCGACCCTCGAAAAGCTCTACGACATCCCGATTGTCGGCGAGGTGCGCGGTGACGGCTACTTCTGGGCCGTCGAGCTGGTGAAGGATCGGGCCACCAAGGAACGGTTCACCGATGAGGACGGCACCCGAATCCTCAAGGGCCACGTCTCCGCGGCGCTCTTCGAAGCGGGTCTGCACTGCCGCGCCGACGACCGCGCCGAACCGGTTATCCAGCTGGCACCGCCGCTGATCTGCGATCAGCGGCAGTTCGACGAAATGGAACACGCACTGCGATTCGCCCTGACCGGAGCCGCGAAACTGCTCTGAATTCATCGCGATCCGACCCGACAGCTCCGCCAACTTTGTTGGTGGAGCTGTTTTTATTCCTGTTACAGGAGGATCGCGGCGCGGAGTGCCCGCTACCCTGTTCGACTCGTGCGATGTTAAGCAAGCATGGAAGCTTTCGTACCCGATCGACCGTAGCGATTGTTAGGGAGCGAATATGATGTCGGACGTAACGGCCATCAATTCGGCATTGGCGGGATTGGACGCGATTCGCTCCGATCTGGCCGATTTCTACCGCGATCTGCACACGCATCCCGAATTATCGGGTGCCGAGCATCGCACCGCCGATGAAGTGGCCAAACGTGCGACGGCACTCGGCTATCAGGTGACCACCGGAGTCGGCGGCACCGGTGTGGTGGCCGTCCTGGCGAACGGGACCGGACCAACGGTATTGCTGCGGGCGGATTTCGATGCGCTCCCCATCCGCGAGGCGACCGGTCTGCCGTACGCGTCGCAGGCCGACCTGGTAATGCACGCGTGCGGCCACGATATGCACGCCACCTGTTTGTTGGGCGCGCTGAAACTACTTGCCGATGCCCGTCATTCATGGTCGGGGACGGTGCTGGCGGTATTCCAACCGGCCGAGGAAACCGGTCGCGGCGCGCAGGCCATGGTCGACGACGGCTTGTTCGACCGCTTCGGAAAGCCCGATATCGTACTGGCCCAACACACCGCGCCATTCCCGGTAGGCGTGGTCGGCGGACACGGCGGCACCGCGGCGGCGGCCACCGACGCGCTGCGAATCATCATGCACGGTCACGGCGGACACGGCTCTCGGCCCGAGGTCACCATCGATCCGGTGGTCATGGCGGCGGCCACGGTCATGCGACTACAGACCATCGTGTCCCGGGAGGTCGCCGCCGACGATGCCGCGGTGGTGACGGTCGGAATGATGCGTGCCGGAACAAAGGACAACATCATTCCCGACGACGCCGAACTGCGCCTCAATATCCGCACCTTCACCCCGGAAACCCGCGCGAAAGTACTCGCCGCCGTGGATCGCATCGTGCAGGCCGAAGCGGCGGCCGCCGGTGCCGAATGGAAACCCGACACCACCGTCATCGACGCCTTCCCTGTCCTGGTCAACGATATTGACGCGACCCGCCGAACAATGGCCGCGTTCGGTGAAATATTCGGTCCCGACAAGGTTTTCGACCCCGGCCGGCTCACCGGCAGCGAGGATGTCGGAACTTTCGCTACGGCCGCCGGTGCGCCCATCTGCTTTTGGCTGTTCGGCGTCCTCGATCCGGAATTGTTCGGCAGTACCGATGTCGTGGAAATCCTGCACGACATCATGACCGGCCAGGTCGACCTCAAAACGATTCCGGGCCCGCACACCGCGACCTACGCACCCGTTATCGACCCCTCGATCACCATTGGCGTCACCGCCATGACCACCGCCGCCCTGACCTGGCTCGGAACCCGATGAAATACCGGTGAACGACCGCACCGGAACGCCAGGAGGATAGTGGCGGAGGTGGAAGCGGTCGATCGGAGGGACGACTATGGATGATGTGCTGGCGTATGCGGAACAGCTCGCTCGATATGCGCAGGACGGCGCGCCCGCCGGATCGGTGTGGTTCGCGGTGGAAACCGAGTCGGGACAACAGGTGAGCCACCAGGTGTTCGATGGTGAACCCGAGCGAGTCTTGGAGCGGACAGTCGAATTCGCGCTGCGGATGCTGCTGTATACCTGCCATGAACTCGGAGGCGAGTGAGGTGCGGGAGGTGTTCGACGCGGTGGTCGCCGCCGCTGACGCACCGATATTCATTGTGACCGTCGCGGTTGACGCCGAACGTGCCGGATGTGTAGTGGGGTTCGCGTCCCAGGTGAGTATCGAGCCGCCGCGGTTTCTGGTGTGTTTGTCGAAAGCCAATCGGACCTATCGGATCGCCGCGGCGGCGCACCATCTCGCCGTTCATCTGGTGGACCGCGACAATACCGCGCTGGCGCAGTTGTTCGGCGCCGAAACCGGTGATGAGGTGGACAAGTACAGCTGGTGCCGATGGCGGGTGGGGCCACATGGAGCCCCGGTGCTCGACGACGCCGCCGCCTGGTTCGTCGGGCGCATCATCACACGGCACGACTTCGGTGATCACGAGGGCGTCGTCGTATCGCCCGAATTCGGTTCGGCCCCAGCCCAATCGATCAACGTGCTGCATTACCGCGATGTCGCCGACCTCGAACCGGGTCATCCGAGCTGAGCAATTCCGTTGGCGGGTGCCGAGAATCGCCGCGGTGCCCCGTCGCGCGGATCGCCGGTAGGCTGAGGACGTGATTACGCTCAGAAAAGAAGACGGCGCTGCGGATCTCGCTGGTATCACCAAGATGAGTGTGGGGGTGAGCTGGGACCCGTCCGCCGGGACCAGCGGCGGTCTACTGGGTATCGCACGCCGAAAGAAGGGCGTCGACCTGGATCTGATCGCCATCCTCATGCAGGGCGCGGAGCCGGTGCGGTTCGCGGGCCTGGATTCACTCGATCCGCTCGGCAACGGCTCGGTCATCCACACCGGCGACGAGCAGACCGGCGCGGCCAGCGGCGACGACGAAACCGTGCATGTCACCTTCAGTGAGGTACCCGGCGGAATCGACTCCATCGTGTTCGTGGCGGCCGCGTTCAAGAAGGGCACCTCCTTCGAGAAGGCCAACAACATCTCGTTCAAGATCTACGACGCCACCGGCGGCGGCACCCAGCAGGTCGCCGATATCTGGCCGTCGATGCTCGGTGCGGATAACGCCAATGCGATCGCCCGCGCCTTCCGCACCGGCCAGGTGTGGCAGCTCGAGGTGCTCGACCGCAAGGGCAAGATCAAGCAGGGCGATATGCAGGCCCTGCTTCGCTTCGCCATGGCGTGAGCTGAAATAACCTCGGTCAGCGCACACCAGGTGCGTTGACCGAGGAGTCGGTCGTCGTCGCGGTAGCATGCTGGGCGTTCGTCCCGCGGCAGCCGCACGACGATCCGACAGGAGCAGTGTGCCCGATGAGTGTCGCCATCGCGCTGTTCACCCGAGATCTGCGGATTCGCGATAATCCCATGCTGGTGGCGGCCTGCCGAGTGGGTACGGCGGTGGTGCCGCTATTCGTGGTGGACGACCGCATTGTGTCGGGACCGGCTGCCTCGCCCAACCGGATCCGGTTCCTCACCACCGCCCTCGGCGAATTGGACGCCGAACTGCGTGCTGTCGGTGGGCGATTGGTGGTGCGGCGGGGCGAGGTTGCCAGCGAAGTCGACGCGGTGGCGGGCGAGGTGGGGGGCGGACAGCGTCCATCTGGCGGCCGATGTGAGTCGCTATAGCTGCCTGCGTGAATCGACGCTGCGAACTCGCTTGCAACGGCGGGGCTGTGTGCTGCACGTGCATTCGGACTCGATCACCGTCGCCGATCGCGCCGCGGTGCTGCCGTCCTCGGGTCGCGATCATTTCGCGGTCTTCACACCGTACTTCCGGCGCTGGCTCGAAACCCCGGTGCGGACGGTGATTCGCCCACCGACCGCGCTGGTCGTGCCGCCGGTGCGCAGCGAACCGCTCCCGGTGTTCGCCGACCTGTGTGCCGAGCCGACCTCTCCGGCGCTCGCGGTGGGCGGTGAGACCACGGGCCGAAAACTCTTGCGCGACTGGGTGGCCGGTCCGATCGGCGACTATGCCTCGACCAATGAATTGGCAATGGGTCGCGGGGACCGGTACCGACACCCGCCCCAATCGGGTTCTCAATCCGATCCGGCAGGCCGAACGCTATGACCCGGAGGGTGACTACGTGCGCCGCTGGATTCCGGAGCTGGCACATATCCCCGGACCTGCCATCCATAAACCCTGGCGCGCCGGGATTCTCGGCGCTGACTACCCGGCACCGATCATCGAATGCAATGGAATGTGAACGTATGCGGGCGGACAACGGGAGCCGCTGGTGCTCCGCTGTCGACGTGTTGTGCAGGTAGCCCGGTCGCCTACCGTCTTTCCTGGGTTTTTGCCGGATAGACGGTATCGACGGTAGCTGGAAATGTGGATGCCATCCTTTGCGCACACCCCGGAGCGATATGAACCACAGCACTGTAGCTCGCCGCGTCGTCCGCGTCTCGGCGCTCGTACTCCTCGTCTGCGCTTCGCATTCGACCGGAGTCGCTCAGGCACAGCCTGATTCGGCGACGTGGTACGTCAGCGCGGTCGCGGGCACGGACGGTGCCGGAACTGTCGACTCGCCGTTCGATTCGCTGGCGCGGGCCGAGACCGCGTCGCGGCCGGGCGACACGATCGTGGTGCAGCCGGTCGCGTCGTCGGTGCGCGCATTGGACGGCGGTATCGCACTGAAGGCCGGTCAGAAGCTGGTCGGTGGGGGAGCCGCGGTGCTCGGCGCAGCGAACGATGCCGCGTTACCCCGTATTACGAACAGCACGGCGAACCACGACGGTGATGCCGTGCGGCTGGCTCCCGGTGCCGAGGTCCGCAACCTGGTCATCGACGGTGCGCGCCGCGGTGGCATCTATGGAAACGACGCCGTCGATGCCGTGATCACCGGCAATATTGTCGCCGCGACCAACCAGCAGTGCGCCGACGGGTTCATGATCGGCCCATTCTCCATCCCGCCGACCATCGCGGTCGGGGTCGCCGCGCCGCCACTGCCGAACTTCATCACCCTCAATAACGGGTGGGCGGCCATTATGACCGACTTCTCGACGGCGACCGGCACCGTCCGCATCGAGGGAAATACGGTCCGCGACACCGCATGTGGTGACGGCATCGATATTCGCGCACACGGGACCAGCCGCGTTACCGCACGGGTCACCGACAATACGACCCGAAATATCAACCTGGGCTTGGCTAAACTCTCGGTCCTCGCCATGGGTTTACAGGCCGCGGATGACGCGCACCTCACCGCCGAGCTGATCGGCAACTCCCAACTCGATATCGCCCCGCTCAGCTCGCCGCTGAACCACCTCGCCGATAGCGAGGGTATTTTCATCAACCCGATGGGCCGGGCCCGTCTCGACGTCACCATCGACCGCAATGAATTCCGCGAAGGCCACGGCAACTTCTCCGCCAACGGCCTGGAATACGTCACCACCAATGGCACACCCGACAGCCGCGTAACCGTCACCAACAGCACCTTCGACACCGTTCGCGGTGACATTATCGAGAACTACAACCTGAGCACCGAGGGCGCGCGCCAATCCCTCACCCTCGACAACGTTCGAGCCCACCACTCCTCATTCCCCGCCGCCGCGCTCAACCCCGTGGTCCCCGCCAATCTCGGAACCTGCCTGGTCACCACGAACTTCGGCCGGACCGCGCATACCGACCTCACCGTCACGAACTCCGACTTCGGCGATTGCAGCGCCGACGGCATCGGCCTGATCGCGTACACCCCAACCGGTGCCGCCCCGTCGACGGCGGAGCTGATCTTCGATATTCGGGACACCACCATCAACGGCACGGCGGCCAACGGGATCAATATCGTCAATATCGGCGATACGGCCGTCCTGCGCGGCACCATCGTCCGCACCGATATCGCCGCCGCCGCGCAGTCCCTCATCCGGGCCCGGAATCAGGATGTGATCGGCAGCGCGACAGTGGAATTCGGTACCGGCGCCCTCGATGGCACCGCGCAGGCCTGCCTCGCCGCCGATCACCCGCGAGTAGACCTCGCGGCAATCCCTACGACTTGCCGCTGACCTTCTTCCGGAGCGGCTCCGACCGGTAGCGGCTGGTGGGGCCGTCGATGCGGAGGAGCTTCCAGACCTGCTTCGACACCGGGTTCATCAGACCGATACGTTCGGCCAGAGCGCGGACGTCCACGAAGTAGTCGGCGAAGACCTGTTTGGCCTCGTCCGAGCCGTAGAACAGCTCCTTGCGGACGTGGTCGGGGATATCGAATTCCTTGAAGAACGAGCGGGGCGGGGTGACGATCGCCCGTCCGGCAATGCGCATGACAATGGGCATGGCTACCGACAGCACCAGCTTGTTGACCGCATTCGATTCCGGCACATGGTGTTCCAGGAATTCATGGGCGAAGGAGATGTGGCGGGCCTCCTCGGCCACATGGATCGCCATCACACCGCGCATGATCGGATGCACCTGGTCGCCGGAGCGCAGGATCGCCTTCTGGATGTGGTCGATGGGTTCCTCGCCCGCGAGTACGGCCATGAAGAAGAGGTTCGGGAACAGGACCGCCATGGGAACGACAATGTGGCGGACCTGCCGCACCAGCGGGCCCATACCCGGCACATCGATGCCGATGCGATTGACCATCTCCTGGAACATCAGGGTGTGGTTGTGCTCCTCGATCATTTCGTGGGAGCAGTACCGGAATTCCGGGGAACCATTGGGCAGGCCGAATGTGTGTTGCACCATACCGCTGATGAGCAGGGACTCGAATTGCAGGCCGACCTTGGCGATATTGGCCTGACGGTACTTGCCGATCGCGATCTGCTGTTCGGGGCGCAGCGCCCGGTACCAGGCGTGCCGGCCGAGCGGGTCGCCCGAGGCCGGTAGGGTCCAGCGTTCGGGTCCGGCATCGACATCGAAATCGGGGTTGTCCCAATCGATATCGTCGAATGGATCGAAGTGCCGGTGCACCGATCCCTCGGAGAGCAGCATCAGCGTGCGCGCGTACTCCAGGGCTTGATCGGCCGCCGGGTCATGGTGTGATTCGGTGATTGTGGACACCGTTGTCCTCCTTTTCGCACGGTGCCTGCGGCACCACACTCCAAGGTAAGTGTTACTCCACGTATCAGTCAATGGTGTCGCGGTGGTGGCGGGGGCGGCCGAAGACAGGGAGACTGGTTTCGCGGTTCGACGCATCCGCATCTGGGCAACGAGGCCGATCTATCCGAAATCGGCCGTCGTTGCAGAACGGAGTGGATCATGACCGAGCACGTGGAACACGACCTGTCACCGGGTCCGGCGGTGCTGTTCGTGTGCACGCACAATGCGGGGCGATCGCAGATGGCACTGGGATTCTTCAATCACCTGGTCGGCGGTCGCGCCACCGCGTGGTCCGGCGGCTCGGCGCCCGCCGCGCAGATCAACCCCCTCGTGGTGCAGGCCATGTCCGAACGCGGCATCGATATCACCGCGGAGTACCCGAAGCCGTGGACCGATGAGCTCGTCCGGGCCGCCGATGTCGTCATCGATATGGGATGCGGCGATACGGACCCGATCATGTCCGGTCATCGCTACGAACAGTGGCCGCTCCCCGACCCCGCGGGTCACGACATCGAAGAGATCCGCGCGATTCGCGACCAGATCGAGATCCGCATTCGCCGTCTGATCGGCAATCTCCGGCTGGCTCCCGTCTAGCTCGAGCACCCCTGTCGGTGGCAACGTGCAGAATCGTACGGCGACAGGCGATTTCGAGAGCGAGGAGAGTCGGGGATGGAGCGGGAGCGGTTCGCGGAAGCCGTATTGGAGAGTCTGCGGGCACACGGGGTGACCGATGCCGAATACGACGCGCAGGAGTTCTGCGTGCGGCACAGCCATGGGGAAATGCTGTACCTGAGCAATGTCTTCGCCGACGCCACCGCCGCTGCGGAGGAGGAGCGGGAGGGGCTGATCGACCATTTCGTCACCGCGATGACCAGCGGGGACGCGGTACCCGAGGACTGGTCGAGCGCCCGGGCGCTGCTACGCGCGGTTCTGCGACCGGTGACCTATGGCCTGGACGCGGATATCGATCCGGTGCTGCTGACCAGGCCCGCGTTCCCGTTCATACACGAGGCCGTGGTGGTGGATCTGCCGCGGACGCGGGCGTACGTGACCGAGGATATGGCGCGGGGCTGGGGTGTCGAGGCGGATGCGGTATTCGCGGCCGCACGGGACAATCTCGCCGCCATCGCGCGGCCCGGATCCCCGGACAACCTGGAGATTCTGCGTTTCGTCGATGACGGTGACGCCTACTTCGGCTCCTGGCTGCTGGTTCCCGGGTGGCTGGCGAGCTACGCCGGTGGCGCGAATCGGCCCGTGGCGTTCATTCCCGACGATCAGACACTGCTCGTGGTCCCGGATGAGCCGGAGCTGCTGGAACAGGTATTCGGGATGGTCGAGGAGCAGTATCGGGAATCGGCCCGGCAGATCTCACCGCAGGGCTATACGGTCGACGACTTCGACCGGGTCGTGCCGTTCGACCAGCTCGGCCCGCATCCCGCGCGCGAACCGGCCCTACGCGCCCGCACCGGGCTCGCCGCCACCGAGTACGCCGTCCAAAGTCGTTTCCTGGAAGCGAAATTCGAGCGGGACCTGGATCTGCTGCCGCTGTGTGACGTGGAACCGGCCTTCGTCGCCACGGTGTTGTTCCAGGAGCTCGGGGGCGCCCCGGTAACCGCGACGATCTGGGGCGAGGGCGTGGAATACCTACTGCCGGAAGCGGACTACGTGCATTTCGTGGAGGGCGATCCGGAGGACGGTGAGATCGACCTGGTATGCACCGTGCCATTCGACGCGGTGGTGCAGATCCTGGGCCTGGCGCCGCTGCCGGGACTGTCTCCGACCCGGTTCGAGGTGCGGCAGTGGCCGGACGCGACGGCGCTGTCGCGGTTGCGCGAGCATTCGATCGACATGGGCGAGTAACGAGGGGCATGGTCGGTGAGCCGGTGTGAACGGCTCACCGACAGTCAGGCGGTGGCGCGGTAGCTGCGCGCGACCAGGGCCGATCGCAGGTACCACAGTCCCGACGCCTGGGTGGGGTCGAAGCCGGTGAGTTGGGCAATGCGCTTGAGCCGGTAATCCACGGTATTCGTGTGGACGTGCAGTACGCGTGCCGTGCGCTGCCGGTTGAGGTTATTGGCGATATGGCGCTGCAGGGTTTCCAGCAATTCCGGGTGTTCGTCGAGGCGATCGAGCAGGGAGCCGAGATATTCGCGGCCGGGGCCGGGGCGGGTGAGCTGGAATTCGAGGGCGAGATCGTCGAATCGGTACAGTCCGCGCACGCATTGCAGGCGGTGCACCATATCGAGGAGTTCATGGGCCTGATCGGCGGCCGTGGGAATCTCCGAGGGGGTCGCGGTGACGGTGGTGGCGGTGATCGGTACCCGGCCCGCGCGGGACAGCTGGATGATCAGTTCGTCCAGGTCCGCGGGTGCGTCGATGGTCGCGGGGATGAGAATGGTCCCGCCGTCCACACTCAGCAGCGAGAGCGCGGTATCGGCGCAGCGGGTGGCCAGTTCGGCCTGCACGCGCCGCAATTTGCGGCGAGCTACGACCTTGCCGTCGAGCGTGGGGTCGGATTCCTCCGGATGTGCCGGGATGGTGAGGGCCAGTACATAGTAGGACTCTGCGATCTCGATACCGCATTCGCGAGCCATGGTGGAGGTGGGGTGCCCGCCCAGTAGCGCCGAGGTGAGGGTGTGCACGGCGGTGTGGTGCTCACCGACCACCGCGCGCAGTTCGCGCACGTAGGCGACGGATACGGCGGAGGTCATGCGATCGAGCATTTCGACCACGAGTTTGGCGCCGTCGATGAGGCTCTCGTAATCGCCGGGGGCGAGCGTCAACTCGCTGTCCTCGCCGCGGTATCGCGCGGTGGCGGTGGAGACAACCAGGTCGAACCCGATTTTGAACCCCTCGTGGATGGCGTGGTGAATGGTGTCGATGGGTACACCCTCGCGGGCCCACTGCGCCGCGGCGTCCTGCAGCCTTTCGGTCTTGGCGGGGAGATCCTGCCCATCGAGCATGCTGACGGCGATTTCGAGGCAGGTGCGGGTGATGGTGGTGACATCGCCGTAGATGGCATCTCCGGGTAGCGTTCCGCAGGGCACTACATTGGCGACGAAATGACCTACCATCTGCCGTGATAGCGCCCAAACGTCCTTCAGTGGCGACGACATCGGCCTCCCGGAAAAGGTGAGACCTAGTTTTTCGGTGCTCTCAACGGGCATCGATTACTCCTTCCGCCCCGACTAGCTGTGCGGCTGGATAACACTAACCACAGCGACCATACCGACGGTCCCTTTCGGTGCGTTCTGTGTCATCGGGGAATCGCGGCGCATGCGCCATTGTGAGACATCACAAATCGGGCGCTCAGCGCCACAGTCGGCCGCACGGTAGTCGGCGCAGGCCAGGACGCACATTGCCATCCACCGCCACCGCCAAACCCGAATTCCGGGCGGCGGAGGTGAACTCCCACGCCTCCGCGCTGGTCGCGGCGTACTCGAGGACCAGGGCATCGCCGGGGCTCGGGCCGTTGAAATAGACGGTAATGCGGCGGGTCGGCACCTCGCCGTCATCGTGCGTGGCGGGAACCATACTGCTCATACCTTCGACGGTAGAACCGGTTCTCCCCGCCGTGCTGTTACATGCTGGTCGGCTGGATATCTCACAGCGGCACCACAGTCGATCACGAACGAATCTTGTGAGATATCAGGAGATTTCGATCTGATTACGATTTCGGCCGTTATATTCCCTACCCTCTCCCAACATGGCGCGTGGCAGTATCGGAGGTAGGCCGGATATGAAAGTTGGTTCGGCGACAAGGCGTTGGCGCGACTGGTCGCGAGTAGTGGTGCTGATCGCGAGTGGATTGCTGGTATTGGCAAGCGCCCCTGCGGGGCTCGCGCAGCCGATGTACCCGGCACCCGATCCGGACGCGTTCTACGCGCAACCCGAGGATATCGGCGCGTACGCGCCGGGCGATGTGTTGGCCACCCGGCCCATGCCGCCGCTGGCGGCCTTCCCCGATACCGACATCACGGTGGTGAAGTTCCGGTCCACGAATTCGACCGGGAAGCCGATCGCCGCCATCACAACGGTTTTGACACCGCACAACCGCCAGCCCGACGGCCCGCTGCTGTCCTATCAGCACATCATCAACGGCCTCGGCGCGCAGTGCTCGGTCTCGCGGGTGCTCTACACCGATGACCCGAATCTCATGGTGCGTGAGGCCCCGGCGTACAACTTCGCGTTGCAACGGGGCTGGAGTATCGCCATGCCCGATCATCTGGGACCTCAATTCGCTTATGGCGCAGCCAAATTGGGTGGACAAATCACCCTCGACGGCATTCGCGCGGCGCAGCGGGTCGATGAGCTGCGGCTGGCCGACAGCCCGGTGGTGATGGCCGGATACTCCGGCGGCGGTATGGCCACGGCCTGGGCGGCGTCGATGGCGGAAACCTATGCGCCGGAACTGCGCATAGCCGGGGCCGCGGCGGGCGGTGTACCGATGAACCTGGTGAAAATGCTGGAAACCATGGGCCTGGGCGCGCATCCGGTATTCGGGCTGGCGCTGGCCGCGGGCCTCGGGCTCGAACGCGAGTACCCGGAACGCTTTCCGATCAGTGAACAGCTCAACGATCGCGGATTGCAGGTGCGCCAGACCGTGGCCAACAGCTGCACCAATGATCTGCTGGCCGCCGGTGCCAACCGGGGTGCGATCGATTTCGCCAAATCCACCTCGATGATCGGCGACAGCGATGCCCGCGCCGTAGTCGAGGAGAACAGTCTCGAACTCTACGACGGTACTCCGAACATGCCGATATTCGAATGGCATTCACCCCTGGACGGACTGGTGCCGGTGGACGCGATCGTCAATACCGTGCAACGGTGGTGCGATGCGGATGTCACGGTGCAATCACTCACTGTCCCTGTCCCCGACCATCTCACCGCCGCCGTACTCGGCCTCCCACACGTACTGAGCTGGATCGACGCCCGCTTCCGCGGCGAGACGGCCACCGGTAACTGCTGACGAATCGACGGATCGCTAGACGAGGAGTACGCATTGTTCACCGCCCTCACCGATCGGGAAATCCTGCTCGAATTGGAACCGATTGCCGAACAACAGCTCAATGAGCATTTGCGCCAGGCGAAACCATGGAATCCGCACGACTACATACCGTGGGACGAGGGCCGCAATTTCGCGGCCATGGGCGGAATCGACTGGGATCCGGAACAATCCAGGCTCTCCGAACTGGCCCGCGCCGCCATGGTGACCAACCTGCTCACCGAGGACAATCTGCCCTCCTACCATCGCGAAATCGCCGACACCTTCGGATTGGACGGGCCGTGGGGGACCTGGGTGGGGCGCTGGACCGCCGAGGAGAACCGGCACGCGATTGTCATGCGGGATTACCTCGTCGTCACCCGCGCCGTCGATCCGGTCGCGCTCGAACAGGCGCGAATGCAGCATATGACCACCGGAATCGCGAGCCCCGAACAGATTTCGCAATTCCTCAGCGGTGTCGCGTATGTGACATTGCAGGAACTGGCGACGCGAATCAGCCATCGCAATACCGGAACTGCCTGCGGTGAACCCATTGCCGAGCGCATGCTTGCCCGTATCGCCACCGATGAGAATCTGCATATGGTCTTCTACCGCCGCATCGGCGGCGCCGCCCTGGACCTCACGCCCAACCAGATGATGCGCGCACTGACCGATGTGGTGACGCAATTCCAGATGCCCGGCCTCACCCAGCCCGACTTCCGCCGCAATGCGGTGCTGCTGGCCAAGCACGGCATCTACGACCTACGCCAGCACCTCGACGGGGTGCTGCGGCCGGTACTGCGCTCCTGGCGCGTGTTCGAACGCACTGATCTCAGCGGTGATGGCGAGTACGCCCGCGAGGAATTGAACGCCTATATCGAAGATCTGGAGACCATGGCGCGGCGCTTCGAGGAGCAGCGTGACCGGGCGTTGGCGCGAGCGGCAATGCGGGCGGCGGGGTAGGCGATCGTGCGAGTGACTCTCGGTGCAATCGCCGTGGCGGCGGCCTTGACCGCCGTCCCGATAGCCGTGGCCCCCATGGTGTGGCCGGAGCCGACGCCGGTCGCCGAACCGACCGTGCTGCGAACCCACCTGGCGTCCACCGAATTTCGTGGTGAGGGCTGGGAGCGGCTGAATATCGTCTCGGCCGCCATGCGACGGGTGGTTCCGGTCGATGTGCTCGTCGGCAGTGGATCGGGGCCGCGCCCGACCCTGTATCTGCTCGACGGTGTGGAAGCTCAGCCCACCTCCGACTGGATCACCAAGGGCGGCGCGCGCGAATTCTTCGCGGACAAGCCGGTGGATGTGGTCCTCACCAGTGGCGGTGTCGGCAGCATGTACAGCGACTGGCAGCGCTACGACGCCAAGCTCGGCCTCAACCGCTGGGAAACCTTCCTCACCGAAGAACTTCCCCCCATTGTCGAGGCACACCTGGGCAGCAGCGGCCGCCGCGCCATCGCGGGCGTCTCCATGGGCGCCCAGGGCGCGATGATGCTCGCCCAACGCCACCCCGGCCGCTACCGGGCCGTCGCCGGAATGAGCGGATGCTATTCCACCGCGGACGAAGTCGGCCGCGCCGTCACCCGCATCACTGTCGGCTCCCGCGGCGGCAATGTCGAAAACCTCTGGGGCCCACCCACTTCCCCCGAATGGATGGCCCACGACAGCCTCCTGGGCGCCGAATCCCTACGCGGGACCGCCATCTACCTCTCCGCCGCCACCGGCTTCCCCAGCGTCCCCGACCTCATCTCCATCGCCCAATCCCCGGACATCCTCGACGCCCTCGGCACCGCGGGCGGGGGAGTGGCCCTGGAAGCCGGAGCCCGAGACTGCACCGCCCGCTTCGCCGACCGCCTGGCCCAACTCGACATCCCCGCGACCGTCGAATACACCCCCACCGGTCTACACGCCTGGCCGGATTTCTCCGCCCAGCTGGGCCCCGCCTGGCAGACCATGGCCGGAGCCCTCGGCGTCGCGGGGGAGTGAGCCTCCCATGCCGTCCAAATTGCCTCGGCAAGAATGTATTTCACCCACTCTTGTGCCCACTCACCACGCCGTGTCCATCACCTGGTGAGGTATCCAGACAACCTCCGATGAACCCTCGCCCCGCCCACCACGCCGAATAGCGTGAAACACAGACCAGCTAACCAACAGTCGAAGTCCCCGAGATCGTGTGTCCGGCGAGCGGTGCTGCCCCGTATATCCCCACCGCCCACCAGACGCACTCCGCCGCACGCACCGCCCACCGGTTGAGGTGCCCCCTTACCCCACACCCAGCCGGCAGGCGAGGTCCGGCCTGCGGCGGAACCCGCCGACCGGGCGGGAGAGCGCAGGACGCACCACCTGCCCGCCCGGTCGGCACTCCACCCCACCCGAATAGCCCGACCCACCTCGGTATCCTCGCGATTTGGTCCAGACGGGGGGTAGTGCGGTAATCTCGTCGAGCACCCGCGCAAGCGAGTGCGGCGGGCTGTGGCGCAGCTTGGTAGCGCACTTGACTGGGGGTCAAGTGGTCGCAGGTTCAAATCCTGTCAGCCCGACAGAAGATGCAGGTCAGCCCCGGTGGAGACGCTGGGGCTTTCTGCTGAAATCGACTCCTCGACACGGATTCAGCTGACAAGGCGGTCCAGGATCGGTGAGCTATCCGGTGCCAGGGTGGGGCGCGGTCGACGTAGTAGAGCTCGTGACCTTCGACCCGGGCACGTGCCCGAGCTGACGGCCCGCGCGTCGCGGCGAAGCGGTCGCCACTCGGGAACTCGCACACAGCGTGCATCCGGAGGTATCGGGATTGCGGTCCGATCGCTGGTATTTCTACCGGTTCCGGGCGGGTTCGGCGATCTCGCCTATTGGGCGGACCCGCACCGCACCAGCCCTCGTCGCGAGTCCGGCGCGACTGCGATTCGTCTTCGCCTCCTGCCAAGCGTGGAACGACGGCTTCTACACCGCCTATGAACATATCGCCGCCGAGGCTCTCGATCTGGTGGTGCATCTCGGGGACTACATCTACGAAGACGCGGTCTCCGGCCATCGCACCGGCCGAGTAGTGGAATCGCACCTGCGGCCCGAAGCCCGCGACCTCTCCGGGTATCGGCTGCGATATGCGCTGTCCAAGGCCGAGGCCCCGCTCCAGCGCGCCCATGCGCTGTTCCCATGGCTGGTGACCATGGACGACCACGAGGTCGACGACAACTGGGCAGGCGGAACCTCCGGCCTGGATTTCGATATCGACATCATTCCGCCGCTGTTCCGCCGCCGCACCGCCGCTTTCCAGGCGATGTACGAACACCAGCCGCTGCGGATCGCGCAGTTGCCCACGGGACCCGCCATGCGGCTGCACCGCCGCTACCGGTACGGCGATCTCGCCGAGATCACCATGCTCGACACCCGCGAGTACCGGAGCAAACAGGCGAGCCTCAATGGCACCCTCACCACCGACCGCGCCCGCCGATCCCGCACCGACCGCTCGATCCTCGGTGGCGCACAACGTGATTGGCTGATCGAGGGCCTGCGCCGATCGCACGCCCGCTGGCAGATCATCGGCAATCAGGTGGTGATGGCGCAGACCGACCATGACCCCGGCCCGGCCACCGTGGTGTCCACCGACGCCTGGGACGGCTATACCGCCGACCGCGACACGATACTCGGCGAAGCGACCGATCACGGGACGCGCAATCTCGTGGTCATCACCGGAGACCGGCACGAGAACTACGCCGCCGACCTGCGACGTGACCACACCGACCCCGAATCACCCGTGGTCGGCAGCGAGTTCACGGGCACCTCGGTGACCAGCGGCGGCGACGGTGTCGACACCTACGGCCACGGCCGGCGCCTGCTGGCCGCCAACCCGGATCTGAAGTTCTTCAACGCCCAGCGCGGCTACGTCCGCGTCGAGGTGGACTCGCGATTGTGGCGCAATGATTTTCGGATCGTGCCCTACGTGCAACGGCCCGGGGCGCCGGTACACACCCGTGCCACCTATGTGGTCGAGGACCAGGTACCCGGTGTCGTGGCGGCCTGGAGTCCCGACCCGCCAACCGAACGGTCCGGCCCGATCGATGAACTCGCCGAACCGGAGACCGGTGACCCCGTTATCCATGTCTACGCCACACCAGGACCGTAGGCGACCAGCATCGCTCACCCGAACGGACCGAGGCCTGAGTCGAAATCCAATGCCACCATAAGGAATTCGGAACCAAACCCGTACCTCATCCCCGCCGGAGGCTCCGAGTGATCACCCGACGCGGTGCGAGATAAGCTGTCTCGGAGTGCAATTGGATTCAAGGAGGCCGATCGTGGGTTTGTTCGACCAGCTGAAGGGCGTGGCAAGCAAAGCCGCCGATCTCGGGGCACAACACGCCGACAAACTCGAACCACTGGTGGACAAAGTCGGCGATTTGGCGGATCAGAAGACTAAGGGCAATTACACCGGACAGATAGACCGGGTGCAGGAAGCCGCCAAGAAGGCACTGCGGGAAACGTCGCGGCGGTAAGCCGAATCTGTCCGCGGTTTCTTGCGAGGGTTCGACCGCCGACCGGAGCGGACTCGAGGCGAGATTCCAGCGGGTAGCCCCAATGAATTGGAGCGCCCGTCGCGGAATGCGGCGGGTCGGCCCCACCAGGCCGCGCCAGCGAGTGTTGTGTGTGGACCGTGCGGCCTGTAGGCGTTGCGACGATCTTCGCGGGCAGTTGGCTGATGAGCACTCATGGTTGGGCATCGCCACTGCGCGTACTCGCGCCGTCGTGGGGCTGGATGTGAATGTTGGGTTGGTGGTGCATGATTCGCTGCTGCCAGCTACGGTCGTCTGCGACGGGTTGCCGGGATTGTGAGGTGGGGGGTGCGGGTGGCCAGGGTCAGGGGGCGGGACCGGCTGCGATTCTGGTTCGACCGGACGATGGATCGCGGGACTCCGGCGTTGATCGGCTGGCTGGGTTTGGCGTCGTTGGCCCTGATCACGGTGGTCACGGTTCTGGCCGCGCTGCTGGCGCCTGCTGATGTTGAGGGTGTCAAGGGCGGCTGGGTGGGTGTGGCGTGGATGAGTTTGCTGCGCACGCTTGATCCCGGGACGATGGGCGGCGACGACGCGACCGTGTTCAGCGTGCCGTTTCTGGTGTTGATGCTGGCTGTGACGCTCGGCGGGGTCTTCATCGTCAGTTCGTTGATCGGTGTGCTGGTGACCGGTATGGAACAGCGGATCGCGCAGCTGCGCAAGGGCCGGGCGCCACTGATCGTGGCCGGGCATACGGTGGTGCTGGGCTGGTCGGATCAGGTGTTCACCGTGGTGTCCGAACTGGTCGGCGCGAACAAGGGCACCCGCCGCTCGAACGTGGTGATCCTGGCCGATCGGGACAAGGTCGATATGGAGGATCAGATTCGTGCCCGGGTCGGTGACACCGGCCGGACGAGGGTGACCTGCCGGTCGGGCAGCCCGCTCAAGCGGATCGATCTGGACCTGGTCAGCCTCGACACCGCCAAGGCGATCATTGTGTTGCCGCCGACGGGCGACGACGCCGATATCGACGTGATCAAAGCCTTACTGCTGCTGAACAATCGGTCGTGGCCGGCCCGGCGCCCGCATGTGGTGGCCGCGGTACAGCAGTCGGAGAACCTGGCCGCGGCCCGGTTGGCCGCGGACGCGGACACACTGGTGATCGACGCCGAGGACATCACGGTACGGATCGTGGTGCAGTCGCATCGCCAGTCGGGTCTGTCCACGGTGTGCACGGACCTGCTCGACTTCGCCGGCAACGGAATCTATCTGCGGGCCGAGCCCACCCTGGCCGGGTGCACCTATGGTGACGCGCTGAGCGCCTATGACCTCGGTTGCCCGCTGGGACTGCGACGCTCCGACGGGACAGTCTCGGTGAACCCGCCGATGGACACCGTGATCGCCGCGGACGACCAGATCATCCTGCTCGCCGAAGGCGATCTGCTGGTGAAGCTGGCGACCGAGCCGGTCCCGGTGGTCACCGCGGCCCTGGTGACCGTCCCCGACCACGCACCCGCACCCGTACCCGACCGGACCCTGCTGGTCGGCTGGAATTCGCGCGGCTCTTGGATTCTCGGCCTGCTCGACGAGTACGTCCCGCCCGGGTCGGTGCTCGACATCGCCGCCCCGCACCCCCCTCCCGACGAGGTCACCGCCAGCCCGCGCGCCAACCTGACCGTCGGCTACCGGGTTTGCGAGCCGACCAGCCGACGCTCGCTGGAAGCGCTGAACCCGGGCAGCTACCAGCACGTCATCGTGCTCACCGACGACACGCTCGAGGAGGACCACGCCGACGACCGAACCCTGGTCACCCTGTTGCATCTGCGTGACATCGAAGTCCACATCGGCGACCCGTACTCGATCGTCACCGAGATGAACGACGACACCAACCGGGAGATCGCGCAGGTCACCAAGGCCGACGACTTCATCGTCAGCAGCAAACTGATCAGCCTGCTGCTGACCCAGCTCGCCGAGAACCGCCATCTGCAAGCAGTGTTCACCGACCTGTTCGATCCCAGCGGCTCGGAGATCTACCTCAAACCCGCCCCGGACTACGTCACCACCGACGCGAAGGTCGACTTCGCCACCATCGTCCATGCCGCGCGGTTGCGCGGTGAGGCGGCGATCGGCTACCGGCTGCACCACCGCGCGGACCAGCCACCGGCCTACGGCGTCACCCTCAACCCGCCCAAGGACGCCACGATCACCCTGTCCGCGTTGGACAGCGTGATCGTGGTCGCCGAAAACTGAACCCCGCCACCGAGTTGCGGTGCCCGGGCGGGTTGGAGCAAACCGATAGCGATCTCACAAAGGCTCAGCCGCCGGGCGAGGACGACGAGAGCGTCGAGCGCGCTGAGCCAGACAACCCGTCATGGAATCGATCACGGCATCCTGCCAGTACTCGCCCATGGTCTATCGATACCCCAGAAAGCGGCGATCGCCCGCATGACACCACCGACCGTGACTCGATGCCCCGCCCGAGCGTCGAGATTGGGCCAGTCGTACAGCTCCGGCGGTACTTCGCGGAAACGCTAGCGGTGTCCGGAGAGCAGTCCGTGCCGCAGGAGTGCCTGGTTCGCGCGGCTGCGGTCGGCGATGACGTCGGGGTCGAAGACCGGGACAGGCAGCGTCTGCTGCATGACCGGCTCCAGGAGCATCGGGCCGAGGATGAGGAACAGTATCTGGTATGCGGCCCAGCGGTCGTCCTGCTCGGTGGGCTTTTCACGCAGGCGGGCGAGGTGGGTGCGGGTGCCGTCGAGCAGGCGTGTGAACAGGTGGGCGCCGAGCGGGCCCGTTTCCAGGAGCGAGCGGCGGATGTAGTCGCGGCGAACGGTGTCTGCGCCGAATAGTTGTGCGGTGGCGTCGCCGAACGCAATGAGGAGGTCCTGCTGGCCGGCATGTGGATCGAGCCCGGCGATCGCGTGGTCGAAGTGGTCGAGGACGTCCTCGTCGACGGCTCGGCGGAGTCCGTCCTTGGATCCGAAGTGGTGGCGGACCAGGGCGTGGGATACGCCCGCGGTGGCGGCGATCTGGCGGAGACTGGTAGCGGCGAATCCGTTTTCGGCGAACAGGCGCAAGGCGGTGCGGCGGATGCGCGCCGCGGCGGTGAGATCGGCATCCTCGCGCGGGGTCATGGATCCGCTGGCTCCCTCGGGTGCGTTGGTTGTTGCTACAGTAGGCGTTTCAGGTACGGCGTCTTCTTGATCAGCCATGCCAGGGCGAAGCTTACGGCCACACCGAGGACGCTCACTCCGACGACGGCGGGTAGCGGTCCGAATGCCACCGCCGCCGCGAGGTATTGCAGTGCGACGACAATCGGTACGTGGATCAGGTACACGGTGAACGTGAGTGCCGCCGCGCCCAGCAGCAGGCCGGAGGATCGGCGAGCGTGTTCACGGAACAACACGATGAGCCCGATCGACAACGATACGCACATCACCGTTTCCACCACTGACCAGATCAGCGACCCCATGGTCGGTCCACCAGCGGCGTACACCTCTGCCAGTTGCCGATGGATTATGACATTCGTTGTCGCGAGGGCTGTTCCCACTGCGAGCCAGCGGTATCCGGTGGTAGCGGGTATCGCGGTGAGCCACCCGCGCCGGTATGCGAGTGCGCCGAGGAAGAAGAACGACGCTTGGTGGGCAAGGTCGGCGGGCTCGGCCTGGATGAATTCCAGCAGCGGCACCCAGGTGTCGACGGGGTAGCGGAGGCGGATCATGAACGTCAGCGCGGCGAGGAATCCGATGAATCCCACGATGGCGAGGGTGCCAGGCGGCGCGGGGGCGGCTACTCGAGACGTCGTCGTGGTGGACCGCGCCGATACCCAACGCCACAGGGTGTATATCAGCGAGTAGACCAGCAGATGCTGGATGAACCACAGATGCCCGAACTGTCGGTCGGGCCAGATCGGACCCGACCAATCGGCGGGCTGCTCACCCTGGCCCAGGTAGACGTCCCAGTAGTAGGACGGGAACGTCATCGGGGGATAGCCGCGGAAGTTCGTGTAGTACGCGTACATCAGCACCGCGACGATGCCGAAGAACCCGACCAGAATCAGTGGTCCGAACCGGGTGAAGCGATCGAGCAGGAACCCGCGTGCGCCCTTCCGGTCGAACACCGACGGCACGAAATAGCCCGAGACGAACAAGAACAGGCTCATCAAGAACGTCCCCACCATCGCGGTGAGACCGGGCAGCCAGTCCAATCCGGCGTCTCCCTCGACATACCACCAGTCGGCGGGGCCGTAGGGCTGGGCCGCGTGCAGCCCGATCACCAACACGATCAGCAATACCTTCAGGTTGTCGAGAAACAACAACCGAGCCGGAACCTCTGGGTGTTCGACGGAAACTCTCGACTGTCCACTTGGATGATTTCCTATCCACATGGATAGCCATGGTACGTATCCGGGCAGCGATCGCAAGGGCGGCAACGGGTATGGCGCTACGAGATTTCGAGCGTGGATCGGGGTGGGTGGCGAGCGGTGAGCTACCCAACCGCCGCCCATACACCATTCCTGGCTATTGCCGTGCGCCAGAATGCAATGCGTGCGCCTTCATCCCGGACTGCTTCTACCGCAGCAGAATTCACCGGATCCGTTCGAAGCCGAAGTCGCTATCCTCTACGTGTGCATGTTCCGATCATTCGACGGCGAATCGATCACGGCATCAACCGGTTCGGGAGGAGTTCGACGCCTCGATGAATCCGCAGCAGTGCGGATAGGCTGTGTGCCATGACCGCCCGCAACGACGTGGTACCTGCCGACTCCGGATCTTCGGTGGCGAGGTGGCGCACGCGGATTATCGCTCTCGTAGCGGTGGCCGTGGTGCTGGTCTCCTTGTATTTCGTTCTGGCCGCGTTCGTTCCGCGCTGGTGGGGACAGCGCATCGGTGACCTGTCGCAGGGCAGTATCGCCAAGGGCACGGGCTGGGGGTTGACCTTCGGAATCCTGTGCACGGCCATCCCTTTGCTGCTGCTGTCGCTGATGCCGCTGGTGTGGCGCCGCCGACACGGGCGAATCCTCGCGGGTGTGGCCGCAACGCTGGCAATTGTGGCCGCGCTCCCCAATCTGATGACGCTCGCGATCGTGATGGGCGACGGTAATGGTGCGCACGCGGGTGAACGCATTCTCGATGTCGACGCGCCGGGATTCCGGGGTGCGTCACTGATCGGCGCGATCATCGCTGTCGTAGTGATCGCTGCCGCGGGATTTGCCGTGGGACGCTGGCGGATCCGACGCCGCCGGTCCCAGCGGCAGCCGCTTCCTGGTGTGCCGACCACGAACTGACAGCAGCCCTGTAACGGTTGTCTACTGTGTGGGCATCCACCCTGCGGAAGGGGAACCCGGTGCGTCCGGACTGACCATCGCCCAGGACTTCCGGCGGCACCGTCTGACGCCGTACTCCACCGGTACGCCGTGAGGGATCGATTCCTGTCGGTCGTGGCTTGCCGGACGCTGAGCGACCGCACCCGGCGGTGAGCGACGACACTCTCGCCTACCTTCGGGTGATACACGGCCAATGCCCTATTCTGCGACACAAGAATTCATTCACTGGACCGAAGCGAGCAGATGAAACGCGCATCGCGCAAATATCGAAAACCCAGCCAGCCCCGTGCTGATCACGGCCCCGGAATCGCGAAGGGAGCGTGGTCGTGCTGACTGTGCTGAGTATCGCTCTCGGTGTTCTGGTGGTTCTGCTCATCACCGCGCTGACCGGATATTTCGTCGCCCAGGAATTCGCCTACATGGCGGTGGACCGCTCCCGGTTGAAGGCTAGCGCCGAGGCGGGTGACGCCGCTGCCGGTCGCGCGCTGGCGGTGACGCGGCGGACCTCGTTCATGCTCTCGGGCGCCCAGCTCGGTATCACCGTTACCGGCCTGCTGGTGGGTTATGTCGCCGAACCGCTGATCGGTCGCGGTCTGGGCGAACTGCTCGGCGGTGTCGGTATCCCCACCGGGGTGGGTGTCGCGGTCGGCGCTGTGCTGGCGGTCGCGTTCTCCACCGTCGTGCAGATGGTCTTCGGGGAGCTGTTCCCGAAGAACCTCGCCATCGCCCGCCCGGAACCGATGGCTCGACGGCTCGCCCTGTCGACCACCCTCTACCTGAAGATGTTCGGTTGGCTCATCTGGCTTTTCGACCAGGCCGCCAACGTGCTGCTGCGCGCGGTACGGATCGAACCGGTCCACGACGTCGAACATTCGGCCACCCCGCGCGACCTCGAGCACATCGTCGCCGCCTCCCGTGACGCGGGTGAACTGCCCGTGGAGTTGTCGACACTGCTGGACCGGATTATCGACTTCCCCACGGCCACGGCCGAACACGCGATGATCCCCCGTTCCCGAGTCGACACGATCGCGATGGACGAGCCGCTGACACAGGTGCTGGAACGGATGAGCACGGGACATACCCGCTATCCGGTGGTGGGCGACACCAGCGACGACCTGCACGGCATCATCCACCTGCACGACCTGCTGGGCGCGGACACCACCAGCGGTACCGCGGGACAGCGAGCCCGGGCCGCGGTGCTGGTGCCGGAGTCCATGTCGCTGCCGAACGTGGTCGCCGCTCTCACCGCCGCGAAGGAGGAGATGGCGCTGGTCATCGACGAATACGGTGGCTTCGCCGGCGTGGTCACCGTCGAGGACATCGCCGAGGAACTCGTCGGGGAGATCGCCGACGAGCATGACGACCCGGAAACCGGGGGCGAGATCGTGGCCGCCGACGGTGGCTGGCTGATCGCCGGCGACGTGCACCTGGACGAGGTCGCGCGTCGGCTCGATGTCGAACTGCCCGAAGGAGATTACGAAACACTCGCCGGATTGGCGATCTCGCGACGAGGCGACCTGCCCGCGGTCGGCGACATCGTGGAGATCGACCTGGAACCCGATACCGCCGACTTGCTCACCGATCACCCGCCCACCCGGCGCTGGATCACCGCCGAGGTGCGGCAGCTGGACAAGCGGGTGCCGTCGCAGGTGTTCGTGACCGTGCACGCCGAGCAGAAGGCGACTGTCGATGAGTAGCCCCTGGGTTGTCGCCGCGATCACGATCGGATTGATCGCCGCCAGCGCATTCTTCGTCGCGGTGGAGTTCGCGCTCATCGCCGCCCGCCGCCATCGGCTCGAGGATGCCGCCGCCACCAGCGCCCCCGCCCGCGCCGCACTGCGCAGCGCCTCCGAGCTATCGGTCCTGCTCGCCGGTTCCCAGCTCGGCATCACCGTGTGCACCCTGGCGTTGGGCGCGATCACCAAACCCGCTGTGCACCACTGGCTCACCCCGGCGATCGGAACCCTCGGCGCGCCGCTGTGGATCGCCGACGCGGCCGGATTCGTGCTCGCGCTGTTCGTGGTGACATTCCTGCACCTCGTGGTCGGTGAAATGGCGCCCAAGTCGTGGGCCATCGCGCATCCGGAGAAATCGGCCATCCTGCTGGCGCTGCCGATGCGGGCGTTCATGTGGGCGACCCGCCCGCTGCTGGTGGCGCTGAACAATATGGCCAACTGGTGCCTGCGGAAGGTCGGGGTCACCCCGGTCGACGAAGTGGAGTCCGGACAGAACCCGGCCGCGTTGCGGCACCTCATCGAGCACTCCGCCACCGTTGGCACCCTCGATGAGCGCTACCGCGGAAACCTCACCGCCGCGCTCGAACTCGAAGCACTCACCGTGGGCGACATCGTGCGCCCCAACACCACACCCTCGGCTGTCGCTCCGGACGCGGACGTGTCCGCTATCCAGGACTCGTCACGGAGCACGGGTCACCTACGGCTGCTCGTGCGCGGCGGTGACGCCGTCGAGGGCGTGTTGCACGTTCGCGACAGCCTGCGCGCACCGAACGCAACCACCGCTCGGGACCTGATGCGCCCGGTGCTGACACTCGCCACCGCGGTGCCCGTATACGAGGCGTTGCGCATCATGCGCGAGACGCGCAACCATATCGCGATCGTCACCGCCGCCGATGCCGGAACACTGATCGGGCTCGTCACCCTCGACGACGTCCTTCACCGCCTGCTCCCCATCGTCGACGAAGAGACCACCGCCGCGTAACAGGACTCGATCCGGGACCAGCGCAGCCCATGCGAGGTCCCGGATCGAACCATTCGCTCTCACGCGATTACGTCCATGGCATTCCGGTGGGTGATTCTAATCCAGTGCACCCCAAGCCTTTTCAAGGAATGAGCATGCGTACCGCAGGGCCGAACTGTGGGAATTGCTGTGCTGCACCGTGGTACAAATCGCCGGTAGGCTGTGGATTGTGATTACGCTCAGAAAAGAAGATGGCGCTGCGGATCTCACCGGGATCACCAAGATGAGTGTCGGCGTCAGCTGGGATCCCTCCGCCGGAACCAGTGGCGGGCTGCTCGGCATCGCACGCCGCAAGAAGGGCGTGGACCTCGATCTGATCGCCATCCTCATGCAGGGCGCCGAGCCGGTGCGGTTCGCCGGATTGGACTCCCTCGACCCGCTCGGCAACGGCTCGGTGGCTCACACCGGCGACGAGCAGACCGGGGCGGCCTCCGGGGACGACGAAACGGTGCACGTCACCTTCGCGAATGTGCCGACCCCGATCACGTCCATCGTGTTCGTCGCCTCCGCGTTCAAGAAGGGCAGCTCGTTCGAGAAGGCCAACAACATCTCGTTCAAGATCTACGACGCCACCGGCGGCAGCACCCAGCAGGTCGCCGACATCTGGCCGTCGCTGCTGGGTACCGACAACGCCAATGCCATCTGCCGTGCGGTCCGCAACGGCCCGAACTGGCAGTTGGAAGTCCTCGACCGCAAGGGCAAGGTCAAGCAAGGAGATATGCAGGCGCTGTTGCACTTCGCGATGCAGTAGGAACCCGCCCGCGCACCGAGAGCGACGGTGAGCCCGGCCTCGGGACCACCGGTGGCGCGAGCATTCTCATGGCACCACCATGCCTTACCCCCGCTGATCGAGCACCTGATCGTCGGGGGTTGCGTCCGGCGTTGCGCTCTCACTGGGTTCGTCGCGGTCGTGTTCGTTCAGCAGGTCGCGGGCCAACAGCGTGGCTCCCGCCACCGCGCCCGGCATGAGGAACACCGCGACGACCGGGACCAGGAAGGCGGCGGCCAGCGGTGCTCCGAAGCCCCAGACCAGCATCTTGCGCGAGCGCAGCAGCGCCAGCCGCTCACGCAACGCGATCGAGCGGCGCGTCAACGCGATGGCGGTCAGCTCCTCGGTGAGGAAGAATCCGGTCACGAGTATCGCGATCACCGGAATCACGGTCTGCCCGAGGACGGGCACGAAACCGAGCGCCAACAACAGCACACCCCACAGCGCGGCGCGTACCAGTATTCGGAGACTGTCGCGGGCCGATATCCACAGGTCCTGTCACAGCGGTAGTCCCGATTCCGGTGCCGTGCCATCCGGTGATACCGATCGATCGACCCGCTCCGAGAGTGCCTCGTAGAACGGCTGACCGATCAGCAGTGTCACCGCGGTGAAGCTCAGCACGGCGAGCAGCAGCGCCAGTGCGAACAGCAGCGCGGTGACGAATCCCCGGAACAATCCCAGCCATGGGCTGGGCCAGTCGTCGGCGAATGACGTAATGGCAGAGGCCAAGTCGTAGCCCCACACAGCGAGCGCGACGAGCGCCGCAACATACAGCACCAGTGTGATCAGACCCGGCAACAGTCCGAAACCATACTGGCGCCCATGTCGGGCCACCCACCGCTGCCCGCTCAGGAGATAGGTGAAACCCACACCGAAATCTCGCACGTCCACACGATACCGACCCGACCCCAGCCGCCAGGACCTGGCGGCGACCACGAAACCCGTTGCTACCGAGCACGTCCCAAGTATGCGTCGCGGTCCCGCCGCCACACCGATGACCCGATCGACACCCGCACCGGATTTGTCTTGGCGCCGACGCTCGTGCGCATGGGCGCGGGACGTCCGCTTCGCCGACTTGCGTCACGGTTTCGCGCCCGACCTCACCCTCGACCGAATTGGCAGTCAACCCGCCGCTTTCCACACCTCCCTGACACTGGCTGTGCTCGGTGCGGCGATCGTGGTCCTGGTGGCCGCCCTGGTCGGCTCGCGCACGCTGGCCTGGCTGGGTGTGCTCACCGGCTTGGCCGGGCTCGCTGCGCTCTCGTGGCGATTGAACGCGCAGTTCGACCAGCAGTTGCGCGACTACTACCGGCACCTGTTCACCAGGGCGTGGGGGCTGTATCTCCTTGGCGGCGGCCTGGTCGTCGCGTTGCTGGCGCTGCTCGCGCCGCGAGAGCGTCTGCCGCGCTAGATGATCCGCTGCTGCTGCAATCATGCCGGTGGGCGTCATACTCGGCCCGTCATTGTTCGGGTGCTCGCGGTGCGCCTCGTAGAGTGGCAGGCAGCAGCTTCGACACGTGAGGGAAGGTCTGTGTCCACAACACTCGCCAAGGGACAGAACGGTCCACTGGGCACTACCGATGTCGTGATCTCGGTGCAGGTCGCCGCCGCCGCCGACCTGTCCGCGCTACTGGTCACCGAACGCGGAAAAGTGCGCTCCGACGCCGACTTCGTCTTCTTCAACCAGCCCAATGGTCCGGGCGTGCGGTTGCAGCCGACAACGCCGGGGCAACCCGCCGCCCTGGCGGTGTCACTGCATCAGGTACCCGCCGACATCGACCAGATCCGCGCGGTGATCACCCTCGACGACCCGACCGTGCCCTTCGGCCGGATGGCCCCACCGTCGGCGTTTGTGGCCGATGGGTCCGGGAATCGGCTCTACGAGTATCGGATCGAGGGTCTGCAGACCGAATCGATTGTCATCGCGTTGGAGCTGTACCGGCGAGCCGGCGGGTGGAAGGTACGCGCGGTCGGCCAAGGTTACGCGGGCGGATTCGCCGCGCTGGTCACCGACCACGGTGTGAGCGTCGACGACGCCGCACCGCCGCCCGCCGCACCGCGCACCCCGCCTCCTGCGCAACCACCGTCGCCACCCGGCTACCCCTCGCAGCCGCCGAACTATCCGCCGTCGGCCGCTGCGCCGCAACCCCCGCCCTACCCGCCCGCAGCGGCCTATCCGCCGCCGACCGGACACCCCCCGAACCCCGGGCCGGGATATCCGCCGCCCCCTGGTGCCGCGGCCGGGTATCCGCCCGCAGGCCCGCACTCCGCGCCGCAACCGGCGGGTGAGGTCAGCCTGGCCAAAGGCCGTCCGGTCAGCCTGGTCAAGGGCCAGCGGGTGACACTGCGCAAGGAGGGCGGTGTCGCGCTCACCCGGATCCGGATGGGCTTGGGCTGGGATCCGGTGAAGAAGAGCGGATTCTTCGGCAGTCGCACCATCGACATCGACCTCGACGCCTGGGTCGCCATGTTCGCCAACCACAACCTCAGCGACGTCGCCTACTACGGGCAGCTCATCTCCAAGGACGGATCCATCCGCCACCAGGGCGACAACCTGACCGGTGAGGGCGAGGGCGACGACGAGGTCATCCTGGTCGACCTCACCCGCGTCCCGCCCCACATCACCACCCTGCTCTTCACCGTCACGTCGTATCAGGGGCAGACCTTCGAACAGGTCAGCAATGCCTACTGCCGCCTGGTGGACGAGACCACCGGCGCCGAGCTGGCCCGCTATTCACTCACCGGCGGAATGCCGTTCACCGCCATGGCGATGGCGAAAGTCTTTCGCGCGGGCGGGGATTGGAAGATGCAGGCGATCGGTGAAGGATTTCAGGCCAAACATCCCGGCGAAGCGGTGCCGCAACTCGGACGATTCGTGGCCGAGCGATAACGGCGACGTTCTACCCGAACAGCCCGATCTCGAGCAAGAAAGAGTTCGCCGGGTGTCCAGACTTCTGGCCAGGTGGTGTCCAACACAGCGGCGACGCGCACCTGATCTGCGGGGTTCGCATCTGGACAACAGCACCACTCATGTTCCGCCGATCCTGCGAGGCTTCCGGACCTCGAAGCGGCACAGAGGCAGCGTCCGACGAGTCTCGCCGTCAAGCCCGATCACCGGAGGTCCGGTGCCTTGACGGAGTTCGCTTTGCGATGCAGAGTATATGTCATGAACTCTGCATCGCAAAGCTATCCCGATGCCGCCGACGCCCGGCAGCTCCTCGGCGATATCGAGCGACTCACTGCGCGCGGCTGGCGAATGGCGTCGCCCGCCTGGTTCCCCCTGTTGTGTGTCGCGGTGGCCGTGCTGGCGTCGGTTCCCGCCGGGATCGCGTTGGAAGGCGGGAGTCCCGGCTGGTACTGGCTGATCGTCGCTCCGCTCACCACGATCGCGTCGTCCTGGTACTTCCTCACCCGTCGCGCCCAGATCCCGGATACCCGCGGTGTGGTGCTGGGGCTGACCGGTCTCGCAATGCTCACCGGGACGATGCTGTTCGGCGCGCTCGTCGACGGAAACTGGGCAGTAGCGACCCCGTGGCTCGTCATCGGCATCGGATTCGGGGTGTTCTCGATCGCGATGCGCTCGATCGGGGCCGCCGCCTTCTCCGCCGTGACCATCATCGCCGCGGTGACCGTCGCAATAACCGAGCCGGCTGAGGGCTACGCGATCCTCGCGTTCGTGGTCGGTGCCACCGCCGCACTCGCGGCGTTCATCGAAATGGTCCGCGCTGACGGGGCGCGGTCGCGTTGATCGAACCGCACCCGTCGGTCGGCCTCGACGATATCGTTCACCAGCGCACCCGGCTCGGCATCCTCGCTCTGCTCCGCAGCGGCGTCACGATGGAGTTCGGTGCCCTGCGCGACACCCTCCAACTCACCGACGGCAACCTCAACCGCCACCTGAAAGTTCTCGACGACGCGGGCCTGATCACCAGCACTCGCAAGACGGGCCACGGCAGGCCCCGCACTTGGCTCACCCTGACCGCCGCAGGTCGCACCGCCCTCGACGCTGAACTCGCCGCCCTACGCGCGATCATCACTACCGCCGAGGGGTAGCGCCACCAGCACGGCAGATCGAAACTGTCGACGGCGCGGAGCGCGGGCCCATACTGCCGGACAGGCTGGCTCGTCCAGTCTGCGGCATTAAATGGGCACCGATCCGGTACTGGTGGGTGCTGGTGAAACTCGTCCTCGCTGTGTCCATTCCGGTGTTCGCGGCGGTAGCAGGAAAGCGGCTGGGTGCGCTGCTCCGCCGCCGTGACCGGCGACCGCTCCGCAGAGCTGGCCGGAACCGACGCCAAGCCGTGGGTGTGCTTCGTCGGATTCAGCCTCTTGCTGGGGTTCGTGACGGCGCTGTCGACGGTCGAGCCGTGGGGCCGGACACCGTGGTTGGGGCACCGATGCGACGGCGGGCGGTCACGCCCGCACCAGTGCACCGAGAACGCGTCGAGAATCGGCGACACTCGGAATCTGCTCCCGCGCGGCGGAATTCGGTGATCGATGTGGACGATCCCTGCCTATAGCCGCCTTTCCCGGTAGTGTTCGGGAGGTGACGACCGGCGAGGGGGGACCGCACGCGACACCGATCGGGGTGCGGGGAACGGTGGCGGCGCGATTACGGGCGGCGATCTTCGATGCGCGAGCCGAAGCGGTACGGGCATCGGACAGAGCGGGCGGGCAGTACCTGGACCGGGATTTGCTCGAGCTCCTGGAACTGCAGCGCCGTATCACGCGCATCGCCGACCAGCTCGACGCGACCGACGACCACCACCTCACAGGCCCGGGCACACCCGTACCGTCCGCCGACACCGGTACCGCTCGGTCGACGGCGGATGTACTGGGGAATCCGCAGTGGCCCGGTGGGCATGGCGAGTTCGCCAGGCGCGCTACCGCCGCAGCTCTCGTGGAGACGCTATCGTCGGGGACAGCGCCGGACCACAGAAGCCGGCAACCCGGAACAAGATTTCGGTACATCGAGAAGGGCAAGAAAGGAATCATCATGGGTGTCACTCTGGCCAAGGGCGGCAACGTGTCGCTGTCGAAGCAGGCCCCGAACCTGACCGCGGTAGCGGTCGGTCTGGGCTGGGATGTGCGTTCCACCACCGGCGCCGACTTCGACCTCGACGCCAGCGCGTTGGCCACCGGAGAGAGCCGGAAGGTGCTGTCGGACAGCCATTTCGTGTTCTACAACAACCTGCGCTCGCCCGAGGGCAGCATCGAGCACACCGGCGACAACCTCACCGGTGAGGGCGAAGGCGACGACGAGGTGATCAACATCGACCTGGCGGGCACGCCACCGACGATCACCAACATCTTCTTCCCCGTCTCGATTCACGACGCGCAGGCGCGGGCACAGTCCTTCGGACAGGTCCGCAACGCCTATATCCGCGTCGTGGACCGCAGCAACGGCGCGGAACTCGCGCGCTACGACCTCACCGAGGACGCTTCGTCCGAGACCGCGATGGTGTTCGGCGAGCTCTACCGCAACGGAGCGGAGTGGAAGTTCCGCGCCATCGGCCAAGGCTATGCGTCCGGCCTGGCGGGCATCGCCCGCGACTACGGCGTCAACCTCTGATTCGGATCACGGTACGGGGGAATGGGTTTCACGTTGCGGTCCGCGGCGCGCAGCCACCGCGGGCTGATCCGTGGCAATAACGAGGATTCGATGTTCGCCGGCGCGCGGTTGCTGGCATTGGCGGACGGTATGGGTGGCCACACCGGAGGTGAGGTGGCCTCAGCAATGATGATCGCGGCGCTGGCACCCCTCGATGACGCACCAATCGCTGACCCGCGTACCGCGTTGGCCGCCGCGCTCGCGGCCGGGAACGCCGCCATCGCCGAGAAGGTTTCCACCGCACCGGATCTGGCGGGGATGGGGACGACGCTGACCGCATTGCTGTTCTCCGGCAACAGGTTCGGACTCGCCCATGTCGGGGACTCGCGCGCCTATCTGCTGCGCGACGGGACGCTGTCGCGGCTGACCCGTGACGACACGTTCGTGCAGTCGCTGGTCGATGCCGGGTACATCACCGCCGAGCGGGCCACCACTCACCCACGGCGGTCGCTGATCATGCAAGCGCTCACCGGGGCCGAGGTGGCACCGACGCTCACGGTCCGCGACACCAGCTTCGGCGACCGCTATCTCCTGTGCTCGGACGGCTTGTCCGACGTCGTCGACGACGACACTCTCGCGGCGACGCTGAGCGAACACGGTATCGATGCCTGCGCGGACCGGCTTATCGAACTCGCTCTCGCCGCGGGCGGACCCGACAACATCACCGTTGTCGTCGCCGAACTCATCGCCGCGACGCCACCGCAGTAGTAACCCGGGGTCGCGCACGAATGCCGTGAGGGTGCCTGCGGTCTCGCGGATATGCCGGTATCGGTCGTGGTTACCATGATCGGCAAGACTCATGTCGGGTCGGGGGCGAACCAGCAGGGAGTACACGACGCGTGACCGACGAGGATCGCCCTTCCGCCGGACGGCATTCCCGCCGCACTCCCTGGGAACGTGCCGATCAATTCGATACCCACCCAGTACATTCGACACCTGGCCCACGCGGACGTCACCACCAGCCGGACAACGATTCGTGGATGACCGCCGAGACCGATCAGTATCCGGTCCCCACCGAAGCAACCGCGCCTCGACCACCGCATGTCGGAAGCCGTCGGCGTCGTGCAGCGACCCGGTCGGGCACACGACGAGCCAAGACCGCCGGACGCGGTGTCGTCGTGCTGCTGTCGGTGATGACGTTGCTCGGCACCGGCGGAGCATGGCGATACCTGCACGCAATCGATGACGGGTTCACCCACATCGATGCGCTCGACCCCGACTCCGCCGACGTCGTCGACCCCGGCGGACAACGGGGTGACGAAACCTTCCTCATCGTCGGCACCGACAGCCGCGCCGGGGCAACGGAGAGATGGGCGCCGGTAACGCCACCGACGTCGAGGGTGCCCGCGCCGACACCGTCATGCTGATCACCATCCCCGCCAACCGGCAACGCGTCGTCGCCGTCTCCTTTCCGCGCGACCTCGATGTCTATCGCCCGGTGTGTCCGGTGTGGGACAACGCGACCGCCAGCTACTCCGGCGAGATGATGTCCGCTGCAGATGGGGACAAGCTCAACGCAACCTATGCCCTCGGTGGGCCTCGCTGCCTGGTCAAGGTAATCCAGAAGATCTCCGGCCTCAAGATCGGCCACTTCATCGGCATCGACTTCGCCGGATTCGAAACCGTGGTCGACCAGATCGGCGGCGTCGAAATCTGCACCCCCACCCCGCTCATCGACGACCTGCTCGGTCCCGTCCTCCCCACCGCCGGCCGCCAAACCATCAACGGCGCAACCGCTCTGGACTATGTGCGCGCCCGCCACATCCTCAGCGACCCCACCAGCGACTACGGGCGCATCAAACGCCAGCAACGCTTCCTGTCGTCGCTGCTGCGGTCCGCGCTGTCGGGCAAAGTGCTGCTCGACCCCGCCAAACTCAACGGCTTCATCACCGCCTTCGCCGCCCAGACCTTCGTTGAGAACGTCACTCCCAAGGACCTGATCACCCTCGGCCGCTCGCTGCAAGGGGTCGACGCGGGGGCGGTCACCTTCCTCACCGTCCCCACCGACGGCACCAACGAGGTCGGCAATGAAATTCCCCGCACCACCGACATACGCGCCATCTTCCGCGCCATCATCGACGACACCCCACTGCCCGGCGAGAAGCGTGGTCCCGCACCGGTCACCACCACCCTCGCCGCCGCCCTGCCCACGCAAGATCAGGACACGGTCGTCGATCCGAGTCAGGTCACGGTGAGCGTCTCCAACGCCACCACCACACCTGGGCTCGCGTCGACCACTGGCGCCGAACTCGCCGACTACGGCTTCACGATCGGCACCATCGGCAATCACCCGGAAACCAGCAGCAGCACCGTCATCCGCTTTCCCACTGGACTTCGGGGCGCCGCCGAGGCACTCGCCGCGATCGTCCCCGACGCCACCCTCGAGGAAACCGCCAGCACCACCGGTGTCCTCGGCCTGATCCTCGGTACCGACTACACCGGCACCCTCACCCCATCGGACACCTCCGACGGCTCGACCATCACGCTGCCGTCCGACCTCACCATCACCAACGCCGCCGACGAGACCTGCGCCTGAGAATTGTGCAGCGGTCGAACACTGTCGTCCGCGAGCTAATCGCTGGCCAGCGTAGCCACGCGCTGAGTCCGGTGCATCTCTGACCACGCCCGCCCAATACACGTTTCTCAGTTCGGGTGCGCGAACCTCTCACCGTGACTGCCGCTGGACCGGTGACGGAAATATCGAGCCACCTCGATATCAGCGGAAATTTGCAGTTCACGATGGGTAGCCGTTGTTGTAGATGCTGTATGTGCCACCCCATTGGCGCGAACCGACACTCACGGGGTGGAGGTATCTAGCCTTCAGTCGCATCGCATGGTTGCGCTCGACAGGCGCCACCTCAGATCAGGTGTCCGGATAATGGGGGAAGCTCAGCCACAACTGGGTGCGCCGGATTGTGAAGAACTGCGTGGGCGGCGTTGCCAGAGATACTGACCATAAGCTGCGCCCAGCGGTCTTCGGCTTCTCGGCTGCGGGCGGTTTCGACACGAATCAACCCTACAGAATTCGCATGGCAACCGACCCCAGGGACAGGACCACCATGAGTCGTACAACGATCATCATCATTATCGGGTTCGTCTTGCTCGGTCTGTTCCTATTGTGCGGCAGCCTTTTCGGCCGCAGGGGAATGCATCGCGCCGCCGAGGATTTCCTGCTCGTCTGGCTGGCCTTGGTCATCGGAAATATGGCGGTGGGAGTGATCGACGAGGGTTACGGAGTGGCCGAGGAAATCCCGTTCCTCCTGATCAATTTCATTCCTCCCGGGATTGTCGCCGCTGTCGCGTGGTTCCGGACCAGGCCATCGTTACGGCAGCCGCAGAACCGGTCCTGAACGGACTCAGTAGTGCAGGGGGCCGTGGGCCTCGTTGAGCGGGCGGGCGGACCCGTGGCCGCGTTCGGCCAGGATCTGCGCTGCGATCGATATCGCGGTTTCGTCCGGGGTGTGGGCGTTGAGATCCAGGCCCAGTGGACTTTTCAGGCGTGCGAGTTCGGTGCTGGTGACCCCGGCGGTCCGGAGTCGTTCGGTTCGTTCGGCGTGCGTGCGTCGTGAGCCGAGGGCACCGACGAATCCGATGTCGCGTATTCCGAGTGCCGCCGCGAGCATCGGAACATCGAACTTGGTGTCGTGTGTGAGCACGCAGACCACGGTGCGCCGGTCAATCCGTCCGCCCGCGAGTTCTGCCATCAGATATCGGTGCGGCCAGTCCACGACCACCTCGTGCGCGGCGGGGAAACGAGCGGGGGTAGCGAAGGTTTCGCGTGCGTCGACCACCGTTATCCGATAACCGAGCTGGCGGCCGGTCCAGCTCAGTGCCCGCACGAAGTCATTGGCTCCGGCCAGGATCATCCGCGCGGGTGCGGCGAAGGTGTGCACGAACACTCGCGGGCGCGGTGACGGGTCGGTACCGCACTCGTCGGTGCAGATAATGCCGCTGCGTCCGGCATCGAGTAGAGCCCGAGCGTCACGGTCGACGCCGCGCCAGGGTTCGCAATCTCCCGGGCGCAACAGTTTCCAGTGTGCGTCGGTGTCCAGCGTGGTCGCCAATGCCACCGGGCGCCCCGCCGCGATATCGTCGCGCACCTCGGTAAACAGGTCCCCGAGCGCGCTGTCGAGGCGCTGGCAGAAGATCTCCATCTCGCCCCCGCAGGTCAGCCCGACTTCGATGCCGTTGCCGTCGGCGTAGCCGAACCGGTCGGTGACCGGTTGCCCGGTCTCCAGCACCTGTGCGGCGGACTCGAGCACAGCGGATTCGACGCAACCTCCCGATATCGATCCCAGGACCTCGCCCGTCGTGGTGAGGACCATCGCGGCCCCAGGTTCGCGCGGGCCCGCGCCGGTCGAATCCACGACCCGCGCCAAGGCCACCGGGCCGTGGGGCAGCAGCCTGATCAACTCATCGAGCATCGCGCGCACAGGCTCGCTTCCTTCCTCGCGTCGGTCGACACCGTGCCCTCGCCGAAGGACGAGGGCACGCCCGATCCGGCCAGTCCTCGACCGACGGCGGCATTCGGGTCAGGGTTACAGCAGGTGCTCGATTCGTAGTGGGATCTCGCGCATGCGGCGGCCTGTGGCATGGTGCACGGCGTTGATGATCGCCGCGGCGGTGCCGACCATGCCGAGTTCACCGAGCCCTTTGACGCCGAGTGGATTGAGCACCGAATCTTCGAACTCGACAAAGGAGATGTCGACCGCGGGGGCGTCGGCATTGACCGGTAACAGGTATTCCAGCAGCGAGGAATTCGCCCAGCGGCCGTCGCGGATGTCGGGCAGCGAGCCTTCCATCAGTGCTTGGGACAATCCCCAGTTCATACCGCCGAGTACTTGGCTGCGCGCCAGTTTCGCGTTGAGTACCCGTCCGGGCGCGAACGCACCGACCAGGCGCCGGACTCGGATCAGCCCGAGCTCGGGATCGACCGCCACCTCGGCGAATTGGGCGCCGAAGCTCAGTTTTCCGTGCGCCTCGGGATCGGGCGTGGGCAGCCAACTGCCGGTTGTCTCTATGTCGGACAGCTGATTTCGCTGAAGCACCGCTGAATAGGTCTCTCCGATCGAGGGATCGGAGACCAGGCGAAGCGTGCCGTCGACGCCCTCGATCTCCGCGGAGGTTCGCCCGTGCAGCGGCGAACCCTCGTCGGCTGTCGCGATCGAGACAAGTTGCGCGAGCAGTTGCGTGCCCGCGATGTGCACGGCCGAACTGACGATCGCCGCTCCCGTCGAACCCACCGCCGCAGCGATATTCGGGAAGTCGGTGCTGCCGATCTCGACGCGGACGCGGTCGAACGGCACTCCCATCGCGTCACCGGCCACCTGCGAGGCGATGGTCGCGACCCCGGTGCCGAACTCCTGTGTTCCCGCCTGCACCACCAGAGAACCATCCGATCGCAGTCGCGCGTGTGCGCGTTGCGGCTGACCGGGTTCGTAGACCGGATAGCCGGCGGTGCCCACCCCCCAGCCGATCAGCCAGTTCCCGTCGGTATGTGAGCCGGGGACCGGATTGCGTGCGCCCCAGCCGAATCGCTCGGCCGCGTGCCGCAGGCATTCGGCGTAACCGTCGGAAGTCCACCGATTGCCACTTTCCGGGTCCACCGCGGCATGGTTGCGTAGACGCAGCTCCACCGGGTCCGCACCGAGTTGCTCGGCGAGTTCGTCGAGCGAGCACTCCAGCGCCACCATCCCGGAGGCCTCGCCGGGCCCACGCATGAATGTCGGGGTCATGGTGTTGCCCTTGACCAGCTGATACCGGCCCTCCCAATTCGCGATCGCATAGGCCTTGCCCGCCACTTCCAGGGACAGCTCCGCCCAGTCGTCGAACGGGGAGGTGACCGAGAGCTTGTGGTGGCGCAGGCCGGTGCAACGACCGTCGGTATCCGAGACCAAGGTGATGCGCTGTTCCTGTTCTTCGCGCAGCCCGGTGCCGTAGAACATCTGTTCTCGGTTCAGGATAATGCGCACCGGCCGTGCGAGTTCGCGAGCGACCAAGGGCGCGAGGGTGACGTGCGGCCACATCATGGCTTTGCCGCCGAAGCCACCCCCGACGTAGTCCGCGACTACCCGAACCCTGCTCGGAGAAATACCAAGATATGCGGCGATGGTCAGTTGACTGGCCACGATGCCCTGGGTGGAGTCGTACACCAGGACCGAGTCGCCGTCCCACATCGCTGCGGTCGCCGAGCACTCGATGGGATTGTGATGGTTGGCCGCGAAGTGATACGTGGCGTCCACGCTGTGCGCGGCCTCGGCGGCAGCGGTTGCGAAATCACCGCGGGACTGCGCGGCGGGCACAAGGCCGGCGAAGATGCTGTCCGGCAGGTATTGCCGGTCCCGTCCGTCGTCCAGGCGGACCATCGGCGGCTGTGCGGTGTAGGTGGCTTCGATCAGAGTGGCGGCATGCTGGGCGACCTCGAAGGTATCGGCGACGACCACCGCGATCGGTTGTCCGAAGTAGTGGATCGTGGTGTCCTGCATGGGAAAGAACGTCTGGCCCGGCGCCGAATGGCCGAACGCGGACGGCAGCACCGGGACGGTGGCGACCCTCGGCAGATTCTGGTGGGTGTAGACCGCGACGGCGCCGGCGCGCAGCGCGGCATCGGTGTCGATCGAGCTCAGCGTGCCGTTGCCGATCTCCGCACCGACCAGCACGCCGTAGGCCGCATTGGGCATCGGGATCTCGGCGGTGTAGCGGGCGGCACCGGTGACCTTGGCCCGGCCGTCGACCCGGTCGATTCCTTGCCCGACCAGCTTCGGCGCGGTGGGCGCGCTCATTTGTGGCCCCCGATCTGGACGGTGACCGTCTCGAGGGCACGCACCAGTGTTCGTTGCGCGAGTGTGACTTTGAACTTGTTCATCGGATTGCTGCCGTCGGCAGCGGCGAGTTCGGCGGCAGCCGCGATTGCGAAGTTCTCCTTGGTCGCGGACCTGCCGATGAGCATGGATTCGGCGATGCGGGCCCGCCATGGTTTGGTGGCGACACCACCGAGACCGATGCGCACATTCGCGACGGATCCGTCGACCAGATCCAGCGCCACGGCCGCCGAAGCGGCTGCGAACTCATAGGATTCGCGATCGCGCACCTTCAAATAGTGCGAGGTGGTCGCGTAGGCGAGCGGGGGCACATCGATGCGGACGACGAGTTCATCCGGACTGATCGGATGTTCGATATGTGGTGTGTCCGCGGGGATCAGGAAGAAGTCGTCGAAGGCGAAGGACCGGGTGCCCTTCGGGCCCTGCACATGAACGACAGCGTCGAGGGCGGTGAGTGGGATGGCCACATCCGAGGGGTGCATGGCGAAGCAGTGCTCGCTGGTGCCCAGGACAGCGTTGCCGCGGTGCAGGCCGTCGAGCACACCACATCCGCTTCCCGGGTTGCGTTTGTTGCACGCGAACGCCACATCACGAAATCCTGGACACCGCACCTTCTGCATCAGATTGCCGCCCATCGAGGCCATATTCCGGATCTGCGCCGTCGCGCCCTTCCAGAGCGCCACCGAGAGAAACGGATACCGCTCACGTACACCAGGATCGGCCGCTACCTCGCTCATCCGCACCATCGCCCCGATCCGAAGACCGCCGTCGGCGGTGATTTCGAGTTCGGTGAGCGGGAGCCGGTTGACATCGACCACGTTATCGGGCTGCATCGCCCCGATTCGCAGCATGTCCACCAATGTTGTTCCGCCCGCTAGGAATACCGTGTTCGGGCGAGCCGTGACAGCGGTGATGGCGTCGTCGACGGTTTCGGCGCGAGCGAACGCGATGGGCTTCACTTCGCGTCACCTCCCGCCATGTCGTCGCGCGCGTCCTTGATAGCCTCGCGGATGTTCTGATACGCCGCGCAACGGCAGATATTGCCGCTCATCCACTCGGCGATCTCCTCGTCGCTGTCGGTATGCCCCTCCTCGATGCAGGCGATGGCCGACATGATCTGCCCCGGTGTGCAATAGCCGCACTGCAGCCCATCGCGGTCAATGAACGCGCGCTGCACCGGATGCAGCTGGTCTCCGTTCGCGACGCCCTCGATCGTGGTGATCTCGCGGCCCTCCGCGCTGAGTGCCAGTGTCAGACACGACAATTCGCGCCTACCATCCATCAGTACCGTGCAGGCTCCGCAGGCGCCCTGATCACAGCCCTTCTTGGTGCCGGTCAGACGCAGATACTCCCGCAGCGCATCGAGCAGGCTCGCCCGCGGCTCCAATGCCACCGGGTAGAAATGTCCGTTCACACGCAATGTCGTCAGCGTGTGATCTGGTCCGGAGAATTCAGGTGTACGGGTGTCTTGCTCGGTTATTTCGCCAATGCTCATCGACTCGTATCTCCTGCTCGTGAATACGCATGGAACGCACAATCTCGATGTCGGAAAACGCAATTTCGAGGCCCGGGGAAATGCTAGCGAACAGTCAGCAACTATGCGCGGTCGGGTACTGCGATGGATCACTCGTAATCTAGTCGTTGTCAACCACGAGCGGCATCCGGCGGGACAGATCCGCGCGCCGGACGTTCCGGCTCAGACCATCGAGTGGCCAGGGAGCTTCCTGAACCCTCGAGAGCGGGCCCATCAGCCTGAGTGCGAGGCTCGCGCGGTGTAGCTGAGTTGGCTCGGCCATCTGATCGGGCACGATGCGGGATGTTCCGCCGATGTGAAGGAGACCCAGGCTGTCCGATTCGTCCACCGCTGTCAGGTCTTCATCACACCCCGGTAGTATCAGACCATACGGTCGCTCGTCGGCTGTGCGCTTTTCGGCTTGCCCGGGAGAGTGGAAATGAGACCACGCGGTGGCCCTGGTCTGCGGCGGTTGTCTCGCCGCAATCGGATACTGCTGATTTCCGCCGCGGTATTCGTCGTGTTCCTGCTGATTACTTCGCGTCTGGTCGGTGCCTATGTCAGTTGGCTGTGGTTCGGGGAAGTGGGATTCCGCGGCGTCTGGCTGACCTTGCTGTTGACCCGGCTGTCGCTGTTCATCGTGTTGGCCGTGTTCATCGGCAGCGTGCTTTTCGGGGCTATGTGGCTCGCGTTTCGCGTCCGCCCGCCGTTCTTCCCCGGCTCCGGAAAAGAAGATGTACTCCGGCCGTATCGTGCCATCGTGCTTCGGCGGCCGTTGTGGTTCGGACTGGGTATCGCCGCCGCAGTAGGCCTTATCTGCGGCCTCGCCGGGCGATCGAGTTGGGTGACGGTTCAATTGTTCATCCATGGCGGATCCTTCGGTGTATCGGATCCCGAGTTCGGCCACGATGTCGGATTCTTCGTCTTCGATCTGCCCTTCTATCGACTTGTCGTGAACTGGCTGCTGGTCGCCACCGTCCTGGCGTTTCTGGCCAACCTCGCCGCGCACTACCTGTTCGGGGGTCTACGGCTGTCGGGAAACGCGGCCGGTCTGACCCGTGCGGCGCGGATCCAACTCGCGGTACTCGCCGGGACCTTCATTGTCTGGAAGTCGGCCGCCTACTGGCTCGACCGATATTCGCTGCTGTCGAGCCGTAGCAGGGAACCCACCTTCGCTGGCCCCGGCTACACCGATATCAACGCGGTGCTTCCCGCGCGCTTCATTCTCTTCGCGATCGCCATCGTCTGCGCTGCGGCGGTATTCGCCGCGGTCGTGGTCCGGGATCTGCGAATCCCGGCGATGGCCGCCACACTTCTCCTGTTGTCGTCGATCCTGGTGGGCGGCGTCTGGCCGATGGTCGTCGAGCAGTTGTCGGTCCGTCCGAACGCCGCCGACATGGAACGCTCCTATATCGAGCGCAATATCGCGGCTAGCCGACAGGCCTACGGGGTCGGCAGCGACCGGGTCGAATACCACGCCTACCCCGGTGTCGGTACCAAGCCGCCGCCCGACGTCGCAGCGGACGCGACCACGATCGCCAACGCCCGCCTGCTGGACCCCAACGTGCTCTCGCGAACCTTCACCCAGCAGCAACAGCTGAAGAACTTCTACAGCTTCCCGGAGAATCTGGACCTGGATCGTTACCGCATCGACGGGGAACTGCGTGACTACGTGGTCGCGGTGCGTGAGCTGACCCCGAACGCGCTGAGCGGCAACCAACGCCACTGGGTGAATCGGCACACCGTCTACACCCACGGGAACGGCTTCGTCGGCGCGCCGGCCAATCGCGTCAACGCCGCGGTCCGGGACGCGGTCGGCGAGGTCGCCAGCAGCAATAGCGGATACCCGATCTATACGGTCAGCGACATCGCGTCCCAAGCATCCGGGCAGCAGGTGATCCCGGTGGATCAGCCGCGTATCTACTACGGTGAGGTGATCGCCCAGGCTCGTCCGGACTACGCCATCGTCGGCGGTGGCACCGAACCCCGCGAGTACGATACCGACACCACGAAATACACCTACAGCGGTGCCGGTGGCGTCCCCATCGGGAACTGGCTCAATCGCCTGGCGTTCGCCGCGAACTACGCCGAACGAAATATCATCTTCTCCAAGGCCATCGGTCCGGAATCGAAAATCATCTTCCATCGGGATCCACGCCAGCGCGTCGAACTCGTCGCACCGTGGTTGACGACCGACAACAATCCCTACCCGGCGGTCGTCGACGGCCGGATCCTCTGGATCGTCGACGCGTACACCAGCATCGACGGCTACCCATACGCCAAACGCAGCTCGCTCGAAGCCCTCGCGCCGGACAACGACACCCGCCTGCGGCCGCCCCGAGAGATCTCCTACCTCCGCAACTCGATCAAGGCCACCGTGGACGCGTACGACGGTACGGTCACGCTCTACCAGGTCGACCGACAGGATCCGCTGTTGGCGGCGTGGATGAAGGTCTTTCCCGGCACGGTCGAACCCGAAGAGTCGATCACCGCGGAGCTGCGAGCCCACTTCCGGTACCCGGAGGATCTGTTCACGATTCAACGGGAGATACTCGCCAAATACCATGTGGACGAACCGCGAGAGTTCTTCACCACCAACGCATTCTGGTCCGTACCCAGCGACCCGACCACGGACACCAACCCGCATCAGCCGCCGTTCTACGTGCTGTTCGGCGATCCGGACGATGCCCAACCGTCGTTCCGGCTGGCCAGCGCGATGGTCGGGTTCAATCGAGAATTCCTCTCCGCCTACGTCTCCGCCCACTCCGATCCCGAGAACTACGGCAAGATCAGCATTTTGCAGCTGCCGACCGACACCCTCACCCAGGGGCCTCAGCAGATCCAGAACTCGATGATCTCCGATACCAGGGTGGCATCCGAGCGAACCCTGCTCGAGCGTTCGAACCGAATCCAGTACGGCAACCTGCTCACCCTGCCGATCGCCGACGGTGGCGTGCTCTACATCGAACCGCTGTTCACCGAAAGGATCTCGACGACACCGAACGGGTCGACCTTCCCGCAGCTGGCTCGGGTGCTGGTCAGCTATCGCGAACCCGGTACCGGTGGTGTCCGGGTGGGGTACGCCCCGACCCTCGCCGAGGCACTCGACCAGGTATTCGGACCCGGTACCGGCGGGCTCGCCACCGCACCCGGAGGCAGTCCCGCCGCACCGCCGCCCCCGGGACAACCGCCCCCGGGACAGCAGCCCGTCCCCCCACCCACGCAATCCCCACCCGCCGTGGATCACACGAAGATCGCCGAACTCAACGCACAGATAGAAACCATCCGCGCGGCCCTCGAGCGTCTTCAACAGCAGCTCAACGACCTCGACCGTCCCGGTGGATAGCGACCGCTCGAAGGACCGGTCGGTGGTGCGAGAGCTGGCCGACCGCGCGAGCAGTTCGACTGCTTGCCGCCGCTACCCGGTTATCGGGCGGTGACGGTCTCGGCGGCTGCTGCCTCGTCCTCGGCCACACGAGCCGCATTCTTCGGGCCGCGGAGGGCGATGTAGATGAACAGGACGCCCATCACGGCGGCGCCTGCCGACATCGACTGCTGCCAGCCGTCGACGAAGGACTGCTGCGCGGCGTGCACCAAGCCCGGTGCGTGTACGCCTGCGTCGGCGGCGGCTTCGACGGCGTTGGCGATGCCTGCTCGCGCGGTGTCCGCGGTGCTCCGCGGGATGTCGTGCAACCGGTCGTCGATGGCGTTGCGGTAGCCGGCGGCCAGGAGTGCGCCGAGCAGGGCCACGCCGAGCGCGGTGCCGAACTCGCGGGTCACGTCGTTGAGCGCGGAGGCAACCCCCTGCTTCTCGCGCGGCAGGGAACCCGTTATGGCCTCGGTGGAGGGTGTCATCGACAGGCCCATACCGATACCCATGGCGAGCATGCCGGGCAGGATGGAGAGGTAGCCGCCGTCGACGGACACGATGGCGGCCATGAGCGCGAGACCGGCACCGGCCAGCAGGATTCCGGTGGCCATGGTCGCTCGGGCGCCGATGCGGGTGGCCAGCAGTGGGGCGAGCCCGGCAGTAATCATCATCATCACGGCCATGGGCATCATGGCCGCCGTGGACAACAGTCCCGACCAGCCGAGGACGGCCTGGAAGAACGGGAACAGGACCACCGCGATACCGGCCTGCACACCGAAGACGACCAGTAGCGTGATCGAGCCGCCAGCCAGGCCGCGCTCTCGGAACAGGCGCACATCCAGCAGCGATGCGTCCCGGAGGTGCAGCTCCCAGATCACGAAGCCGACCGCGGCGAGGAGACCGACGGCCAGGCTGATCAGAGTCGCGGGCGCGGTCCAGCCGCGTTCCGGTCCCTCCTGCAGGACGAAGATGAGCCCCACCACCGCGACGGTCGATACCAGTGCGCCGACGGTGTCGAAGGGGTGCGCGGCCCGCTCGCGGGAATTGGGAACCGACCGCAGCGTCATCGCCAATGCCGCGATGACCAGGACCACGGGCAGGGCGAACAGCCAGCGCCAGTCCGCGACATCGACGAGCAGGGCGGACAGGAACATACCCAGGATCCCGCCGCCTCCGGCGACACCCGTCCACACACCGATCGCCTTTCCGCGCTGCTCCGCGGGAAAAGTGGAGGTGATGACGGCAAGGGTGATGGGCATGATCATCGCCGCACCGATACCGCTGGCCACCCGCGCGGACAGCATTACCCCAACCGACGGGGCCGCTGCCGCAGCGATATTCGAGATGCCGAAGACGACCAGCCCGGCAATCAGCATGGGTTTGCGGCCCAAGCGGTCACCGATCGCGCCGAGCGGCAGCAGCAGCGCGGCCAGGGCGAGGGTGTAGATATTGATGATCCACAGGACGGTGCTCTGCGAGGCGTCGAACTCGACGGCCATGTGGGTCTGGGCGACGTTCAGTCCGGACACCGACGCGATGACGGCCATCAGCGCGATCGAGACGGCGATCAGGATTTTGCGTAGCTGACGCGCATCCGGCACGCCACCGCCGCTGTCGTCGGCGACGGTCACCTGTGCGGGCTGGTTCGTTGTCATGGATTCCTCTCGAAAAGGGCATGCGGAGTCAGCGCCGGAGCGTGTCCGGGCGCGGAGTGAATGCAGTGGGGGCCCGGTTGCCAGCGCACCCCGGCTGAGTCGCGCGGTGGGGCGATGCGGGCCTGGCCGTCAGGCGGTGGTGTCGCCCTGGGCCGCGGCGAGCGCGGCGTCGGTGTCGGCGGTGGCCAGCAGGGCGTTGATGTGGGAGCCGGCCAGGGCACCGGCCGCGGCGGAAGCGCCGACTTGCGCGGTCAGGTCGGTGGCGTTGCCGGCCACCCAGACACCCGGCACCTCGGTGGTGCCGGCCATGCCGGAGGCAATGCGGCGGCCCATATTGTCGGGCAATTCCTCCATCGGCAGCTTCAGACCGTCGAGACCTGCTGTGCGAGCTTGCATCCGGGTGGAGACCGCGAGAACGCGGCGGTCCACGAGCGTGCCGTCGACCAGACGCACCCCGGCGATGCCACCGGCCTCGCTCTTCACGACTTCCCGCACCGCGGTGTCGACAATGCGGATGTCGCGGGCGGCGAAGCGCGCCCGGGTGTTGTCGTCCAGCTCGGTGTCGCGGGTGAAGTAGACGAGATCGTCGGTCAGCTGCCGGAACAGCAGCGCGTGATGGATCGAGGCGGGGCCGGTGGCCAGGATGCCGATGGGTTCATCGCGCACCTCCCAGCCGTGGCAGTACGGGCAGTGGACCACCGAGTGACCCCAGTGCTCGGCCAGGCCGGGGATGTCGGGCAGCACGTCGTATAGTCCGGTGGCCACCAATACTCGGCGCGCGGTCAGGGTGCGGCCGTCGGCGAGGGTGACGGTGAAACGGAGGTCACCGTCGCTCGCGGGGGCGGCCGGTTCGGTCGAGGTCACCGCACCGAAGACGACCCGGCCGCCGTACCGGCGCACCTGTTCCCGGCCTCGCTCGAGCAGTTCGCTGGGCGGGGTGCCGTCGAGCACGATGAAGCCGTGCATGGCCTCGGCCGGCGCGTTGCGGGGAGTGCCGCTGTCGATCACGACGACCGAGCGGCGGGAACGGGCGAGCATCAGCGCACCGTTCAAACCCGCGGCACCCCCGCCGATCACCACGACGTCGACGGTCTCACCGGGCAGTGCATTGTCCGCATACAGGGGAGTCGTCTCAGCCATCCTCATACCCTTCGTGCGTGGCCCAGCGGTTCTGGGCCCTGCGGCGACCATAACCCCGTCTTGCATTAAAGGCATACAATGTTGCCTATGGCGCAAGAAGATGGTGAGTTGGACAGCCTCGTACGCAAACGCATCCGGGCGCTGCGCGTGGCGCAGGGTTGGTCGCTGGAGGAGCTGGCCGCCCGAGCCCATGTCAGTCAGTCCACGCTCTCGCGCATCGAGAACGGTCAGCGTCGCCTCGCGCTCGATCAGCTGGTCACCCTCGCCCGCGCCCTGGACACGTCGCTGGATCAGCTGGTGGAGGCCGCCCCGGACGATGTCGTCACCAGCCCGATGATCGACGGTGCGCGCGGAATCATGCGCTGGCCCATCAAATCCGATCCCGGCGTGACCGTCATACGTCAACGTATGACCGAGCCGCCACCAGACAATCCCACGCGCATGCGCGCCCACCCCGGTCGGGAATGGCTCGTCGTCCTGTCCGGCACCGCGATCCTCATGCTGGGGCACCGCCGCTTCCGCATCGAAACCAATCAGGCCGCGGAGTTCCCCACCATGCTCCCGCACGCCATCGGCGCGGAAGGCGGCCCCTGCGAGATCCTGGGCATCTTCGACCGCGATGCCCGTCGCGGCCACCAGCGCGATAGCGATGGTGAGGGCACCGGGGGCGACCTATGAATCCCGCGTCGGTACCACAGTTCTGACGCTGTGCCCGATGACGATGACAGAACCTCCTGCCACTGGGTTTCGGCCGTCCTACGTCACCGTTCATGAGAGCGGTACGGCTACATGGACGATCGTCGAAGAGACGGCGTGCGTCGTGGCATTGCGGACCGGCGACAGCAGCATCCCCTTTGACCGAGCGGTGCAACTCGGCCAGTGCTTCGATCTGTTCCCCGCCTATCCAGAGCTGTGGTGGAAGGTGTTGCGGGACCGCGAACACCTTCGAGTTGAGGGCGAGAGGTGCGGCAGGATCGGATGACGCAGAGATGACGAGAGTGACTTCGCCGCCAATAGGCTGGGGCACTGCGCATTGAGGTGGGCAATGTTCGCAAGGCTCCTGCTGGGGCGGGACCCAATGACCTCGGTGTTTCAGCTCCTCGGCGACAGCCAGGCCGACCGCGCCAACTGCTCGGCCAGGGCATCTGCCTGGCGAATGCCGGCTCGGAATGCTTCAGGCCAGCACGCGAATACGTCTGGATTGGCCGCGGACGCGTTGAATACGTCGATCGTGGCGGCGTCCGGTCCGAAATGCACCACGGCATCGGCCGGGACCCCGGCGAGTTCGGCACGAAGAGGCTCGCGCGGCCACTGATGCGCTAGGGGTTCGATGACCAGAACAACATCCGCGTCCGCGGCGATGTCGGCGTTGGTGGCCGACCACACCCCGCCATCGATGTAGTAGCGGTTGTCCACGACGACGGGCGGGAAGGCTCCGGGCAAGGCGCGGCTTGCGACGGTGGCGGTTGTCAGGGCCACACCACTGTCGCTGTTCCAGATTCGGCGCTCGCCGCTCTCGGCATCGACCACGATGACCTTCAGCCTGTGATCCGGCCAGGCGTTGCCACCGATAAACCACTCCGTCGGCTCGATATGCTCTGGCCGGGCCGGTTCTTCGGCCATCGCCAGCTGACCCACCTTGCGTCGCGCCACCTCACGATCCGCATTCCGGTCGGACAGCACAGCGAATACCGCCGCCAGTAGCTCCGGCTTCCGCGGAGGATGCGACACTTTGACGTCGGCAGGGAATGGACTGTTGGCGAGTGAGTCGAGATCGCGGCCGGTGGCCAGCATGGCACCGACCGACGCGCCCGCGGACGTGCCCACTATCGAATCGGCCGCACCCAAATCGATTCCGCGGCGGCGCAACTCAGCGGCCAATCCCGCCATCCACGCCGTGCCATAGATACTGCCGCCACCCAATACAATCGAACGTCGAATGGTCTCGTTGGACGTTCGATCGACAGTTTTCCCCACCATTCGGCCATCCTAACCACGTTGATCACCGTTGCAAGTCAACGCATTTCAGCGGCCGATCGAACCTTCGCCAGCTCCGGCACCGACCACTCGGCTCGCGGGTGGGTGGTGTAGCTAATCGAAAGCGCCAGTAGGCGTGCGGCACTCGTCAGCGGCGGACGTCCCGGCGTTACTCGACAGGCATCGTGGACCAATGGTCCTCAATCGCCGCACGATGAGATAAGGGTCTGTTGAGGATCTTGAAAGTTCGCCCCGGTAGAAATGCTTCCAATGGACTGAAAATAGTTCAGCCGCAGGCAAACCGGCTCTGCGGGAAGGTGGCGACGGGGGGAGCCTCGCCGCGTGTTCGACCGACGGAAGGCACGATCATGAAAACATTCAGGGCCACAGTGGTTATCGGAGGAATTGTCGCGACTGCCCTCACCGGCTTCGCGGGAGCGGCGGCAGCGACGACTCCGGTGGCACACACGCCGTGCGACAACAGCGAAGCGATGCACAAGGCGTGGGATGTGAACACCGGGCGACCGGTCATCTGCGTCAGTACCGGCGCCACCGGCCCCAAATGGGTGCCCGACGCCACCCGATAGCGGCCGACCCCGGACTCCGCTGAACCCCCGTTCGGCAATCCGGATGGGGTTCGGTGACCCGATTGTCGGGCGGAGGCCCAGGCAAGTTCGCCGCTTCAGTTCGCGGCGTTGGGTGAATCGATGGGGGCGTGCAGTGCGTGCGTGAGGATCCGGTGGATGTATTCGGGATCGGCGGGGGCGTTATCGATCAGGATCGCGGTGCACAATCCGTCGGAGGCGGCGACCACGGCGGCGATGGCGGCGGTGTCCTCGGTGAGGGTGCCGGCGAGTTCGGCGACATTCTCCCGCCAGCGGCGGGCGACCGGTGCGAGTGCGGGCCGGCGGGCGGCGAGGGTTGCCAGTTCTCGTTCGGCCATGGCGCGTTCGCGGCCGGATCCGCCGGATGCGGCGATGAGTTGAGCCAGGCCACGCAGTTTGTCCTCGGGGCCGTCGATGAGAGCGCGGATGCGGGCGGTGTATTCGTCGGCGACGCTGGACAGGGCGGCGACGAGCAGATCGTCGAGGGTGGCGAAATAGTAGGTGCTCAGACTGGTGGTGATGCCTGCTTGTTTGGCGACGGTGCGATGGGTGACGCCGGCGGCGCCGTCGCGGGTGATGACGGCGAGGGTCGCGTCGATGATCTCGCTGCGTCGCTTACTGCCCCGGGCCTTGCGCCCGTCGGTGGCCGTTTCGTCGTCGCTCATGCTCCCCTCCCGTGGGTGTCGAGGTTAGTCGAGCACGTCACCGCGGGTCCGTTCCGGCTTCCCGATGTCGCCGAGTGGGTCGACATGACGCAGCGCGACCATACAGAGGACGACGGCGGTGAGGATGGCCGCACCGGCAATAGCCGAGGCGATATTCACGCCGTCGGTGAAGACATTCTTCGCGGTGTCGATGACATCGCCGGGGACTTCGTCGGCCACCGACAGTGCGCCGGAGAGGCTTTCTGTGAGCCGCCCGGAGACCTCCGTCGAGGTCCCGGCCGGTGGGTTCATCCGACCCGTATAGAGGGCGGTGGTCAGACTGCCGAGCAGAGCGACGCCGACGGCGATACCGAGTTCCTGCACGGTTTCCGACATTGCGGCGGCCGACCCGGACTTCGATGCCGGCGCCGCGCCGACGACGATGTCGGTGCCCAGCGCGGCGACGGCGCCCAGTCCCAGGTAGACGAACGCGAACCCCGCGACGACCCGGGTGGTATCCCCGCTCCCGGCAGTGGCCAGCAGCAAATAGCCGAGGGTTGACAGCCCGAGCATGACCGCCATGACCCGGCCGGGACGCATCCGCCGGGCGAGCAGGGGTGCACCGATCGCGGCGGCGAACATCGCCAGCGCCGGCGGCCCCATCCATAAACCGGCCACGAATGGGCTCAAACCCTCGACGAGTTGGAGGTATTGGGTGACCAGGTACATTGTGCCGCCCACCCCGACCAGTCCGATCAGCAGCACGGCCAGGGCTGCGGAGAAAGCCCCGTCGGCGAACAGGGTGACATCCAGCAGCGGCGAGACGAGACGGCGCTGACGCCGCACGAACAGCACACCGGCGATCACGCCGACCACCAGTAGGACGACCGCGGTGAGGTCGAGACCATGCGACGAGATGTGCTTGACCACATAGACAACCGGCAGCAGCGCCGCCAGCGAGAGGACAACACTGATCAGGTCGAGCCCGCCCGCGTGCGGATCGGCGAACTCGGGCAGCGCGAACTTCGCCCCGACCAGGACGACCACCGCGATCGGGACCGCGAGCAGGAATGCCGCGCCCCACCAGAAGACATCCACGAGAATCCCCCCGACCACCGGCCCGGCAGCCATACCGACCGCGAACATCGTCACCCAAACCCCAATGGCAAGCGCACGTTCGCGCGCATCGGCGAACATGTTCGAGATCAGCGACAGCGTGGATGGCATCAGGGTGGCTCCCGCCACACCGAGCAACGCCCGCGCCAGAATCAGTAGTTCGGCACTGGGGGCGAAGGCAGCGAACACCGAGACCGTCGCGAACGCCGCCATTCCGATCATCAGCAGTCGTCGTCGGCCGATTCTGTCGCCCAGTGTTCCCATTGTGATGAGGAATCCGGCGATGAAGAAGCCGTAGGAATCCATAATCCACATCGTCTGCGTCGCAGAGGGATTCAGCGCTTCGGCCATGCTCGGTAGGACCAGATACAGCACCGTCACGTCCAGGCCGAGCAGGACCGTCGGCAGCGCCAACAGCGCGAGACCGAACCATTCTCGAACCCC
>NZ_BDCE01000050.1 GCF_001613345.1 Nocardia uniformis NBRC 13702 | reverse complement strand
GCCTCGAACTGGCGTTTTGGCGTCTCGATTCGAGGGGTGCCGCGCACCGTGTAACGCTGAGGCGTTGATATGTGACGTAGGTCACGTAAGGGTGGTTGGCCGCGGAGTGCGGAGTGCCACCGAACTTCGAATAGCGCGTGGGCCTATCAGAGTCGGGGGCGTCGTGCCCCACGCTGGTGGGAGGTTGTGATGGGGTCGATCGTCAAGAAGATGTTGGTGAGTGCGTCGGCGGCAACATTGCTCGGCGCGGGGGTGGTGATGGGTGCCGCGCCGGTTCAGGCGCAGCCGTGGCAGCCGTGGCATCCGGGATGCGCGGCACATCCGGTCAATAACAGCGCGGCGTTCTCGACGTGTCATTGGCCGGTGCGGCACCAGGTGAAGATCGAGTGCCGACACTGGTGGGGCTGGTTCGGCAGTAGTTGGGCCACCTATGAACGCCGTGGTCCGGTCGCGTGGAACGGTCAGCATTCCTGGGCGCACTGCGATACTCCGGGCACGCTGCAGCGGTGGGAGGTCGTGACCTTCTGGTGGTGACAACACCGGCCGCCGGTGCCCGGTCGCGGCACCGGCGGACATGCGGCAACTGACCTAGCATCTATCCGGTACTCATAGTGCCCACGTATCCGTCCGGTCGAACGAGGATGCGGGTACCGGGTTGGGCGTCGTAGGACTCGAAAGCGGTTTCGGCCGAGTCGATTACATACCGATCGTGGTCGGTTCGGGTGTGGGTGCGGCGCAGAATCGACCACGCGCTGATCCCGGGTGTGAGGTCGGTGGGGGCGGGGGAGTCGAAGCACAGCAGGGTGGCGTGTGGACCGCGAAACAGATCGAAGAGGCGGATCTGGTGGCCGGAGGAGTCGAGGAGCGGGGCGTCGGGGGCTCGGTCGCCGGTGACCACACGACCGGCCGCGGAGGGGGCCCGGTAGGTGATGTCGAGTTGGTGGGTGTCCTCGCCGCGGTGGTGTGCGTTCTCGTCGCCGTCGGTGTGACGGCGCAGTAGTTCGGTGCTGAGGCCGAGTACGCGGGCGGCGACCGGGCGTCGTTCGGATTCGTAGCTCGCCAGCAGGTCCGGCGATCCGTCGCTGAGTTTCCAGCCGAGGTTGTAGGCGTCTTGGATGCCGGTATTGAGCCCTTGTCCACCGGCGGGCGGGTGTACGTGGGCGGCGTCGCCCGCGAGGAATACCCGTCTGTCGCGGTAGCGGTGGGCGAGGCGCACATTGGGCCGCCACACTGTGCACCAGCGCAGGTCGTCGAGTCGGATATCGGTTCGGTCCGAATAGGTTTCGAGACAGTGCTGCAAGACGCGCAGGGTCGGTTCGGTCGTGGACCGCGCGGGCATACCGAATTGGAAGAAGCGGTCACCGGGCAGCGGTGAGAGGACAATGCCTTCGCGGGGATTGTCGGCGGCCCCGAACCAGTAGCCGTAATCGTGGTCGAGCGCGTCGGCGCGAACATCGCCGAGGACCATGCGGATCGACTCATCGGTGCTGCCCTCGAACCCGATGCCCGACAACTTGCGGACCGTGCTCGCCGCACCGTCGGCACCGACGAGATAGTCCGCGCGCACGGTTTCGGAGCCGCCCTCTCGATGCAGTGTCGCGGTGACGCCGTCCGCGCCCTGGTCGAATCCGACCAGCTCGGTGTCGAGCTCGACCTGAACACCGAACTCCGCCGAGCGATTACGGAGGATCGCCTCGGTCTGTGACTGGCCGAGCACCCACGGATTCGGGTATGGCACAGCGGGAGTGGGATCTCGGGGCTCGCTCATGCGAAGTTCGCGAACCTGTTCGCCGCCCTGGAACATCCGGATAACCGGTTGCGGTGCGCCCTGGTCGAGTACGTCGGCGATCACTCCCAAATCATCGAAAACCTCGAGGGTGCGTGGCTGGATCCCGTCGCCACGGGACCCGTCGAAGAAGCGGGCGGTTTTGTCGATGATGCGGACGTCGAGCCCCCGGCGGGCAAGGTCGATGGCCAGCGTCAAGCCGGTGGGACCGGCTCCGACGATCAGTGTGTGCATGGTTGTTCTCCTGTGCTGAGGGCTCGTCGCGGTCAACCCGGTGTGGCCAAGCCTGTTTCATAGGCGAAGATCGCCGCCTGGGTGCGGTCGCGCAGGTGCAGCTTCGCCAGGATGCGTCCGACGTGGGTTTTGACGGTTTCCTCGGCGATGACGAGGCTGTCCGCGATCTCGGCATTGGACAGCCCGCGCGCGATGAGCTCGAGTACCTGGGTTTCGCGTTCGGTGAGTTGACGCAATGCCGCGTGGTCCGGGCGCGCACGGGCGCCGAGGCGGGCGAATTCGTCCAGCAGCCGCCGCGTCACCGAGGGCGCGAGCAGTGCGTCACCGCGCGCGACGGTGCGGATGCCCTCGGCAAGCGCCTGCGCCGGTGTGTCCTTGAGCAGGAATCCGCTGGCACCGGCGCGAAGGGCGCGGAAGACGTACTCGTCCAGATCGTAGGTGGTCAAGACGATCACCCTGGTCGGTGCGCCGGAGGCGACAATGCGTGCGGTCGCTTCCAGCCCATCGATCCCGGGCATCCGAATATCCATCAGCACCACATCGGGATGCAGTGTGGCGGTGAGGTTCTCCGCTGCGGCGCCGTCGGCGGCCGCGGCGACCACCTCGATGCCGGGTTGCGCTCGCAGGAGCACGGTCAGGCCGTCGCGCACCAGGGCCTGGTCGTCGGCAATCAGCACTCGAATGGTCATGGCGTCGTCCGTTCGTCGAGCGGCAGGACGGCTGTGACGCGGTAGCCGCCCTCCGGTGTCGGTCCCGCCTCGAAACCACCGCCCAGCATGGCAACCCGCTCACGCATGCCGATCAGGCCGTGACCGTTGCCGGATGCCATAGCTGCCGCGGATCCGGGTTCGTTGCGGACATCGATCATGAGATCGGTAGCACGGTAGGAAAATTCGATGGCGATGGCTGCTCCTGGTGCGTGGCGTAGCGCGTTGCTCAGCGCTTCCTGGACGATGCGGTACGCGGAGACCGCCACGCCTGCGGAGAGTTCCGGTGCCGTGCCGTGTCGACTGACCGTGACCTCGCGACCAGCGTTGCGCACCCCGTCGACGAGTTCGGTGAGATCGTCGATATGCGGCTGCGGTTGGGTCGGGACATCCAGATCGGCGCGCAGCACCCCCAGTATTCGGCGCATCTCGTCGAGTGCCGCCGCCGCGCTGCCGCGGATCGCGCTGAGGCTGGCGAGCAGATCGGGTGGTGGATCGGCGACGCGATACCGGGCGGCTTCGGCCTGGATGGCGACCACCGACATATGGTGCGCCACCACATCATGCAACTCGCGGGCGATGCGCGTACGTTCCTCGAGCAGCGCGTTGCGCTCTCGCTGACGGATCGACTCCCGGCTTTGGGCGAGGGCGTCACGGCGTGCCTCGAACAGTGCCCGCAACGCTGCCCCGGCAACCAGAACGAGGCCGGTGAGGACGGCTGATTCGACCACCTCGGCGGGCCGACTCTGCGGCATCATCAACGCGACAACGACACTCAGCGAGGCCGTGGCCACCCACACCACGGTCGCCGACCGCCACGACACCCGCAGCGCGACGAGCGCCAGCACCACCAGGTAGCTGTTGAACATCGCGTCGACCCACAGCGAGTCGTGCACGGCGGCCGAGGCATATGTCACCCCTGCCAGGCTGACCGCCCAGCCGAGCAGCGGAACCCGCAGCTGCGCCATGATGGCGAGCGCTTGGATCAGCGCCAGTGCCGGCGACAGGCGAGGTCCGAGGTCGGTGTCCGACAGCAGCGTGTGATCGACCACGGCGAACATGAACGCGGCCACCGCCAGCAGTACGGGTATTCGCCACTGTTCGGCGAGGCGGAGGTTCACAGGTCGGCGCGATCGATGATTCGGTGCGCCATCGCGAGGGCGCTGAGGGTGCAGGCGATTACGATGGCCAATCGTGGCCAGCCGCCCAGTGACCCGATGAGTTCGGTTGCCCCGTCCGTACTTTGCGACAGTTTGGCCACTACGGCACTGGGCGCGGCGACGGTAACCCACCTGTGCAGGTCGCCGAAGGCTGTTGCCGAGGACAGTTGCGGCAGCACCACATGGGCGGTGACGGCGCCGACCGCGCCCACCGAGCTGCGCAGGGCCACCCCGGTGGCCAGACCGAGCAACGCCGTCGCGGGGAAACAGACGTAGATGCCCAGTAGCCCTGGAAGCGGTTCACCACCTGCGTATTTCGTGGAATCTATAGTGGCGACACCGACCGCGTACGCCGCCGTGATACTGACCAAGCCGACCACCGCGGCGACCGATCCGACCACGATGACTTTGGCGCCCAAGATGATTCCGCGTTGCGGTGTGGCCGATAGGGTGGGCCGGATTGTCCCGGAGGAGAACTCGGTCGTGATCACCAGGGCGCCCCAGGCCGCGACCACGGCGAGTGCCAGCGTGGCCCCGGTCAACGCGCCGCCGAGCACGGTATCGCCCGTCTCCATGCTGCCGGTCAGCCCGACGAATATCGCCGTCACCGGCCCGAGCGCCGCCGCCAGCAGCGGTAGCAGCCACAGCGACCGCGCCGAACGCACCTTGATCACCTCGGCGCGAACCTGATCGCGCACATACGCCCACGATGTCGAAGAATCCACCAATGTCGTCATGCGGCAGTACCTTTCACTTCGTCGGCCGCTCGGGGTCGGTGACCGAACCGTTGATGTTCGGTAACGAGGCGGGTGAATACGTCTTCCACCGACGCGTGCACCGGCGTCAACTCGTCGAGCACGATCCCGTGCGTCATCGCCAGCCTGCCGATCTCGCGCGACGCGATGCCGCGTACCGTGCCGGTGTCACCGCGGATCTCGATACGCGCGCCGAGGACGGCGGCGAAAGAGCTCAGTTCGGCGCTGCGCACCAGGACCACCGGATCGGTTCGGCGTTCGACGAATTCGACGATCGGCTCGTCCGCGAGCAACCGTCCCGCGCCGATGACGATCAGATGATCGGCCACCAGCTGTGTTTCGCTCATCAGATGGCTGGAGAGCAGAACCGTGCGACCCTCATCGGCCATTGCCCGCAGCATTCCGCGAATCCAGCGGATCCCCTCGGTATCCAAGCCGTTGACCGGCTCGTCCAATACCAGAATCGCGGGATCGCCCAGCAGGGCCGCCGCTATGCCGAGCCGTTGCAGCATGCCCAGCGAGAACCCCCGGACCCGCTTTCCCGCCACGCTGGTGAGCCCGACCAGATCGAGCACTTCATCGACGCGACGCCGCGGAATGCGATTGCTCGCCGCGAGGATCTCCAGATGCGCGGCGGCGGTCCGCGAACGCATGACGTCCCCGGCATCCAGCAACGCACCCACGGTATGCAGCGGCCGCACCAGGTCACGGTATCGCCGCCCGGTCACGGTGACCGCACCACGCGTCGGACTGTCCAGGCCGAGGATCAACCGCATGGTTGTCGACTTCCCCGAGCCGTTCGGCCCGAGGAATCCGGTAACCCGCCCGGGTTCGACAGTGAACGTCAGATCTTCGACCGCGCATGTCCGGCCGTAATACTTGGTCAAGCCCCGTGCTTCGATCACACTACGACGGTAGGCACGGGTACCGGTGCACGCATCACGCTGCGGAGTGGTCTTCCGGTGTAGCTCTCGAGGGTGAGATCCACTGCGATTCGGCTCGCCCTGATCTCATTGCTCGGGGTTCGGCTGTCGCAGTGCGGGATTGTCGATCTGTTCGCGGAGGATGTCGCCGTGACCGGCGTGCCTGGCGAACTCCTGGATCATGGCGAGCAGTGTCCAGCGCATGCTGACCTTTCCTTCACGGGGATTGTCCAGGGTGTCGTCGAGGTCGAAGCGGGACGCGATTTCGCGTGATCGCGCGCTCGCCCGCTCGAATTCGGCGATGACCGCTGCCAGCGACTCGTCGTCGGCGACGGCGAAGGTGCCCTCGTCGCGGCGCGAGTATCCGTCGCATTCGGATTCGTCGAGTCCCGCCCAGAACCGTTGGAACCAAATACGTTCCGCGGCGGCGGCATGCTTGATCAATGCGATCGGTGTCGTCAGCGACGCGACGAGTCGTCGGCGCGCATCGGCTTCGGACAGGCCGCGCACGGTCTCGATGAGGGCCACGCGGTTGAGGTCGAGCATGTTCTCGAGGATCGCCCGCTCGGTGCCGGTGGTAATTACGTTGGTACTCATGGGTTCACTCCATTCCGTGGGTGTGGTCGAGGCCCGGCCGGTAGGTAGCGGTCGGGCTGAACGAGGCAAGCGGCAGTGCGACCGGTCTCGGGAGAGGGAGAAGTCCGGCGTCAGGAAACGACCGGGAAGGGGGATATTCGATTCACTCGTCGCGGATTGCGCACGGAGTGAGGTGAGGCGGGCCGGTGTCAACACCGCTGCCCAGGCATGCCCGGAGGCACTGCCGCCTGGGGCCAGCATATCGCAGCGTCCCGGTACGGGCTGTCTGTGGTCGAAATAGGTTGGTGTACAGCCTTATTCGAATGCTGGGCGCTGGTCGCCGCAACGATCGTTCGGAGCTACCGTGACGGGAGGAGTCATGTCGCCCACGACCACCTGTTCCGTGCGGTCGGCCGCGGATACTTCAGTTCGGCGTTGCCGCTTCGGCGCTGGCCGCCGAGGTCGCCCGGTCGCGGTCGAGGTGGTCGTCGAAATGTTCCAGGAGGCGGCGGAGCTCACCGGTGAACCGGCGGTAGTCCGCGGGGGTGTAGTCGGGGAGTAGGCGTGCTTCGTTGGCCAAGTGGAGGCGGAAGACGCGGTCGACCAACTCCATCCCGTGCGGGGTGAGGCGGACGCGGACCGAGCGGCGGTCGTCGGGGTCGCGGAGGCGTTCGACGAGGTTCTTGGCTTCCATGCGGTCGATCCGGTTGGTGACCGTGCTCGAGGTGATCATGGCCGCTTCGAGCAGTGCGCCGGGGGTGAGCTCGTACGGCGGTCCGGAGCGGCGAAGCGTGGTGAGGACGTCGAACTCCCAGACCTCGAGTCCGTGCTCGGCGTAGAGGTCCTTCAGAGCGCGGTCGAGAATGCGCGAAAGTCGCTGGATACGCCCAACAATCGCCACCGGCCACAGGTCGTCGGCCAGTTCGGGCACCTCGTGGCGCCACAGATCCATGATCACATCGACGCTGTCGGTCATTCCCACTCCTTATCTCGACGTCGAGATTACCTCGAGGGCCGCTACAGTCCGCGTTTGATTCGCCGAGCCAGTTCGGCCAGCAGATCCACGAGCAAGGACTGCGTGAACGGATCGGTCAAAGTGCCTGTGCCGTCGAATCGTTCGTGTGCACGGAATACCATGACCTCCGGCTTCGTGAGGACATCGGCGCCGACGGCCGCCAGGATCTGCCGCAGCGCGAGCTGGGCCCGTACCGTCCCGAGCGCCCCGGGCGACGCGCCGGCCACCACCATCGGCTTGCCGCTCATTCCGGCCCCGTCGGGCATGCGGCTCATCCAGTCGATCGCATTCTTCAATGCCGCCGGGATCGACGCATTGTGTTCCGGTGTCGCGATGAGCAGGGCGTCCGACCACAGGATCTGCTGGTGCAGGTCGTGCACGGCGGCGGGCAGCGAGCCCTGTTCCAGATCCTCGTTGTACAGCGGCAGATCGCCGAGACCGGAGTGGAACCGGAGGGACATCGAGCTGGGCGCGAGGTCGCGGGCCGCGCGCAGCAGTGCGGTGTTGTACGAGTCCGCGCGCAGACTTCCGGAGAGGGCGAGGACGCGGTATTCGGTTGCGATGGAGGTCATTTCGAGTTCCTGTTCATGGACTGGCCGACGATGAGGGCGACGAGGGTGACGGCGAATCCGGTGAGTTGCCACGGGGTGAAGGTCTGACCGAGCAGGGTGAGTCCCGCCAGGGCCGCGACGAGCGGGTTGAGGGTCGACAGCTGCGATAGCGAGGTGGGAACGAGTCGCTGCACCCCGCGGAACCACATTGTGTAGGCGAGGGCGGTACCCACGAGCCCGACGTAGAGAAAGCCGAGCACGTTCTGGGCGGTGACCGTCGACGGCACGCCCTCGGTCACGAGGGTGAGCGGCCAGAGCATCAGTCCGGCGAAGGTGAGCTGCCATCCGGTCATCGTCAGTGGCGGAACCGGTGAGCCCCACTTCTTTCCGAGGATGATTCCCAGGCCGAGGATGGTGGTCGCACCGATCATCGCGGCGACGCCGATCGGGTCCGGCGTGGTCGCGGCGGTCATTGTCATGAGCGCGACCCCGCCCGCGGCCGTGAGGCAGGCGAGCAACATGGCGTGCGGAGTGCGGGTCCGCAAGATCAGGAACGCCAGCCCCGCGACGATGAGCGGTTGCAACGCACCGATGGCCGCGGCGAGCCCGCCGGGCAGGCGGTACGCGGCGATGAACAGCAGCGGGAAGAACGCTCCGACATTGAGGGTCGAGAGCGTGATGGCTTTGAACCACCACATTCCACGCGGCAGCGTTCGGGTGAACGCCAGGATGAGCAGTCCGGCGGGCAGTGCGCGCATCGCCGCGGCCAGCATCGGCCGATCGGGAGGTAGTAGCAGAGCTGTTGCGACATAGACGGTTCCGAACAGCGCGGGTGCGATCGCGGTGAGTGCGATGTCGTGCAGCGATGTCGTCGGTCGGGTGGATGTCTCGGATGTCCCGGATGGGCGTGTGGCGATGGTGACCAAGTGTGGTCGCCCCCTTCGGCGGTATTAATCTCGACATCGAGATAAAACCAGTCGACAGTGTCGATGTCAAGTCTCTCGATATCGAGATTAATGAAGGCGTGCGCCGTCCAGGATGGACTCCGCCCCGGATCGATCGCCCGACAACGCACCCCGGTCGTGGACCCGCAGATGAGGTCGCGGCGATCGAGAAGTTCGGCTACACAGCGACTCTCATTGGTCGTGCCGGGACGGGTGGCTGGTTCGTCACCGGCCAACCGCGGGTAGAGCTGCGCGTGGTCAGCTCGCGTCGGGGGCGAGCCGCGAGGGTGGGCGGAGGACGGGTTGCCGCGGATGGGTTTCGTACATGCGGACCGCGACCAGTAGTGCGGCGGCTGCGCTGACGGCGGCGGCCGCCCAGACCGCGGCGTGCAGCCCCATCAGGTCGGCGACGACGCCACCGAGGATCGCGCCCACGGCGTAACCGAGGTCGCGCCAGACCCGGTAGACGCCGACGGCGCGGCCGCGCCAGATCGGATGGGCGACATCGCCGATCACCGCCAGCAAGGTCGGATAGACCATCGCGGTACCGCAACCGAGCAGCACCGCGCCGACCGCCCACCCGGCGAATCCGTCGGAGGCGGCGATCACCGTGAGCGCTCCGGCCTGGATCACCATCCCGCCGGTGATCAGATGCTTGCGTCCGATCCTGTCGGAGAGGCCGCCGGTGATCAGCTGTCCGGCACCCCACACACCGGGGTACAGCGCGAACAGCAATCCGATCTGTGCGATCGACAGGTCGGCGGTCGCGAACAGCAGCGGAAACAGCCCCCACGACAGACCGAAGTTGAGGTTGTTGACCAGTCCCGCGTGGCTGGCCGAGGACAGTGCGGGTTCCTTCAGGCTGGTGTGCAGCGCGACCTGTCGGTCGGTCAACTCGGCGTGCAGGTGATCGTGCAGGCCGTCGGTGCGCGGCGTGTGGTGGGCGGCTTCCAGTCGCGCGTAATCGCGAGTCTCGCGGACGAAGCCACCCGACAGCAGTAGCGCCAGGGCGGCGTAGGCGAGGCCGAGTAGGAACGGGGCCGGGCGCAGACCATAGTGTTCGGCGAGATATCCGGCCAGTAGCGAACTGACGGCGACCGCGCCGTATCCGGCGGCCTCGTTGAGGCCCATGGCCAGTCCGCGCCGGGCGGGGCCGACGAGGTCGATCTTCATGACGACCGTGGTGGACCAGGTCAAGCCCTGGTTGATACCCAGCAGCACATTGGCCGCCACGACCCATCCCCAGTTGGGTGCGGCGATGAGCATCAGCGGTACCGGTAGTGCGAACAGCCAGCCCACCAGCAGCACCGGTTTGCGGCCGTAGCGGTCGGAGCAGGTGCCCGCGAAGTAGTTGGCAATGGCCTTGGTGATTCCGAAGGCCGCGACGTAGGTGAAGATGAACGTGTAGCCGGTGAGCCCGAATTCGCTGTCGGCGAGCAGCGGCAGCACGGTTTGCTGCTGGCCGACCATGCCGCCGACCAACGCATTGACCGCGACGAGCAGGGTGAATTGGGCCGCGTTCTCCCGGAGCCCGAGGACCGGTGCCGGTGGGCTGGAACGTTTTTCGTACCTCACTGCTCGGTCCGCAATCGCTCGCCGCGGGCGCGGGCGTAATCGGCGGGGGCACCCGCGAGCACCCGCACATCGGTCCGACCGGCGGCTTCGAGGATGCTCGCGGCACTCATCGCGCGTTCGCCGTGCCCGCACATGACCACCACCGGCCCGTCGGGCAACCCGCTCAGGTTGCGCGGGAGTGCGCCGAGTTCGATGCTGCGGGCACCTGGCACGTGACCGGCGGCGAACTCACCGTCCTGGCGGATGTCGAGCACGGTGGCCGGGGTATCGGTGGCGAGGTGCGCGGCGTCGAGCAGTGTCACCGACTTGGCGTCGACCTCGCCGGTCCAGGCGGCCATGCCGCCGCCCAGTTCCCCGGCGATGGTATCGAATCCGACTTTGGCTGCCTCCCAAGCGATATCGGTGGGGTTCTGGTCGGCGGCGCGGACGATGACCAGCGGCCGATTCGGGTCGGCGAGCCAACCCAGCCAGGTGGCGAAGACCGGGCGCAGGGTGATCGACAACGCGCCGGGGAGGTGACCGGCGGCGAATTCGGCGGCCGGGCGCGCGTCGACGACCTGGGCGTCATCTGCCAGGAGATCCTGTACTTCGCTGGTGGTCAGGGCGGTGAGCTCGAGGGTCTCGCGCAGTACGGCCGGTCCCCGGTGATTGACCTCGCCCAGGCGCAAGAAGTAGTCGGGGAAGGTCCCCAGCGAGCCCAACAGCGCTTGGACGAACGCGTCTTCGCCGTCGACCTGTAGCAATGGATTGGTAGCGCGTTCGGCGCCGATCGTGGTGACCCGGTCCCCGCTGATCGACGAGGAGCAGAACGATCCCGCCCCGTGCGTAGGCCAGACCGGAGTGTCGTCGGGCAACCGCATCAGTCGCTGTAGCGAGTGGTACTGCGCGCGCGCCAGCGGCACCGTCTGTTCCGCGCTGACCAGGTCGGTACGTCCGGCGGTGCCCACCATCAGCGAGCCGCCGGTGAATACGCCGAGCAGCCGGTCGTTTTCGTGCAGGAGATACGACAGGTGCTCGGGGGAATGGCCGGGGGTGGCCAGCGCTTGGAGCGTGAACGTGCCCAGCACGACGCGTTGCCCGTCGCTCAGTGCTGTCACGTCGAATCCGCGGGGGCCGACCTCGGGGGCCAGCACGGTCGCGCCGTCGACTTCGGCCAGTTCGCGCACCCCGGAGATGAAGTCCGCGTGCAGATGGGTCTCCACGGCGTAGGCGATGCGCAAGCCCCGTCGACGCGCTTCGGCGCGGACCTCGCGCACATCGCGTTCCGGATCGAGGACCATGGCCCGCCCGTCGCCGAGGTCCAGCAGGTAGGTCGAGTTGCCCAGTCCCTCGTCGACGACGGGAACCAGTGTGAGGTCGGATGGCATGGCGGGACTCCTGTGCGATGTGTTCCACTGCGAACCTATATTCCAATAAACCATGGAATACTGAGTGTAGGCTAGAGCAAGCCCGTCGGGCGGGCAACTGTGGTGGTGGGAGACCGATATGATGTTCTACAGATGATTGGAGGATCTGGATGGGTGGCGAAAAGACCACAGCGAAGATGGCGCTCTACGAGGCGTTCGCCGCCAGCGGCAAGGCGTTGTCGAGCGGCAAACGCCTGGAGCTATTGGATTTGCTGGCCCAAGGCGAGCGCACCGTCGAATCGTTGGCCACCGCGGCGGGACTGAACCTGACCACGGCCTCGGCGCATCTGCAGACCCTCAAGCAGGCCGGTTTCGTGGCGACCCGCCGCGAGGGCGTGCGGATCCACTACCGGCTCGCGGGCGAGGACGTGGCGCGGCTGTTCGCACTGCTGCGCCAGGTCGCCGAAACCCATCAAACCGCCGTCCCGCCCGCGCGGGCCCGCTACCTCGGGCCCGATGGCGGCCGAGAAATGACGCGCGAGGAACTGCTCACCCGGGCTGCCCGCGGCGACGTGGTCGTACTCGATGTCCGGCCGCTGCCCGAATACCGGGCCGGTCACATCCCCGGCGCGGTCTGTATTCCGGTCGAGCAGCTCACCGAGCGGATCTCGGAGCTGCCCCTCGACACCGAGATCGTGGTGTACTGCCGCGGCGAGTACTGCGTCCTGGCCTACGACGCCGTTCGCCTACTCACCGAGCATGGGCGCCGCGCCATCCGCCTGCACGACGGCATGCTCGAATGGCGGCTGGCCGAACTACCGGTCGATGCCACCGAGTCGGTCTGAGCTCCGCCGTGACCCATCCGGTTCCGCGCCGGTCGGCGGGATCGCTGTCTAGTTTTCCGAAGGCGCCGTGGCGAATTCGAGCGATCTCGGGATCGTCTGCAAGATAGTCGCTCATGCGAAAGCGCATTGCCTCGCCTTGTCGGCGGCCGGTGTCGAGATTCGCGATCGGGTGAGTGCTGACCCGTCGGACCGACAATTTCGTGTGAGTGTCAGCATGCTGACAGGTTGGTGAATGTTTCGACCGCGTTCATCGGCGACAGAGCGATACTCGATACCGGTGTGCGACAGGTCATTGCCGCCGCAGGGTTTCCGCGCCATGGCGGAACCGTCGGCAGCGATGACAGCGCGGGGGACTGCCATCGCTGCCGGACGTTCAGCTGCGAGCGGAGGGCCGGGCCGCGAGCAACAGACCCAGCGCCGCACCGTAGAGCAGATGTTCGACGAGGAAGGTGGGGTAGCCGACCATGCTCGCCATATCGCGGATGGGGTCGCCGCCCCCGAACAGAGAAGCCGCGAGGGGCAGTCCGATCCAGGCGCTCAGCGCGAAAACGATCGCGCCCCAAATGATTCCGGAGCCAATCAGCATGACGCCGCGCAAACGTGCCAGCACGGCGACGATGCCGAACATCATGCCGTATCCGGCCCCGACCATCATATGGACGATCGCGCCGACCGCGGCGGGACCGAGCGAGAAGTAGAAGGTGCTGCCCTCACCGGCCTTCATCATCGAGGTCATCATCGCTTCGGGCTCGATGAAGGTGGCGGCGATGTGATAGAGCGGTGTGAAGAAGCCGGTGTCTTGGTAGGTGGCGGCGGCGATCATGGCATACATTGCCATCACCAGCGACGCCACGATGCCGGCGAGCGCGCCCCATAGTGCGCCTACGCCGACAGACCGTGCGGACACGGTGCCCGAGAGAAATGAACTGCTGGAAGCCGACGTAGTCATGACTGAGTCCTTGGAGTGAGGCAATAGGTCCTAGCTGCGATAGAACCCTCTCTCCCGCGCAATCGCTGCGTGATTGTCAGCGTGGTGACACGATGAATAGACCAATTTCTGGAGGCGCGATATGGATCGATCAGGGCCGTTGGCGCATCTGCTGCACGCTTTCGGGGGTGAATCGGTCGGCGAGGAGCAGTTGCGTCAGGCCGCGTGGATCGCGCGCTGTGTGGGCAGGGGAGTCTCCGCGCCGCTGCGGGCCGAAGATCTGACGGCATTGGCGGACTGGCTCGAATTGCAGACGTTGCCCGCCGGGACGGTGGTGTTCAGCGCGGGCAAGCCCGCGGACGGGGTGTGGATCGTCCGGCAGGGGCGGCTCGAACTGGCGGTCGGTTCGGGGCGGCAGCGTGCGATCGTGGATATCTTGCGGCCGGGTGACGTCGACGGCGATATCGCCCTATTGCTGGATATGCCGCTGATGTACACCGCGCGGGCGTTGACCGATGCAACGTGCCTGTTTCTGTCGCGGCCCGCCTTCGAGAAGCTGCTCGCCGGGCATCCCGCGATCGCGCGGCGCTGGCTGTCGAGCATTGCCCAGCGCACGTCGGCCTCCCAGACCCGGTTGATCAGCATCTTGGGCCGACCGTTGACCGCGCAGGTCGCTCAATTGCTTCTGGATGAATCAACGGACGGGTCGGTGCAGCTGGCCCAGCGGACCCTCGCCGCGATGTTGGGCGTGCAGCGGCCATCGCTGAACAAGATCCTCAAGGAGTTCGAGCGCGACAATCTCATCGATATCGGCTATGCCGCAATAGATCTGAAGGACCCGGAGCGGCTCAGTGTCGTTGGTGGCGCACGCTGACACATTGCTGGCTCGCCGATGGGCCGTGGTGGGTACACAATCCCACCACTTACTACGCACTACGTAGTTGGTCAGTACTATCGGCGTCGTGACCGCCACCTCGCCCCCGCGCGGCGTATCCGCGCGACTGCTCGCGGTGTTGGCGGCGCTCGCGGGAATCGCGTTGGTACACGGGCTGCAGTGCGAGGACGGCATGCCGGTACCCGTGTCGATGTCGCACTCGATGACGCACTCCGTCGAGACGGTCGGGGCGGCTGACGGTCCGATGGATCACCTGGTGACCGGTGCGCTCGACGCGGTGGAGAACGTGATCGGCGCACCGATGACTCTCGGCGGACTGCTCGCCGCCTGCCTGGTCGCGATTCTCGCCTGGTGGTCGGCGTCGGCGCTGCGTATGCCGCGCCCCATCGCCGCCGTGGCCTGTCCGATTCGGGCTGGGCCCAGGCGGGCCACACGCACGGCGCTACCGCGAGCACCAACCCTCGCTCAGCTCTGCGTGCTCCGGACATAGGAGAACCCGCGGCACAACCGATCTGGCCCGCATGGCGGTCCGGTCGGTGGTTCCGCGTGCATTTCTCTGTCCACCCATGTATTCCAGGAGCTTTAGTGAATCTCCTTGCCGTCCTCACCACCGGTCTGTTCGCCGGTGGCATCTCCTGTGCCGCCGTCCAGGGCGGACTCCTCACCGGATTGATCACCCGGCAGCGCACCGCGGCGGAAACCGTCGCGGCGGGCGCAGCCCGAAAACCCGTCGCGAACCACAGTGCCGAGTCGGTGGCCTCCGGCCGATGGTCGACCCGGCTCGCGGACGATCTCACCCCCGTCAGCGGATTCCTCGCCGGAAAACTCGTGTCCCACACCCTGTTCGGCGCACTGCTCGGAGCGCTCGGCGGCGCCGCCCAGCTGTCTCTCGGGATGCGCACCTGGCTGCAGATCGGTGCCGGACTGCTGATCATCACGTTCGGACTCGCCCAGCTGGGTGTGCCCGGATTCCGTCGCATCGTGATCGAACCGCCGGTCTCCTGGACGCGGCTGGTCCGCAATCGGGCCCGCTCCCACGCCGCCCTCGCTCCCGCGCTACTGGGCCTGGCCACCATCCTCATCCCGTGCGGGGTGACCCTGTCGGTCGCCGCGCTCGCCCTCGCCTCCGGCTCACCGCTGCAGGGCGCGGCGATCATGGCGGTATTCGTCCTCGGAACCGGACCGCTGTTCGCGCTGCTCGGATACGCCGCGCGCGTCGCCGCGACCGCATGGCGCGGACGACTCGCCCTGGCCACCGGTCTGGTCGTTCTCGCCATGGGCTTCTACACCCTCAACGGCGGCCTCGAACTCGCCGGTTCCCCGCTGGCCGCCAGCCGGATCACAGCCTCGCTCGGCCCCGCGGGCCCCGCACCCGACGCCGCGGCGGCCACCGTCGTCGACGGCATACAAACGGTGACGGTCACCGCCCGCACCGGCTCCTACGGCCCCGGCGTCATCGAAGCTACCGCCGGGTTGCCGACCACGCTGATTATCAAGTCGGACAACGCATCCGGTTGTGTCCGTCACTTCGTCATCCCTGACCGGGGAATCGAGCAGATCCTGCCGGTACGGGGGGAGATCCGCGTCGATCTCGGTGTACTGGAACCGGGCCGCCTCGACTACACCTGCGGCATGGGCATGTACTCCGGCGTCATCACCATCGCCTGAAAGGATCGTGAATCGAAATGACCACCAGCACACACGAATTCCAGATCACCGGCATGCATTGCGGCAGCTGCGCACTGCTCGTCGACGACACCCTCGACGACCTCCCCGGTGTCCACAGCGCGCAGACGACGATGAAGAAGGGGCGCAGCATCGTCGAACTCGACACCGCCGCGACCACTACCGACGATGTGGTCGCGGCAATCGAAACACTGGGATACACAGCGACTCTCGTGACCTAGCGGTCCTGACTGAGCTCGAACGCGTGATGTCGACCGTCACCCCGTCATCCCGGCGTGCTTTTGGCCGGGATCCACGACCTCTCGCAGGTGGACAGGCACGCCGGAGTGACTGGGGGCGATAGCGTGCGTTCTGAGCGGGTGGCTGGAAGCACCCACGTTCCGTCACCGAACCAGCTCGTCGTTCCGGCACGCTTCTTGGCCGGGATCCACACTGCGCGGCGCTCCTTCGAGTGTGGGTTCCGGCCAAGAGCACGCCAGAGTGACGAGGGACATTACACGCACGAATTCTGACCAGGCGCTCAGATCGGGAGGCGCGCCTGGGCCGTCACCGGTCCGTCGGCAGGCCGAGTCGAACCCGCTGACGGGTGTGGTCGCTGCGATTGTGGTGTTTACCGCCCAGCGAGCGTTGGACTATCAGCCGAGGACCGCGTGCACGCCGAAGTTTATAGGTGTACAGTTCTATAAACTGTGATCCTATAGATCGTGGGGGTGTGGTGCGAAAGCCTGCGGATATGTTCGACCGTGAATACGAGTGGTCCGCTCTGACTCGCTTCGTCTCGGATGAGCAGCCTGGCGCGACGCTGGGTGTTGTCTCGGGTAGGCGTCGTCAAGGCAAGACCTTCCTGCTCGAAGCGATCTGTCAGACGGCAGGGGGGTTCTACTTCGGTGCGACGGAGGCGGCCGACGCGGAATCCCTACGGCGGATCAGTGCTGCGCTGACCACGCACGTTCGTCCGGCGAGTCCGTTTCATTTCCACGGTTGGGCCGAAGTGATCGACACATTGCTCAGCTTGGGGCGTGATCGCCCAGTTCCTGTTGTGATCGACGAGTTCCCGTATCTCGCGAAGGCGAATCCAGAGCTCCCCTCGATCATTCAGGAGGCATTGCGACCGTTGCGTGCCCAGCGCACCGACTCCAGGGCCCGGCTGGTGTTATGCGGATCTGCCCTGTCGTTCATGGGCCGAATACTGTCCGGCAGCGCCCCTCTGCGGGGTCGCGCAGGACTCGAACTATTGGTGCGGCCGCTCGATTACCGCCTCGCGGCTGAATTCTGGGGAATCACCGACCCACGTCTGGCGCTGCAAGTCAATTCGATTGTGGGAGGTACGCCGGCCTACCGGCGGGAATTCGCACGTGGTGATGTCCCCGCAGGGCCCGATGACTTCGACGACTGGGTTGTCCGCACCGTAATGAATCCGGAGACGCCACTATTCCGGGAGCCTCGGTACCTGCTGGCCGAGGAACCCGAATTGCGGGACACCGCACTGTATTTGTCCGTCCTGGCCGCTGTCGCGGACGGCAATGCGACACGTGGCGGCATCGCGAACTACTTGGAGCGCAAGGCGCCCGATATCGCGCACCCGATCAATGTCCTCGAAGATGTCGGACTCCTGTATCGCGATGCGGACATCTTCCGGGACAACAGGTCCACCTACCGCATCCTGGAGCCGTTGATCAGGTTCTATCACGCCATCATGCGTCCGGTCTGGGATCAGCTCGAGCGCCCCGGGAGCGCCCCCCGGGTGTGGCGTGCCAGCCGCCACAGGTACGTCAACAACGTGCTCGGGCCGCATTTCGAGCAGACGTGTCGGGAATGGGCGCTGCACCACTCCGATCTCGACCTGTTCGCAGAACTTCCGGCCAAGGTGGGGCACGGCGTAGTCCATGACCCCACCACTCGCAAGAGTCATGAGATCGATGTCGCTGTCGTCGGCGTCGCGGCAGGCGGAAAGCCGCCGCTGCTGGCAATCGGCGAAGCGAAGTGGAACGACGTCATGGGTGAGGGCCACATAAAACGCCTCCGGGATATTCGGGAGATAATCTCCCGCAACGGCCGGTACGACACCAGTCGAACCCGGCTGCTGTGCTTCAGCGGAGCAGGTTTCAACGAAAAGGCCTGCGCGGCGGCGGAGTCCGATGACGAAGTCATCCTCATTGACCTGCCGACATTATATATGTGAGTGATTTCAGCAGTCTCGGCGGCGTTCGTGGAGAGGCTCCTGACGGTAGGCGTTGTCATGGCAGGAAACCTCGATCGGTGGACTTGTTCGGGTCGCGACCATCGGCAGGCGCACAGCAGTCGTTCGCCTGCCCGCCGCGTCCGCCAGTGCGACGCCGCACCACGTATGCGAGCGCTCCAAGGGCGAGCAGCGCGGCGGTCACGATCAGCTACCCGCTGCTCACTGCGCCACCGAGTGCGGCAAGTCCGCCGGCGGCGATCAGCAGCGGCGTGACGCAGCACAGGACGATGAGCGCGCCGACACCCGCGATCGCGATCGGGCGACCGAGGCCCGGGGAGTTGTTGTGCGCGTTCATTGCTGGCCATTCTCGTGCTGCTGGGCCGGGGCGATGCGGGTGCAGCAGGTCAGCGCGGCGGCGTTGTCCGCGGCCAGCGACCGGGCCAGCATCACCAGATCCGTGACCCGGGGATCCCCGACCGAGTACCGCAGTTTCTTCCCGTCGCGACGAGCGGTCACATAGCCGCAATCGGTGAGGCAGGACAGATGGATCGAGACCCGGGGCTGCGAGATCCCGGCGTGGGCGCCACATTCGGCGGAGGTGCGTTCACCGGCCAGGATGAATTCCAGCAGCTTCAACCGCGTCGGATCCGACAGCGCGCGAAAGAACTTCGCTGTCGTATCCAGATGCGTACATGCCGTCTCGCCCCCAGGCTGGGTGACGGTGGTAGTAGGGCGGGGCATGTGGATCGCCTCCTTGAACTATTCGGATAAACGAATAATATGGTGACCAGAAGTATTCGTCAATGCGAATAGAAACTGGCTTCCGTGACCGGAGTTCCAGCAGGAAGGCACCGCCGTGACCACGACAGACCCTCGCGTCGATCTGGCGATTATCGGTTCCGGCTCGGCGGCGTTCGCCGCCGCGATCGCGGCGTCCAGGCTCGGTAGGCGGGTGGCGATGATCGAACGCGGCACGATCGGCGGCACGTGTGTGAACGTCGGGTGTGTGCCATCCAAAGCGCTGCTGGCCGCCGCCGAGGCCCGGCACGTCGCCGCCGCTGCCGACCGGTTCCCGGGGCTGGCCGCCGTCGACGCGCCGGTTGACTTCACCGACCTGGTCGCTGGCAAGGACGCGTTGGTCGAGCAGTTGCGGGCCGATAAGTACATCGACTTGGCCGCAGGGTATGGGTGGGAGATCGTTTCCGGCACCGGCGCTTTCACCGGCACCAGCGATGCGCCGCTGGTGCTGGTGGATCGTGGTGAGGGTGGCTCACGGGTGATCGAGGCCGAACATTATCTGATCGCGACCGGCGCGGCGCCGTGGGCGCCCCCGATCGACGGGTTGGCCGATGCCGGATATCTGACCTCGACCACCGCCATGGAGCTCGAGCAGCTACCGGAGTCGCTGATCGTGGTGGGCGGCAACGCGATCGGACTCGAACAGGCGCAGCTGTTCGCCCGCCTCGGCACTCGGGTCACGGTGATCGAGGCCCTGGATCGGTTGGCGCCGTTCGAGGAGCCCGAGATCGCCGAGGCCATCGAGACCGTGTTCGCCGAGGAGAACATCGCGGTACTTACCGGGGCCACCCTCGACAATGTCTTGGCCATCGACGGCGAGAAGGTCGCGAGCGTTCGTACCCGCGAGGGCGCCATCGCCGAGTTGCGTGCGGAGAACATACTGGTCGCCACCGGCCGTCGCCCGAATGCCGCTGGGCTGCACCTGGATACCGTCGGCGTCGAGATCGATGCACGTGGTGCTGTTGTGGTCGATACGCGCCAGCGCACCGGTAATCGGCGGATCTGGGCGGCCGGTGACGTGGCCGGGGGCCCACAGTTCGTGTACGTAGCGGCCGCACAGGGAACCTTGTTCGCCGACAATGCTTTTGGGACCTCCGACCGCGCCTTGGACTACACGGCGATGCCGCGCGTGACATTCACCAGCCCGGCCATTGCCGCGGTCGGGCTCACCGAGACCCAGGCCGTCGAGGCCGGGTTGCGGCCCGAATCCCGAGTGCTCGGCGGTGCGAGTGTGCCGCGGGCACTGGTCAATCGCGATACCCGCGGCGTGGTCAAGCTCGTCGCCGAAGTCGGTTCCGGCCGAGTGCTGGGCGTACACGCGGTCACCGAGAACGCGGGGGATCTGATCAGCGCCGCCGGGTACGCGATCACCGGGGGGATGACCGTCGATCAGTTGGCCACCACATGGGCCCCGTATCTGACCATGGCGGAGGCGTTGAAACTGGCCGCCCAGACCTTCACCGCTAACGTCGCCGAGCTGTCCTGCTGCGCGGGTTGATCCCATCGGGGTGCGGGGAACGATCGCGCAGACACCGGGCGCTCGAGGCCCCCGCGCCGGATTTCATAGTGCGGGTGTGAACTATCGAATGTCCGCCTGCAGGATGCCGACCAGCAGCGTGAGAACGTAGAACGGTGGTGTGTCGGAGGGGAATCCGAGAGCGTCCGGTTCGGCATCGGCGGGTTCGGGTCGAAGGCAGATCGCGGTGGCGCCGGAACCGGTGACACCGTAGTCGAATACCGACAGTGCGGAGCTCCCGCTGATACGGCCCGCGTCGGCGAGTTGATCGCTACCGAGGAATGTGGCGTGGGCGGGTGGTAGCAGGGCGGTGTTCATGCCGAAGCTGGGACTCGGGCGGCAGGTGTCGCCGCTGTTGTCGGGTGACCAGCGCACCGGATCGCTGGGGAGCTGGATTTGGATGTGGGCGCCGTCCGGCACGGTCTGCGGCATCCAGGTGCCGTTCCACCAGCTGAGGTTGTCGCGGTGCTGCTGGTTGAACACGTAGGCGTGGTCGGTGGTCAGGGGTTGTCGGCTGTCCTCGTCCGAGGGGGCGGCGCTCGCGGTTGCGATGACGAGAAGTGCTGCGGTACTGAGTATTCCGAGGGCTATCCAAGAATGCCGCATCGTCATTGCGCACCTGCCGGGCGGATGAGGATATTGCCCATCATGCCGTTGTCCTCGTGCGGGAGGATGTGGCAGTGGTAGACGGTTTTGCCGACCACGTCGGGCCGGAAGTAGGTGCGCAGGGTGAACTGTCCCTTCGGCGGCACGCGGAACACATCCCACCACACCGTCGGATCCGGAGCACCCCAGGAGGTGTCGTCGGCGGGAATGCCTTGGACATCGACGATCTGGAACGGGTTGACGTGAATGTGGAAGGGGTGCTGGAACACATCGTCGTTGACGATGGTCCACTCCTCGACGGTGCCGGCTTCCACCTCCTGGTCTATGCGGTCTAGGTCGTATTCCTGGTTGTCGATGCGGAATACGACGCCCGAGCCGGTGCGTCCGGAGATATCGCCGGAGAAGGTCAGCGTGCGCCGCCGGGCGATCGGCAGGTCCGGCATCCGTGGTGGCTCGACGAGCGTGGCGGGTATCCGGCCGCTGGTGCGGGTACCCGCCACCACCAGGGTTGCCAAGTGCACGCGGGGTCGGGGACCGCCGGGGTGGCCTTGGTCGTAGCGTTCGGCGTAGACCCGGTACCGCCCGGGTTCGCCTGCCTGGACGATGAATTCGACGCGGTTGCCCGCCGACAGCATGAGGTTCGGTACGCGTTCGGGTGCGGCGAAGGGGACGCCGTCCTGCCCGATCTGATGCAGATCGTGGCCGTCGACATGCAGCCAGAGGGCGCGATGCGGGCAGGCGTTGAGCAACCGCCAGCGCTGGGTCTCACCGGGCCGGATATCGATCTCGGGCACCAATTGCCCATTGACGGGGAACATCATGGACGACGCCACGGCGGGAATGCTGCTGAACGGTACCGGCCCGCCGATGGGAACCACGCGTGCGGTGGGAACCTCCCCGGTGTCGTCGCCGACCCACAGCTCGTTGACCACCAGCACCCGCTCGCGCATCTCGGCGATCTCGGGAACGGCGTCGACATCACCCTCGATGATCAGCGGACCGGCCAGCCCGTTCCAGGCCGCATGGCTGGTGGAGCCGTGGAAATGCGGGTGATACCAAGCCATTCCGGCGGGCTGATCATGAGGGATGTGGTACTCGTACTGGAATTGGCCGAGCGGGTCCACGCGCACGAAGACATTGTCGGCATTGCCTTCCGGCGACACCTGCAACCCGTGGGTGTGCAGGTTGGTGGCCAGCATCATCTGTGGGCCGGTGTGCCCGTGCATCATCATCTCGGCCGCCGGCGACACACAATCAGCGAGATCGTGGTCGTGGTGGTGCTGTCCCGGTTTCGAACTGCACAGCGGCGGCATGCTGTTGAGTGGAATCCCCGTCGGCCGCATCATATTTCGCAGCAGCACCCGCATGGTGTCGCCGGGCCGGACCCGCAGCACTTGACCCGGCGTCGATCCGTTGTAGGCGTCCAGGGTCAGAACCTGCCCGTCCAGGTGGACCTCATGGGCGGCCATATCGAGGCTGGTATCGAGGACGCCACCCTGGCTGGAAAGCTCCGGAAGATCGCGTAGCTTTTCCCCGCCGCCGGCCGACGCTGGACCCGACCGGGGTAGCAGCAGATTTCCTGCCGCGACCGCCGCCAACCCGGTCAACAACGCTCTGCGATTCACACTGCCTCCGATGCCGAACTGAATGCCTTGGTGGACAAAGTCATCGGGTTCCAGCGAGCGCGCACGCGCGCATGCGCCGACTGGGAGGCGCGTGTTGTCGAGGTGGCCAATTATTGCTGACACGCCGGAAAGGTCAGTTCGATGACACGGTCGGCGTCAGAACGGTCTCAGGCGAACGTTCCCAGCCAGGTGGTGACCGCATAGAGCACCACATAGGTACCCACCGCGATGCCCGCCACGGTCAGCAGTCGCCATTTCAGTTTGCGCACCCCATCGATGCTGCACTGATCGCGACGCCGCAGTGACCACCACACCAGCGCTACGAGTACGGTCAGGCCGCCGAGGCGGAACCACCACGCGTAGTTGTCGTACAGATTGTTGGCCCACGCCAATGCTGTTGCACCGCTGACGATTCCGAGTATCGCGAGTACGGTGGGGCCGACGCAGCACAGGATGCCGACCAGGCCGGAGGTAATGCCGATACGCCAGGACGGCAGCCGATCGGACACCCTCGGGCGTGGCGCCGTGCTCACCGGAGGTGGCGTGTCGTTCACGGTCGGACACCTCGCCCCGTCAGTCGCGCCAGCCATCCGGGGCGCTCACCGGCGGCTGCTGAAGTCGGCCGGGAGGTCTCGGGTTCGCCTTCGACGCGGACGTCGCCCCAGAACGCGACGTGGTTCTTGATCTTGCGCGCCAGGGGGCTCGGTTTCGGGTAATACCAGGCCGCGTCCGGGCTCACCTGATCGTCCACCGTCAGGTTGTAGTAGCTGGCCAGGCCCTTCCACGGGCACAGCGTCCGAGTCGGGCTGGCAGTGAAGTACTCCCGGCGCAATGACTCCGGCGGGAAGTAGTGATTGCCCTCGACCCGCACAGTCCTGGGCGTTTCGGCGATCACTGTCCCGTTCCATATTGCACGCATCATGCGGAGCACCTCTTCCAGTCGTCGTTTCGGCCAGTCAATCGTCTTTCGACGCGGCGCACCGCCAGATTGTCATCGCAATGACAGGATCGGAGTGAACATTGTCAGGCGAGCAACAGTTCCCATGACAGTCCGCGTCCGGATGGCTGGGGTGGAGTCATCGGAGCCGGTCGGTGGCTTCACAAACCAGGAGGCTGTGTGAACGAGTTCGATGAGGCGGTCGTGGGGCGCTCGGCGGTACCGGCTACCGCCCCTGGATCCGAACGCGAACAGTCGACGAAGCGGACGGATCGAGACGAGGTGTTCGTCGAATACACCAAGAGCATCTGCCCGGTGTGCAAAGTGGTGGTGGACGCCCAGGTCAATATTCGCGACAACAAGGTGTACCTGGGCAAACGTTGCCGCGAACACGGCTGGTTCGAAGCGCTGGTCTACAGCGACGCGCAGGCGTACCTGGATCTGGCCAAGTTCAACAAACCGGGCACGCTGCCGCTGAGGTTCCAGACCGAGATTCGTGACGGCTGCCCGTCGGACTGCGGGCTGTGCCCGGACCACAAGCAACACGCGTGTCTGGGTCTGATCGAGGTCAATACCGGCTGCAACCTGGATTGCCCGATCTGTTTCGCCGACTCCGGTCATCAGCCGGACGGGTATTCGATCACCGCTGAGCAGTGCCAGGTCATGATCGACGCGTTCGTCGCCGCCGAGGGCGAACCCGAGGTGGTGATGTTCTCCGGTGGCGAACCGACTATCCACAAGCGCATTCTCGACTTCGTCGATATGGCGCAGGCCAGCCCGATTCGCACGGTCACCATCAATACCAATGGAATTCGGCTGGCCTCGGACCGCAACTTCGTCGAGGCTTTGGCCGAGCGCAATGGCCGCAATGGCAAAGTGGTCAATCTCTATCTGCAGTTCGACGGACTCGAGGAGGAGACGCACCGCAAGATCCGCGGTCGCGATCTTCGGGTGATCAAGCAACGCGCACTGGACAATTGTGCGGCGGCGGGTCTGACGGTGACCCTGGCCGCGGCGATCGAACGGGGAGTCAATGAGCACGAGGTGGGGGCGATCATCCGTTACGGCCTCGCCCATCCCGCGGTGCGGGCGATCGCCTTCCAACCCGTCACGCACTCCGGCCGACATCTGGAGTTCGATCCGCTGCAGCGGCTGACCAACCCGGATGTCGTCGATGCGATTGTCGAGCAGTTGCCGGAATGGTTTGTGCCTCAGGACTTTTTTCCGGTGCCGTGCTGCTTCCCGACCTGCCGGTCGATCACCTACCTGATCACCGACGGCACACCCGGCGAATTCGACCACACCGTCGTCCCGCTGCCGCGCCTGGTGGCCGTGGAGGACTACCTCGACTACGTGACCAATCGCGTCGTGCCCGACTACGCCATCCGCGAAGCACTGGAAAAGCTGTGGAGCGCTTCGGCATCCGTCGGAACACCGACCACGGACGAGAAGTTGGTTGCAGCGGCGGAATCCATTGTGTGCGGGCCGGGTGGTTGCGGTATCGACCTGCCCGCAGCGGCCCGCGAACTGGCCGACCGGGCATTCATGATCGTGATCCAGGACTTCCAGGACCCCTACACATTGAATGTGAAGCAGCTCATGAAGTGCTGCGTGGAGGAGATCACCCCGGACGGGCGGCTCATTCCCTTCTGCGCCTACAACAGCGTCGGGTACCGCGAGCAGGTCCGTGCCGAAATGACCGGTGTCGTTACGCCGGATCTCGTACCCAACGCGGCCGAACTGCAACCGCTGCTCACCCGCTCACCACATGGTTCCATGATTGCCCGCAGCGGTACGGCACAGCCCGGCCCACTGGCGCCGGACTCCACCAATGTCGGAAGGCGCGCCGTGCCGCCGAAGGGACAGTGACCACCATGTCCACCCATCCCGTCGGGATGCCACGGCCAGCGGATTCCGAGCTCAAAGCCTGTTGCGTCCAAGCGTATTCGGGCGATGTGGTGTCGCTGCTGCTGGGGGAGTCGTACCACCCGGGTGGATTCGGACTGACCCGTCAGTTGGCGGATCAGCTCACCCTGCGGCCGGGTGGGCGCGTACTCGACGTCGCGTGCGGGCCCGGGGCCACCGCGCGGCTGCTCGCCACCGAATACGACGTATCAGTCGACGGAATCGATCTCGCTCCAGCCGTTCTCGCCCGTGCCCGCGCCGATGCCGCCACGGCGGGTCTGGCGGATCGAGTCCGATTCCATGAAGGCGACAGCGACGCCCTGCCGTTCCCCGCCGACACCTTCGACGTCGTTATCTGCGAATGCGCGCTGTGCCTTTTTCCGGACAAGCAGAGCGCCGCAGCCGAATTCGCGCGGGTACTCCGCCCGGGTGGTCGCATCGGCCTCACCGATGTCATCATCGCGGAGTCCGGGCTGCCGCCCGAGCTGACCGACCTCACCGCCTACATCTCCTGCATCGCCGATGCCCGGCCCGCCGACGGCTATATCGGACTGCTCACCACGGCCGGACTGCGGGTCAGCACCGTGCGTAACCACGACCACGCGGTGACCGCGATGCTCGACCACATCGAAGCCCGGATCAAGCTGCTGCGCATCACCGCTCCCGATACCCTCCGCGCCAACGGGCTGGATCGGGCACTCGCGGCCCGCTACCTGAACGCGGCCCGCCAGGCGGTCGCCGACGGCAGCCTGGGCTACACGCTCATGGTCGCCGAGAAACCACGGTAGCGACCGGGCGGCGCGCCCGATCATCGTTGATTACTCGGTGATCTGCCGCGATTCGGCTGCCTCTGTGGTTGCCTTCCCGCCGCGCCCCTCGAAGACCGTGACCTCGAAACAGCACAGCGCGGGAGGATGGCTGAGGATCGATTGTCGGCTCGCTGACAATGTCGGACCCGGCATCGGCATCGGGCGGGTTGGATGATGGTTCCGCACTCAATTCACGAATCGGAAGGTCCCACACGTGACATTCGGCTGGAAACTGATACCCCTGCTCGCCGCCACCGTGGTTGCCGCCGCCGGGTGCGGCGGGTCCGACCAGAGCACCGATACGGCGGCCTCGACCTCGTCCTCCGCCGTCCCGGCGACCGCCGCGACGACGGCCGCACCGGTACCGGAGGAACTGCGGTTCACCGCGAAAACCATTGATGGCAAGGAATTCTCGGGCGAGACCCTGGCGGGCGAGCGGGCCGTGCTGTGGTTTTGGACGCCGTGGTGCCCGACCTGTCAGCGCGAAGCGCCGGGGATCGCCGCCGCGGCGCTCGCCCACCCGGAAGTCACCTTCGTCGGCGTCGCGGCCCAGGACGAGGTATCGGCCATGCGGGACTTCACCGACAAATACGGTCTGAACTTCACGACCATCGCCGATACCGACGGCGCGGTGTGGCAGCGGTTCGGGATCACCGCGCAACCGGCGTTCGCGTTCATCAGCAAGTACTCCGATATCGATGTGGTGCGTGGCGCGATCAGCGAATCGGAGCTGGACGCGCAGCTCAAAGCGCTCGGCTGAGCGGCGGTCATGACCGCTCAGACACTGGGGTTCGCGCTGGCGGCCGGACTGGTCGCGGCGCTGAACCCGTGCGGATTCGCGCTGCTGCCGGGCTATCTCATGCTGGTGGTGGCGGGGGAGGGGACCGCCCCGGGCCGACTGACGGCGGTAGGGCGCGCACTCGCCGCCACCGCGGTGATGGCGGCCGGATTCGTCGTGGTCTTCGGAACCTTCGGGCTCGTCATCGCCCCGCTCACCACGTCCGTGCTGCGCTATCTGCCCGCGGTGACCGTAATCGTCGGTCTTGTCCTGCTGGCGGTCGGTGGCTGGATGCTGGCCGGCCGCGAAATCACCGTACTGCTACCGAAATTGGCTCGCGGCGCACCCACCGCCCGGCTGGCATCCATGTTCGGCTACGGCGTCGCCTATGCCATCGCGTCGCTCTCGTGCACGATCGGCCCATTTCTCGCTGTCACCGGAACCACCTTCCGCAGTGGATCGGTCGTCGGCGGAATCGCCGCGTATCTGGCCTACGGTGCCGGGATGGCGCTCCTGGTCGGCGTACTCGCCGTCGCGGTCGCCCTGGCCGGTACCGCAGTAACCGCCGGTGTACGAAAAGTGCTGCCGTATTTCACCAGAACCGCCGGAGCGCTGCTGATACTGACGGGCCTCTACGTCGGCTACTACGGAATCTACGAGCTGCGACTGTACTTCGCCGACGGCGACGCACACGATCCGATCATCGACGCGGCGAGCAAACTCCAGCAGGGGATCGCCGACCGCGTCGACGCCCTCGGCGCCGGTCCGATCCTGGTTGTCCTGGTCGTGCTGGTCCTGGCCGCAACCGCATTCGGCTGGTACCGCGCCCGCCGCAGGGCTGCGGCTCAACGTGACCGACTGTCAGCGGAATGACACTGTCGGCGTGCTCGGCGGTGGGCTGTGGTTCGCTGAGGTTATGGCCCAATTCGATACCGGTGACGTCGTCCCCGCCCGTGCCCTGACCACCATCGACGGCACGGCGGTGTCGGTCCCGTCGTCGAACCGGTTGACGCACTTACAGTTCCGTCGCTTCGCCGGATGTCCGATCTGCCATCTGCACCTGCGCTCGATCGTGCGGCGGCACGAGGAGATCCAGGGTGCGGGGATCGATGAGGTCGTCGTATTCCATTCCGCGGCGGAGGAGCTTCGGCGATACCAAGCCGATCTGCCGTTCGCCGTCATCGCCGACCCGGACCGAATCCTGTACATGGAGTTCGGTGTCGAATCCACGCCGACGGCGGTCGCGCATCCGCGGGCGTGGCTGGCGGCGGCACGTGGAGTGGTGCGGCAGCGGTCGGTCAGCGGTGCACTGGGGCGGGGTGAGGACCATTTCGGGCGGCCTGCGGATTTCCTCCTCGCCCCGGATGGTCGAATCGTGGACCGCAAGTACGGTACGCACGCCGATGATCAGTGGTCTGTCGACGAGATACTGGCGCGCGCTGGACGTTTCCGGTGAGCGGAGCCGGTATTACTCCCCTTGGGCATTGATCCGCTCGATGGATGTGTGAGCTTCCGGAGGCGTCGCGCATCCGTTTCCGGCTGTCGAGGATCAGCGTCAACCCGAATGCGAACTCATCGCCCTTGCTCGGACGGTCGAGATGGTGGCGGATGTGCGCGGCCAGGTCGGGGTAGGGTATCGCTCAACCGGGCCGACAGCGACGCCTGGTCGTCCGCGTCCCGGCATGGCGAGCGCCTCGGTGAGAACACGCTCCGCATCGGCGCGCCGGTCCGGCGTGCGCAGCCGCATCCGCAGCCCCCCCGCGCGATGGAATCCTCGAGGTACTGCGTGGTCAGCGGCACCGTCGTACCGCTGCGGTCAAGGTGCGCACCACATCCCACACCTGCTCTCTGCTGCGTGGGTCGAGTGCCGGTGGGGCTCGTCGAGGCGTTCCTGCGCGGCCGGTGACAGTGCGTTGCCGTGGTGGCGCAGCGCGAGGTTGTTCGTGGTCAGTCGGTGGGGGACAAAGTAGCGGAAGAACGTTCGCGCGCTGGAATGAGCCGGAACGGACTCGTTCCAGCACCCACACAGAGCACCGGCGCAGCCGACCGGCCAGGTCAGCGGAGTGGGCCGCGGCCCGACTATCGGATGAGTTGTCCCTGGTTCCGTGCCGCCCGACTGCCGGCCCCGTCGAATACGTCTCGGGCTCAACGCGATTTACGCTCCACGAGGACGGCGCTCGAGGTGGCCAGTAGTTCGGTGAACTCCTCGGCATAGGCCAGTTGGCGGCGCAATGTCTCGCAGCGCTCCTGCGCGCTGGCCCGGCATTCGCGCAGGACACCGGTCGCCTCCGCGAAGCGCGCGGAGTCCGCGCTCGCATCGTCGACAGTGTCGAGTGCCGCCAATAATTCCCGCATCTGTTCCAGCGTGAATCCGAGCGGCTTCATGCGCCGTATCACCAGCAGGCGAGCGATATCGGCCTCGGTGTAGAGGCGGAACCCACCCGCGCTCCGTGCCGAGGGCCGTACCAGGCCGACCTCGTCGTAGTGCCGAATTGTCTTGATCGACAGTTCGGTGCGCTCGGCGACCTGACCGATCTGCAGATGGGCGTGGGTGGGTTCGGTCGACATCTCAGTGGGCTCCGGAAAGATGCCCGCTGAGCCGCTGGTGACGCTGCTCGGAGGCTTCGTTCAGTCCGATGATTTCCACGTTCTTGCCCTTGGACTCGTACTTGGTGGTAATCGCGTCCAAAGCGGCCACCGTGGAAGCGTCCCAGATATGGGCCTCGGACATATCGATGATCACATTGTGTGGGTCGTCGACATAGTCGAACTGGTAGACCAGGTCATTGCTGGAGGCGAAGAACAACTCGCCGCGCACCTTGTACACGCGGGTGTCGATATCGCCGTCGCGGTCGGTATCGGCCTCGTGGACCTTGATGACCTCGGTGAAGTGGGCGACGCGGTGGGCGAAGGCGATCATGGCGGTGAGCACGCCCGCGATGACGCCGTAGGCGAGGTTGTGGGTGGCGACGGTGACCGCGACGGTGACCAGCATGACCGTGGTTTCGGCGATCGGCATGCGGCGCAAGGTTTTCGGGGAGATGGAGTGCCAGTCCATGGTGCCGACCGACACCATGATCATGACCGCGACCAGGGCCGCCATCGGGATCAGCGCGACCACGTCGCCCAGGCCGACGACCAGGATGAGCAGGAAGACACCGGCGAGGAAGGTCGAGATGCGGGTGCGTGCGCCGGAGGTCTTCACATTGATCATGGTCTGGCCGATCATGGCGCAACCGCCCATGCCGCCGAAGAAGCCGGTGACCACGTTGGCGACGCCTTGGCCCCAGCCTTCGCGGGTCTTGTCGGAGTGGCTGTCGGTGATGTCGTCGACCAGTTTGGCGGTCATCAGCGATTCGAGCAGGCCGACCAGCGCCATGGCCAAGGCGTAGGGGGCGATGATCGCCAGGGTGTCGAGGTTGAACGGCACATTCGGAATGAGCAGCGACGGCAGGCTCGACGGCAGTTCGCCCTCATCGCCGACATTGGGCACATTCAGGGCGAAAACCACTGTCGCGGTGGTCAGTACGACGATTGCCACCAGCGGCGCCGGGATCGCGGTGGTGAGTTTCGGGAGGAAGACCAGGAGCGCTAGACCGACCGCGACCATCGGGTACACCAGCCACGGCACGCCGAGTAGATGTGGCACCTGCGCCAGGAAGATCAGAATGGCCAGGGCGTTGACGAAGCCGACCATGACGCTGCGCGGAATGAACCGCATCAGCTTGGCCACGCCGAGCACGCTCAGCACGATCTGGAGTACTCCGGCCAGGAGTACGGTCGCGATCAGGTAGTCGAGGCCGTGGTCCCGCACGACCGGCGCGATGACCAGCGCGATCGCGCCGGTGGCCGCGGAAATCATGGCCCGGCGGCCACCCACGATCGAGATGGTGACGGCCATGGTGAACGAGGCGAACAATCCGACGCGCGGATCGACACCGGCAATGATGGAGAACGAGATGGCCTCGGGAATCAGCGCCAGCGCGACGACCAGACCGGCCAGCACCTCGGTTCTGAGCAGTTTGGGGCTCCGCAGGGCAGAAAGGACCGACCCCTCGGTATCTCGCTGGGTGGGCACAGCTGTCCCCATCGGCAAACTCCATTCATCGGTCGCGGGCGCGCCGGCCGCCCCGGGGCAGCGCGAGGTATAAGCGGAAAAGTCGTGGATGCGAGCGGCCGACGACGCGGGCGACCATGCTGGATATCACCGGCCACGCTGCCTGGTGACGAACCTCAGCTAACGCTCGGCGATGAGAACCCTACCCTCCGGTACGGGTAGGGTTGCAACCCCGGAGGCTCCGACGTGTCCCAAATCTCACTGCGCGCAGTGGCGGTCGATTCCTGCGGGCCGACTGTCACTGCGATGACACCATCGTCGTGGTGGGCGCTGTGTTGTGGTTCGCTGAGGTCATGTCCCAACTCGATATCGACGACTTCGTCCCCGCCCGTGCCCTGACCACCATCGACGGCACGGCGGTATCGGTGCCGTCGCCGAACCGGTTGACGCACTTGCAGTTCCGCCGCTTCGCCGGGTGCCCGATCTGCCACCTGCATTTGCGGTCCATCGTGCGGCGGCACGGGGAGATTCAGGCGGCGGGGATCGACGAGGTCGTGGTATTCCACTCCGCGGCGGAAGAGCTGCGGCGATACCAAGCCGATCTGCCGTTCGCTGTCATCGCCGACCCGGACCGAATCCTGTACTCGGAGTTCGGTGTCGAATCCACGCCGAAGGCCGTCGCGCATCCGCGCGCGTGGCTGGCGGCGGCACGTGGGGTGGCGCGGCAGCGATCGGTCAGCGGCGCGCTGGGCTTGGGCGAGGACCACTTCGGCCAGCCAGCGGATTTCCTCCTCGCCGCCGACGGCCGCGTAGTGGACCGAAAGTACGGCACCCACGCCGACGATCAGTGGTCCGTCGACGAGATACTGACGCGCGCCGCACATTCCCGGTGAGCGGTCGGGGGAGCGGGTGGATCGGTTGCCCAAGGGCCGATCCGGAATACTCGTCGATCAGGGAGGTCGGGGAGGGGTTCGATTGTCCTATGCGTCAGCCGGGTTCGGGTCTCCTGCTGGGGCGACGCCACGTAGGAGGGTGCGGACGGCGCGGTCGGCTATGACGTGGACGGGGTCCTCGCCGGATTGGGCGGCTTCGGCGGCGACGTAGATGTGCGCGTTGAATACCGCCTCGATCCATGCCGGGGGGAGCGCGGGATCCAGGGCGCCTTCGGCTTGGGCGGCGGCGGCGAGGGTGCGCAGTGATTGGTTGCCTACCGGGCGCCAGTGTGGATTGCCCGCGAAACGGTCCGGGTCGGCGTAGAGGAATATCAGGCGGTCGCCTACTTCGACGAAGGAGCGGAGCAGCGAGGTCAGTTGGTCCAGGGCGGTGGTGGTGTTGTTCGCGGCTTTGGCGGCGACGGCGTCGAGTACTGCCAGCGATTCGATCAGGACTCCGTCGATCAGGTCCTGTCGCTCCGGGAAGTATCTGTGCAGAGTGCTGCGGCTGACATTCGCGTGATCGGCGATCTCGGTCAGCGAGGCGGCGTAGTTGCGGGCCCAGATCGTCAGGGCCGCTTCGAGTATGGCGGCGCGGGTGCGTGCGCGAACGCCGCTGGTCGCTGCCTCGATAGTGGGTTCTCGATCCCGCCTGCCCATGCCGGGACCGTAACATCACGCACCGGGTCGACATTCTCACCGGAAAAATGAGACACTGATGTGTTATTTTGGCAGTGGCCTGTTGCAGAGGGTCCTGGGCAGTCGCAGCCGTGAATCAGTAAGCGCCCCATAGGAGCGACGATGTCGGAAATGTCGAAGCCCGACATGGGCGACGCGGGCGCACGGCGTGGGCGTCGCCGCCGGACTGTCCTCAGTGTCGTCGCCGTGACCCTGGCAGCCGCGGCGATCGCGTGGTTGGCTCTGCGCGACACGTCGCCGGTAGGTCACTTCACTTCCGCCGCGGGCAATGATCAATTCTTCGCCGCCTACGACCGGGCGATGGCGGAGTTGCCCGCACCGAGCGCCACGCTGGATCTGCGCACCGACTACGGAGTTGTGCGGGTGTACCGGTTCGACGGCGCGAATCCCACCGCACCCGCATTGCTCCTGCTACCCGGACGTGCGGCGGCGGCTCCGATGTGGGCCGACAATCTGGCCTCGCTCTCGGCGCTGCGGACCGTCTATCTGGTGGATCTGCTCGGTGAGCCGGGCGCGAGTGTGCAGAGCAGACCGATCGAGAACGATGCCGACCAGGCCGCATGGCTGCATCAGGCCATTGCGCAACTCCCGGATCGGCGCGTGGTGCTGGCCGGAGTGTCCATCGGCGGGTGGACCGCGACCAATCTCGCCATCCAGCAACCGGACAAGATCGCGGGTGTGATCGCGCTCGACCCGGTGATGACCTTCGCATCGATGTCGGCGCAGGCGATCATTCGCTCCATACCGGCCTCGATCAGATGGGTTCCCAGGAGTTTTCGGGACAGCTTCAACAGTTGGGTCGCCGGTGGCGCCCCGGTCGAGCGGGTTCCGGTCGCGGACATGATCGAAGCCGGTATGCGGCATTACGCGCTCGCCCTGCCCACCCCGTCGACTTTCGATGGTGCGGAACTGCGCGGCCTCGCCATGCCGTTCCTGGTGATTATGGCGGGTAAGTCGGTAATGCACGACAGTGCGGCAGCTGCCGACCATGCACGGCGCAGTCTAAGCAATGCGACTGTTCTTATCTATGACGATGCTTCGCACGCGATCAATGGCGAGTTTCCCGATCGGATTGCGACAGATGTCGCTGCCTTTCTCGCCCGTATGACCTGATAGGCCGAAACAATTAGGGGCATGCATGGTATGAACGAACCGAATAGGCTCGAAACATGATGAAATCACCTGGAAGCGCATCGATTCGCATATCCATCGCCCTCGGCGCCTTTGCCGCCGGGATAGGTTTCGCCTCCGGCACGGCGGTCGCGCAGGTCGATGTCACGGCTTCGTCTACTACGGGAATTCCGATGCTTGCAGCGGAGGCCGCTGACTCCCGCGCTCCCGTGGGCCAGGACATTCGTGTGCTCGACACCGGATCGTCCGGGATATGTTTGCCGATCGCGACCGGTAGCAATATCGGAATGCCCGGATGCGGATAACCGGTGTGATCGAGTAGCGCGGGAGCGAATATTCGTTTGCGGAGATCTGATATCGAGCCCATTATGGTGTCCATGAAATCGGTGATCGTAGTCGGGGCAGGACAATCCGGAATTGCCGCCGCCGGTGCGCTGTCGGCCAGTGGCTGGCAGCCGGTGCTACTCGAGTCCGGTGCGGATGCGGCGGGGTCGTGGCCGCACTATTACGACAGTTTACGGCTATTCACCCCATCGCATTTCAACACCATAGCCGGGCGGAAGTTTCCCGGCGATCCGAACCGGTATCCGAGCGGCACGGAAATGGCGGACTATCTGCGCGCTGCCGCCGCCGAACTGGATTGTGCGATCCATACCGGCGCGCGGGTCAGCGCGGTGGCATACGAAGCGGGCGAGTATCGCGTCCGTACCCATCAGGGTGGGGAGTTCACCGGGGCGGCGGTCGTGGCGTGCACGGGAAGCTTCACCAACCCCTATCGTCCGAAGCTGCCCGGATTGGTCGGATACACCGGTCGAGTGCTGCATGCCAGCGAATACCGTTGTCCCACACCGTTTATCGGTAAACGGGTGGTCGTAGTGGGTGCTGGCAACTCTGCCGTGCAGATCGCCGTGGAACTGGCCGAGCACGCCGAAGTGACCCTGACCAGTCGGTCGGTGGTCCGCTACGCCACCAATCAGCCGGTGCCGGCCGAGTCGCGGCTCTGGACGGTCTTGGCCGCGGCGGCGCGACTACCGTTCGGTCCGCTGGTCGACCACGGGACGGTCCCGGTGCTCGATATCGGCGGCCACCGCGACGCGATCGAGTCCGGACGACCCAACCACCGAGACCTCTTCGTCGGTGCGAGTGGAAGTTCGCTGGACTGGGCATCCGGGGAGCGTGAACACGTCGACGCTGTTATCCTCGCCACCGGGTACCGACCCGCCCTGGACTACCTCGAGCCGTTGGGTGCGTTGGACGCACACGGCGCGCCTCACCAGCGGTTCGGTCTATCGCGCACTCACCGCGGACTGGGATTCGTAGGTCTCGAATACCAGCGCACGATCCTCTCGGCCACCGTGCACGGAGTCGGTCGAGATGCCCGGTACGTCGCCCGCCGCCTGACTCGCCGGGTAGCCGGCGCATCGCGACCCTCCTGGGATCGTGACCGAACGCCATGAGCACGCGAATCGACCAGTCGTGGAACGGGAGCTACCAATGGCACCGCACCGAGCACGGTGGCGCGCACCGCAACTGCGTCGGGTAGCGCTGTTCGTCATATTGACCTTCGCATTCACCTGGGCCTGGTGGATTCCCGCGGGTCTGATCGAACGCGGCATCCTCACCGTCGACGTACCGCCGATGGCGCTGTTGATCGTGGGAGGGCTCGGCCCGGCCGTGGCGGCGCTGATCTGCGCGAGCACCGCACTGGGTGGCGAGGGTATAAGGGCGTTTCTGCGCAACGCCTTTCGATGGCGGGCACCGTGGCGGTTCTACGGACTCGCGACGGTCGGTATGACGGTAATGGTGCTCGGCACGGTGCCGCTGCATCTGGCACTGGGAGCTCGGTGGGATGGCGAGGGGGCCATGAAAGCCGTTCTCGCCCTGCTGCCGATGTTCGTGCTGACCTTCACACTGGGCGGCGGTATCGACGAAGAACTGGGTTGGCGCGCATTCGCGCTGCCCCGGTTGCAGGCAACCCTTCCCCCTTGGGCGGCAAACGTCCTGCTCGGCCTGGTGTGGTCGCTGTGGCATCTGCCGCTGTGGTGGAACCCCGGTGTGGCCCAGTACGACTCGAACTACGCGATGTACGTCGTCTCCACGACCGGCTACGCCATTGTGCTCGGCTGGCTCTATAACTCGACCCACGGCAATACCGTGGTGGTGATCGTGGCCCATACGGTGACCAACGTCAGCTACGGCCTCCAAGCCGCCGCTATAGATCCGGTGTACCAGTGGGTCGACGTCGTAGTGATGGGCGGTGCGGCAGTTCTCATCTGGGCGATCACCCGCGGCAGAATAGGACTCCGGACCGTGACATCGGACCCAGCCTCGATCTGAACGCCGTTGTGCGCAAAGGCGCGTCCGCCGCGGCGCTGCTGTCCCCGTGGCAGCAGGAAGAGTGCCACTACGAGCCCGGCCACGATGCTGAGGCTCGCGACGGTGCGGAGAGCGACGACAAGGAGACGCGGCGTCGGTCGACCAACCGCTACAGCGCCGACCGCTGGAGCGCGGCCCGGGTGGACTCCTCGCGCAGGCGCGCTCTGTCGGCCGCGTCTATCGATTCGAGGGTGATGCCCTTCGTTTCCCGGGCGCAGAGGACGGCGACAATGGTGATCAGCGCGGCGCCCAGCAGGTAGAAAGCGATGGGCACTGTGGAGTCGAAGCGGTCGAGCAGCTTCGTCGCGATGATCGGGGCCATGGATCCGGCGACGATCGCGGTCACCTGATAGCCGAGGGATACCCCGGAATACCGCATGCGGGTGGGGAACATCTCGGACATGATGGCGGGCTGTCCGGCGTACATGAGGGCGTGGAACAGAAGCCCGATAATGATGGCGCACATAATGATCGCGGGCCGACCGGTGTCCATCATGGGGAAGGCGAAGAAGCCCCAGGTGGCGGTGAGTACGGCACCGAGCAGGTAGACCGGCCGGCGCCCGACGGTATCGGTGGCGCGCCCGACCAGGGGTACCACGCAGAAGTGCACGGCGTGCGCGGCGAGCATCCACCACAGAATGTCGCTGGTATCGGCGTCGACGACGATTTTGAGGTAGGTGATCGAGAAGGTGACGACCAGGTAGTACATGACATTCTCGGCGAAACGCAGCCCCATGGCGGTGAATACACCGCGCGGGTAGCGCCGGAACACCTCCATCACACCGAATGATTGCGCCTTGACCTGCTCGGCTTCCTCCTGTGCCGCAATGAAAATCGGCGCGTCCGACACCTTGGTGCGAATGTAGTACCCGACCAGCACGATCACCGCGGACAGCCAGAACGCCACGCGCCAGCCCCAGCTCAGGAAGGCGGCTTCGGACAGGGTCGTGGTGAGGGCGAGCAGTACGAGCGTCGCCAGTAGATTGCCCGCGGGGACGCCCGCCTGCGGCCAGCTCGTCCAGAAACCGCGTTTGGCGGGGGAGCTGTGCTCGGCGACGAGCAGCACCGCGCCACCCCATTCACCGCCGACGGCGAAGCCCTGGACGAATCGCAGGAACACCAGCAGGGCGGGGGCCAGATAGCCGATCTGCGGGAAGGTGGGCAGACATCCCATCAGGAAGGTGGAGACACCCACCAGGAGCAGGCTGAATTGCAGCAGATTCTTGCGCCCGTGCTTATCGCCGAAGTGGCCGAACACAATGCCGCCCAGGGGACGGGCAATGAATCCGACGGCGTAGGTGACGAAGGCGGCGATCACCCCGTCCAGGGGATTATCGGAGTTCGGGAAGAACACCTTGCTGAACACCAGCGTGGCGGCGGTGCCGTACAGGAAGAATTCGTACCATTCCACGACGGTGCCCGCCATCGAGGCCGCGACCACCTTCTTCAATCCACTGGGTTCCGCGGGGGCCGCGTCCCTTGGAATTTCGCCGACGCTCATCGCTGTCTCCTCTTGGTCCCGCGCGGTGCCGCACCGCTGCTGTGAGCCACAGCACATTGCTGATTCGCTTTTGCAGTATTCGTGCGGCGGCCGAGAGCGGGCAATATCGAGAAACGCAGGTAGTACCTGCACAAATGCAGTCGGTGCGAATCAGCCGCAGCCGCCCCGCAATTCGCTGGCTCGGGCGCGAACCTCCGCGCGCAGGGCGTCGAGCACCGCGCGAACGGTATTGCCGCGCAAGGCTTCTTCCCGCGCCACGGTCCAGTAGGAGATCCGATGGTCGAATTCGACGGCCAGGATGCGACGCAGTTCCGGACGCCGGTCGGCCAGATATACCGGCAGTATTCCGATTCCGGCGGCCGCGGCGGTGGCTTCGACATGGGCGAAGACGCTGGTGGATCGCAGTCCGATGGGCGACGCCGGCAATTGTTTGGCCGCCAGATCCAGTTCGTCGATCTGCAAGGAGGATTCGATGTAATAGATCAGCCGGTGCTCGGCCAGCGCGGTGAGGTCGGCCGGATGGCCGTGGCTGGCGAGGTAGCTATCGCTCGCGTACAGGCCCAGGTGGTAGTCGGTGAGGTGGCGTGCGACGGCGCGATGCACGTCGGGACGGCCGACGACGATCTCCAGATCGACACCGGAGCGGTTCTGCCGCACCCGCCGGGTCGCGCTGATCAGCTCTATCGACAGCCGTGGATAGTTCTCCTGCAGGCGGGCCAACGCCGGTACCGCGACATGTGCGGCGAAGGCGTCGGAGGCCGCGATTCGCACCAGTCCGGCCACGCCGTCCCGGCGCGTCTGCAATGGGGTGGCGAGGTGCTGGAGCGACCGTTCTATCTCCTCGGCGACCACCAGTGCCCCGCGCCCCAGTTCGGTCAGTTCCCAGTCGCCGGACTCCCGCACCAATACCCGTCCGCCCATGACCTTTTCGAGTGCCGCGATCCGTCGGGACGCGGTCGTGGAATTCACGCCGAGCGCTTCGGCGGCGGCGGAGAACTTCCCGAGGCGGGCGACCGCGAGCAGGACCAGCAGATCATCGGGACTGGGTTGCCTAGCGGTGAGTGGGTGTGGTGCCGACATGGAACGCACTCCACCACATCGCCTGCAAATTTGCAGCACCTTCCTGCAAAACTGGGCTGTCAACTGCGTTGATATTCGTTTGCTCTGTCCATAGCGTGGCTCGCATCACAGCATCAGCGAATCAGGATGGAGCGTGCGATGGCGACAATCGCGTGGATCGGGCTCGGGCATATGGGCAATCCGATGACGGCGAATCTGATCGGGGGCGGACATACCGTCCACGGCTTCGATCTCGATCGGACCGCTCTCGATGCGGCCGCGGCCAAGGGCGTCAAGCCTTTCGGGTCGATCGCCGACGCCGTGCGGGGGGTGGACGCGGTCTTCACCATGCTGCCCAAGGGTGATCACGCCCGCGCGGTATACGAGGGTGACGACGGTGTCTTCGCCCACGCCGATCCGTCGACGCTGCTGGTGGACAGTTCGACCATCGATATCGATTCGGCGAAGCTGCTGCACGATACCGCCCGCGCGCGAGGATTCCGGTTCGTCGACGCCCCCGTCTCGGGTGGCATCAGCGGTGCGGCCGCGGGCACGCTCACCTTCATGCTCGGTGGTGAGCCGGATGCCGTCGAGGCAGCCGCGGTGTTCATCGATCCGATGAGCGGCAATATCATTCGGACCGGTGCGGCCACCTCGGGTCAGGCCGCCAAGATCTGCAACAATATGATGCTGCTGATCAATCTCGCGGCCTGCGCCGAAGGTGCGGTGCTCGCCGAACGGCTCGGACTGGATCCGACCGTATTCTGGAATGTCGCATCGGTGTCTTCGGCCGACTCCTGGGCGCTGCGTACCTGGTATCCGGTCCCCGGCATTGTCGAAACCTCCGCCGCCAACCATGATTTCGCGCCCACCTTCACGGCGGACCTGGCCAATAAGGACATCGGTCTGGCACTGCGGGCGGGCGAATCGACCGATACCCCGCTGCCCACCGCCGCGATCGTCGCGGCCCAGCTCCAGGAGCTCGTCGACTCCGGCCTCGGTGGTCGCGACTGCTCGCTGATCATCAAACATATCGATCCCGCCGTCGGCTGAACGAATTCGAAAGGCGTAGAACATGACTCGCATTCCCCACTACATCGACGGCAAGCTGATCGATACCGCGGAGCGCACCGCGCCGGTCTACGATCCGGCGACGGGCGCGGTGACCGGCGAGGTCGTACTCGCCTCCGCCGCCGAGGTCGCCGATGCCGTCCGGGTCGCCAGGAACGCGCTACCGGGTTGGCGCGCGACAAGTCTCACCCGCCGATCCGATATCTTCTTCCGGCTGCGCCACCTGCTGACCGAGCGCCGTGACGAATTGGCTCGCATCATTACCGCCGAACACGGCAAGGTTCTCGATGATGCGGCGGGCGAGATCGCCCGCGGACTGGAGAACGTCGAATTCGTCGCCGGGCTGACGCACCTGCTCAAAGGTGACTATTCCGAACAGGTTTCCCGTGGAATCGACGTCCACCAGGTCAAACAGCCGGTCGGCGTGGTCACCTGCATAACCCCCTTCAACTTCCCGGCGATGGTGCCGCTGTGGATGGTCTCCTCGGCCATCGCCTGCGGCAATACCGTCATTCTCAAACCCAGTGAGAAGGATCCCTCCACCGCCGTCTTCCTGGCCGAACTATTCACCGCGGCAGGGCTTCCCGATGGCGTGCTCAATGTCGTGCACGGCGATAAGGAGGCCGTTGACGCGCTCATCGACGACACCGATGTCGCCGCCGTGAGTTTCGTCGGTTCGACCCCCATCGCGGAAGCCGTCTACCGGCGCGCGAGCGATAACGGCAAGCGGGTGCAGGCTCTCGGCGGTGCCAAGAACCATATGGTGGTCATGCCCGATGCCGATCTCGATGCCGCCGCCGACGCGGCGGTTTCCGCCGCATACGGTTCCGCGGGGGAGCGGTGTATGGCGGTGTCGGTACTGGTGACGGTCGGCGATATCGCCGATGAGCTGATCGGCAAGGTCAGCGAACGGATCTCGGTGCTGCGCATTGGCGCGGGTACCGATCCGGCCGCGGAAATGGGTCCGCTCATTACCCGGGAGGCACGTGACCGTGTCGCGGCGTATGTGGCCGGTGCGGCCGACGAGGGTGCGAGCGTCGTGGTCGACGGCCGGGACAAGGAGTTCGACAGCGATGGATTCTTCATCGGCGTCAGCCTGATCGACCATGTCCGGCCCGGGATGAAGGTCTACGATGATGAGATCTTCGGACCGGTCCTCTCGGTGGTCCGGGTGGATACGTATGCCGAAGCCGTCGATCTGGTCAATGCCAACCAGTACGGCAATGGTGTCGCCATCTTCACCCGAGACGGCAAGTCGGCGCGGGAATTCGAATTCGATATCGAGGTCGGTATGGTCGGCGTCAATGTGCCCATCCCGGTTCCCGTGGGCGCCTACTCTTTCGGCGGGTGGAAGAGATCGCTGTTCGGCGACACCCACATCTACGGCCCGGAGAGCATCCACTTCTACACCCGCAGCAAGGTGGTCACCACCCGCTGGCCCGACCCCTCGGAAACTCAGGTCAACCTCGGCTTCCCCAGCAATAACTGAACCGGTCCCGCGCCTGTCCCCGAGCTGTCGGGGCGGGCGCGCCCGGCTACTGCCCGCGTGGCAGCAGGAAGAGTGCCAGTACGAGCCCGGCCGCGATGCTGAAACCCGCGGCGGTGCTGATGGCGATGGACTGCGTGAGGGCGGAGATCCCGATCGTCAGAACAAGGCAGATCGACAGTGCCAGTATCGCGGTTCCGCGCTCGACGCCGACGATGAGGACAGGTCGTTCATTGATCACTGCCATGGTGGGGGAGTACCCCAATTCGGGCGTTATCAAACCGTGATTTGTGGGGCGTTCGATGGGCAACTCCAATGGTGCGCACTCGAATCCGAGCTAGTCGGTTCCAGAGTGCGTGACACTGGACGCATACAGCGTCGTAGATCCGAGGAGGCCATCGTGAAGTCCGCGGGCAACAACGAACCATTCGACGGCGACGACCCGAGCCGCGTTCCGGTCGAGCCACGAGCTCCGGTCGAGCCGCAACGTCCGGTCCAACCGCCCGCACCTCCGGCTGAACCTCCGCGACCGCCGGTCGAAGCACCGCCACCGTCTCCCCACATCGACCGGACCAGAGCGGGCAGTGTCTGGGTGAGTCTGTCGGTCGGCGGCGTATTCCTGGTAGCGCTTTTGATATTCGTCGTCCAGAACACCACCAGTGTGCGGCTGGGGTTCCTGGGCTGGCATTTCGAACTGCCGGTCGGCGTCGCGATCCTGGTCGCCGCGGTGGCGGGGCTACTGGTCATGGCTGTGGCCGGGGGAGTCCGGATCATTCAGCTCCGCCAGGCATTTACGCGGTTGGCGCGCTCGCGTAATCCCCCGTCGGAGCCGAATGGTGGGAATGCGAACACATTCGGCTCGTAGTGAGGTTGGGGCAAGTTCTCGCGGCAGCGGTCCGACCTCCGCTGCCCGATCTCACCCCTCGTGATCGCCGCGATCCCGGTGTGGCCGCTCATCGCTCGGCTGCTGCGCTCGCGCCGTCCCACGAATCAGCCGCCCGCGAAGGCCGATATACCCACCGGCAGTTGATTCTTCGCGTCAACCTGCCGCTCGCACCCAGGGCCAGGTCATCAGCGCCCACACGGTGAGCAGGATGAGGGTGACCGTGCCGAGATACCAGGGCCAGGGGCCGAGAGCGTCGAGAAGGGACGGGGTGTTGGGCTTGGCGTTGACGAAGCCGTAGTTGGTGTCGGCGAGGGTGTTGAAGGTGAAGGTCACCACGGCCCAGGCGGCGGTGACCGCCACGGTGATTCGATAGCCGCGCCAGTCCGGGTGCATGCCGAGGCCCCAGGTCAGGTAGATCGCCGCCCAGACCACGGCCAGGTGGATCGCCCAGAAGGCCAGGAATTCGGGGTGCGGGAAGTCCTTGCTCTCGAAGGCCGGTGATATGAGTGCCTGGGTGCTCAGGGTCAGGCACCAGTAGTAGGTCAGCGCGTATGCCCAGGGGCGTCGTGACCAGAGGGCGTAGGCGGCGACCAGGGTCGCGAGATCGGTCAGGCGCAAGGGGACCGAGCGATCGATGGCTGGGGGCAGCATGGCGACGGCGTAGATCACCAGGTACAGGGCCAGGGTCACGATGCCGAAGATCTGGCTGAATCCTATTGCCGCGGCTGTGTTTCGGTGTCTGCGACCGATCCGGACGAACAGTATCGCGCCCACCACGAAGACGGCGAGAGCCGTCCAGTGCGATGGTCCATACGCGGAGAATTCCTGATACGCCGGGCGCGTGTCCACGACTACCTACGGTATAGGAGTCGGCAGCGGTGATTCGGCGGCACCGGTCAGCGAGCGGATTCGAACCCGTGGCGGGCTCGAATCCGTTCGGTGGCACGGAATTGCCGCGTCGATCGGACTCAGCGGACCGGTGTCATCGGCGGTTTCTCCGACTTCTTCCGCAGCGCATGCAGTTTCGCGCCCTCGACATCGATATCCGGCACGATCTTGTCCAGCCACTTCGGCATCCACCAGGCCGATTCACCCATCAGCACCAGCAGGGACGGGATCAGCACCATGCGGACGAGGAAGGCGTCGAACAGCACACCGGCGGCCAGCGCGAAGCCCATGGATTTCGCGGTCGCGTCGGACTCCATCAGGAAGGATCCGAAGACGAAGATCATGATGATCGCGGCCGAGGTGACGACGCGGGCACCGTGGTGGTAGCCGAAGATCATGGCATTCCTGGGTGATTTACCGTGCACATATTCCTCGCGCATACGGGTCACCAGGAATACCTGATAATCCATGGCCAAGCCGAATACCAAGCCGATCAACATGATTGGCAGGAAGCTGACGATGGGCCGGGGTTCGTCTATCAGACCCAGCTTGCCTTCCTGGAATATCAGCACGGTCGCACCGAAGGTGGCGGCCATCGACAGTAGGAACCCGAGGGCCGCGGTGAGTGGTACCAGCACCGAGCGGAATACCGCGATCAGCAATAGGAATGCCGCGCAGGCGACGATCGCCAGGTAGGGGACGATCTTGCTGAGTAGAGCGTGGTCGACATCGGCGTAGATCGCCGTCGTGCCGGTAATGCCGTATTCCATGCCGTACTGGGTCTTCAGTTCGCCCTCCGCATTACGGGCGTCGCGCACCAGATCCTTGGTCGCCTGATCATTCGGGCCGGTCTTCGGAACGCCGTCGAGGATGGCGCCCTGCTGATCCGCACTGAACTCCGGCTCGGTCACATAATCCATATCCGGGTAGCCCGACAGCTCGTCGCGCAGGGCGGTGACGGCGGCATCGCGGCGGTCCGGCGCGACACCGCTGAGATCGACCGCGACATTCAGTACGCCATTGCTGCCCGCGCCGAAGCCCTCCGTGCGCAGCTCATACGCCTTTCGGACGGTGGAGGTCTTGGGCATGCTGTCCTCGCCGGGCAGACCGAGGTTCATATTGATGGCGGGTGCGGCCAGCAGGCCGAGCACGATCACGCTCAGTATCAGGGTCAGTGCCGGGGCCTTACCGATCAGACGGCCGACACGCATACCGTTGGTGACCGCGGTGTCGTCCTCCGGATCGTGCTGGGCGATCAGCGGCAGCTTCGGCTTGAACAGGAACCGTCCGAACGCACCGAGTAGCGCGGGCATCAGGGTGATGGCGGTAATGACCGCGAACGCGGCGGCTATCGCGCCACCCAGACCCATGAAGGTGAGGAATCGGATACCGACGATACTCAAGCCGACCAGGGCGATGATTACCGTCAGACCGGCGAAGACCACCGCCGCACCGGCCGTGGCGAGCGCGGTACCTGCCGCCTCCTCCGCCGAATCCTGTACCGCCAGTTCGTGTTTGTACCTCGACACGATGAACAGCGCGTAATCGATGGACAGCGCGATTCCGATCATCGAGGCGAGGAAGGTGGTGAAGCTCGGTACCTCGAGTACCGAGGTACCGAGGAAGATCAGCGACATGGCCGCACCCAGACCGACGAGTGCGGTAATGATCGGAACGAAGGCGGCGACGATCGCGCCGAACGCGATGATCATGACGAGGAATGCGAAGCCCATACCGATCATCTCGGATTTACCGCTGGGCTGCTCCTGCTCCATCGCGATGGAGCCGCTCAATTCCACGGTGAGCCCGGCGGCCCGCGCCGCATCCGCGACATCGTAGGCGGCCTTGCGATCATCGGCGGTGACGTCGGTGAATTCCTTGATAGTGAACGGAACATTCAGTACCGCAACCGAATCCGGTTCGGTCGGGTTCAGTACGTTCAGCGGGGCCGAGCTGCACTTGGAGGCGAACTCGGGCGACTGCCGATCCCCGGTCAGACAGCCCATCTCCTCGGCAGCGGTAATCGGATCGGTCAGCGGCGTGCCGTGATCGACGATATCGAGGGCAGCGAGCCCGGTGATCAGGGCTTCGACAGCCGCCCTGTTCGCCGGATCGGTCAACCGCTGCCCTGGCGGCGCACCGATGACATACGTGCCGGTGACAGCGTCGAACTGGAATCCCGCCGACATGCCGGGGAAGTGTTTGTCCAGGATCTCGGTGGCGCGTTCCGATGGCAGATTCGGGATATCGAAGGAATTGCTCATCGGCTTCTGCAGCTGCGCACCGAGGCCGCCCAGCACCAGAAAAAGGACCAGCCACACGGGCAGAACGATCCATTTGCGCCGGAAGGCGAGCTTTCCCCAGCGATACAAATACACGGACACGGTGTTCTCCTCGCAGGAATCGGGTGAAGCCGGTCAGCTGCCGAGCTGAAGAGTCGAACAACCTCCGAGTCTGCTGTTTATTCGGCACAAGATCAAGAACAGTCGCCGGGGACACCGGCGATATCCGGTGGGTCGATACAAAACCTGCGTGCTGGCCGCATCAAACGGCGGAGCCAGGGTAAGGCTGCCGTAAAGGTTCCCAACCATGAGGAGGAGCAATGCCCAAGTTCCAGAACAAGATCCTGCGTTCGACGATGGCCGCCGGGTTGATCGCGGCGGGCGCGATGCTGGTGGCCTGTGGCGACGACGACTCCGACACCACAGAGACGACCACGACCACTGTGCTGGAGACGACCGCCGGCACCACCACGACCACCACCCGCGGTGCGGAGGATGACGAGGACAAGGTGACACCGGCGGCCGCGCAGCAGCTGTGCGACATGATCTCCCCCGAAATCGCCAACTGGCGCGACCAGGGTTCCGCCCTGGCCAAGGTCAGTTTCAATGGCACGGTCCACAACTGGGCGGCCCGCAATGACGGGCTCAACGACGAGGTGCTTCGGGACCAGTCGATCGTCGACGACGCCACCAGCCGCACCTGTCCCGAGGTGCGTCAGCAGGCGATCGATGTTCTGGAGGTCCCGGATCTGGCCAGCGCCCTCGCGGGCTTCGGGAACTAGGGACGGACCGAACCTGACCATCTGGGAGGTAATGATGGCCATCGGACCGTCGACCCGCGCCGCGAATGTTGATCGGGAGCGCGTCATCGGACTGCTGCAGACTCAGCTCGCCGCCGGCACGCTGTCCGCGGAGGAGTTCTCCGCCCGGGCGGCGGTCGCCTCCCGGGCCCGGACCCTGGGTGAGCTCGACCAGCTCACCCAGGACCTTCCCGTTCCCGTCCCGTCATCGGTGGAGCGAACAACGTCGGACCCGTTACGGGGAATGATTGTCGGCGCACTCGTCGCCGTGGCCGCGTTTCTGCTGATACTCGTCGTAGTGCTCGTGGTGCTGGGTGTCGGCGCGACGACGGGCTGAACGCCCGTTTCACCTCGGTAGCCGCGGGCCCTGGCCGACCACGTCTGAGTTCGCACTCATCCGGTCGCGCGCGATGGGCGCTCCAGCGTCCGAATGAATTCCGCGATCTCCTCGATCGCGGCGCGACTCTCCGGGAGCAGATTGCCCAGCACCGGAAACGCGTGCACCTGGCCCTGCCACACCTGCAGCCGGTGTTCGACGCCCGCGGCGAGCAGCCGCTCGCTCATGACCTCGGCATCGGCCCGCAACACCTCGTCCTCGGCACAGATCAACAAGGCCGGGGGGAGCTGCGCCAATTCGCCATTGACCGGCGAGCGGAGCGGATCGATCACGCCCTGGGCGTCACCGGCCATGAGTAGGGCTATCTGGGCGAACCGACCGGCGGGCAGGAATACATCACTGCGCGCATTGCGATGGGCCAGCTTCACCTCGTGCGCCAGATCCAGCCAGGCCGACAGCCCGATCACACCGATCGGGCGTGCGATGCCTCGTTTGGGGGCTTCGAGCGCCAAAGCGAAGGCGAGGAAGCCGCCCGCGGAGTCGCCGATGAAAACCGTGGAGTCGACGCCGATGCCCTCGGCATGCAACCAGCGCACCGCCGCGGC
>NZ_BDCE01000049.1 GCF_001613345.1 Nocardia uniformis NBRC 13702 | reverse complement strand
TCCTGCGATGGGTCGCCAGGCCGCAGAATACGAATGCGCCACCGTGTAGATAGACGATGGCGCCCGCTGCGGTCGGCCCGTCTACTGGCTCGACCAACTCGCCACACCAGCCGGAGTCGGCCACTTTCCGCGTCCGAGTGCCCGGTAATCGCGGCACGAACCGAAACATCAGGTCCAGCACGTGCATAACCGGCCGCAGCAGCGGTGCCAGCGGCCCGCGCAATGGCCAAAAGGTCAGGGTGGGGCGGACAAAAACGCGGGACAACCCGTGGATCACCCTCGCACGGACCCCGTTTCCGCCCTGCCGGAAATCCTGCACCATGCCCCGATTATTCCGCAGCGCCGCCGGTCATCCGGTCAGGAACTGTCACAATAGATCTCGCGGCACATTCCGACATATGACAACCGGCCGTCAGTGGCCGGGCCGAAGCCGTTCCGCGCCGAGGGCAGGGTGTGGCGTCAGATCTCGTCTACAGCGGACTCGCCTGTCGCATCCAGACCGAGCATTTGCAGCAGGTAGTCGCAGTCCGCGGCGTCGATGGCGTGACTGGCGACCGTGATGGCGGCCTGGGTGTTCTGCTTCGCGCAGGCGGCCTTCTCGGCGGCGCGTGCCGCACTGAACTCGCTGGGCTCGTGCTGCAGGGTTGTCTGTCGTGCTGAAGTCATATACACGCTTCCCGGTTGGCGTCGGGTTGCCGTATCCGAAGGACTCGGGTCAACACCGTCTACTGATCACCCTACTGGGGTGCCTGCCCGCCGCCGTGCACGACTTGGCGTTCACCGCGAATTCGGAGTGATTCAGCGCGCGGGATCAGCCGCGTTAGTTGGACTGCCGCGTAGTGGGCTCCGCGGGCTGCGGCTTCCATTCGTAGGGTTGGACGACGACGAACCCCGGTCCGTGGAAGGCGTACTGGAATGCCTCACCGCTGCCGCCCCACAGCATCGACCGCAGGTTCAGGCTCGAGACGATCTTGGGTTCCAGGTTCGACGACCAGGCGACGGTGGCCTGGGTGTCGACATAGGTCGGCTGGGCGGAGCAGTCGAGTACGACGGGGCGGCCGACCGCGCACAGCGCGACCGATCCGTTCCCGGTAATGGTCGTGTTGAAGAACCCGCTGGTCAGCATGCCCGCGCCCTTGACCCGGTTGATGTCCCACTCCAAGGCGGCGTCGAAGGCCAGCAGATTGGTGCCGTTCACACTCAAGCCGTCGCCGGTGAGGTCGATCAGGAAGACATATCCGGCCTCGCTGGCGAAGAACACCTCACCTTCCCCGGAGGCCCGCATGAGCGGCACGTCCTCGTTGGTGACCATGCGCTTGAATATCTTTCCCACACTGCCCGCGCCCTCGTGGTCGAATCTGATATCGCCCTGATAGGCGACCATCGCGCCTTTGACGGCGAGCAGATCGGGGCCGAGCACCGCCCGCAGCATCTGCGGGTTCTGTAGTGAGAAGCGTTGGGGCGCTTCGGACTCGAGATTGGTCTGGTCGAACAGGAGGCTCTTCATAGTGACGCCGTTCGATTGGGTGTACCGGTATGTACTCCGGGGGTACCCAGCCGACGGGCGTCGCCACGCCCGCTGGGTACCGATCTCACCCCTTGGACGCGAAGGGTTCGGTGAGTTGAGCGAAGTAGGCGGTGGGGTAGTCCGGCTTGGCAGCCATACCGAGGTCGGCGCTGCTGAACCGGCGGGTCGGGTCGTAGCTGTAAGTGCGCAGCAGATGGTCCCAGATGAGCGTGAACAGGCCGAAGTTGACATCGCCGATGCCCGCCCATTTCAGGTGATGGAAGCGGTGGCCCGCATTGAGCGCGAGTACATGTTCGAGGGGGCCCACGCGATAGTCGGCATTGGAGTGTTGCAGCAGCAGTTGCACCGCGACCGCGAGCGACAGTGCGGCGGCGACGGAGACGGGGAGACCCAGGATCAGCAGTGGCGTGACACCCGCGGCCATTTCGATGGTCTGGTGCAGCGGGTGTTTCATCAGACCGTTGAGGCCGTAGCAGCGAGTGATGCTGTGGTGCACCGCATGGAAGCGCCACAGCACACCGATCTTGTGACTGGCGTAGTGGGCCAGGGTGATACCGAGGTCGGCGACCAGGATCGCGATCAGTACCTGAACGACGAATGGCCAACTGCCGGGCCAGATTCCGTCACCTGGGATGATGGCGGCAAGGGCCGGGATGGCGGCGACGCTGGCGAGAATGAGGGTTTCGTTGACGAAGGTGTGGGCGGTGTCGCGGCCGACGTCACCGTGGGAGGTGTTCCAGGAGTCCTGGTACGGCAGGACACGTTCGGCGGCGAACGACAACGCGATGGCGGTGACGAGTAGGGCGAGCAGCCAGAGTTTATGGGCGCCACCGGCGGCCAGCGCGATGCCGATGCCATTGACGCCCAATAACATCAGGGGTGCGTAGCCGTAGCGGACCAGGGGGGTGAAGATCGTGGACATGGGTTCAGCGTCGCTGCCGGACCCCGGTCGAGGCTTGTAGAAATCAACTGACCCGCGCTGTGGGCGACGGTCGCCAGCCGGTGGCGATGAGCGCTTCGGTGGGGGTGATACCGAACAGGTCGCGACAGGTTTTGGTGAGGTGGGCGCTGTCGGTGAAGCCTGCGGTGTGAGCTGCCTCGGTCAGCGAGCCGCCCGCGCGGACGGTGTTCACCGCGAGTTGCAGGCGGGTCCAGCGTCGCCACGCCGCATACGGTAATCCGACTTCGGTGGCGAACAGGTGGGAGAGACGGCTCGGCGACATGGCCACCGCGGCCGCGAGGTCACCCAGAGATGGCGGGCCACCCCGCGTGGTGGCTGCCACGCGCAGCGCCTCGGCGACCACCGGATGCGAAGACCTCCCCGGCGGTCGTGGTGCCGAATCCGGTAGTGACGGGGCCGATCCGAACCGTGGGGTCGCCGCGGTGATCCAGCTCGACACCCGATCGAGCGGCAGCCCGCGCAGACGGGACAGGGCGGCGCGGCCGGTGGGTCCGGCCGAGTCGAGGTAGGCGAAGAATCCGGAAGTGCCGGGCGTGGCGTGAATTTCGTGCCGGGCACCGGGTGGGATGATCGCCAGTTGGGCCGTAGCGGTGTGACCGGTGCCGTCGGTGAGCGTCAACTCGCCCGCGGTGACCAGTAGAACCTGGATGGCGGCATGGGAATGTGCTCCGGTAGCACCGATTTCACCGGTGAACGCCATCAACCCGGGCGTGAACACCACCCCGCCGAGCCACCGCGGCGCACCCGCGATCACCGCTCGTCCCGACGCGGGGTGGCGGTGGCGGCCAGGATGGCGTCGAGGAGGCCGGGGAAGCGGGTGTCGAGGCCTGCGCGGCGGAACCCGACCGCTTTGTAGCGGCCCACCCTGTGTTCGCGGGTCCCGCCTGATTCCCGTAGGACCCGCCGGTGATAGGTGGCGGTGGCCCTGGTGCCCGCTACCGGGGAGCTGCCGCAGGTGCGCTCGCCCGTATTCGTTCGATACCAGGAGATCAACGTCAACAACGCCCCTGTCGCCATGGTCACCGCCGTTCGCATAGACGGTGGAGCCGCCCGATCACTGTAACCCGATTACCCAGAGCGGTGAATCAGTGATCTCTGGGTATGCGCGAGATGTGGAACTATTGGTGATTCTGGCGATTCCCGTGGTCGTGGCCATCGTGGTGATCCGGCGCAAACAGCGCGGGCAGCCTACGAATGTGCGTTATACCCCGACCGAGAAGGAGAGCTAGCCCCCTGTAGGGCGGGTTGCTCCCGGCCGTTGCGGCGCCCGAGTCGGCGGTCGGTTGCCCCCTGGAATCACGACCGCCGCGTCCCGCGCTCGTGGCCGCAGGGCCCCATGCCCGGCGAGCCACAGTCGGCCCTCACATGCCGGAGGACTCCAATCGGCTGGCGAGCAGTTCCTTACCCATCCTGCCGCCCTTGCGGCTATCGCTCTGGGCCTTGCGGAAGAACTCGGCGAGTTCGCTATCGCCCGCCCGTTCGGCATCCTGAATGTAGGTTTCCAGGCGCAGGGCATTGTCGAGCGAACTCTGAATGAACCAGAGCAGGTCGTAGTCCTTGTCTTTGGTACCCGTGACGGTGCCGGTCTCTTCGCTTCTGGTCATCGCTGATGTCCTTGTCTCGCTGTCGTTCTCCTTACCTTTCCCGCCTACCCGGATCGGCTTCGTCGAATCACGCTGTGCAGTGCCGTGCGAGCGGCGCTGATGGCGGGGTGGGTTCCGGTGCCGCGGCGGTAGGCGATGTGGGTACGGCGTTGCGTCGGCAGCGGGGTCAGCGCGACCGCAGGCGGTGTTGCCCGCGCGCCGAGTTCGGGGACGAGTGCGACTCCCTGCCCGGCCGCCACCAGCTCGAGCACGGTGCCGAAGTCGTCGGCGTGGTGGCGTATTCGGGGAGTGAATCCGGCTGCCTGGCAGGCTCGTACGGTCATGGTGTGGCACAGCGTGCCGGGAGTTCCCGCCACCCATTGACTGCGCTGGTGCGAGGCCAGTGCGCCGGGGGAAAGCGCTGCCAGATAGATGATTTCCGCGAGGAGCGGTTCGGTGTCCAGGGCGGGGTCGACGTCGACCGGCACGTAGTCGTATTCCTGGACCAGCGCGATATCGAGCGCTTCGGTGCGCAGCGCGCCGGGTGCGAGGATGGGATCGAGTTCGGTCACCATCAGCTCCAACCGCGGATGCTCCGTGCTCAGCGCGACCAGTGCCGGGGCGAGTATCGCGCGATTCGCGGTGGGGAACACGCCGATTCGGAGCGGACCGGTGAGCGCGGCATGGTCTGCGGCCAAGTCCGCACCGGCCTGTTCGAGTACCGCGAAGATGGTTCCGGCATGGTCGACGAGGGTGCGTCCCGCCGAGGTCAACCTCACCCGGCGGCCGGTCCGCTCCAGGAGCGGGACCCCGGCTTCGCGTTCGAGTGCGCTCAACTGCTGTGAGACGGCCGACGCCGTGTAATTGAGGGATTCGGCGACGGCGGCGATCGTCTCGCGGTGTGCCAGTTCGCGCAGCAGACGCAGCTTGCGGACATCGAGCATCAGTTCAGCTTATGCTCAACGGCAAATATATGAACTGGACCTTATGGTCGTTGCGGGTGAAGCTCGTCGGTATGACGCTCTCCGGCCTTTTCGTCCCGCTGATCACACCCTTCGCCGCCGATGGGTCCGTCGCCACCGAGGCCCTGGCGGGCCTCGCGCACGCCGCCCTGGCGGAGGGCGCGACCGGAATCGTGGCGCTGGGCACGACCGCCGAAACCGCGACCCTGACCGATGACGAGCGCACACTCGTCGTCGAGATCTGTGCCCGGGTGTGCCGGGAACGGAACGCGCCGTTGATCGTCGGCGCGGGCACCAATTCGACGGCGGCATCGCTGGCAGCGCTCGACGGCCTGCGCTCCGGCATTGCCGCCGCGCTCACCGTTGTCCCGTACTACATTCGGCCCACGGAAGCGGGTGTCCTCGCGCACTTTCAGCACCTGGCCGCCGCCAGCCCGGTCCCGCTGATCGTCTACAACATCCCCTACCGCACCGGCCGAACCCTCGGCGCGGAGACCCTGCTCGCGCTCGCGAACACGCCGAATATCATCGGCGTCAAACACGCCGTCGGCATGATCGACGACACCACCATCGAGCTGATGGCCAGCCGCCCAAAGGATTTCGCCGTCCTGGCCGGGGACGATCTGTACGCGGCCCCACTGCTGGCGCTCGGGGCGGCGGGCGCGATTCTGGCCACGGCCACGGTGGCCACCGAGGCATTCGCGGCCCTCGTCGCGGGGTGGCGAAACGGTCCGATCGACGAGGTTCGGGCGCTGGGCCACCGGCTCGCGGTGCTCTCCAGCGCCCTGTTCGCCGAACCCAACCCCACCGTCATCAAGGCGGTCCTGGCGGCGCGGGGGCGCATCCCGACAGCGGCCGTCCGGCTGCCACTGCTCGCCGCCCGGGACCAGACGACAGCGGCCGCGCTCGCCGCACTCGATCACTTCGCGGCCCACCGGGCCGAGCGATCAATGCGGTGAGAACGGCCGCTGACCCGGTCCGTGGTGGATCAGTCGCAAACGGCTCCGAAGGAAGCCGAGCCGACCAGCTTGGCGTACTTGGCGAGTACCCCGCGGGTGTAGCGCGGCGGCAACGGTTCCCAGCCCTCGCGGCGACCGTCGAGCTCCTCCTTGTCGACCAGGAGATCGAGGGTGCCCGCCCCGACATCGAGGCGAATCCGATCGCCGTCACGGACGAAGGCGATGGGGCCGCCGTCGACCGCCTCGGGGGCCACATGGCCCACGCACAGGCCGGTGGTGCCGCCGGAGAACCGCCCGTCGGTGAGCAGCAGCACATCCTTGCCCAGACCCGCACCCTTGATGGCGGCGGTAATGGCGAGCATTTCGCGCATACCCGGACCGCCCTTGGGGCCCTCGTAGCGGATGACAACCACGTCACCGGCCGCGATGGTGCCGTCCTCGAGTGCATCCATCGCGGACCGCTCGCGGTCGAAAACCCTTGCTGTGCCGGTGAATACGTCGGAATCGAATCCGGCCGACTTCACCACCGCGCCGCCCGGCGCGAGGGAACCGTCGAGAATGGTGATGCCGCCGGTCGGGTGGATCGGCGAATTCATCGCGCGGACCACCCTGCCGTCCGGATCCGGCGGTGCGATATCGGCGAGGTTCTCCGCCACGGTACGACCGGTCACGGTGAGGCAGTCCCCGTGCAGCAGTCCGGCGTCGAGCAGCGCCTTCATCATGACCGGCACCCCGCCGATCCGGTCCACATCGGTCATCACATGCTTGCCGAAGGGTTTGACGTCGGCCAGGTGCGGCACCTTGCGGCCGACCCGGGCGAAATCGTCGAGGGTCAGGTCCACCTTCGCGTCGTGCGCGATCGCCAGCAGATGCAGCACGGCATTGGTGGAGCCACCGAAGGCCATCACCACCGCGATCGCGTTCTCGAAGGCCTCCTTGGTGAGAATGTCGGCGGTGGTGATGCCGCGCCGCAGCAATTCCACCACCGCCTCGCCACTGCGCCGGGCATACCCGTCGCGTCGGCGGTCGGTGGCGGGCGGCGCCGCACTGCCCGGCAGCGACATGCCCATGGCCTCGGCCGCGCTGGCCATGGTGTTGGCGGTATACATGCCACCGCAGGCGCCCTCACCGGGGCAGATGGCGCGCTCGATGGCATCGACATCCGCGCGGCTCATCAGTCCGCGCGAGCACGCCCCGACCGCCTCGAAGGCGTCGATAATCGTCACCTCCCGCTCGGTGCCGTCCGACAGCTTCGCGATACCCGGCAGGATCGAGCCCGCGTACAGGAAGACACTCGCCAGATTCAGGCGCGCCGCCGCCATCAGCATGCCCGGCAATGACTTATCGCAGCCCGCGAGCAGTACCGAACCGTCGAGCCGTTCGGCCTGCATGACCGTCTCCACGCTGTCGGCGATCACCTCCCGCGACACCAGCGAGAAGTGCATCCCCTCATGCCCCATCGAAATGCCATCGGACACCGAGATGGTGCCGAATTCCATGGGATAGCCGCCACCGGCGAAAACGCCTTCCTTACTGGCCTTGGCCAGCCGGTCCAGCGACAGATTGCAGGGAGTGATCTCGTTCCACGAGGAGGCCACGCCGATCTGCGACTTCCCCCAATCGGCATCACCCATGCCGACCGCGCGCAGCATCCCGCGCGCCGCGGTCTTCTCCAATCCATCGGTGACATCGCGACTGCGTGGCTTGATATCGGGGCCGTTCGAATCATTGGACACGATGCGATCATCCTCCAGTCGATTCCGGTACGAGCGAAACCCCCCTGCGCGCGCCCACATCAGGAGGAGATTCACTCGTGTTCTCGTGCACTCGGGCTGAGACCGCGCTGCCCGCTCATTCCGCGGCGCTGCCACCCTTGTCGTTCCCCCGCGCTGTTCCCTCGTCATTCCGGCGTGCTTTTGGCCGGAATCCACCGCTGTTGAGAAGTGGATCCCGGCCAAACCATGCCGGAATGACGGGGAGGGCACTGCCGAGATGACAGGAAGGCCCATGCCCGGATGGCGGAGAGGACGTCAAGCCCCCACGTACTTCGCCAGGTGCTCGCCGGTGAGTGTGGAGCGGTCGGCGACCAGGTCGGCCGGTGTGCCCTCGAAGACGATTGTGCCGCCGTCGTGGCCCGCGCCGGGGCCGAGGTCGATGATCCAGTCGGCGTGCGCCATGACCGCCTGGTGATGCTCGATGACAATTACCGATTTGCCGGAGTCTACGAGCCGGTCGAGCAGGCCGAGCAGGTTTTCCACATCGGCGAGGTGCAGGCCGGTGGTCGGCTCGTCGAGAATGTAGACGCCGCCCTTCTCGGCCATATGGGTGGCCAGCTTGAGGCGCTGCCGTTCGCCGCCGGACAGGGTGGTGAGCGGCTGGCCGATGGTGAGGTAGCCGAGCCCGACATCGGCGAGCCGGGAGAGGATGGCGTGCGCGGCAGGCAGCCGCGCGTCACCGGAGCCGAAGAACGCCTCGGCCTCGGTCACCGACATCGCGAGCACCTCGCTGATATCGCGGCCACCGAGGTGGTAGTCGAGCACCGTCGCATCGAAGCGCTTGCCCTCACACACCTCGCAGGTGGTTTCCATACTGGCCATGATCCCCAGATCGGTGTAGATCACGCCCGCGCCATTGCAATTGGGGCAGGCGCCCTCCGAATTCGCACTGAACAGTGCGGGTTTCACACCATGGGCCTTGGCGAACGCCTTGCGGATCGGCTCGAGCAGTCCGGTGTAGGTGGCCGGATTACTGCGCCGCGAGCCCTTGATCGCGCTCTGGTCGACCGACACCACCCCCGCATCGGTGGGGAGTGAACCGTGCACGAGCGAGCTCTTACCGGAGCCCGCGACGCCGGTGATGACGGTCAGCATCCCGAGCGGGATATCGACATCGACATTCCGCAGATTGTTCGCGTTCGCACCACGGATCTTCAGTGCGCCCTTGTGCTTTCGCACCGTCTCCTTGAGTGCGGCTCGATCGTCGAAGTGGCGGCCGGTGACGGTGCCGCTGGCCCGCAGCCCGTCGACGGAGCCCTCGAAGCAGATATTGCCGCCCTTCGCACCCGCGCCGGGACCCAGATCGACAATATGGTCGGCGATGACAATGGTCTCCGGTTTGTGCTCCACGACGAGCACCGTGTTGCCCTTGTCCCGCAGCTGTAGCAGCAGCTCGTTCATCCGCTGGATATCGTGCGGATGCAGGCCGATGGTGGGCTCGTCGAAGACGTAGGTGACATCGGTGAGCGCCGACCCGAGATGGCGAATCATCTTGACGCGCTGCGCCTCACCGCCCGACAGCGTGCCCGACGGCCGATTGAGTGAGAGATAGCCCAGCCCGATATCGACGAACGAGTCGAGGGTATTGCGCAAAGCGTCGAGCAGCGGCTCGACCGACGGTTCCTTCAGACCGCGCACCCATTCGGCGAGATCCCTGATCTCCATCGCACAGCAATCGGCGATATTGATCTTCTTGATCTTCGATGACCGGGCCAGCTCGCTGAGCCGGGTGCCATCGCATTCGGGACAGATGGTGAAGGTGACGGCCCGCTCCACGAATGCTCGGATATGCGGTTGCAGCGCCTCCTTGTCCTTGGACAGGAACGACTTCTGGATCTTCGGGATCAGCCCCTCATAGGTCAGGTTGACGCCGTCGACCTTCACCTTGACCGGATCCTTGTAGAGGAAGTCGTTGAGCTCGCGCTTGGTGTACTTCTTGATCGGCTTGTTCGGATCGACGAAGCCGGACTCGGCGTAGACCCGCACCGTCCAGAAGCTGTCCGACTTCCAACCGGGAATGGTGAACGCGCCCTCGGCGAGCGACTTGTTCTCGTCGTAGAGCTGGGACAGATCGATATCGTTGACCGAGCCCCGGCCCTCGCAGCGCGGGCACATACCGCCGGTAATGCTGAAGCTGCGACGCTCCCGTACGGTCTTGCCGCCCTTTTCGATGGCGACCGCCCCGGCTCCGCTGATCGAGGCGACATTGAACGAGAACGCCTGGGGCGAACCGATATACGGCTTGCCGATGCGGCTGAAGAGGATGCGCAACATGGCGTTGGCGTCGGTGGCGGTGCCGACCGTGGAGCGCGGGTCGGCACCGAGTCGCTGCTGGTCGACAATGATCGCGGTGGTCAGCCCCTCGAGGACATCGACCTCGGGTCGCGCCTGCGTCGGCATGAAGCCCTGGACGAAGGTGGAATAGGTCTCGTTGATCAGCCGCTGCGATTCCGCGGCGATCGTGCTGAACACCAGTGAGCTCTTACCGGAGCCGGAGACACCGGTGAACACCGTCAGCCGCCGCTTCGGAATCTCGATGCTGACATCCTGGAGATTGTTCACGCGGGCACCGTGCACCCGGATCAGATCATGGCTGTCGGCAGCGGGCAGCGCTGGCGCTTTCGTACGCTTTTTCGTGGCGGTGGTCATGTGGCTCCATTCAACCTGATCAGTGCTGCCCGACGGGGTTCGGGCGATTGGCGCGCCGCCTTTTGCGATACGGCTCCACGAACATGTACAAACCGGTGCCCATGAGCAGGAAGAGCGGGAGCAGCGGGAGATAGAACAGCCAGACCGCGGTCTCGGTAAGCCCCACCGTGGCGCCGATGAAAGCGATGACGACGGTGGTCGTGAAAATAATGGATAGCAGGCGGTGCAGCTGACGGTTCCTTTTGTTCCAGGCCATTGTGACTCCTCACCTTCTATCGTTCGTCGAGGGCGTTGCCGTCCACGACGGAATGGTCGGTTGCGAAGACCGCAGCCGCTGCGAGCAATTAACATCGGATGCGTTCAGGGTTGACGATGGCGACGATGCCGAGTGCTCGATCCGTTCATCGTCTGCGTGCGGTGAGCTAGCTCGTCCGGGGTGGGGGAGAGCTAGCTCGCCTGGTTTCGGGTCGGGCGGGCGGTTCAGCTCAACTGCTGGATACGGACCATATTGCCCGCCGGATCACGGAAGGCGCAGTCGCGGACCCCATAGGGCTGATCGGTCGGTTCCTGGACGACCTCGGCATTGGCGGCCTGCACCTTCTCGAAGGCGGCATCGACATCCTTGGTGGCCAGCAGGATGCTGGCGTAGGTGCCCTTGGCCATCATTTCGGCGATGGTCCGGCGCTCCTCCTCGGTAATGCCGGGATCGGCGGCCGGTGGATGCAGCACTATGGAGGTGCCGGGCTGGTCGACGGGGCCGACGGTGAGCCAGCGCATCCCATTGAATCCGACGTCTTTGCGGAGCTCGAAGCCGAGGGCGTCGCGGTAGAAGGCCAGCGCGGCCTCCGGATCGTCCTGGGGGAGGAAGCTCGACTGAATGATGATGTCCATGGCGATAACGCTAGCCGCGGCTAGACGGCCGGCGCTTCTCGATTCCTGATCGGTCTGGTCACCCGTTTCACCACCAGCGTCGGCAGATCCACCGTCTCGAGGGCCGCCTGCTCCCGGTAGGCGCTTGGCGGTATGCCGACCAGTTCGGTGAACCGAGTGCTGAAGGTGCCCAGCGACTGACAGCCGACCTCGAAACAGACCTCGGTGACACTGAGATCGCCCCGGCGCAGCAGTGACATCGCACGCTCGATCCGCCGCGTCATCAAGTAGGTATACGGCGACTCGCCGTAGGCGAGCTTGAACTGGCGACTGAGGTGACCCGCCGACATATGCACATCGCGCGCGAGCGCCTCGACATCGAGGGGCTGCGCGTACTCCCGGTCCATGCGATCGCGCACACGACGCAAACGCGCGAGATCGCGCAGATGCTGTTCGGTATTGGAGGTGCCGGCCACGTCGCGATCTTCCCATGTTCGCGCCGGGGTTGACCAGCGCCGGATCACCGTTCGGATACGTCCAGCCAATTGTCGGCATCCGCGTCGATTTCCGGCGCACAATTTACCCATGAACGGCATTGCTCAGGTCGCGGCGCTGATCAGTGGGATCGTCTACATCGCGGTATCTCCGCTGGAGATGTTCTTCTATGACCGCCCGATTGTGCGCCGGTGGCTACACGTGGACACCACGAATCTCGACGATGTGCGAATGTGGGCGTTCGTTGTCGGATTCCGCAATCTGCTCGGCGGTGTGGCGGCCATTGTCGGGCTACTCATCCTGCACAACGGTGACGAGGCGGTGGGGCGGGCGGTGGTGCTGACCGCGTGCGGTTACATGTTGCTCGCCAGTCTGGCCATGGGGATCGCGGATCTGCTCGGATATTGGCGGCCGCGGGGCGGGAGTGTGTTGGGCACCGTCGGTTCGAGTGCGTTGCCGCTCATCGCGATTGTCGCCGCCGTCGTGTAATCGGATCGGTTTCGGGGGACACGCCACGCCCAATTCGACGTGGGTGTTTGGGGGGCCTTCGGCGAGGTATCCGACGAAACGGTAGGTGGTCCTGGCAAGGTTCGGTAACTGAGCGTTAGCCTGGTCCTTGCACCCTGCCTGTTTGTTCGGTTTACGACGCAAAGGGGACGTTCAATGTTGCTCCGCCGACTCGCCCGACCGCTGCTCGCCTCCGCCTTCGTGGTGGATGGCGTCGACACGCTGATGCATCCGGAGCACCGGGTGGAGGCGGCGTCGACCCTGCTGCGCCGCGCCGGGCAGACCCCCGGGGAACCCGGCACGAACAAGGCGGCCGATCCGGCGCTGCTGGTGCGGGTCAATGCCGGAGCTCAGGTAGCGAGTGGCGTGCTGCTGGCGTTGGGGCGTGCGCCCCGGGCCGCCGCCCTGGTGCTCGCGGCGACCGTGATTCCGGCCGCGGTGACCGAACAGGACTTCTGGGCCGAGAAGGATCCGGAGCGCAAAACCGCCAAACGTGCCGCCTTCCTCAAGGATGTGAGCCTGCTAGGTGGACTGCTGATCGCCAGCGCCGATACCGAGGGCAAGCCCTCCCTCGGCTGGCGTGGACGGCGCGCCGCCCGCAATGCCGCCGCCAGCGTATCGGCCGCCCTGCCGATCGGCGCGGCGAGCAATGGATCGACGTCCGAGGCCGTCGGAGAACGCCTGCACGACACCGCTGTTCGAGCCCGCTCCCTGGCCGGTATCGCCGCCGCGAAGGGATCCGAGGTCGCCGAAACGGCGCAGGCCCAGGGTTCGAAGTGGGCGGAGATCGCCAAGGAGCGCGGTCCGGAGTGGGCCGAAGCCGCCCAGACCAAAGGTATGAAGGCCGCCGAGCGGGCACAGGTTCGAGCTGCCAAAGCGGCTGAGCGGGCACAGGCGCGGGCCGCCAAAGCGGCTGAGCAAGCGCAGATTCGAGGCGCCAAGGCGGCCGAAGCGGCACAGGTTCAGGCCGCGCGGCTGGCCGAGATCGCGAAGGAGCGAGGTCCGGAGTGGGCCGAGGCCGCCCGCGAGCGGGAAGCCGAACTGGCACAGGTGGTCAGGGAACGCGCGCCGGAACTCTCGGCCGCTGCCCGTAAACGCGGTGTGCACCTGATGGAGACGGTGCGCGACGGCATCGACGCCAGGACACCCCGAAGCTAGCGCGGCCCTCGACCACCGGTGGCCGTCCCGAATCTACTGCACGGCAGTGGATTCGGTTGGGCCGAGGTACCGCCCGGCAGCATGATCCTGCTGTACACCGACGGGCTGATCGAACGGCCCGGGGAATGTCTCGACGTCGGTTTCGACCGGCTGCGGGCGGCATTCGCGGAGTGTGCGCACCTGCCGGTCGGCGAGGTGTGTGCCGAATCGCTGCGCCGCCTGACCCCGCCCGGCGGCTATACCGACGATATCGCGGTACTGGCGGTGCGACCGGCTCCACTCGACCGCCCGTAGTTTCGTCGCGATCCTGCCCGCCATTGCCACGCAAGTTCCCGAGCTTCGAAATCAGTTGCGGCACTGGCTATCCGAGCGAGCTATAGATCCGGAGCAGGCCTACGACATACTGCTCGCGGCCGGTGAGGCCCTCGGCAATGCCATCGAACACGGCGGCGGTGCGCGACGAAGCACCGGTGCGGATACCGCGACCGTATCGCTGGGGGCCTTCCGGCAGTGCGACAGCATTACCGTGACGGTCTGTGATTCGGGCCGCTGGCTTTTCGGGTGCGGTGGTGGGGAGCGCCCCGCATCGTGGCCGCGGGTTCACCATCATGCGCGGGCTGGCGGACGAGGTCGAAACCGTGCGCACCACCCAGGGCACCCGCGTCACGCTGCGCTTCGACTACCCGATGTAGGGCGTTGTCGGAGCAGTCGAAACGGCCCTGGCCGAGCGGTTGCGTCACGCTCGGCCAGGGCCGTGATCGGGTCGGCCAGGGCCGTGATCGGGTCGGCCGGGGCCGTGATCGGGGCGGCCGGGGCCGCGATCGGGCGGGCGGCTCAGGCCGCGCGCGGTTCGGCGAGAGCCTGCTTGCGCAGGGTGGCGAGGGTTCTGCTGAGAATGCGGGACACCTGCATCTGGGACACGGACAGTTGCTCGGCGATCTGAGTTTGCGTCATGTGCTGGTAGTACCGCATATCGAGGACGCGCCGGTCGCGTTCGGGTAGGGCGGCGATGAGGGGACGCACCGCCATGGCGTCCTCTGTCAGCTCGTAGCAGTGCTCCTCGGTGCCGAGCGAGTCCAGAGCGGCATTGGTACCGCTGTCGTCCTCGTGCTGGATGACAGCGTCGAGAGATTGCGCCTTGTAGGCATTGCCCGCGATGAGTGCCTGGGTGACCTCGGTGATTTCGACGTCGAGTTCGGCGGCGATCTCACGAGCGGTGGGCATACGTTCGAGTCGGTGCGAGAGCCTTTCCACAGCGGGGCCGATGCTGCGCTGAATTTCCTTGGTGCGGCGCGGAACTCGCACCGACCAGGTGTGGTCGCGGAAGTGTCGGCGCACCTCGCCCATAATGGTCGGGACCGCATATGAGAGGAAGCTGCTGCCCCGGGTGACGTCGAAGCGGTCCACGGCGAGCACCAGACCCAGGGTGGCGATCTGGTTCAAGTCGTCGAACTCCTCGCCGCGACCGGTGAATCGGCGCGCGATGTGTTCTGCCAGTGGTAGGCACAATTCGAGGATGTGCTCACGAATCTGCTTGCGGTGCGGGTCATCCGGCTCCACGGCGGCCAACTTCTCGAACCACGGCTCGATATTGTCGTAGGTGTCCGACGGGCGCTGTGACCTATTCGGTCGAGCGTCGGTGATCGGCATCTGCTGCTCCTCGTTCTCGTGGAGAATCCGACTTCCTTGGGGTACCCCACTTCGTGTTATCCAAACGTTATAAACGAAATGCGGTGTACAACCGCAGGTCTGGGGCAGGTGCCGAGCCGCCACCGAGGTCCGGACCGCGGTCCGCGCGGCCTCGGGGTGGCAACCCCCTCGAGGGGAAGAGTGTCCGCCGCATTCTCGAAACCGTCGCTGCTGCCGCAAGATTCACCGATCTGCCGCGCACTCGGTGCGCCGGGACGAATCAGCCGCGCCTCATCCGCGAAGATGGCCGCCCGGTCCGATCCCGTAGCCGTAGTTTGTCCAGGCCCCGGTCGATACGGATCGTCGCGGCCTGCTCGGAAATCGCTAGCGCCCTGGCGGTTTCGGCACCGGAGTACTCGCATGCGATCAGCACGAGGACATCGTCTTCGCGCCGGGTGAGGTTCGCGACCGGTCCACCGATGGCGCGGCGGTCGGCATGTCGAGCGAATCCGCCAGCGGTCGCCGGTGGCCGAGGGGGCGACAGCGCGTCGTCCCGGACGACGGTTCGGACGGCATCGCCGAGCGTCTGCGCGGAAGCACCCTCGAACAGGAATCGGTCGGACCCGCCGCGCGGCGCGATGTACATGTACGCGGTGTACGTGTATTCGTCGAGATCCACGGTGGTCGGCATGACCATCCTGGTGTCGAGGCCGGACGTGGTGACGTGCCAGGTCGCTGCGATACGGTCCGCGCCCGGCATCCGCACGCTCCAGCACCGCGATGTCGGTTCGGTGACTCACGCAGTGCTGTCTCGAATGGGCTTCGGTCGACCGGGCATGCTGTCGGTGTGGACGACGACCTGGTGGTGAGCGGCTCGCTGGTGATTCCTGCCGCTGAGCTGCGGGAGCGATTCTCCCGGTCGTCGGGTCCCGGCGGGCAGGGGGTCAATACCGCCGACAGTCGGGTGGAGCTCTCTTTCGATGTGGCCAATTCGCGGGCCGTGCCCGATCGGTTGCGCTCGCGCCTGCTGGAGCGGCTGGCCGACCGGCTCGTCGACGGTGTGCTCACCATCGCCGCGAGCGAGTACCGCGCGCAGCTGGCCAACCGCATGGCCGCGCGGGGGAGGCTCGTAGCGCTACTGCGGGCCGCGGCCGCACCGCCGCCGCCTCCGCGCCGCCCCACCAAGCCCAGCCGAGGGGCGAGGGAGCGTCGGCTCGCGGATAAGCGTCGTCGGTCCGGCATCAAGCGTGATCGTCGGGCCGGTACCGACGACTGAAGTGATTACGCGGCGGTACGAGCGACCTTCACGGCCTCGGTCACCATGGGAATCTGCACCGGCAACCGCAGCAGTGCACCGACCTTCATGGGCAGCGGGATCTTCGGATTGCGCCACCAGTCGGCCGCCATCTGGATGTTGGCGGGAAAGACGGCGAGGAACAGCAGGGCCGCGGCGATCCCGCCGACCCGTCGGGTGCGCGGGATGGCGAGCATGCCCGCGACACCGAGTTCCGCGATACCGGACGCATAGGTATAGGAGCGCGCGTTACCCGGCAGGGCGGGCGGCACGATGGCGTCGAACAGCTTCGGTACGACGAAATGCAGTATTCCGGTGACGGCGAGTAGCGCACTCAGTCGCAGACTGGTGGCCGTGGTCGCGCGCGGAGATATATCAGACACCCGCACACGATGCCACATCCGGGGCCCGGCCAGCGTCGGAGTGTCGACCCAGTCGGCGCTCACCTCGGCGTGAAAACGTAACGTTTAGGTCACGGCGGAGGTGGGTACTCCATTTTGTCGTGACTTGTTCCATCTAGGTAGAGGCGTGACTGTTCGAAGGAAGTAGAGGTAGAGGCGTGCTGGCGGACGCGGTTCCCGCGTCCGGGTGTCGACTTTGGATTGGGCTATATGAGTGCGAACTTGATGATCGTGGAGGATGACGACCGGGTCCGCCTGGCATTGCGGCTGGCAATGGAGGACGAGGGCTATGACGTCGCCGAGGCGGAGGAGGCCGAGGTCGCGCTCGAACATGTGCGGGTCAATGGTGCACCGGACTTCATGATCGTGGATCTGATGCTCGGCGGAATGGACGGCTTCACCTGTATTCGGGAGATCCGCCGCGACCATGACGTGCCGATCATCGTGGTGAGCGCGCGCGATGACACCCACGATGTGGTGGCCGCGCTGGAGGCGGGAGCCGACGACTTCGTCACCAAACCATTCGAGGTGAAGGAGATCACCGCGCGCATGCGGGCCGTGGCCCGGCGCGCGCGCTTCGCCGAGCAGGCCGCCGCCGAGGAGGACCCCGAGTCGGAGCTCGGCACCGTGGTGCTGGACGACCATCCGACCGAACCCCTGGTGCTGTCGACCGAGAGCGGCATCGTTCGTCGCGGCGAGGAACAAATCCACCTGACCCTGACCGAATATCGACTGCTGTGTGAACTCGCCGAATCGGCGGGGCGGGTGCTGAGTCGCGCGCTGCTGCTGGAGCGGGTATGGGATCGGGGCTTCTTCGGTGACGAACGGATTGTCGACGTCCATATTCGGCGCCTGCGTACCAAGATCGAACGAGATCCGTCCGATCCGCAACTGATTGTGACGGTGCGCGGACTCGGATACCGGCTCGACGTGCGCCAGTGACCGCCTGGGGCGTGTTGCCGCTGATCATCGGTGTCCTGGCCGCCGCAGCGGCGGGCGCGGCGGTCGGAGTATGGGCGAGTCGGCGGGCTTACGCGCCCCTGGTCGAATCATTACGGCGGCGTGTCGAGAGGGAACGCCGCCTGGTTGGCGATATAAGTCATGAACTACGTACGCCGGTAACAACATTGGTTACCAGTGTAGGGGTATTGCGCCGGTACGAGTCGGATCTGCCGGAACGATCTCGCCGTGCCCTGGGATTAGTGGCCGATGAGGTGGATCACCTGCGCCGCACCCTCGATGACATGTTGGAACTGGCCCGCCTCGAAGCAGGCGTACATCGGGGGGATACCGAACCGCTGTCGGTCGGTGCGCTGCTCATTCATACGATCACCGGCCGTGGTCAGCGCGCGGATTTGCTGACGGTGGTGCGAGATTCGGCGGTCCGTGGCCGCAAGTTGGAGTTGGAACGCGCCCTTGCGAATCTGCTCGACAATGCCGTACGTCACGGTGGAGGTGTGGTTGCCGTCACGTTGCGCCGCGTGGGTTCGGTGGCGGTAATCGATGTCGATGACGCCGGTCCCGGTGTGCCGGAAGCGGATCGGGAGCGCATCTTCGATCGTTTCGCCACCGGAAGGACGGGTCGCAGGGCGGCGAGCGGAACCGGAATCGGCTTGGCGTTGGTATCGGAAACCGTTGCGGCCCATGGTGGACGGGTGGAATGCAGTGAACGGCCCGGCGGCGGTGCGCGATTCAGTATCAGACTACCGGTATGTGACATCCGTGGGTAACGGGGTCGTCATACAACGGTAATGATTCCGACCGGACTATCTCAAGATTGGTTCGGGAAGCTTGAACAGTCATGCAGACAACATTCAGTCAATTCCCCGAAACCGTTTCGAACGCTCCTGTGGAACCGCCTGACGGCTCCCGCTTCGCACTCCGATCACCATGTGTCGACGACGGTGCCCAGATCTGGCGAATCGCCCGCGACTCTCAGGTGCTCGACACCAATTCGAGCTACGCCTACCTGATGTGGTGCCGAGATTTCGCCGCCACCTCGATGGTCGTCGATATCGACGGAGTGGTTGCCGGATTCGTCATTGGTTACCAGCGGCCACACGCGCCGGATGTGTTGTTCGTGTGGCAGGTAGCCGTCGACCATGCCTATCGTGGTCGCGGCCTGGGTGTCGCAATGCTCGACCACCTGCTGAACAACTGTGCCGGACAGGGTGTTTCGACACTGGAAACCACTATCTCACCGGACAATCCGGCGTCTATCGCCATGTTCGGTTCGCTGGCGCGCCGTCGCGGCGCAACTATGGCCGACTACTCGCTATTCGAACGCGCAGACTTTCCCGACCACCACGAGGCCGAGCGCCTGTACCGAATCACGCAGCCGACCACACTGGAGGAAAACCGATGACTACCACCGAGACGTCGATCTTCGATGCAGTCGAATCGAATGTGCGCGGCTATTGCCGTTCCTGGCCCACGGTCTTCGACACGGCCAGCGGCTCGTGGCTGCATGATGAGGGCGGGCGCGACTACCTCGACTTCTTCGCCGGTGCGGGATCACTGAACTACGGCCACAACAATCCGGTGCTCAAGCAGGCGCTGATCGACTACATCTCGCGCGACGGGATCACCCACGGCCTGGATATGTCGACGGTGGCCAAGCGGGGCCTGCTCGAGACCTTCCAGCGCACCATCCTGACCCCCCGCGACCTGGACTACAAGGTGCAGTTCCCCGGACCCACGGGCGCGAATGCCGTGGAAGCGGCGCTGAAGCTCGCCCGCAAGGTGACCGGACGCACCGAGATCATCAACTTCACCAACGCATTCCACGGTATGTCGCTGGGTGCGCTGTCGGTGACCGGTAATGCCGCCAAGCGCGCGGGTGCCGGTGTGCCGCTGGTGCATACGACGTCCATGCCCTACGACGGCTACCTGGGCGACTCCGACGGACTGGACTGGATGGAGCGGGTCCTCGACGACTCCTCCTCGGGCCAGGACAACCCGGCGGCCGTCATTGTGGAAACCGTGCAGGGCGAGGGCGGCGTCAATATCGCGCGCCCGGAATGGCTGCGGCGCCTGGCGGAACTGTGCGCCGACCGCGGCATACTGCTGATCGTCGACGATGTGCAGATGGGCTGCGGGCGCACCGGGCCGTTCTTCTCCTTCGAGGCCGCCGGGATCACCCCCGATATCGTCACACTGTCGAAATCCATCAGCGGCTACGGCCTGCCGATGGCGCTGGTGCTGATGAAGCGCGAACTCGATGTGTGGGCTCCGGGTGAGCACAACGGCACCTTCCGCGGCAACAACCCTGCCTTCATCACCGCGACGGCGGCGCTGGAGCACTTCTGGTCCGATGACACCCTGCAGACCGCCACCCAGGTGAAGGGGGAGCGCGCCCGGCGCGCCCTCAGCGGGTTGGCCGCCGCCTATGACGGCTTGTCCACACGCGGCCGCGGCATGGTGCAGGGCCTGGTATTCGACGACGCCTCGCAGGCGGGCAAGGTGACCCAGGTCGCCTTCGAGCACGGCCTGCTGGTGGAGACCTCCGGCGCGGAGGACGAAGTGGTGAAACTGCTTCCGCCACTGACCATTACCGGTGCCGAACTCGACCACGGTCTGGAGATCCTGGCTTCGGCCGTCGATGCGGTCTGCGCGGAGAAGGTGAACTGACATGATCGTGCGTACCACGGCCGATATCACCGGCACCGACCGTGACGTCGCGGGCGAGGGCTGGCGCAGCAAGCGCATCGTCCTCGGCGGCGACGGGGTGGGGTTCTCCTTCCACGAGACCACCATCGAGGCGGGCACCGTCCACGAATTCCACTATCAGAACCACATCGAGGCGGTGTGGCTGGTGGAAGGCGAGGGGACGCTGACCGACCTCGACAATGACGTCACCTATGAGCTGGGTCCGGGCTCGATGTACCTGCTCGACGGTCACGAACGCCACCGCCTCGAGGTGCGCGTCCAGATGCGCATGATGTGCGTCTTCAATCCGCCCGTAACAGGGCAGGAGGTCCACGACGAGAACGGCGTCTATCCCCTGGTCGCCGTCGCCGCCCTGTAGGAGAATCGGAGTAGTTACGAATGACGTTGTCCGACTACGGAGTACTCGACCGTTATCAGACCCGTACCAGCACACCGCGAGCGCAGTTCGAGCGCGTCGACCCGGTGGTGTGGGGTCGGGTGGAGTCACCGGAACTGGCGACTTTCGACCGATACGGGTACTCCGTGATCGACGCTCTGCTGTCCCCGGATAAGGTTGCTGAATTCAGCACGGAGACAAGGCGTTTGGCCGAGGATCCGGATCTGTGGCTCGACGAACGGCTGATTATCGAGAAGAAGGCGCGTCGGGTGCGCTCCATCTTCGAGGTGCACAAGCTCAGCGCGGCGGTCGGCGATCTGGTGCGCCAGACCCGGATCGCGGGACTGGCCGAGCAGATCCTGGGTTCGGAGGTGTACCTGCACCAGAGTCGGGTGAACTACATGCCCGGCTTCACCGGCGCGGGTTTCTACTGGCATTCGGATTTCGAGACCTGGCACGCCGAGGACGGAATGCCCGCGCCGCGGGCGGTCAGTCTGTCGATCGCGCTGACCGATAATCACCCGTACAACGGCAGCCTCATGGTGATGCCCGGCTCGCACCGAGTCTTCGTCCCCTGCCATGGCGAAACTCCACCGGATCACTACCGGGACTCCCTGCGGGAGCAGGAGGTCGGCGTACCGGGTCAGGACGACATCGAGAAACTCGGGCAGGCGCACGGCATCTCGCAGTTCACCGGCGCCGCCGGATCGGCCCTGCTGTTCGACTCCAACCTCATGCACGGTTCGTCGAACAACATCACTCCGTTCCCGCGCTCGAATATCTTCCTGGTGTTCAACAGCGTGGAGAACACCCTCGGCGCGCCTTACGCCGCGGATGAGCCCCGCCCGACCTATATCGCCAACCGCGATTTCACGCCGGTGCGATAGGTGCGGCACGGCGCGAACAATGACGTCGCGCCGTGCTCCGCATCGCCCCCGCCCTGCCCGCTGATCCCGTGCCACCCCCGCTGTGGGGTGCACGGGATCAGCGCCGCACGGTGGCGAGGAAGTCGCGGAAGTCGAGGGGCGGGCGGCCGGTGAGCCGTTCGACCGAATCGGTGACGGTCTCGAGGTCGCCGTGGGCAATGGCGGCGTACGAGGTGACCCAGCCATCGACTTCCCACGGTGCGGCCGCGTATTTCGCGCGCGAGGCGTAGGCCTCGTCCATGGTTTCGCGGACGTAGGTGTAGTGGCGTCCGAACTCGGTCGTCATCATGTGGGCCGCCTCGGCGAGGGTGAAGGCGCGCGGGCCGGTGAGTTCGTGGATTTCGCCCGCGTGGCCGGCGGTAGTCAGCACCGCCGCCGCCGCGGCGGCGACATCGTCGCGGGTGACCGCGGCTACCGCGCCGTCTCCGGCCGGTCCGCGAATCACGCCGTCCTCACCCGCGTACTGCGGAATCAGGTCCTGGTACTGGTTATCGCGCAGGATGGTGTACTCCACCCCCGCGGCGCGAATGGCCTGTTCGGTGTACCAGTGGTCGCGGCCGAAGGTGAAGACGGCATCCGGCGCGGCTCCCACGAACGACAGATAGACGATGCGTTCGACTCCGGCCTGCCGCGCGGCCTGCACCACGGCGACCTGTTCGGTGGCGCGGTGCTCGGATTCGGTCGCGGAGACGAAGAAGAAGGTGTGCGCGCCGGCCAGCGCCGTGCCGACGGATTCGGCGTCATGGAAGTCGGCGCGGACGGGGGTTCCGCCCGGGACCGCCGCTATCCGATCGGGATTTCGGCCCAGCAAACGTGTGGACAATCCCGCCTCGGATAAGAGCCGAGCTACTCGCCCGCCGATGTGTCCACTGGCTCCGGATACCGCTACGACAGGGGTCATAGGTGAGAGGCTAATCGTTGGCAACCGCTTTCGGGGTATGACGCCACCATGCTCGTCAGCGGGTCGGGTATTATTTCGGAGTCAAATGATTCCCGAATGGGAGTGTGGTGATGCGAGGCCGATCGACTCGTGCGGAGGAGGGGTATGACCGAGACGCTGACCCAGCGCGGAACGTCGGATGAGGCTCGCAATTCCCTTCCGCCGCATCATGGCAACTGCTTCGGATGTGGACCGGGCAATCGGTCGGGCCTCGGGGTCGAATTCCTCGGTGACGGCGACGAGGTCGTCGGTGAACTGGTTCTCGACCGGCGGCACGAGGGTGCGCCCGGGCTCGCGCACGGCGGTGCCGTGTCGGCGGCCCTGGACGAGGCGGCCGGTGCGGTGCTCATCCCACACGGCTTGCCGGCGGTTACCGCGCAGTTGAATATCACCTTTTCGCAACCCATTCCGCTCGGTCGGCCACTGCTGCTGCGTGCTCGCCTGGACCGGCGGGAGGGTCGCAAACTCCACATCACGGCCCGCGTCGAACTGGACGGTCAACTGGCGGCCACCGCCGAGGCGCTGTTCATCGTCGTGGCCGCCGATCACTTCCATGCGTACGGGGCCCGGCCCGGTGGCATTCCGGCGCTGGGTATCTGACTGATCGAACTCCCCGGTGACGTGGGCGAATTCGTTTGCAGATCCCCGGAACGGGCATGCCCCGGATATGCGAAACGACAAGAGGATCTCACACCGGATGCGCGGCGTCCGCGGCTCGATCAATAAGGTCCTGGGCCGGGCCACCGGCGACCGGCCACTGGCGGCCCAGGGCCGCCGCGACCAATCTCGCTCGGATCTGGGGCGCGCCGCGCAGCGGTTGCGCGCCGCCTTCCGACGCTGACCCGCGGGGACACCGGGGACGCGGGCGCCGAGTCGGCCCGGATGCTCTCGTCGCCGGGCTCCGCCACCAGGAAGCGCGGCTTCTGGATTGCGGCGAGTATCAGCGGAACTCTCGTGATTCGGTGCGGAGCGGGATGCGATGCAGGGTCGCGTCGACCGGAGCTCCATCGAATTCACCGGTAATGCGCAGGACGGTGTCGGACGGGTGTGCGTACCGCAGCGTCCAGTTGCCCGCGCGCAGAACCTGTTCCGTTGTATCCACGGTCAGCTCGAGGGTGGCCGATTCCGCGGTGTCCCGGGCCAGCACCAGTCTCTTGGCGGCCGGGCGGTCTTCGATGGCCAGCCGCACCCAGCGGGGGCCGGTGCCGTGGAACTCGTCCACCGCCCATACACCGTCGAGTGCGGAGAGGCGCTCGGTGTAGTCGTAATACGTCCGGATGCCATTGCCCCCCATGAACGCTATGACGAGTACGGCAGCCGTGGCGTGAACGGCGGTGCCCACCATGCGGATTCGCCGACCGTGGCTGCTCGGCTCCGGGAGTGCCGCCGAATCTCGGTTCCGGAACAACACATCGATCAGCCGCGGCCACCACGGCATGGACACAGCCAGCGCCATTGCCAGCATGAGCAGTGGCGTGACCAGCACCGGAACGCCATAGGCGAGATTGAGAATGCTCACCTGAACCAGTGCCACCAGGCAGACCAGCGCGCCGAGCAGCACCGTGCGCCGGAAGATCAGCAATAGCCCGCCGAGCACCTCCACCACACCCGTGATCACCGTGTACGGCGTGGAGGTCGCCATGAATTTCCACAGCATGCCCGAGGGCGAGGACTCGCCCAGCGGCACCAGCATCTCGCCGGGCAATGTGAAGGTAATGAACTGGGTTGGAATCACTTTCACCATTCCGAAAGCGATAATGGCCAGCGACAGGGCCACCCGGATCATCGCGTGCAGCCGGTGCGCGACCTCTGTTCGATTCACGATCTCCAACGTAGCGACCGAATGTGGAGATATTGTGCCGGCCGCCGACAGGCTCTGGTGGGCGTTCCTCGGTGACCGCCGATGCCACGGGCAGCGGGAATGTGTGTACTCGACTCACCCCGTGCCGAGTGCGGCAACGTTGATGTACCTCTGTCATGATTTGTGATGTAACTGACAACTTGCTGAATTAGTGACAGGCTCTGCGGCGTTGATTTACCATTCTGGCGGTAAGTCCCGTTCGGAATGTGTGCCTTCGGCGCGAAGAGTCCAGGTACAGGGGGAGTGGATCCCATTGCTGCGCATACCATCCGACGACGGTGCGGGCGAGCTTTTGCGCCCTCCTACACTCGGGGGACTGCTGAGAAAGCTTCGCGATGATCGCCGGGTATCTCGGGAACGCCTCGGATTCGCGGCCGGAGTCAGCGCCAGCTATATCACCCATCTGGAGAGCGGAGCGCGTGAGCATCCGACCAAACAGGTGATCGAGGCGCTCACTACCTTTCTGGACCGGGTCAGCCCGCTATCGGACGCCGAACGTAGACACCTTTTCGATTTGGCCGGGCTGCACGACGACTCGTTTCCCAGCGTCGCGGAGCTACGCGACGGCATTGCCGACGATATGCGCGACAGCCTCGCCGTACACGAACCCAATCCGGCGGCCTTCGTCGATACGCGCTGGAATGTGCTGGTATGCAACGACTCCTATGCCAAGGTGTTCCCCGGCCTGGTCGAGGACGTCAGCATTCTGCGCTGGTTCTTCGGCAATGCGCAGTCCAAGCGAGTGATGGTGGAATGGGAGAAGGAATCCTCCCTCACTGTCGACTGGCTCCGCGGACTCATCGGCCAATCCGGCGACACCACCTGGGCCGGTGACCTTCTCGAAGAACTGGGCGACTATCCCGAGTTCCGCGATATGTGGGCGGCCGGCGGCACCACCTACGGCCGCGATGAGCCGCGGATGCTGCTCCGCGATATCGCCACCGAACAGCAATTCTCCCTGGATGTCCAAATGTTCCGCGTCGACTACGGCCGACACCCGGGCCACATCCAGTTCTTTCTGGGTATCCGCCACTAGCCCACAACCGGCGGCCGCATCAATTCAGCCGGTCACCGCCGCAAGAATTCCATCGTCACCCGCTCGAACGCCGCCTTGGCCTCATACATGACCCAGTGGCCGCACTTGGGGAAGACATGCAGCTCGGCCTCGGGAATCAGCCGCAGCGGAATCATCGCCATATCCAGTGGACACTGCCGATCATCGGCCCCCCACGCCAGCAGCGTCGGGCACTCGACCTTGTGCAGCATCGACCAGTACGGCGGCGTATCCGAGTTGGCGAGGTACTGCTGTTGCAGGGCAAAGGCCTTGGACCCGTACATCGCCTCGATGGCGCGCTGCGCATCCGCCCCCATCGCGGCCTGCCAGCGCTCCTCGACCAATTCGTCGGTGAGTAGCGCCCTGTCGTACAGCATGCAGTCGAGCCACCGAACAAGTTTGTCGCGGCTGGGGTTATCGGCGAAGTCCTGCAGAATTCGGGTGCCCTCACTGGGATTCGGGTTCAGGGTGCTGGCCCCGACCCCGCCGATCGACACCAGCTTGTCCACCCGCTCGGGATGTTCGATGGCCACATTGGCGCCCACCACCCCGCCCATGGAATTGCCCAGTACGGCAGCTGATTCGATGCCCAGCGCGTCCATGAATCGAATGACCGAGTCGACCGCGCTGAGCACCGGGTGCCCGCCCACTGGATGGCTCACTCCGAAGCCGGGGAATTCCAGTGCGTAGCAGTGGAATTGATCGGCGAACACCCCTAGATTTCCTCGGTAGTTCCGCCAGCCGTTGACCCCGATCCCGGATCCGTGCAGCAACAGCAGCGGCGGGCCGTCACCGGCCTCGTGGTACCGCAACACCCCCTTGTCGGTTGCGACCTCCCGCTTCGAGCCCTCGTATGTCACATCCACACCCCCAGAGTAGAACATGTTCTAGTTGTGTGGCTGCGTGCTCCGGTCCGACCCTCGGAAAAGTTTGCGCGCACAGTCGCGGCGGCTCGGGGTGCACTGCGATTATGGCGGGCATGGATTCTGCACCGCCGATTATCGAGGCTGCCACGGCCGGGGACGTCCCCCGGTTGCGGCGGCTGCTCGAGGTGGAACCGGCGGCGGTGAACACCAAGGGGTGGATGAATATCACGCCGCTCATCGCGGCGGTGTGGTTCGCGGATTCCGCCGACGCGGTACGGCTGCTATTGGAGCGTGGCGCGGATCCCCTGGCCCGTCGGACCACCGGCGACAACGCATTGCACTGGGCCGCCAGCGGTGCGGTCGCGGAACTATTGGTGGCGGCTGCCGGTCCGCGAGGGATGGAGGTGCGGTACCACTTCGACGCGACGCCGCTGCATATCGCGGTCGACAAGGGGCGGCGCGAGGTGGTGCGCGTGCTGTTGGCGACCGGGGCGGACCCGTTCGCGGCGGGTGAGGGTGGGCTCGTACCCCTGGATACCGCCGCCGACCCCGAGATCGTGCGGATGTTGGTGGAGGCGGGCGCGCCGGTGGAGAGCGAGCGCGCGTGGACCCCGCTGCACGGTGCGTGCGCGCGTGCGCGTACCGAGGACAGCTGGGTGGATACCGCGAATCTGCTGCTCGATCGGGGAGCAGATCCGGGGCGGCGGGATCGGTTCGGTGATACGCCCATCGATGTACTCGGCGATCGTGGCCCGGAAGCGTTGCGCGCGAGGATGATCGCGGCAATGCACGACTCCGGACGGTCGGTGGATCTCACGCTCGACGATGTCGCCACGGGTGCGCACGAAGGTATTGCCGTCGATCCGCGGCGGCCGGTGGCACTGACCACGATGTATTCCGGTGCGGTACTGGTCGAATGGCGATTGACGCCGACGGTCGAGCCGGTCCGCGTTATTCGCGTTCCGGGCAGAGTGGCGCGGCGCGGGCTGAACGGATCGTCCACCGGCGGCGTGGTCGCCCTCGTCGGTGGGGATTCGGTCCACCTGCGGGAGTGGCGCGACCTCGCGCGCGGTGCCGAACTACCCGCGAAACTGCTGCCCGGCAGGGGAATTCAGGAAGCGGTGTGGTCACCCGACGGCCGCCTCTTGGCGATCAGCAGAAGCGAGGGCCTGACCATCGTCGATATGTGGGCCCGCGCCGTAGTCGGCGACGCCGCCGATCTGATCGAATGTGAACTGGGGGATTGGAGTGTGGTCCCCCGATTCTCACCGGACGGCACCCTGCTCGCGGTCGCCAACTCCACGCAGGGGCACTGGTGGCAGACCATGTTCGATGTACTACCCGCACCCAGCCTGCGCTACGAAGCGGAGAATCTGCCGAGCACCCGGCGCTCCGATCTCGTCGGCGCACTCACCTTCTCACCGGACGGGCAGCTGGTCGCCACCTGGGTTCGCCCGGACGCGGGCGTATCCGGCGCCGATGGCTACCGGGGGCTCGTGGTGGTCCGGGAAGCCAAGAGCGGAGAACCCTGGTGGCACCGGCACATCGATGACGGCATCGACGTATTCCACGATGAAAGCTACTGGGCACCACTATGTTTCACTGACGATGGCACCGCACTGGCGGTCGGCCTCGATCGCGGCGTGATGTGGTTCGACGCGGAAACCGGTGAGCGCGTTGGCATGGACGTCACCGAGGGCGCGGTCACCGCCCTGACTCGTCCGCCGCGCGGCGGCCTGCTCGCCGCCACCACCCGCGGCGTACGGTGGGTCGCACCTCCTTTTCCGGAGTAACCGCAACGGTGCGGCTACTGTGGAGGTTGCTCGTCCCGGAGCAATTCGAAGAGGAGAGATCCGTGGAGATTATGGTCAACACCGGCAAGGCCGTGGAGAGCGACCGCGAGCTGATGGAACAGGTAGAGGCTCGGATCGCCGATTCGCTGGACCGGTTCAGTGATCGACTCACCCGCGTCGAGGTCTACCTCAATGACGAGAACGGCGATAAGCCCGGGTCCGACGATAAGAAATGCACCCTCGAGGCGCGTCCGGCGGGGCAGCAGCCGGTGGTAGTGACGCATAAGGGAGCTACGCTCGAGCAAGCGTACGAGGGCGCGGCGCGGGAAATGACGGCCCTGCTGAGCAGTCGGTTCGAGAAGCAGCAGCATGTGAAGGGCGGCGAGAGTATCCGGCACCTGCCGGGAGATTAGGCGCCTATTCGGCTTCATCCGAGTGCGGCCGAATGGTTGTGGTCGGCGCCCCGCCGAATGCCCATTCCAGCCGCACCACCCGTGGCCTGCTGACCGCTGACGCCCTCACCGACGCGGGCAGGTCGCTGCGCACCCACAGCGAATCCCGTACCGGCGCTTTGGCGATGGCGGCCTACCGGCGGCTCCCGGGCGCCCCAGCGGTTCTGGCCGCCATGACCCCGGCGGCCACAGCGGTCTCCCGCAGCGGCGAGATCCCATTCCCGAATCCCACGGGCGCGCACCCACTCCGAACGGGAGCAACTGTGGGCCACGGTAGTTGTCGCCGAATTCTGCCGCACACCAAGCCGATTGGTCGCTATCTGAACAGTCCGCCCAACGCCCCGCCGCTCTGCCCCGCCTGCTGGCCACCGCCGGTGCCGCCGAAGAGCCCACCCGGCGGCAGCTCCGACGGTTGGACGATGACGAAGCCGCGTCCGGAGAAGGCCAGCGTCATACCTTCACCGGTGCTGCGTCCCACGAGACGGCCCAGGCCGAAGGAATCACTGCGCTTGATACCGGTCTGCAGGCTAACTTCGCCGGACCGCGCGCATCGAGACTGGCGGTAATGACCACCTTGTCCACCGCGCCGGGCAGCATGCCGGTGTGCACGTCCACCATGTCGTAGCAGCGCCGAGACATCGACCGGCGCGGAACAGGCGACGGTGACGATCATGCGATCACCGGGTGCGGGGCGGTTCTCGCCGCGGGCGAGCGCGGTCATCGCCGGCCCCTCGCGGCGCGTTGGCCCGCCGTAATGGCATCGGATTCACGACCTCCAGTCTGTCCCGGGTCCGCTCGACACGCCAGCAGGCTCCATCGCTCCGGCCGGCCCCGGGGCGCTTTCGACATCACCGGAGTAGACGTAACCACAAATAACACCTAACATGCAGGTGTGCTCCGACGACGGTGTCCGGAGCGAGACCAGACGAAGCGAGTACCTCAATGACGCGGCATGTCGACGTACTGATCATCGGCGCGGGCCTGTCCGGAATCGGCATGGCCTGCCATCTCAGCCGGGAAGGCACCGGTCGCAGCTACCTCATTCTGGAGCGCCGCACCGCCATCGGCGGCACCTGGGATCTGTTCCGCTACCCGGGGATTCGGTCCGATTCGGATATGTACACCTTCGGCTACGGCTTCAAGCCGTGGATGGGCACCAAGGTGCTGGCCGACGGTCCGCATATCCGCCAGTACATCGAGGACACCGCCGCCGAATACGGAGTCACCGACCGCATTCGCTTCGGTCGTCAGGTGGTCAAGGCCGGCTGGGACAGCGCCACCGAACTCTGGACCGTCGAGGCCACCGATGAGCGCACCGGTGAGACCGAGACCTACACCAGCAATTTCCTCATCGGCTGCACCGGCTACTACGACTACGACAAGGGCTACCGGCCGCACTTCCCGGGTGAGGAGCGGTTCGGTGGGCGCATCGTGCACCCGCAGCACTGGCCCGCCGATCTCGACTACACCGGCAAGCGGGTCGTGGTGATCGGCTCCGGCGCCACCGCCATCACCTTGATTCCGGCCATGAGCGGTGATGCCGCGCATGTCACCATGTTGCAGCGCTCGCCCACCTATATCGCCGCGCTTCCGGCCGACGATCCGGTCGCGGTGGGCCTGAAGTTCGCGAAAGTCCCGGCGGCCATTGCCTATAAGGCCGGACGGGCGCGCAATATCGCCCTACAGCGGGCCAGTTACCAACTGTCGCGCACCAATCCGAAGCTTTCGCGCAAACTCATGCTCGCCGCCGTGCGCGCACAGGTCGGTTCGGGCATCGATATGAAGCACTTCACGCCGTCCTACAACCCGTGGGATCAGCGGTTGTGCGTGGTGCCCAATGGCGATCTGTTCCGAGTGCTGAAGAGCGGCCGCGCCTCGATCGTCACCGATAAGATCGCCTCCTTCACCGCGACCGGTATCCGACTGGAATCCGGCGATGAGATCCCGGCCGATATCGTGATCAGCGCGACCGGACTCACCGTGCAGATGCTCGGCGGTGCGGCTCTGGAGGTGGACGGCGAATCCGTCGCGACACGAGAACTGGTTGCGTACAAGGGTTCTCTGCTCAGCAATATCCCCAATGCCATGATCGTGCTCGGCTACACCAATGCCTCCTGGACGCTCAAGGCCGACCTGGCCGCCGAGTACTTCTGCCGTCTGCTCAACCACATGCGCGATAACGGCTACACCAAGGTGGTGGCGGTACCCGAGGAGGGCGACCGTTCCGAGTCCTCGCTCATGGGCGGTGCGCTGACCTCCGGCTACATCCAGCGCGGCGACGGTGTCATGCCACGTCAGGGCACCCGCGGCCCATGGCTGGTCATCAACAACTATTTCCGCGACCGGGCCATGCTGCGCAAGGGCGCCCTCGAGGACGGCATTCTGCGTTTCACCCACGGTGCGGTGCGCCGGACATCGGCCGAGAAGGTCGAATCCCGCTCTGCCTGAGCAACAGTAGGGCCGCGGCCTGCGCGACGACCACGACACCGATCAGTGCTGGAATCGAGAGCTCGTACAGCACACCGGTAATCGTGCCGCCGACGGCCGCGGCCACTCCGATCGATGCGGCATATGCCGTAGGCGGTGGCTCGCCGGTCCGGCGCGACCGGATCGGCGCCGTCACACCCAATGAGGCCCTAGCGGCCCGGTCGCCGACCGCGCCCCCTCGTACACCACATCGGCACAGGCTGACCGCACCGAATCCGAAGACGAACCGCCACGCACTCGGTGCGGGCCCCGTACTGGACTCGGCCATGCCGGCCTCCGGACCTCGAACGACCGCTCGGATCACGGTCGCAGGCCGCCCGGCGCGATGTCGAGATCGGCCGCAATCGGCGGCGACGTTGAACCGATCCCTATTTCCGGTCGCTACCTGCTCCGATGCCAATGTCAAAAAGAGCCCTTGTTGAGAACAAGGAATTATTCTGATACTCATGGTGCCGGTAGGAGACCGTTCGGAAGGAACCGCGCACATGCAGATTCGCGACCACGTCGCCCTTGTCACCGGAGCCGCCTCGGGGCTCGGTCTGGCTACCGCGCGGCGGGTGGTGGCCGACGGCGGCCGGGTGGTGCTGTTCGATCTTCCCGAGGGTGACGGGGAGCGGGTCGCTCGGGAGCTCGGTGCTGCGGCGGTATTCGTGGCGGGCGATGTCACCGAGGAGGACGATGTCGCCGCCGCCCTCGATGCGGCGGACGCACTGGGTCCGCTGCGCGCGGTGGTCAATTGCGCCGGAATCGGGCTGCCGGGTCGAATTCTCAATCGGGACACTGTGATTCCGCTGCACGCCTTCCAGGTCGTGGTCGAGGTCAATCTGATCGGCACGTTCAATGTGCTGCGGCTCGGGGCGCAGCGGATGAATCGCCTGGATCCGGTGGACGGTGAGCGAGGCGTCATTGTCAATACCGCCTCGGTGGCCGCCTTCGACGGGCAGATCGGGCAGGCCGCGTACGCGGCGTCCAAGGCCGCGGTGGCCGGAATGACCCTGCCCCTGGCCCGGGACCTTGGTGAGCGGCAGATACGGGTGGTTACCATCGCGCCGGGGATGTTCGATACGCCACTGCTGGCGGCGCTGCCCGAGACGGCCCGGGAATCGCTCGGACAGCAGGTACCGCATCCGCAGCGGCTCGGTGATCCGGTCGAATTCGCCGCGCTCGTGGCGCATATCGTGGACAACCCCATGCTGAACGGGGAAGTGATTCGCCTGGATGGCGCCATTCGAATGGCGGCTCGCTGACCTGCACTCTCAGGTCGATGCCAGCACGCGTCTAGATAACTCTCAGTTTGCTGAGGCACGGTGGGCCGCGTGCGCCTACCGAAGAACAGAGCAATGACCGTCATTATGGTGGCGGCAGCGACCGCGCTGCCGCCGATCGCGGTAGCCGGGCCTGCGGTAGCCGATGCCGTCGCCGCGGTCGCCCCGGCGGGAACGTCCGCGGACGGATCGAGGATCGTATCGGCCACCGCGATTACCGATCGCAGCCTGAAATTGCAGGTGTACTCGGCGGCCATGGATAAGAACATCGAGGTCGATGTCCAGCGACCGGTCGACACCTCGCAGTCCGCGCCCACGCTGTACCTGCTCAATGGGGCGGGCGGCGGCGAGGACAGCGCGACCTGGACCAAACAGACCGATGTGCTGAACTTCCTGGCGGATAAGAACGTCAATGTGGTGCAGCCGATCGGTGGGCAGTTCAGCTACTACACCGATTGGCGCGCACCGGATCCCAAGCTCGGCGTGAACAAGTGGAAGACCTTCCTCACCGAGGAGTTACCACCGCTCATCGATGAATCGCTCGAGGCCAATGGACTCAACGCGATTGCCGGATTGTCCATGGCGGGCACCTCGGTACTGCAACTGCCCATCGCCGCGCCGGGGCTGTATCGGTCGGTCGCGGCCTACAGTGGATGCGCGCAGATCAGCGATCCCGTCGGCTACAACTTCGTCAATACGGTGGTCGCGGCGGGCGGCGGCGATACCGAGAACATGTACGGACCGCAGGGCGATCCGATGTGGGCCGAGAACGATCCGTACGTGCACGCCGATCAGCTGCGTGGCTTGAACCTGTTCATCTCCAGCGGTTCCGGTCTGCCGGGCCGGTACGACACGTTGAACGGGGAGTACACCCTGCCCGGCCCGGGTGGACTGGCCAACCAGGTGCTGCTCGGTGGCGGCCTGGAGGCGGCCACCGACTACTGCACGCAGAACCTGCGGACCGAACTCGATCGGCTGGGTATCCCGGCCACCTACGACTTCACTCCGAACGGTACGCATTCCTGGGGCTACTGGGAGGACGCGTTGAAGCAGTCCTGGCCGGTGCTGGCCGCGGGGCTGGGGTTGCCCGCCTGATCAGCTCAACAGCAGCAGTAGGGCACGCCGCAGCGCCTTCGAGGAATCGTCCTCGGAGGCGCTGCGGCGCTCTACGAGATGGTGGCGCAGCGGCCAGCTCGCCGTGGCATCGACCAGGTCGAGGAGTTCTTCGTCGAGTTCACCGTCGCGGGTGAGTTCGGGTGTGAACATGTGCCCCAGTCCATCGCGTATTCGTTGGTCGGTCAGGCGCATTCGCTCATCCACGGCGGGAACACTGCTCGATTCGAGCAGGCCGAGTACGCGTGGATTGCGTTGCAGGGCGAATATTGCGGCGCTCTGCCGCACCACCGCGTCCACTCGCTCGCCGAGTGGCGCGCTCGTATCCGCGGTGACGATGAGCGCCTCCACCCGCTCCGATTGCAGATCCGTGGCCGCGATGAGCAGGTCGTCGCGGGTGGGGAAATGGACGAAGATGCTGCGCTCCGACACACCCGCCCGCTGCGCCAATGCCTTGGTGGTCGGAGCGAAATCGCCATCGTGCACCGCGTCGAGCAGGGCCGCGATGATGGCGGTTCGGGTCTGTTCCGGATCGCGCCGACGCCGGGAGGGGTTGCTCACAGATCGATTATATTGCAGTCTCACTGCAATAGCCATATAGTGATAGCAATCGCCTAGCTATCAATCTTCGGCTCCCGTGGAAAACCGAGAAGGAGAAGCAGCGATGGTCGACGAATTCCGAGACGATGCCGGGAACGACCGCGGTAGTGGGCGTTTCACACTGTCGCGCCGCGGTGTGATCGGCGCGGGTGCGGCCGCCCTGGCGGCGGTGGGCATCGGATCCGTGGCGACCGGCTGTGCCGAGGACGCGCAGGCGACGGACGCCGAGCGGACGACCACGGATGCGGTCGATCCCAGCGGCAAGGTCATCGAGCGGCAGGAGCAGGTCCGGTCCACGCTGCCGTTCTCCGATACCGCCGACTTCACCGATGCCGATCGCGGTTTCATTGCCAAGCTGGAGCCCGACGTAATCAAGAGCATGATTGGCGCGCTCACCGTGGAACAGGTCTTCGACTCCATGGCGCTACTCATCAACGGGCCTAAGGCGTGGGATATGAAGATGATCACCGACTGGGTGATCACCGACGAAAACCGTACGCACCGCGCCGATCTGCACAATGGCGTGCTGGTGCACTTCGACAAGATCCCGGGCGAGCCGGAGCCCCCTGCGGATGCGACCTTCACGCTGACCCGGCCCACGCTCATCGCGGTGCTCACCGGCGGTAAGGATGTCGCCGATGCGGTGAAGTCGGGCGCGGTGCAGGTATCCGGTGATCCGAGCAAGGTGAAACAACTCAAAGAGGTCCTCGACAAGCCGGACCCGAACTTCGCCATCGTCACGCCGTAAACGAGCCGCGTTCGCCACGAAAAGGGCGGGCCCGCACCGAAATGCGGGCCCGCCCCGGGCAACGGTCGGCGTCGACCGGTTAGGCGACAACCTCTACGGTGTCACCCAGGTTCATATAGTTGTAGAACTCGCGAGCGCCATCCCAGGTCATTCGGATGCAGCCGTGCGACTCCGATTCGATCGGGCCCACATGGAACGCGATATCACCATTGAAGAACATGGCGTAATGCATGGGAGCGTGGTGCATGGTGCTCCAGTGGAACGGCTTCTTGATGAAAACCGCGAAGTTGCCCGGCGGAGTTTCGAAGCCCGCCTTGCCATGTGAGATCGGCGTCGGACCGAAAACCACCTTGCCGTTATCCATCAGCCAGGCCTCATTGGTTCCCAGCTTCAGGCAGGCTCGGGCAGCCGCACCACACGGTGCGGCCACCGGAGTCGGCGGAACGATCGCCGGGACACCTGGAACGTCGGGGCCACCGGGCCATAGCGGTTCCGCGTGCGCGGGGACCGCCATGGCGATTCCGGCCGAGACGATGCCCAAGTACACGGCGCATCTCGCTACCCGGCTGATACTGCGGTTACTGCTCATGAAGTCTGCGACCTCTCTCCCGTGCCGCACCGCCCTGGGTGACGCCAACCAGGGTGATGGGACCATCTCGTCGAGCATTGACCACCTGGAGGTGTTTGCTCATTGTTGCTTGAGTGCGGGAGATCGGTGGGTGGAAACGCCCAGTGGGAACCGAATTCGGTGCGACTGGCCGGGTCTATCGGTCGTGTCGGCGCAGAAAGTCCTGAACTCGCGGCACTACCCGGTCGGCGTTCGCGAAGAACAAGCCGTGGCCCAGGCCGGGGTAGACCTCCACCTCGGCCTGCGGCACATGTGCCCGGACCCGCTGTCCCGCAGCCTCGGCCGGGTAGACGATCTCCGATTCACCACCGAAGATCCACAGCGACGGAATCGTGATCGATTGCAGGTCAGTATCTTCGAATACCGTTCCCCACGGCAGATGTCGCTGGTAGCCGAGTGATGCCTTGGCGGCCCGCATCTCGACCTCGGAGATGGGTACACCGGGCATCACCCACTCGTTCATCCGGGTCATATTCTTCTTACTGGGCATGATCGCGAACCTCATGATCTGGAACAGGGCGCTCCAGCGCAGTTTGACGATGACACCGCCCGGCTCGATCACCGTCAGACTGGCCAGCCGTTTGGGCTGGTGGAAACCGGCCATGGCGGCGTGCCAGCCGCCGTCGGAGAAGCCGAGTACATGCGCCCGGTCCGCGCCGAGGCCCGCGAGCACCTCATCGAGCCATACGCCGAATTGGGCCTGCTCGGTAATCGGTGCGGTTTGCACGCTCCTACCCGCCGTACCGATGGTGTCCGGGGCGTAGACCACCCGGTCGCGACACAGTTCCTCGATCACGGGATACCAGCAGAGGCCATTGCCGCCGAGTGGATGCAGTAGGACCAGCGGTGTGCCCGATCCCGAGCCGAAGGTATGGACATGGGTTGTCCCGAAGCATGTTTCGGCATCGCGCCCGGTATAGGGAATCGGTGACAGTGCCGCCATATCGTCATAGGCACTCATATAGGCCGCTCGCGCCTTATCGCTCTTGAACCGTCCGATCTTGGCCACTGGCCTCCCCTTCATCAGCTTTGATGATATCAACGTACCATATAAATGGTATGGGCGTACCATGGCGTCTTTCACGGTGCTCGGATGAAGGAAGGAAGTAGTACGTGCCTCGGTTGGTGGATCACGAGCAGCGGCGACGAGAGATCACCGATGCCGTGCGACGCGTCATTGTCGCGGGCGGACTGCAAGCGGCCACCTTTCAGTCGGTCGCGGCGGAGGCGGGCATCTCGGTCCGATTGGTGCAGTACTACTTCGGGAACAAGCGAGAGTTTCTCCTCGCCACCCACCGAGCGGTGGTCGAGGATGGCGGCGCGCGATTCGCGCGGGCACTCGAGGGTCTCGGGGCGGGGGCCTCGCCGCGGGATACGGTGCGGGCGGTGTTGACCGCGCTATTGCCCCTGGACGCGGAACGGCGGGCCGAGACCATAGTGCTCGGGGCGTTCAATCAGGCGGCGATGAGTGGACAGGGCATCACCATCGAGGAACAGGCGGGTGCGCCGAAATTCTTGGTGGCCATGATCTCCGCACAACTGGAGCGGGCCCGGGCGCTCGACGCGACGCTGGACGTGGATCCGGAACTCGACGGTGAACTGGCACTGGCCGCCATGGGCGGGCTGACCCAGGGCATGGCGGCCGGATACGGTGGTCCGGAGCTGGCGGTGGCGCTGGTAGACCGACTGCTGGACCGATTGTTCGGCACGACCGCGGGCTGATCGGCGGCGCGGCCGTCCCCCTACTTGCGAGGTAGCGTCCGCGCGAAGGCGACGCTGCGATGCACCCACTCGGTCAGGGCCGCATCGTCGTCGATCACGTCGGGGCCGACATGGAGCCAGCCGTGCATCTCGCGCCCGCCCATGGTCATGGTCTCCACGGACTTGCGGCGTAGTAGTTCTGTCGCCTCATTCGGATCGACCCGCGCCAGCAGGCCGCCCCTCCCGCTGGCCGCCACCGCCATATTGCCGTCGATCATGAAGGACAGGCCGCCGAACATCTTCTTCTCGATCGCATCGACTCGGTCGGGGCCAAGAGCATCCCGAATCCGTTCCGCGAGCACCTCGTCATACGCCATACCGCATTGTGCACGCGAGCACCGACAGGTTGGCGGTCCATACCGTCGCTGTGTCCGACTTCGTATCGAGATCACCGTGTCCCAGGGCGTGGTGCGGGGTGGTGAGCCCAACCCTGAAGCCGGGCAGGTGCGCGCCGCTGGAATGCCGACCGGTCGTTCCTTGTGGGGGCGGGTGCGGCGGGTCATGCTTGATCAGGTCCGGCATTCGGGGAATTCCGATGTCTCCGGATCTGATCAGGGGGTATTCGAACACAGTGGAAGCCCCGCCGACGGTTGGCGTCGAAGAAGAATTTCTCCTGGTGGATCCGCGGACCGGTGCGGCGGTCGGGCGGAATGTCGATGTCGCGCGTACCGCCGCGGATTTCGGTATCGACCTGCAATTGGAATTCAGCCGCTGTCAGGTGGAAACCAGCACCCGCGTGCATTCCACCACCGACGGACTACTGCGCGAATTACGTGAACTGCGGCGCGGGGCGGCCATGTGCGCCGAGAAGAACAACGCCCTATTGCTGGCGGTGGGAATACCGCCGACCGTATCGGAGGATCTGCCGGTCACCAGTACGCCGCGTTATCGTCGCATTGCCGAGGACTTCGGCATGCTCGCCCACGAGCCGGGACTGTGTGGCTGTCATGTGCATGTGGCGGTGCCCGATCGTGAAGTGGCGTTGCAGGTCAGCAACTTTCTGCGACCGTGGTTACCGCTCTATCTGGCATTGACGGCCAATTCCGCCATCTATCGCGGTATCGAAACCGGATATGCCAGTTGGCGCAGTGTGCTGTGGCGACGCTGGCCGAGTGCCGGTCCGCCGCCGCACTTCTCCTCGGTACTGGAGTACGACGCGGCGGTGGAGATGATGCTCTCGCTGGGCGTCATCCTCGATCGCAAGATGGTGTATTGGGATGTGCGGCCCTCGGCGACCTTTCCTACGGTGGAGATTCGGATCAGCGATGTGCCCGCCACCGTGGAGGAGTCTGCATTACTGGCCACCCTGGTGCGCGCCACCGTCATGACCGCGCGCCGGGACCTGGAGGCGGGTCGGCAGGCTCCGGCAGTCGCGGATGACGTACTGCGGGCGGCGTATTGGAAGGCCGCACGCTTCGGCATCGACGGCGAGAGCGTGAATCCCGTTGACGGAAAGCTGATTCCGGCACGAGATCTGCTCGGGATGCTCCTCGACCACATCGCCCCGGCACTGGAGCAGCTGGGCGACCGGGGCTTCGTGGACGAATCCGTCGCCGCGCTGATGGTGCACGGTAATGGAGCGCGACGGCAGCTCAACGCATTTCGGGAGCGCGGCGAGATCGGCGATGTGGTCGAGGAACTCGCGGAGGCGACCCTGCGGTCGTACCGGTGAACCCGGCGAATTCCGGAGCGGGCGAGGATCACTCCTCGCCCGGCCCCAATTGCCAGGTGATCCGGCTGCCGATGGCGGCGGCGTAGCGCTCGAGGGTGGAGATCCGGACGTCGACCTGTCCGGCCTCCAAACGCGCCACCGCCGATTGGGAGGTGTGCATGCGGGCGGCGATCTCGGTCTGGGACAGGCCCGCTGCCCGGCGCTGAGTCACCAGGTCCATGAGCAGGCGGCGGCGGTCCGTGGTCATTCGCCGGAGCGCCGTTTGTCCGGAGCGGATTAGCTCGGTGCCTTCGATCATATCTTCAACGGTATCCCTGATCAGAGATCGCACGCAGGCGATTTCACTGTCCTCGACGGAGCCAATCCTGCAAATGTGGGGCCTCGTCCCCGATTGTGGTGTTCTCGCCATGGCCGGTATGTACGACCGTCTCGCCGGGCAGCGTGAGCAGCCGGTCGGCGATGGAGGTCACGATGGTGCCGAAATCGGAGTAGGAGCGACCGGTCGCACCGGGACCGCCGTGGAACAGCGTGTCGCCGGTGAAGATCGCGCTCAGCTCGGGAGCGTGGAAGCACACCGCGCCCGGTGCGTGACCCGGGGTGTGCAGGACCCGCAACGGCGTACCCGCCACCTCGATGAGCTGTCCGTCGGCGAGTTCACCATCGGGCAGCACCTCCGGGTGGGTGAGCCGCCACAGCACCAGATCATCCGGATGCAGCAGGATGGGAGCGCCGGTCTCCCTGGCCAATTCGGGTGCGACCCGAATGTGGTCGTCATGGGCGTGAGTGGCCAGGATGGCCGTCACGCGGCGGTCGCCCACCAGCTTCATGATCGCCGCCACCTCGTGCGGGGCGTCGATGATGACGCATTCGCTGTCGTCGCCGACCACCCACACATTGTTGTCGACGTCGAAGGTCTGCCCGTCCAGGCTGAAGGTGCCGGAGGTGACGGTGTGGTCGATGCGTGCCACTACAGCACCACCACCGAGCGTAGCACCTCACCGTGATGCATCTTGGTGAACGCCTGCTCCACCTCGTCGAGGGAAATCGTCTCGGAGACAAAGGCGTCCAGATCGAAACGGCCCTGCTTGTACAGTTCGATGAGGTACGGGAAATCGCGTGCGGGCAGGCAGTCGCCGTACCAGGAGGATTTGAGTGAGCCACCGCGCGAGAAGAAGTCGATGAGCGGCATTTCCAGCGTCATATCCGGGGTGGGCACCCCGACCAGCACCACGGTGCCCGCCAGATCGCGGGCGTAGAACGCCTGTTTCCAGGTTTCCGGGCGGCCGACCGCATCGATCACCACGTCGGCGCCGAAGCCGTCGGTGAACTCCTGAATACGTTCCACCGCATCCTCCTTCGAGGCGTCTACGGTGTGGGTGGCCCCGAATCCCTCGGCCCACTTGAGCTTTCGCTCGTCGAGATCGACGGCGATCACGGTGGTCGCACCCGCCAGCTTCGCGCCCGCGACGGCCGCGTTGCCGACACCGCCGCAGCCGATGACGGCGACGCTGTCACCGCGGCTGACCGCACCGGTATTGACGGCCGCGCCGAGTCCGGCCATGACGCCGCAGCCGAGCAGGCCCGCCGCGGCGGGGGAGGCGGTCGGATCCACCTTGGTGCACTGTCCGCTGTGCACCAGGGTCTTCTCCGCGAACGCGCCGATACCCAGCGCTGGGGTGAGCGGCGTGCCATCGGTGAGTGTCATCGGACGGGTGGCATTGAAGGTCGAGAAGCAGTACCACGGCTTGCCCTTACGACAGGCGCGACACGATCCGCAGACCGCGCGCCAGTTGAGAATGACGAAATCGCCCGGCTCCACATCGGTGACGCCCTCGCCCACGGCCTCCACAATGCCCGCCGCCTCATGGCCGAGCAGGAATGGGAATTCGTCGTTGATGCCGCCTTCGCGGTAGTGCAGATCGGTATGGCATACCCCGCACGCCTGCACCTGTACGACCGCTTCGCCCGGTCCGGGATCGGGGATTACGATCTCGGTCACTTCTACCGGGGCGTTCTTGGAGCGTGCGATCACGCCGCGCACAGTCTGGGGCACGTGTTTCCCTTCCTCAATGACATGAATCCGACTCACACCTTCGCATACCTGCATGAGTCGCGGCGACGGCATTGCCGTCCGCTATGCGGGTTCAGGCACGAATTGTCATGCCGCATCCGAGATTTCGTCCTTGGATTCGGGGGGCGGGGGCGCGGTGGCGGCATCGATCTGTTCCAGGACATAGCGCAGCACGACCGTCGCGACGGCCGTCACCGGCACCGCCAGGAAGGCTCCGATAATGCCGAACAGCGAGCCGCCGACGGTGATGGCGAGCAAGACTATGACAGCGTGCATCTTCATACTGCGGCTTTGCAGAACCGGCTGCAGCACATTGCCTTCCACTTGCTGCACCACGATGATGATGGCCAGCACGATGAGCGCGGTCGGGACCCCCTTGGCGACCAGGGCGACCAGCACCGCCAGCGCACCCGCCACGAAGGCGCCGACGATCGGGATGAATCCGCCGAGGAAGGTGAGCACGATGAGCACCATGGCCAGCGGAATCCCGAGGATTATCAGTCCCGCGCCGATCAGTACCGCGTCGATGAGACTCACCACCGCCTGGGTGCGGATGAAACCGCCGAGGGTGACCCAGATCCGGTCGAGCACCGCTTCGATGTGGCGGCCGCTGCGATCGCCGAGGACGCGGTGCAGCCACGGCATCAGCTTCGTGCCGTCCTTCACGAAGAAGAAGGACAGCATGAGTACCAGGACCAGATTGATAATGGCGGTGGTAGCCGCGCTGACCCCGGTGAATACGCCGGCCGCGATGCGCTCGCCGCTGGATTGCAGCCGGCTGACGATCGCGTCCACGGCCGAATCCAATTGGTCGTCACGGATATTCAGCGGCGGTCCCTGCAACCAGTTGCGCACCCGGTCGACACCCTCGGTGGCCTGGTCGGCCAGTGCCGGGGACTGATCGGCCACGGAGGGCACGATCAGCGCGATGACGCCGATGAGTATCGCGAGCAGTCCGACCACCGTGATCGTCGCTGCCAGCGCGGACGGCAGGCCGCGGCGGATGAGCCAGCGGGCGGGCGGCCACAGCACGGTGGTGACCACGATGGCCAGGGCCACCGGCAGTACCGCCACCCAGAATTTGGCGACGACCCAGCCGATCACCCACGTACCCACGGCAATGGCGGCCAGGCACAGTGACCATTTGGCCAGCCACATCAGTCCCTTGCCGATGACCTGGCCGCGATCCCCGGAGGTCGGGGTCGGCTTTTCGTCGGTGTCGGGTTCGATGGAGGGCTCAGTCATGGGGACGAGTCTGGCATGGGATTCGCCGGAATTCGCGTCACCGGAGGGCTGCGGCTGCGGCGTGCGCGATCGTGTCGGCGATGGCGCGCAGGGTGGGGGAGTCGAGTCGCCACTGCTGCCAGTACAGCGGTACGTCGATCACGCCGCGTGGGTCGAAGGCGACCAGGCGGCCCGCGGCGAGATCGTCGGCGGCCTGGATATCGGGCATCATGCCCCAGCCCATGCCCAGTTTGATCGCCGCGCCGAAACCGGTGGAGGACGGAATGTAGTGGCACGGCGGGTCCAGCGGTTTGCGGCTGTGCCGGCGCATGAGTTTGTACTGCAGGTCGTCATTGCGGTCGAACTGCACCACCGGTGCGACGGCGAAAGCCTTGGCGGTGGGGCCGTCGGCGAACCAGGTCTCGACGAATTCCGGGCTCGCGGTCGGGCGGTATCGCATCGCGCCGAGGGGTTGCACCGTACAGCCCTGGACCGGGGTGGCGGTGGCGGTGATGGCGGCCATGACCGTGCCGTCGCGCAGTAGCCGGGTGGTGTGCTCCTCGTCCTCGCGATGGATTTCGAAGTAGACCCCGGCGCGGGCGCGGCCCAGGGCCGGCATTACCCAGGTTTGCAGGGAATCGGCATTGACCGCGATGGGAATGCGGGTGGGCCGGCTCGCGGGCTGTTCGGCGTCGCCGAGTTCGCGGGCGGTATCGCCGGTGAGAAGTTCGATCTGGCGGGCCAGCCGCAGCATGGCCAGTCCGGATTCGGTGGGCTGTACCGGTTTGGTGCGCCGCAGCAGAATGCGGCCGGCCGCGTCCTCGAGTGCCTTGATGCGCTGACTCACCGCCGACGGGGTGACGTGCAGGTGGCGGGCGGCGGCCTCGAGCGTGCCCTCGGTGACGGCCGCGTCCAGGGCACGCAGCTGGTCCAGTTGCAGATCCATATTAAGGGATTCTAATGATGGGTGAGAATCATTAGCTTGTTTGGTGTTTGCCAGCGCCTTACCGTCGAACTGTGAACGCTTCGTCGGCGGCTCTGGCCGCACTCTCCGGTTTGGGATTCGGCTTGTCGCTGATCATTGCGATCGGCGCGCAGAACGCGTTCGTGCTGCGCCAGGGAATTCGCCGCGAGCATGTACTCGCCGTGGTGTCGGTGTGCGCGCTCTCGGATGTGGCGCTCATCGGCATGGGTGTCGGCGGGGCCGGGGCGCTCGTACAGGCCGCGCCGACCGTTATGACCGTGTTCCGCTATGCCGGAGCCGCGTTCCTCATCGGGTACGCCCTACTGGCGGCGCGGCGCGCGGTATCGGGTGGTGCGCTGTCGGGTGACACCGCCGGGACCGGTATGGCACTCGGCGCGACCGTGGCCACCTGTCTCGCGGTGACCTGGCTCAATCCGCACGCCTATCTCGACACCGTGGTGCTGCTCGGTTCCTACGCCAGTCATTTCGCCACTCCGGATCGCTGGTTCCTGGCGGCGGGGGCCATGCTCGGCAGCATGGTGTGGTTCTTCGCACTCGGCTTCGGGGCGCGGTATCTCGCACCGCTGTTCGCACGCAAAACCGCCTGGCGCGTACTGGATTCGGTCATCGCGGTGGTCATGCTGGCGCTCGCCGGTGCATTGCTGATCATGTAGCCGGTGGCCGACCGCGGGGCGGGTGGCCGGGATTCGACTACCGTGATCGCTGGCGAGATGCTGGAATTGACGCCGCGATTAACCTGGTCCGATGCTGCGTCGACCGAAACTGTGGCAGACTCGGCCCGGGAGTGCGTGCGCGGTCGTGCATTCGACCGAGCGCGGAGGTGATTGCGGGAGTTGGGATCGCGATGGATCTGAGCGCTATCGAGCGTCAGGTAAGCGACGATCGGCGGGCGGCCGCGGACCGATCCGCCGACGCCGAACTGCGGCTGGCGGATTCGCTGTGTGAATTCGCCACGGCACTGATCGCCACCAAGAACGACGAATCGGTCCGGGATCGGTCACCCGGTGCGCTCGAACCCGCGCAGGAGGCCGTACACATTCGACTGCGCTGGCTCAGCGCCGGACGGGTCGACGCGCAATTCGCCGGGAAGGTCCAGGACGCGCTGCGGCTGTTCGAGCATGCCGCGCGGACCATCGGACACCGGCAATTGGCCACCCATACCATTCGCGATGCCTGCGACGCGTATCGCTTTGTGGCGCAGAAGTATCCGAACGCCGCGGCCGCCTGCGCGGATTCGCTGTCCAAATGTGGCGTGTGGTTGATGCGCCTCGATCCCGACGCTGCCGTCGCCGCCAGCGCGGACGCGGTGCGGATTCGGGCCGCCCTCTTCGCCAATGATCCGGAGACCGCGGCGCGCTACCTCGCCAGTCTGGATATGTTGCTGCGCACCTTCATGGTCGGGCGGCAGCGCAAACCGGCGCTGGCGCAGTACCGGGAGCTCTACACCTCGGTCACATCCGCGGCCATGACCGCACGTCTGCGCGAAATCCGGGTCGAGGATATCGGTTTCACCAGTAAGACCCTCACCGCTCTCACCAAACTGGACGCGCTCACCCTGGATCGCGCGGGCTACCTGACCCAGCAGCAAATCCTGTACCAGACCTCCGGCGACCTCTCGACCATCGAAGAGATCAATTGGAAGCTCGCGCTGGTCGGGTTGAAACCCCTTGCCGCGGGCGCGCTTCCGGATCAGCCATCGCGGCCCATGGAGATCGCCACCTCCTTCGGCGCACTCAGCGTGCGCTGTTCGGACAGTGACGCACTCGATCAGGTGCGCGCCGCGGTCATCGCCTCCTACACCGCCGACGGCGCCCAGATCGTGGACGCCACCGCCTTCCTCGGTGTGGATCAGAAACACTGGAGCATTCCGCAACCGCAGCCCAATCCGGAGGAAACCCTCGGCGACGATGTGGTGCTGCTGGAACGCACCTCCGAACACTGGATCTCGGTCAAGAGCCTCAAGTGGGAGGTCGCACCGGTGGGCAAACACCCACTGGCACTGCGACTGTCGAAGAACTGGCCGGTAGTGACCGTAGCCACCACCGAGAACCTGGCCTACGAGATGTGCTGGTACGAGGACGGCGCGGCCACCCAGTACGCCGCACTGGGCCGCCCCGCCGGACCGAGCGCACTCGATACCCCGTTGGCACCGCTGAATTTCGGAGCACTCGCCGAGTACGGCGCGGACTACGCCTCCGAAACCCAGGTACGCGCGGCCTTCGGCAATACCCCGATGTTCGCGAAGCTCACCCGCCTGCCTGCCAGCGGTATCCGCCAGGCCGCGGAAACCGGCCCGCTCACCGACTTCGGCGACCACATCGTGTACTTCCGCCGACACCGCTGATCGTTACGGTCCGCGATTCGACCCCGCTATCCGGGCGGCGTTTCGTAGCCGAGGAGTCCGCCGTAGCAACCGCCTTCGACGGTGAGTACGGGGAACCGGTAGTCGCCGCCGGTGAGTTCGCAGATGAAAATCGCGGTGGCGACATCTATCCCCACCGAACCGGTGCCTGACCCTGTTTGTGCCAGCTGAGCGCTGCCCGTTCCGGCTTCGGCGACCGGTGCGGCAATCCCGGAATCGGCACCGGCCACCCCCGATGCGGGCAGCAACAGTGCGAATGAGCATGCCGCCGCCACTGCCGTTTTCGCAAGAGTTCGAGTCATATCGGTCCTTTCGTCGTGCACGGGACTGTAGCCGTCATCCCAGAAAGTGAAACGCCACTATTTCTATGGGCGCCGATATGTCCGTACCCGGACAGAACCGTCTGGGGCGACCGCCCCGGTGTTCATCGCGACGGGCCATCAGGATTCCGTGATCATCGAGCGCACTGCCGCTGTCGGTGGGCTCTGGTAGGCATGGATTCATGACGACGCTGGGTGCCGTGTTCCGGCCGGACAATCCACCGGAGCGGCTGCGTGATGTGGTTCGCGCAGCGGATGATTCGGGACTCGAGGAACTCTGGTTGTGGGAGGACTGCTTCCAGGAAGGCGCAATCGCGACCGTCGCGGCCGCGCTGGCCTGGAGCGAGCGGGTGCGCATCGGAGTCGGGGTGCTGCCGGTACCGCTACGCAGTGTCGCACTGACCGCCATGGAGATCGCAACTCTGGAACGACTATTTCCCGGGCGGGCCATCTGGGGTATCGGGCACGGTGTACAGGACTGGATGGGGCAGGTGGGCGCACGAGTCGCCTCCCCGGTGACCCTGCTCCGCGAATACCTCGACGCCCTACGCGGATTGCTCGCCGGTGAGCGAATCACCGTGAAAGGCCGCTACATCCACCTCGACGACGTCGCCCTGGACTGGCCCCCAGTCACCGCACCGCCGATATTCGCCGCCGCGACCGGCCCCCGCACCCTGCACCTGGTCGGCGAGGCCGCGGACGGCGTCATCCTCACCAGTTCCACCCCGGCCGACCGCATTCGCGCCGCCGTAGACGTCATTCGTACCGCACGCCCCGAGACCGCTGCGCGCCAACCGTATCCGGTCATCGTCTACCTGGCTGCCGCCACCGGCCCCGGCGCGGCCGAACGACTCGCCGCACGCCTGCGAGCGGACACCGGTGACCCCATCCCCGACGTGGGCGTCGCAGGTGACGCACACGCCATCGCCGACTGTGTCGCTCGCTGGACCGAGGCCGGTGCCACCAGCGTCATCCTGGAGCCCACCGCCGATGACCCGGACCCGGCCGCCTTCGTTCGCTTCGTCGCCGAGCAGGTTCGCCCGCTGGTGCCGTAAAGCGCTGCGGCACGGGTCATCCTGTCGCGAGCAGATCCTGCGAGGGAACCGATGTCAGTGCGTTCGTGCCGCGGCCGGATCGGGTGCGGTGAGCAACCCGGTGAGCATGGCGAGGATGTCGTCCTCGACATCCGGCAGGCCGTGGGAAGCGCCGGAGAAGCGACGGCGTTCGTAGTCGGCGAGTAAGGCGAACATGACCGTGCTCATGGCTCGTAGGCGCTGCGCACGAAGGGCGGCCGGGAAGTCGGTGAGCGAGCGGTGCAGGCGCTGGACGGTCATTTTCGTCGCGGGCCAACGCTCCCCGTGCAGGTCGATGGCACTGATGACGGGGTGGGTGCGGACCTGTTCGAGGAAGCGGGCGTAGTGGGTGCTGCCCTCGGCGTAGGGGGTGTCGAACATGGGGCGTACCAGGATGGCCAGCAGCGGGGCGGGGGTGTCGGGTGTGGTGGCGTCGTCATGCTCGGACAGGAGGGCCATGCGATCGGCATCGAGGGCCTGTTGGCGGCGTTCGACTATGGCGGCGATGAGCCCGTCACGGGAACCGAAGTGATAGTGCACCGCGGAGTTGTTGCGCTGGTTGGCCGCTACCGCTATATCGCGCAGCGAGACCGCGCAACCGGAATCGGCAATCAGGCGCTCACCGGCGAGGAGAATCAGTTCGCGGGCATCCGGGCTGGTCACGGCGACACTATAGCCGGAGCGGGCCGGTATCGAAGCGGGGGCTTTCGGGTGTTAAGCGAATCTGCTTAACTGCCGGGGTGGAACTGACTAGCGTGGACGGCCCGATCACTCAGATCGCGTGGGTGGTCACCGATATGGACGCGACCGAACGATTCTTCGAGACCTGCTTCGGGGTACGCCGCTGGACGCGGATACCCGATGTCCCCTTCGGGCCGGACACCTGCACCTACCGCGGTGAGCCCGCGGACTTCACCGCACACATCTCGCTGGCCTACCGCGGCGATATGCAACTCGAGCTGATCCAACCGGTGCGCGGGCAGTCGATCTACACCGAATTCCTGGAACGCGGCGGCCCGGGACTGCATCACATCTGTATGGAGCCCGCGGATTTCGATGCCGCCATCGCGGCCGCCGCCGAGCGCGGAGCTCCGGTGGTACAGCGGGGTGAGATGAGCGGCGGCGAAATGCGATTCGCCTACCTCGACGGGGGTACGCACGGCGTGCCGTACATCGAACTCGCCGAGATCGGCCCGAATATGCGGACCTTCTTCCAACAGCTCGCGAAGGATGCGGAATGAGCACACAGATACCGGAAACGATCGCGGCGAGCGAGATTGCCGCCTGGTCCGACGAATTCGATGTGGTGGTAGCCGGATTCGGCATCGCGGGCGGCTGCGCGGCGGTGGAGGCCGCCGCGGCCGGGGCACGGGTGCTCGTTCTGGAGCGGGCCGGAGTCGCCGGTGGCACAACGGCATTGGCGGGCGGGCACTTCTACCTCGGCGGCGGCACCGCGGTGCAGCGGGCCACCGGGCACCCGGATTCGGCGGAGGAGATGTACAAATATCTCGCGGCCGTCTCGCGTGCACCCGAACTCGACAAGATTCGCGCCTACTGCGATGGCAGCGTGGAGCATTTCGACTGGCTGGAGAGCCTCGGATTCGAGTTCGAGCGCAGCTACTACCCGGAGAAGGCGGTCATCCAGCCGGGCACGCAGGGTTTGATGTACACCGGCAACGAGAAGGTATGGCCCTTCCGCGATACCGCCGCCCCCGCCCCGCGCGGACACAAGGTCCCGGTTCCCGGTGATACGCAGGGTGCGGCGCTGGTGATCGAACTGCTGGTCGAGCGCGCCGCCGAACTCGGAGTCACGGTCCGCTACGAGACCGGGGCAACCAACCTGATCGCCGATGCCGACGGTCGTGTGGTGGGCGTCCGGTGGAAGCGGGGCGGCGAAACCGGTGCCGTGCGTGCGCATTCGGTAGTGCTGGCCACGGGCGGATTCGTCATGAACTCGGCAATGGTCGCCGAACATGTTCCGCAGCTGGCGGAGAAACCCTTCGTCCTCGGCACCACCTATGACGACGGCATCGGAATTCGGCTGGGCATCGGCGCGGGTGGCGATGTGCGGCATATGGATCAGGCCTTCATTACCGCGCCGGTCTATCCACCCTCCCGACTGCTCACCGGCGTCATTGTGAACCGCGATGGGCAGCGATTCGTGGCCGAGGATTCCTACCATTCCCGTACCTCGGCGTTCGCCCTCGAACAACCCGGTGCCGCCGCGTATCTGATTGTCGACTCCGAACATATGGAACGGCCGACTTTTCCGCTCGCACCGTTCATCGACGGCTGGGAGACGGTGGCGGAAATGGCTGCCGCGCTGCGGATTCCGGAGGCGGCCCTGCGGGCCACCCTGGACCGCTACAACACCCACGCCGCCCGGGGCGAGGATCCGGATTTCCACAAGGGTGCCGAATGGCTGCAACCGCAGGACCAGGGCCCGTGGGGCGCGTTCGACCTCACCCTCGGCAAAGCGCTCTACGCCGGATTCACCATCGGCGGCCTGCGCACCTCCGTCGACGGAGAAGTGTTGCGGGACAGTGGCGCACCGGTGCCCGGTCTCTACGCCGCCGGGGCCTGCGCGGCCAATATCGCCCAGGACGGCAAGGGCTATGCCAGTGGCACCCAGCTCGGCGAGGGCTCCTTCTTCGGGCGGCGGGCCGGTCGCCACGCGGTCGCCTATAGATAGCGACCCGCGGAGGGAACGCCGGTGGTGGATCTGTATGACCGGGCCGGCGTCGCTGTCCCAGCGCGAACCGGCGACGCTGGGACAGCGTTGAATCGCATGGGTGCTCTCAGCGTGCCAGCAGATCCCGCAGTGCTCCGACGATCTCGGTGGGTGACTCCTCGGCCATGAAGTGACCGGTGGTGACGGTGTGGTGATGCAGGTTCGGGGCCCAGGCCTGCCAGATGGCTTTGGCATCGAACTGGAGCAGCGTGCCCCAGTCCTGCTGCAGGACCGCCACCGGCATGCGCAGGGTGCTGCCCGCTGCTCGGTCCGCGCTGTCATGGTCGACGTCGATATTCGCCGAGGCGCGGTAATCGGCCACGATCGAGGGGACGGCATTGCGGCTGGCCGTTAGGTAGGCGGTGCGGATATCGGCCGGAATGGCTTCCGGATCGCAGGTCCAGATGTCGAGGAAGTGGCCGAAGAAGGTGTCCGGGCTGCCCGCGATCAGCTGCTCGGGTAGGCCGGGGGGCTGTGCCATGAGGTAGAGGTGGAAGGCGACGGCCGCCGGGAGGCCGTGCAGGACCTCCCACATATCGATGGTCGGCACCACATCCAGGGCGGCGAGGTGGGTGATGGTGTCCGGGTGGTCGAGTCCGGCGCGCATCGCTACCAGCGCGCCACGATCGTGTCCGGCCAGTGCGAACCTGTTGTGGCCGAAAGTCTTTGCCAGAGCGACGATATCGGCCGCCATGGTGCGTTTGGAATAGGTCTGACCGTCGGTATCGGCCGGTTTGTCGCTGTCACCGTAGCCGCGCAGATCCGGGCAGATGACGGTGTGGTCGGCAGCCAGATCGGCGGCCACATGCCGCCACATGAGATGGGTCTGCGGGAAGCCGTGCAGTAGCACGATCGGGCTGCCCGAACCGGCGACAGCGACATGCAGCGACACCGCATCAGCGACCCGGACGCGCTGGTAGTCGAAACCGGGGATACGCGCAGACATGGAGATCCTTTCGTCGGTGCTGGGGCGATGTTGATTTTGTGCGCGGAGTAACCGGTGAGTGGCGACCGCGGTCACTGTCGGGCGGGCAACACTCGGTGTGGGCGTCAGCAAGCGGGGATCGGGGCTTCGGCCACAGTGTCCGCCAGCGCGGTCAATACGGGAGAACAGCCGGTATCGAGACGCACCGTGGCGAACTCGTCGCCACGGGTGGGGCCACGATTGATGATTACCACCGGGCGTCGGGTTCTCGCGGCGTGGCGGACGAAGCGAAGGCCGGACATGACGGTCAGGGACGATCCGGTCACCAGCAGGATATCGGCCTCGTCGACCATCGAGAAAGACGCCGCCACACGGTCTTTCGGGACCGATTCGCCGAAGTACACGATATCGGGCTTCAGCATGCCGCCGCATTCGGCGCAATCGACCATGCGGAAGGCGGCGGTATCGGCGATCACCGCGTCGGCATCGGGTGCGACCTCGACACCGGTGCGGGTGAGGTCGTCGGCGAAGCCCGGATTGGCTTCCTCGAGTCGGTCGGCCAGGGTCAATCGAGAGATCAGCGCGTCGCAGGCGAGGCAACGGACCCGCAGGTAGGTGCCGTGCAGGTCGATCACCGCGCGGTGACCCGCCTTGGTATGCAGCAGATCGACATTCTGGGTGATCAGCCCGCTGACCACACCCGCGCGTTCGAGCCGCGTCAGCGCGCGGTGGCCGGGATTGGGACGGCTGGCATCCATCCGCCGCCAGCCCACATGATTGCGCGCCCAGTACCGTTGCCGAAAGACCGGATCACCGACGAACTGCTGGTAGGTCATGGGATTGCGCGGTGGGGCGTCCGGACTGCGGTAATCGGGGATACCGCTGTCGGTGGAGATACCGGCCCCGGTCAACACCGCCACCTGTCGGCCCGCGACGAGGTCGAACAGCGGGCCGAGATCCAGATCGGGAACTGCGGGCATGGGTTCAGGGTACGAGCCGCGCGGCGGCGGTCAGCGTGGGCCGTTGGTATTGAGGAACAGCACCGGCCCGCCGTCGAACCGGCCGTGCGCATTGAGATCGAGTAGCGCGGCCATGGCCTTGGCGGTGTACACCGGCTCGAGATCGAGACTCTCATACTCTGCCGAGAGCCGCAGTGCCGCACTGGCTTCCGGAGTCGTCTCGCCGTACCCCGGGCCGAGCCAGTCGGTGACGGTATCGAGATTTCCCCCGGCGGAAAGATTTTCGGGCAGGCGAGCGCCACGCCGGCGCAGCACGTCGGCGGCTCGATCCGCCAACCGGGTCAACGTCGATTCATCCAGGCGCAGAGTGTCATTGACGATGACCCCGATCACCCGGGTGGACAGTCCGGCCAGGCGCAACCCGAGCGACAGTCCCGCCACGGTCCCGCCCGACCCGACAGCCGTGACAATATACGCGGGCTCCGGCATTTCCCCACCCCGCACCTGAGCGGCGATTTCGAGCGCGGCCTCCACGTAGCCGAGCGTCCCCACGGGTGAAGAACCGCCCGCCGGAAGCAAATACGGTGGCCGCATCCCCGAGAAGTGCCGCGCGAGAATCAGTGGCGCTCGCAGGATCGTCCGCACCTTGGTGTGCGTGAAGTGCAGTTCGGCCCCCGAGGCCCGCAAACGCTCCAACTGCTCCCGCACATGCTCATCCATTGGCTGATCCACCAGCGCCAGAACAGTTTCGAGGCCCTGCGCGCGCCCATACAGCGCGGCGGCCAACCCCCAATTCGTGCCCAGCCCGCCAACCGTCACTATGGTCCGCCGCCCCTGCCGCAACGCATCCGGCAACAACCACTCCAACTTGCGGACCTTGTTCCCGCCCCACCCGCCGTCCCCGAACCCGCTGTCGTCCTTGACCCACAGCTCCGCACCGGTGGTATCGATGGAGGCGAGTCGCCGCACCGGCGTAGCACCCGTATTGAGCGAAAGGTGCGGCAGCGTATGAGCGAGTTCCGGATAGAGCTGGTGGAGCAGGGGAGTCACGCGCGCAGCGTATCTCGCATTCCCGGCCAACCGCCGCCGGCCCCTCGATGACCCACGGGCGGCCCCGAGGCCGGTCATGCCCGCATTTCATCGCGAACGGAGCGGGGCTCGGGGTCCGTCTGCCACCACAGTGATCCAGATCACTGATCAATGCTGTCAGGAACTCGGGGCCTGTCTCGTTCAAGGAGCACGCGAACCAGACAGGAGCGAATCATGAAGCACCGCATCGTCGTCCTCGGGGCCGGATACGCCGGAGCCTTCTCCGCCGGATATCTGGCTCGCCAACTCCACCCCGACGACTTCGAGATCAGCGTCGTCAACGCCGAACCCGATTTCGTCGAGCGGCTGCGCCTGCACCAGCTCGCCGCCGGGCAGGACCTGCGCCACCGGCCGCTGGCGGAGATCTTCGCGGGCACCGGTATCCGGCTACGAGTGGCGCGGGTAACCGACGTCGACGCCGAGCACCGGACTGTCACCGTCGCCGACGGTGCGGGCACCGACCGGCTCGGATACGACACCCTCCTCTACGCACTCGGCAGCACCGGCGCCGTCCATGGCGTGCCCGGTGTCGACGAGCACGCCTTCCACGTGGCAGCGCGTCCGGCCGCGTTGCGCCTGCGCGCACGCCTGGACGAGCTGGGCGAAAACGGGAAGGTACTGGTGGTCGGCGGTAACCTGACCGCGATCGAGGCCGTCACCGAGATCGCCGAATCCCGTCCGGGACTTCGGGTCAGCCTCGCCACCAGTGGCGAACTGGGCGGCTGGCTGGGCCCGAAGGCTCGCCGTCACCTGCTGCGCGCCTTCGACCGGTTCGGTATCACGGTCCACGAGCACACCACCATCGAGCGTGTCGAGGCGACGGCGGCGGTCGCCGCGGACGGCACCACTTTCGCCTCCGACGCGACCGTGTGGGCCGCCGGGTTCGCCGTCCATCCGATCGCCGCCGCCAGCGGCCTCGCGGTGGAACGCAACGGCCAGATCACCGTCGACCGTCAGATGCGGTCGGTCTCGCACCCGGATGTCTACGTTGCCGGTGACAGCGCCTTCGTCATCGGCGATAACGGTCTGCCGCTGCCGATGTCGTGTGCGTCCGCGGGATTCACCGGTATGCAGGCGGTGGCCGCGATTATCGGGGACCGGACCGGGCGGAAGATCTCGACGAAAGCGCTGTCGTATGTCGGCAACCACATCAGCCTGGGCCGCAAGGATGGGCTCTTCCAGGTGGTCGACGGTGATGCGCGCTCGAAGTCCTGGGCACTGCGTGGTCGGTCGGCCGCGCGCTTCAAGTCGGCAATCCTCGGGACTGCCGCCTGGACTCTGAGCCGCCCGACGTTCGGACAGCTGAACCACAGGTACCGCTCGGCCACCGGCCGAGAGCACTCGGCCGACGTGGTCGCCGCATAAGGTCGTGCTCATGGACACTGCCACCGTGGCGCGTTTCGAGGCCAGTCGCAATCGGCTGGCCTCGCTCGCCTACCGTCTGCTCGGCTCCGCCGCCGACGCCGAGGACACGGTGCAGGACGCGTTCCTGCGGTGGCAGGCCGCCGACCGGGAGTACATCGAGGTGCCCGAGGCCTGGCTGACCAAGATCGTCACCAACCTGGCGCTCGACCGGCTCCGCTCGGCGTCGGTGCGGCGCGAACGCACGGTGGGCGCCTGGATGCCCGAACCACTCCTCGACGGCGACCCGATGCTGGGCCCGGCCGATACCGTCGAGCAGCGCGAATCGGTGACCCTGGCGGTGCTGACGCTCATGGAGCACCTGTCGCCGGTCGAACGGGCCGTGTACGTGCTACGCGAGGCTTTCGCCTTCAGCCACGCCGAGATCGCCGAGATTCTCGACATCACCGAATCCGCGAGTCAGCAACACCTGCACCGATCCCGGCGTCGAATTACCGCCTCCGTCGACAGAACCGACATCGACCACGCCTCCGCGCGCCGAATCGTCGAGGCGTTCCTCGCTGCCGCCTCCTCGGGCCGGACCGACCGACTGGTAGCACTGCTGACCGACGACGCGACCGCTATCTCCGACGGCGCCGGGGGACTGGCCAAGCAGCTGATCCGGTACTCGACCCCCGAGCGGATCGCCACCGTGGTGCGGGTCGGCCTCGAGCCGTCCCCGGCCAAGCGGAGACTCGCCGGCGGCTCACCCTCGATCCATGCCGGCGTGGTCAACGGCTGCCCCGCCCTGCTCTTCACCCTCGACGACCGGGTGGTGGGCGTCGCGATTCTGGAGCTCCGCGATGACAAGATCGTCACCGTGCGCGGCATCGCCGCCCCGGCCCGACTCGCTCGCCTCACCGAGGAATGGCAGCGCCACGAGCACGATGCCCCGCTGATCGAATCGTGGTAAATGACTGTGCGCGATGTGTCGACGGCAAGTCGCACCAAGCCGTCCGGCGAAAATGGTTGCGCGATAGGGTATTCCGCGCCGGCAGGCGGTACCGACCCCGCTGGCACTGATTCGTCGGTGCGGAAATCGACCGTCGTGCAGAACAAGCCAGCGAACGCGGCCTTGCCGGAGGACGAATCGCTCGTGGTGCGGACAGATTTCACTGATGACAGGGTGCCGACGAACGGACCATTCGCGATCCGGAACACCCGATCCTCGTCCTCGACCACAGTGGGGGGTGAGCCCGACGCGGACTTGCCGACTTTCCGAATTCTGCCGCGCGAAGTAAGCGGAGGTCGAGGTCGATCTGACCCTGGCGAATATGGACTTCGAAGACTTTGCGGCGGCCGTGGACGCGGACGGGGTTTTCGTGGCTTCGAACGCTGATGCCGCCGCTCACCGTGAGCACGCGGACCGGTCGTGGCGCGCCGGTATCGTTGACTCATCACGCGAGCCACGGCGCGGGGCCCCAGCTCCACTGCCCAGTGGGACAGGGTAGGAAAACGCCGGTGACGGTGCTGAGGGAGAATACGGACATGAGGGACACAATCAGGCAGAAGTTCAGAGGTCGGCTCGGGATACCCGCGGCCGTGGTGCCGACGGGTGCTAGCGCACCCGTCCGTGGCTAGTTCGATGTCGGAACGGGAAAATCCTGGCCGGGGATCCTTGCCGGGTCCCGGCGGGAACAGGTTCGATGCGGTGGAACGACTACGCAAGAAGCTGGAAGGTATGCGGGCCGCCGCGGCCGGTTCCCCCGAGGCCGAGGACGGCACGTCGAACCTCACCCGGTTGCCGCGTCGCCCGCGTCGCCTGCCGGAAGAAACCCCCGAGCGTCCCCACAAGACCTGGCTTTCGGAAGGCGGCTCAGTCCACGACCCCGCCCCGACCAGACCCGTACTGCGATCAGAACTCGAGCGCGAGACCGGCTGGTGGCCGGTCGACCCCAGCGCCGCGCCCCCCGCTCCGGGCAAGGATCCGGGCGGAGCCGAGCACGATGGCAGCGTCATCAATCTGGGTGCGGCGCGGCGGAAACGAGCCGGCGACGATGCGCCCGCCCGCCCTCGGCGCGTGGCCAGGCCGCGCAGAATCGGACCTACCGCGGGCGAGGGATCCGGCGCCGACGGTAAGCAGGACTGAACAAAACCGATGTGGCGCTGAGCCTGTCGGTAGGCGCCGTGATCGACTCGGCGGCACGAGATTCGATCTCGGCGAGGGAGTAGGCGTCCGCGGCGGCCCGCGCCCAGCCCGACAGCATCGGTGCCGCCACCCTCCGAGTCTGTGACGCAGACACGCAGTGCGGCACGGTAAGACAATGCCGCAACTCACCCGCAATCGTGCCGACACGGTGTTTGTCTGATCATCTCGTTCGCGGCTCGAGCCCTCGCTAACACATATCTGTCAGCCGAGATGGCATGATCATACGATGCTTGACAAATGTGGGCCGTGCAAAATTTACTGAACCCCATGCGATAGTTGGCAACCGGATGGTTAATTGACCCATGCGGGCGCACGACATCTCGCGACTCCATCCCGGGCAGATATCTGGCCGGTGCACGTCATCCGAAGAGGAGCATCGATGAAGCGTTCGCTGACGGCACTCGCGGGAATGGCCCTCATTCTGGGGGCCGCGGCATGCTCGAATGACTCGTCTCCCGCGCGGACGCCCAGCAGCACGACCGTGACCACGGCGCCATCGACGACGGCCGCACCGGGCTCCGTGACCTCGGTCGCGCCGCAACCGACCGCCGACCCCGGCCAGCGCGGGGCCGATGGCTCCACCGGGAACAATCTGAGCGCCGAGTACTGCGCGAAGAATCAAGATCCGGGTTGCCCGCTCGGCAGCTACATCGGTCCCAACGCCATTCCGAATCCCAACGGTGACGGCACGTGGGTGCCGTGCGAGGGCACGATCTGCACCAACCCCAATCACGGCGCCGGCCCGGATACCCCGGCACCCGTCGAGACCACCGCGCCCGCCGACATCCCCGCGACCAACCCGCAGAACCCCGAGCAGGTCGAAGGCGCACCGTGCGAAGGTGACGGTCATTGGGTCCACCTCGAGGGTGGCAACGCCTCGCATTACGGCACCGAATGGCTCTGCCAGCACTGACCTTCGGGCAAGGACCCGCGATACCGGCGGGTCGCCCGGGAGCATCGACAGGGGGGCGCGGCAGCTCCCGGGCGCGCGAGACAACCATCCGCTCGGGGCGGGGTCGGCTCGCTGTTTCGCGTATACCCCGGGTACTGCCATCTGACGCGCGCCGCCGCGGACGAGCATTTCAGGGCGTTCGGGCGCATGCTGGATCATGGGCTCGAAATCATCTGCTCATCGCATGGTTTCCGCGATCGCCGGTGCGGTGGTTCTTTTCGCCGCGACGGTTCTGTTCGCGGTGGGGTGCGGTGACGAGGATTCCGGCGAGACCGCTACCTCGGCTTCGGTGACCACCACGGTTGTGGATGCACAGCCCGGCCAGTCGCCTCCCGGAGCGCCGGGAACCGCGGTCGCCCCGACCTCGAAACCTGCAGAGCCCCACCGCTTCGCCTATCAGCCACTGTGGCCCTTCGCCACCGAGGCCGATGCCACCGCCTGGCAGCAGTCCTATCGCGAGGGCGGGCATCAGCCGTGGCGGCTGGACGCCGCCACCATCGCGTTGAACTTCACCCAGCAGTACCTCGGCTACACCAATGTCGACCGGGTCATTGTCACCCAGTTCCGGGCCGATGAAGCGTGGATTACCGTCGGTTACGACTCGCCCGAGGATGCCAGCGGTGCCGGTCACGTCGCCGCAGTCGTACATCTCGTCCGGTTCGGCACCGGTGACGACGCACCCTGGGAGGTGGTCGGGACCGAGGACCGCACGCTCTCCATCACCGCACCTCGCTACGGATCTCAGGTGCGTTCGCCGGTCACCGTGGGCGGGCGGATTTCCGGCGTGGACGAGAGCCTGGACATCCAGGTCCGCCAGCTCGGCAATGAGCGACCGGTGGGCGCGGTGGGGCAGATTCCCGCTGGTGGCATCGATACGCCGTGGAGCGCAACGGTTCCCGTCACCGCGTCCTGCCCGGGAACAATGACCATTGCCGTCGCCACCGGCGGTCATGTCGCCGATGTGGAGCGGTTCGCGGTGACCGGGGTGCGCTGCTGAATCGGCCTACGCGGTGCGGTCGCCCGACGTGATGTCCACGATCGGAAGTCGCAGGGCCGCGGGCGCATGGGTGGGCACCACGGGGTTGCGCGGGGCGATGGTGGCGATACGCCGGTAGGGCGCACCGACTTCCGGCCGCAGATCGGTCTCACCCTTGTTCGGCCACAGCGATACCGCCCGTTCGGCCTGCGCGGTAATCGTCAGCGACGGATTCACGCCGAGATTGGCGGAGATCGTCGAGCCGTCGATGATATGCAGACCCGGGTGGCCGTAGAGCCGGTGATAGGCATCCACCACACCGGTGTCGGGGGAGTCGCCGATCACGCAGCCGCCGATGAAATGTCCGGTCATGGGGATATTGACCAGCGCGGTGGACCCGCCGGTGGGAATGCCGTCGATCTTCCCCGCCACCCGCCGCGCCACCTCGTGGCCGGTCGGAATCCAGGTCGGATTCGGTTCGCCCTCACCCTGTTTGGTGGTCATATGCCGCCCGAACAGGCCGCGCCTGGTATAGGTTGTGATCGAATTGTCCACCGACTGCATGACCAGCAGACCGATCATGCGTTCGGACCAGTGCCGCGGATTGTGCATCGTCGCCAGATCACGCCGGTTTCGGCCCAACTCGCGCAACCACAATCGCCAGCGCGGCGTCCGACCGTCATCGTCCACCATGGCGGTGGTCATGAGGGCGAGTACATTGCTGCCCTTGCCGTAGCGCACCGGCTCGATATGAGTGTCGTGATCGGGATGAATCGACGAGGTGATGGCCACGCCCTTGGTGAAGTCGGTGCTCTTGTCGCGACTGCGAACCGACAGCAGCTCTTCGGAATTCGTCCGCGACAGGTAGCCAAGGCGCCGCGAGATGCCGGGCAGTGACCCGCGATCGCGCAAGGCGTGCAACAACTTCTGTGTCCCGAGCGACGCGGCACTGAAAACCACCTGCTCGGCGGTGAATTCGCGACGCTGTGTGCGTACCCAGCGCCCGGTGCGCACGGTCTGCACCGTGTACCCGCCACCCGGCAGCGGCCGCACATCGGTGACGGTGGTCAGCGGATGCACCCTCGCCCCGGCCTGCTCGGCCAGATATAGGTAGTTCTTCACGAGGGTGTTCTTGGCATTGTGGCGGCATCCGGTCATGCACTCACCGCAATGCGTGCAGGTGCGGCGGGCGGGCCCGACACCGCCGAAGAACGGATCCGGCACCTCGTGTCCCGGCCGCGCACCGGGTCCGCCGAACAGCACCCCGACGGGTGTGCGCTGATAGCTGTTGCCGACACCCATATCCTCGGCCACCTCGCGCAATACCCGGTCCGAGGGCGTGGTGGCCGGATTCGTGGTCACGCCCAGCATGCGTTTGGCCTGGTCGTAATGCGGGGTGAGTTCGGCACGCCAATCGGTGATGTGCGCCCACTGCCGGTCGGCGAAGAACTTCTCCGGCGGCTCGTACAGCGTGTTCGCGTACACCAGCGATCCGCCACCCACCCCCGCGCCACTCATGACGAAGGTGTCCTTCAGCAGCGTCAGTCGCTGGATGCCATAGCAGCCCACTTTCGGAGCCCACAGGAATCGCTGTGCCCGCCAGGAAGTTTCGGCGAACTCGTCATCGGCGAATCGTCGCCCCGACTCCAGGACCCCGACCCGGTAGCCCTTCTCGGTCAGCCGCAGCGCCGTGACGCTACCGCCGAAACCGGAGCCGATGACCACTACGTCGTAGTCGAAACTCATATCCCCACGCTAGGTGGCGGACGAGTATCGACCACTCACACCAGCGGTCAGGAAATCCGCATTTTCGGCCAGCGGATCAATCGCCCGATTCCAACTTCTCGACCATGGCGGGGAGCCGATCCACCATCGCGATCACGAAATCGACCACCGTCTCGATCATGACGGGCCGTTCCACCTTCAGCCCGCCGTCCAGCCACACCAGAATCAGTTCCGCCGCCCCGCCGGTGATCAATTGGGCCAGGGCGGTGAGCGCGGCGTCCTCGCCCTCGGGGATATCGAGTAGTTGGCGCGTCTCATCGATGATCATCGCCGCCACCCGACGCATACCGGTGAAGCGGCGCCGCGTTAGCGCCTCACTGCCATGGGCCTGTGCCAGTGCCATATTGGCCCGGCGCGGATCATCGGTGAGCGCGACAATGAGGGCGGTCACCCCGGCGCGAATCTTATCGGACTGGCTGCCCGTGTTCGCCGCGATCGCGGCGCTCGCGGCCGCCAGCGCGGCTCCCTGGATTTCGTCCAGCAGATCACCCGCCAGTGCATCCAGATCGGGGAAGGATTCGTAGAAGAAGCGCGGGCCGACCCGCGCCTGCTCGCATACCCCGCGCACGGTCAGCGCCGATAACCCCTGGGTGCCAATGATATCGAGGGCGGCGTCGAGCAATCGGCGACGACGCTGCTCACGCCGTTCGTCGGTGGTGGCCCCGCGATAGGTACCGCTGATTTCCCGCGTCACCTACCCAGCTTGGCACAGAAATCAGGAAACGACTGTTTACGGAAACCCTTGTTTCCGGTACCGTGAGATATGTCTCGAAGGGAGAGACGACGATGAATCTCCTTGTGCCCCGGGAACTCCGGGATCCGGCCGCGGTCCACGTGAAGCATGTGCGAGCCCGGCTCAATCGACGAATACAGCGCGCGGCCATCGGGGTCCTGGAGCGGTATCCGTCCCCGGCGCGCCCCTTGGCCGAACCACCGCCCGGCAGTGGGCTGAAGCCGGTCATGGGCGATTATGGGCCACCCTGGGTCGGCTATCTGCTCAGCAGTCTCACGGATCCGATCGGCTTTTCGCACAAGCGGTTACAGCGATATGGCCCGCTGCACTGGGCGGGTGGGTTCGGTCGTCCCATGGTGGCGATCGGCAATCCGGAAGCGCTCGAGGAGGTACTGCTCGACCGCAAGAAGGTGTTCTCCGCCCAGCGCGGGTGGGAGTTCGTCATCGGCCCGTTCTTCCGTGGCGGCCTGCTGCTGCGCGATTTCGACGACCACCTGTACCACCGCCGCATTCTGCAGCAGGTGTTCACGCGGCCCCGGCTCGACGGCTATCTGGAACTGACGTCACCCCTGCTGGCCAGCGGTATCGCGGGTTGGCGGCCGGGCCGGGAGTTCCGCCTCTACGACGCGGTGAAAGAGTTGCTGCTGCACCAGGCCACGGTGGTCTTCGCGGGTGCGGAACTCGGTCCGGAGAGCGCGCGCCTGTCGCGGGCGTTCGAGGATTCGGTACACGGCGGCACCGCCATCGTTCGCGCGAGTATCCCGGGCGGCGTCTGGCGCAAGGGTTTACGCGGCCGTCGCGTCCTGGAGGAATACTTCGGCCGCGAATTGCCCCGCCGCCGCGCGGGTGACGGCACCGACCTGTTCAGTGTGCTCGCCCGCGTCGCCACCCTGCCCGAGCACAAGCTCACCGACGACGACGTGGTCGCGCACATGATCTTCACCATGATGGCCGCGCACGACACCAGCGCCATTTCCATCTCCATGCTCGCCTATGAGCTGGCTCGCCACCCGGACTGGCAGGAACGGTTACGGGCCGAATCCCAGGCGCTGGGCAAGGCCGATATCGACTACGGCGACCTCGCGCGGCTGCCGAGCCTGGACCTGGCCTTCAAGGAGGCGCTGCGCATGTACGCTCCGGTGGCCCAGCAGGCCCGGGAGACGATTGCCGACACCGAGATCATGGGGCACTTCGTTCCGAAGGGCACGCTCGTCATGACGGGCCCGTACGCCATGATGCGCCAGGCCGAGCAATGGCACGACCCCGACGCGTTCGACCCGTCCCGCTTCGACGCCGACCATCGCGAGGACGCCGCACACCGTTTCGCCTGGGCACCGTTCGGCGGTGGCGCGCACAAATGCATCGGTCTCTACTTCGGCGGAATGACCGTGAAGGCGGTGCTGCACCGCATGCTCCTGCACTACCGCTGGAGTGTGCCGGAGGACTATCGGGTGCCGCTCGTCTCGGGCACCGGCCCGCTGCCCGCCGACGGACTGCCCATACGCCTGGAACGGCTCCCGTCATGAGGTTCGAGGCCGACCACACCCGCTGTGAGGGCCACGGTATGTGTGAGGCCCTGGCCCCCGATCTGTTCCGGGTGGGCGATGACGGCCGGGTGGCGGTGCGATCGGACGCGGTCGGCGAATCCGACGTGGAGGTGGCGCTGCTGGCGGTGGAAAGTTGCCCGACCCAGGCGCTGCGGACGCACTGATTTGATCTTGTGTTTTGCCTGATCGCCCCGGTCACGAAACGCAATACCGACCGCGCGGTAGCTACTCAACAGCAACTGGTCGGTCTACTGTGCGGCTATGGACATGGCACTCGAGTGGGATCGGCACCCAGGTACCGGCCTGCGCCTGACGAACGAACTGGCAGGGGCGGCCGGACTGTTCGGGCTGGAAGAAATCGCCATGGAACCGCCCACGGACCTGCTCGGCACGATTGCCGCCCGACAGGGCGGCAGACTGCTCGGCTGGGCGGAATTGCGCGCCGCCGGACCCCAGGACGCCTGGGTGCAGGTCATCGACGCGGACCGCCTCATACGCTCCATCCGCCTCGGACACACCGACGACACGCCCGCCACGCCGGACGAAACCGAGGTGTTCTCGACCCTCATCGCCTCGGCGGCCGGACATGCGCAGGCCGCCGGATACCGGGTGCTGCGCTGGGAGGGATCCGATACCGGCCCCGAGGGCCAGGCGGCGGCCGTTCTGGAGGCCAGCGTCATCGGCGAGTACGCCCGATTGTGGACCGCCGAGGCCGCCAGCTGGGAAGCGCCCGAGTCCGCGGCCACCACCGGCGAGGACGAGTGGATTCTGCACGCCGAGGCCGAATCCGCCGACCCGCCCGGGCACCTGTTCATTGTCGCGCTGCTGGGTGAGGGCGGGACCGAACCCCTCGCCACCATCACGACCACCATTATCGAAGATATCGCCTATATCAATACGGGCGAAGCGATCTCGCACCGCGATGTCTCCCCGAAATGCCTGTCCAGTCTGCTCGTGGCCCTGCTCGCCGAGATCCAGGATCGCTTCCCCAGCGTTGTCATACTGCGCGTCTTCGAGTTCGACGATCCCGTCGTGGCCGCGGCCCTCGAGCTGGCGGGCCTGGACCTCGCCGCGCACTTCCGCGACTACGAACTGTCGCTGCTCGACGACTGATCGGCGATACGGTCCAGGCCGTCGAGCGCGCCGAGGAACAGCTCCACATTGTCGTGGACGAATTCATCTCGGGTGTAGGGCGTTTCGCCATAGGCCAGGGCGGTCATGGTCTCACCGAACGCCGATACCAGAAAGCGTGAGGTGAGTGCGACCGCCCGGTCCTCGGCACCGAGGCCGTCGACGAGATCCGCGAGCAGTGCCGCGAACGCCGCCACATAGTCCTCGGACCGCGCCAGCCGCGTGCGCGCACTGCCCGGATGGCCGTATGCCCTGGTGGAGAGGAACTTTCCCTTGGCGGGCCGGGTCAGGAAGAAATCGGTAATGGCCTCCACCACGGCCGTAATGCGGGCCCGCCGCCCGGTCGGCGCACCGCGCACCGCCGTGTTCACCGCCGTGGCCAGCTCCCGGGAGGTCATGTCGAAGGCCGCGCCGGTGAGATCGTCGAGATCGGCGAAGCTCTCGTAGACGAACCGCGTCGAGAGCCCGGCCTCGGTCGCCACCCGCCGTACGGTGAGCGCACCGGCGCCATCGCGCGCCATCACCTCGATGGCCGCCTCGATCAACTGCTCGCGGCGGCCACGCATGCGCTCATCCGCGGCGATGCCGCCATAGCTGCGAGCGGGCCTCATAGCCGAGTCCTCGGTTCGGTGCATGCCATCACTTCCGGCGAATGTTGACACATTTGTTTCCTGAAGCCTACCTTTCCAGATACAAATGATTCCTCAATGTGGAGGCGTGCCATGGCCAGCCCTGTTCCGGAAATCTACGCGACCGACCAGCCGCCGGACGCGCTGCGCGGTGTCGCTCCCGGCTCGCTGACCGCGCGCTACGCCGCCGACTGGCGGCTCATCATGCTGGCTCCGAGCGCCCTGCTACTCCAGGTCGCCCATCCGGTCATCGGATCGGGCGTGGCGGACCACTCGGTATTCAAGACCGATACGCTCGGCCGCTTCGAACGCTCGTACTGGCCGACCATCGCACTGGCGTTCTACGGTGACGAGACCGCCGCCTACGGCCGCGATATCCGTGCCATGCACAAGGGCATCGGCGGGGTGGACCACGCCGGACGGCGCTATCACGCGTGGGAGCCCGACGCCTACTTCTGGGTGCTCGGCACCGCCTACTGGGCCTCCACCGTCATTGCCGACAAGTTCGGAAAGGGCCTGTCGCCCAGCGAGAAAGAGGAGCTCTACGCGGGCTGGCGGCAGGCGAGCCTACTGGCCGGACTGCGCGAGCGCGATATCCCGGCCGATGTGGCGGAATTCGAGCGCTTCTTCGACCGATTGCTCGACGCACGACTCGAACACCACCCCAGCGTGGACGATGTCATCGCCACCATGCGCCGTGTCCCCGCGCCCGACGGTATGCCCGCGTGGTTGTGGAAGCCGGTCATGTGGGGCGTTGTCGGGCCGTTCGCGGTATGGGTGAATATCGGCGTGCTGCCGCCGCGGGCACGCGAACTACTCGGCCTCGAATGGTCCGCGCGCGATGAGCGACTCATGCGCTGGTGGGTCCGGATCGTCAAGGTGACCGATCGGGTACTGCCCCGACCGGTGCGCGAAATCGGCCGGACGGTGGCGCTGTGGCGCAAGGACAAGATCATCGCCGATATCCACCGAGCCGCCGCCTAGTCGAGCGCGGGCGCGGGAGGGGTCGGCCGACAACCTCTCCCGCCTTCTCTGCAGCTGGGCCGAGCGTCAGCGGACGTCGCGGGGCACCCCGAGCTCGCGATCCAGATACGCCAGATCCGGATCGTCACGGCTGCCATTGCGGAAGGCGCGGAACACCAGGTCCTGCGGATGTCCCACCGCGAACACCTCCCGGAAGGTGGCGATGGTGCGCTGCGGGATGCCCGCCAGGCGCGGGTGGTAGCCGGTATTGGCGTCCGGGCCCTCCCAGATGAGCGCGTCGCTCTGCGGCGCGAACGTCCAGCCCAGCGCGCTCATCCTGTGCTCGAATTCGCCCGCGCCGAGACCGGCCACATCCCATCCGCTGGCCTCGTTGTGTAGCCGGCGGCTGTGCAGGAATTGCACGAAGCACGGATCGGGCCCCGGATGCGGGGTGCTGAGGCTGATCACGCTGTCCCACGGCAGTGTGGTGAGCGCCCACACCAGGCGCGCTTCGAAATCGCTCCACTCATCGCATACCGCCGAGGCGTGGCGCGCACTCGGCCGGTCGGCGGTCAGGCCGTAGGAGGCGGTGCCGGGGGCGTCCAGACTCCACGAGGCGCACCGCAACCCCTGCGGTGTCATATCCAGGCCCGCGCGCAGCACCTCGACCACCGAGGCCGCGATGCGGTGCCGTTCCTCGAGGTCCTCGTCGCGCCGCCAACCGGTATGCCAGACCCGGGCCAGTTCCGGCCGCCGCCAGACCCGTTCGAGGGCCCGCATCTCCGGATTCGGCTGACTCGCATCCGATTCCAGCGGCAGCGGGCACGGCTCCCAGAGATCGTCGGGCTGGGCTCGCAGGACCGTCAGTAGCTGTTCGGCGTCGGCGGCATCGTCGGGAACCGGTAGCAGCACTTCGACATCGCTGCCCTGTTGGGCGAAATGCACGTAGCGCCCGGTACTTTCATCACGCAGCAGTACGAATCGGGGGCTCCAGCCCGGCCCCGATTCCGTGGTGGCCGTATCCTCCTCCTCGAGAAAATGTGGCAATCGTTCCAGTAACCCGGCCCATCTGTCCTCACCCATCCTCGCTCACCTCCCACGCCCCCCAATTCCCGGCGAACAAGTTACCGGGATGTCAATCGTCTTGCCCGGCAAGGGCTACGGCAAGGGCTACCGCTGCGTAATGGAGTGAGGCATGGTAGAACGTGTTCTAGTTTTCGTTCGATGAAGGACCTCGATGACTTGGTATACGGGCAATACCGCCTATGACACCGTGCTGACCGTCGGCTTCGGCTTCGCGGCATTCGTGCTGATCGGCGGGCTTTTCGGACAGAGCCCGTACGGTCGGTTCGCGACGGCGAAACTCGGCCTGAATCTCAACCCCAAGCTCGGCTGGTGGCTCATGGAGATTCCGGCCACCGTGGTCTTCCTGTTCTGCTACCTGAGCGGCCCGAACCGGTTCGAACCGACCTCGCTGGTGCTCGCGAGCATCTGGCTGCTGCACTACGCCAATCGCGGCTGGTTCTTCCCGCTGTCCATCCGGCAGGTCCCGGGTAAGCGTGGCAGCTTCAATATCTCGGTGCTGGGGATGGGCATGTTCGTGACCATGCTGCACGGCTACCTCAACGGCACGCTGTTCAGTCACGACTACCTCGGACAGTACGGCACCGACTGGTTGACCGATCCGCGCTTCCTCATCGGCCTGGTGATCTACCTGTCCGGTTTCGCGCTACTTGTGAGTTCCGAGAGCATTGTTCGGAATCTGCGCGATAAGAATGACCCGGGCGCAACGGAATACAAGATCCCGTTCGGCGGCGGCTTCCGATTCGTCACCAGCCCCACCTATCTGGGTGAACTGATCGCCTGGTCCGGCTTCGCCATCCTCACCTGGGCGCTGCCGGGTGTGGTGATCCTGCTGATCACCGCGGGTAATCTGATACCGCGCGCCTTCGCCACCCATCGCTGGTACCGGGAGAAGTTCGCCGACTACCCGGCAGAGCGAAAAGCCCTCATTCCCTATGTGATCTGACAAGTTCGTGATTTCGACCGACAAGTTTTTGTGCACTGAATTCGAGTGCGGCGTGATTGGGCTACGGTTGTTGCATGGCGCGTCTGGTGAGTAAAGAGCAGTACTTCGACCAGGGGCTCGATGTACTGGCACACGCCGGTTTCAAAGGACTCAATATCGGGGTGCTGTGCCGGGCGCTGGGCGTCACGAGCGGATCGTTCTACCACCACTTCGGCAGCTGGCGCGGATTCGTCGACGCGTTGCTGGCGTACTGGGAGGGCGATCAGGTGCGGCGTCTGCGCGAAATGGAATTCGGCAGCGGCACAGCGGAATCCGATGTGGAGAAACTGCGCGAGCTGACCCTCGGTCTACATCATCGGGCCGAGGCGGCGATTCGCGCGTGGGGTGCGAACGACAGCGCGGTGGGCGCGGTACTGCGCCGGGTGGACGACGATCGGCGTAAGACGGTCGGCAAGGCCATCTACGGGGTGGTGGGGGAGCGGACGGTCACCACCCACCTCACCTCGCTCGGATTGGCCATGGTGGTCGGGTACCAGCAGCTCTCGGCGGCCGGGCACGCCGACGATATCGCGCCGCTGGTGGACGAATTCGTGCGATTGGTCCACTCGCACGCCCGGGTCGTGGCGTAGGCCGGAGCGAACTAGCGTCCGCGCGGGCCGTACGCCTGCCGCGGTGTGCGCTGAGACTTATTGGCGTACATGGCCGTATCCACCGTATGCATGAGATCGTCCACGACCGCGGGCGCGGTTTCGGCGACAGCGGTGCCGATACTCGCGCCCACCGTCACCTGCTGTCCGTCCACCTCGAACGGGCACGCCAGCGCGGTGCGGATCTCCTCGGCGAGTTTCGCCAATTCGTCGGCGCCGCACCTCTCCACCAGCACGATGAATTCGTCCCCGCCGATGCGTGCCGCCATCCCGCCGACCGCCGAGACGGTGGTGAGCAGGCGGGTGGCCACATCGCGCAGGACCCGATCGCCCGCCGTGTGGCCGCGTTCGTCATTGATCTCCTTGAACCCGTCCAGGTCCAGATAGCAGACGCCGACCGGGGGTACGGCGGTGGCGAGGCGGTCGAAGAACAGCAGCCGATTCGGCAGGCCGGTGAGCGAATCATGGTGCGCGTCGTGCCAGAGCCGATCGGCCAACTGTTTGCGTTCGGTGATGTCGACGGTGACGCCGACGAGGAAGCGGGGGTTGCCGTCGCCGTCGCGCACCACCGACATGGAGAGGTCGATGGTGGAGTGGCTGCCATCGGGGCGGCTGTGTTCGGTTTCGAGACGGAAGCGATCGACCTCGCCGCTGAGCAGACGTTGGAACTCCGCGAAGGCGTGTCCGATGTTCTGGGGTCCGAGAATATCGGCCACCGACCGGCCCGGCATGGTCTCGCGGGCGAAGCCCAGGGTTTCGGCCATGGCCGCGTTCACATCCACGACCTGTCCGGTGGTTATGTCGATGGTGCCGATACCGACCGACGCACCCGTGAAAATGGCCTCGAACCGCGCCTCCGACAGTTGCCGCCGTGCTTCGGCCTCGCGGGCCGCGGTGAGCGCGGCGGCCAGGGTGGTTTCCTGCTCGGCCAGCGCGGCGGTGCGCAGGTCGGCGGTGAACGCGGCCGCGAATTCGGCGGCGACCTGTAGGGCTCGGGTGCGGGCCGGGAAGTAGTCGGGAGCGGCGGGATCGGGATAGTCGGCGTCGAGGAGTCCGACGCAGATGAGCAGCACCGACCGGTGCACGGCCAGGGAGTCGCGGTAGTTGGCGGCGACCAGGGCGGCGGCGATCTCGCGGGCGATGGCGGTATCGCCACCCTCGCGTATCGCCGTGATCAGACCGGGGGTGTAGCGGCTCAGCAGCGTCACCACCTGCGCGCGGGTGAGCGTCGGGGCGACCGCACCGTCGAGCAGGTCGGCCCAACGTACGGCTAGCTCCCGTGCTCCCACCACTACTACCCCCTGCCGCTTGTCCGTGGTATCAGACCTTCCGACCGACGCCCGCCAAACCCAATGAGCGACCTGCGATTTCGTGCCGATCCTGTTCGGACTCCGGTCGCCACGACGGCAGTTCCACCACACCCGGTTCGACCAGTTCCCAGCCGTCGAACATGGTGGTGATCGCTTCGCGCGACCGGAAGTGAATACCGATCTTGTTCTCGTCCGCGGCATTGGCGCCGAGTCTGGCGGCGTCCTCGGGGCGCTGCGCCGAGGTCAGGTGCGAGATGGCCACGTAGCTGCCGCCCGGGACCGCCGCGCGCAGTTCGGTCACCAGTTCGGCGGGCCGTTCCGCATCGCCGACCAGGTGCAGTACCGCGATAAGGAGTACGCCGACCGGCTGCGAGAAGTCGATGAGCCCGGTTTCCTGGGCACGTTCGAGCAGTTCAGCCGGTTTACGCAGATCCGCTTCGATCGCGCCGACCCGCTCATCGCCCTGCAGGATGGCCTTGGCGTGCGCCACGGCCACCGGATCGATATCCGCGTACAGAACCCGGCATTCCGGATCGATGGCCTGAGCCACCTCGTGCACATTGCCGACCGTCGGAATCCCGGAGCCGATATCGAAGAACTGCCGCACCCCGGCATCGGCCAGGAAGCGCACCGCACGGCGCAGGAAGGCCCGATTGCTCAGTGCCAGCCGCGGCAGATCCGGCACCAGCTTCTTACCCATTTCCGCGGCCATGCGGTCGATCTCGAAGTTGTGTGAGCCGCCCAGCAGTGCGTCGTACATGCGCGCGGGACTGGCCTGCGTCATATCCACGCCCTCTGGGGCCCAAGCCGGTCTGTCCATCCCAAACCTCCTGCGTACCTAACGTTCGGACCGCGCCGAATGCTTGCCGGTCCGCTTCCGGATGCGCGTGTCGATGATCACCCGGGCCCTGCCTGTCGAATGTTAGCCCCCGTTCTCGAGAATCATTGCAGGGATGAATTTCTCGCGGTGGCCCAGGGTCAGGGGGCGGTCGGGGCGGGACAGGTGCTCTGCGTCAGCCATGGGATACACGTTCCGGTGACATCGAGGAGCAGCAGGCGCGCGCCGAACAGCAGGGCGGCCACGGCGATCAGTCCGAAGAACAGCACCCAGACGGTGCCCGGAATTCGGGTGAGGCGCGCGAGCTGGTCGGCATCGGAATTGGGTTCGTGCCGACGGTTGCGTTGCAGTTCGACGACCGGGCGCGCGGCGGCCAGCAGCAGGAACCAGGCGGCGTAGTAGGCGAATCCGGCCTGCAGGTCGTCGGTGCCGAACCAGGAGACCGCCACAATGGCCGCGCCCAGCAGGAAGACCGACAGCAGGCCGAAACCGTTGCGCACCTTCAGCAGCAGTGCGGCGAGCAGGACGATCGCGGTCCACAGCATGAGTGTGATGCGGTGCGCGCCCAGCAGCGCGGCATAGCCCAGACCGAGGATGGCCGGTGCGGGATATCCGGCCATGGTGGTCAGGACCATGCCCAAGCCGTACGGCTTACCACTGGAGACGGTCAGGCCCGAGGTGTCCGAATGCAGGCGTATGCTGTTGAGTCGCCGACCGGTCAACAGTGCCATGAACGCGTGACCGCCCTCGTGCACGATGGTGACCACATTGCGGGTGAGCCGCCAGGTCGGTCGGTACATGACGGTCAATAGCGCCGCGATCCCGGTCACCACCACCAGCCACCACACCGGCGGCGTCTGTGTAGTGGTGAGCCGATCGACGATCGAGGTCCCGGTTTCGACGAATTCGGCGAGTTGCACCGCCGCACCCTACCCGCGAATCATGGCTTGCGCGCCACTCCACCGTGCGCGGAAGTGTGCTTGTGCTCGGGATCGTCGACCCGCCACCGATCAATGGGTGTCACGCCGGGCGGCACCAGTTCCAAGCCCTCGAAGCAGCCGAGAATCTCCTCCGGCGTGCGCGGGTTGTAGGGGACGCCGCCGGTGCGGGCATAGTTCTCGCACAGGGTCACATAGCCGGGATCGTCGACGGTGCCGTCGTAGAGGGCGAGGTAGCTACCGGACGGGACCGCGTCCATGCAGGTGTCGATAATGCGCCGCATGTGCTGGTAGGTACGGGCATGGCCGAGAACGCCGATGAACATGATCGCGATGGGTTTGTTGAAGTTCAGCACGTGGCGGGCACCGGCGAGGATGTCCTCCGGATTATTGAAATCCGCCTCCAGATAGGTGGTGACACCCTCGGCGGAGGTGCTGGTGAGCAGGGCGCGGGCGTGCGCCAACACCATCGGATCATTGTCCACGTACACGATTCTCGACTCCGGAGCGATGCCCTGAGCCACCTCGTGGGTGTTCTGCATGGTGGGCAAACCCGTTCCGATATCCAGGAATTGGCGGATCCCGGCTTCGGCGGCCAGGTAGCGCACCGCCCGGATCAGGAAGCGTCGCGACTGGACGGCCATGGTTCTGATTTCCGGATACGCGTCGAGACCGGCCTCACCTGCCAAGCGGTCTACCTCGTAGTAGTCCTCGCCGCCCATCCAGAAGTTCCAGATTCGGGCCGAATGGGGAATATCCGTGCGAATCCGCGAGTGCGGCGCGTTCGTCATGAGAAGGACTCCTCTAAAAGCGTGCGGGTGAATCTACGCCGCGCACGGGCGCCGCGAGCGAGTTTGACCGACCTGTGATCGGGATGGGAGGTGGACCGCACGGCCCGAACCCACCTGAATGCGCAGATGATCAGCGACGGACGGGATTTGGTGGTCGACACCGCGACTGGAGCGGTGCGCGGCGTGGCGGAGCAATCGGGTGTTGCCGCGTTTCGCGATATCCCGTTCGCCGCATCGCCGGTGGGGGACTTGCGATTTGCGCGGCCGCGCCCCGCATCCCGACTGGTCCGGCATCCGAGCGGCCGCGCACCCCGGGCCGTCTGTGCCGTAGTGGCCCTCGCGGCTGGAATCGGTTATGGGAACCCGGATTCCGGATTGGAACGAGGACGGCTGCGGAGAACCTCACTGTGTGGACTCCAGCGGGCAGCGCCGGTCCGCGTCCGGTGCTGTTGTGGTTGCACGGTGGCGGATTCACCAGCGGCAGTGGATGGGATTGGTACGGCGGTGCCCGACTGGCCGGACTCGGCGATATCGTGGTGGTCACCGCCAACTACCGGCTCGGGCCACTCGGATATCTGTACCTGCCACAGATCGGCGCGGAGAATCTCGGTTCGCAGGATCAGGCGGCGGCGTTGCGGTGGGTGACCGCGAATATCGCGGCATTCGGTGGTGATCCGGCGAATATCACCGTGGGCAGTCGGCCGGGCGCGTTCTCGGCCCTGGCGCTGGCCGGCGATCCGGCCACCCGGTGGGTTGGTGCGGGAGATCGCGCATTTCGGAGCGCAACTGTGACAACCCCGGTGGTCACCGGGAGGGATCGGGTTTGCGGAGGTAGCAGACGGGGCATCCGCACCGATGTAGACGGTATCAGCGGCGCCGTGGAGAGAGGGTGGTCCAGGTGTCGGCGAATTTGCCGTTGCGCCTGTGGCGGGTGCAACCGTGGAATCCCAATCCACTCATGCGCGCATCGGACCGCTGCGAAGCCCTGGTCTGGCTGATAGCCGTCTTCGCGGCACTGATGGCCGTACCGATCGCGGGGGCGGTGGGCACGGCCAGCTACACCGGAGCGGCGGATCGCATCGCGGCCGAAGACGCCGGCAAAACCCGGGTCACCGCCACGGTTACCGATACACCCGAGACGGTGGTGGGCGACCGTAGCGGAGTGCGCGTGGAGCGCTTCCCGGTAACGGTTCGCTGGAATCACGACGGCAATACCGGCTCCGCCGATCTCGATCTCACGACCCCCGCCATCGCCGGGACCCACACGCCCGTCTGGATCGACCGGGACGGCAACTCCACCACCGCCCCCGCCCGCACCGGTACGGCCGCCGCCGAGGGGATTGGTACCGGCGTGGCGATCCTTGTCGAAACCTGGTGCGTCGCAGCGGTACTGGTCTGGGCGACCCGCGGCCTGTCGAATTCGCGCCGCAATGCGACCTGGGATCGCGAGTGGCGCACCATGAACAACCGCATCGGGCGCGACACCTTCTGACACCGGACTGCCGGAAATCACCGGCCGCCGCGCCGAACCGCGCGGGTAGCGAGGCGGTCGGCGAGGTATGAACGATCGTGGGGGAGAATCGGTCCGCAGCCCCACCGTCGAAAGGATCGTCGATGACCACCCACCAGCCGTGGTTCGCGCCGAGCCGGCCCGGGACGGGTGAGTAGGCCGCGGTGAGCGCATTCGACGCCCAGGCTCTCATCGATGCCGGTCATCGCCGAATCTGCGATGGCTGTGGCTTCCTGGTCGGTACGAGTACCTCACAGTGCCCGCGCTGCGGACATACCGCGGCCGTGCCGACCGCGAAATCCGCTCGCCGCGCACCGAGCAAAAGCGCTGCCACCGCGCAGCGGCGCGCGGATCGGTTCGAGTCGGCGACCGGTGACGCGGTGGTCACCGATCTCGGGCTCGGCGGTATGGCGACCGTGCCCGATCAGACGCTCTGGCTGGTCTCGCATGGAATCCCGAAGACCCAGGGCTCGATGGTCGCGGTCGCCCCCGGTCAGCTGCGCGCCGCGGATAAGCAGATGTACGGCTGGCGTGACACCATCGCCGCGGACGCGTTGCGCCAGGTCGGAATCCGGTGGCAACCCATCGACGCCCCGGTCCACATCGATGTGTGCTTCACCCTGCCGTTCCCGGCGCGATTCGAGGATCAGTCGGGGCGCATCGCCGCGGTCGAAGCGGGTCGCGCGCCCAGGATTCCGGCAATGCAGACCCCGGACCGCGACAAGCTGCTGCGTGCGGTGCAGGACGCGCTATCACTGCTGGATCCGGGCAATAGAAGCGATGGTGATTCGATGGCCGGTCGGTTCAAACTCGTCGCCGACGATGCCCGATTCGTGTACGGGTCGGAAGCGAAAACCTATCCGCGGCCTGGTCATACGCATGCCTGGGCACTGGATCGCCCCGGTGCGGTCATCCGGGTGACGATGATCGACTCCGATGTGGAGCCGATGCCGCGACCGACGCTGCGCGAGCCCGGGGCGCTACCGCCGACGGTTGCCGGTTTGCACGAAGAGGTCGCTCGGCGCAACCGACTGTCCGAACTCAACGGTTAGGGCCCGTGCCGCGTGAACGCGCCGAATCACCGCTCGCGGGCATAGATTTTTACGACGGTGCCATCGGTATCGGCGGCCAGGTACGCGGTGCCCCCGTAATCGTCGCTCAGATAGACCTTGATCGTCGGTCGATTGTTGTTGAAGGTCCAGGCGGGGTCGACCAGCACATAGCGCGTGGTGGCGTTGGGTACGCCGAGCTTTTCGTCCGCGGTGCGGAATAGTTCCGGGAGAATATCCCAGTCGATCGAGCTCAGTTGGATCGTGGTGTCGCCGCCGGTGAGAGTTCCGCCGGGCCCCTGGCGGGTGGCCACGCCGTCGCGGTAGGTGTAGTTGTCGTAGCGCCCCGATTCGGTGTCGATGGGAGCGCCGGTGCTGGCGTGCGTCTGATGGAAGGACGCGCTGGTGAACTCCTTTCCCCCGGAGGCGGTTTCGAAGGCCGCTATGGCCTGCCTGATGCCGTCGGGGGTGAGTAGTTCCACGGCGGCGGGAGCCGCGGATCCGGTGGCCGCCGTCGTACCGGATGGTCGCTCGCTGCTCGGCGATGGGTTCGCGCTCAGTGGTTGACTCGTGCCCGCGGACTGTGTCGGGTTTGCCTGGGAGCCGGTGGAGTCGGGTCGCAGGGCGACCGCCGCGACCACCACGGCAATGAGGACCGCACTGGCGACACCGGCCGCGGTCCACCGGTGGTTCCGACCGGGAGGGGTGGGCGGCCAGGGTGGGGGAGTGTGCGTAATCGGTTGCGGCGCGGACCTACGAGCGTGCGTCATCGACTGTGACACGGGGCTGTGAGCGTGTGTAACCGGCTGTGACGCCGAGATGTGAGCGGGCTCGATCGGCGGTGACCCCGCGGCGGCAGTGTACGGGGGCGCGACAACCGCGCCGCTCGCCTCGGCGAGCATCCGATCCACCTGCTCGGCCGCGGGCCGACGGTTCGGATCGGTCACGAGCAGCGCCTGCAACAGTGCCGTGAGCGCTCCGGCCCGGCGCGGCGGCGGCACTTCACCTTTCAGCACCGCGGCCAGGGTGCCGACGGTGGTGTCGCGGCGCAGCGGGTGATAGCCCTCCACCGCGACATAGAGCAACAACCCCAGCGACCACAGGTCGGAGGCCGGATGGCCCTCCTGGCCGTCGAGGCGTTCGGGAGCGACGTAATCGAGTGAGCCGACCACACTGCCGGTCGAGGTGAGCCCGTTCAAACCATCGATCGCCGCGATACCGAAATCGGTCAGGACCGGCGAACCGTCTTCGCGCAGTAGCACATTCGCGGGCTTGATATCGCGATGCAGCACGCCGACCGCATGCGCGGCCCGCAGCGCCGCCAGGACACCGCGCCCGATCTGCGCGGCGCGCGCGGGTTCCATCGGGCCGAGTGCGAGCTGGTCGGCGAGGCCGCGACCGCGCACCAGCTCCATCACAATCCACGGATGCACGGTGGCGGGCGAATCGACGATGTGGTGGATGGCCACCACATTCGGATGCCCGATCCGGGCCAGGGCCCGTGCCTCCCGCAGTACCCGCTTCCGTTGTACGCCGGTCGAGCCCGCCGTGCCGTCGTCGGTGGCCCGTACCTCCTTGAGCGCCACCTCACGATGCAGCGCGAGGTCATAGGCCCGCCACACGGTGCCCATACCGCCGCTGCCGAGCGGTTCGAGCAATTCGAAGCGCCCGTCGACCACTGTCCGCCCGGAAATCACCGCGCCAGCCTATTGCCATCGTTCCCGCACCGCGACACGCCTACTCCGGACCGCCACCGGCCGAGGTTCAGCCGCTGATGTCGTTGACGCAGTAGCCCTCCGGGCCGATGGTCACCGTGAAGACCAGTGGCTGTGTCACACCGGATGAATTCGTCACCGGTACCGATACCTCGACATTGTCGCGGCCCGTGGTTGTCGAGGTCAGCTCGCCGAATCCGGTGCTGCCGGTGAGCCTTCCGGGATTGTTCGCCAGCACCGATCCGGCACAGACGAGCGGGTACTCGCCCTCGACATCGGCCGGATCGACGGGCGTGCCGACCCAGCGGGACAGATACCGCTGCACCGCGTAGCGCGCATCGGCTTCGTTGAAGGTGGTGGTGGCTCCGGTCGAGGCGACGCGCGGGCACGCGTATCCGGAGGCGATTTCACCGCGCTTCACACTGACGGTCCGGTCCGGGCCCCGCCAGATCACCGCGAACTGCCCGTCGATGCCGGGCTGGGCCACCGCGGCGAGAATGCCGTCTCGATCGGCGTACATATCCCGGGCATTGTTCGGTTCGATGGTCCAGCACTTGCGCACCAGCTGCTCGATATCGCCGTCCACCAGATCTCGCACCCACGGCCGCAGCGCCTCGACGGCGTCCGGATTGCCGGGCACTTCCCCGATCGTGACGGTCGGGGCGGGTGCGACCACGGTTGTCGAACTCGGCTGGGGCAGTACCGATATCGTTGCGGGGGAGGTGGCCGGGGGCTGTCCGGTGTTCGCGTCATCGGCGCCGCAGCCTGCCAGAAACGCGCACGCGGCAAGCGCGGCCGAGCCGAATGCGCCACCTGCTCTGTTCTCGGTCACAAGCACGATGCTAGCGACGAATGGCACGCGGCTCGGCCTATCGCGGCCTTCGCGATCTGGAGTCGCCGAGGATCAATGCCCTTGGCGAGCCCTGTCGTCGGGACGGTGCCGAAGTTCTCGGTGCCACTCGACGTAGAGCCACCCCGCGCCACCGATGAACAGCGCCGCGGAGGTGATCGCGGCGATGGTCGCCCAACCGGCGAATCCGTATCCGGCCGCCGTCAGCGTCAGCGCCAGTGCGATGACGCCCAGGGCACACAGGATGAACCCCGGTAGGTTGTAGCCGTCCTCGATGCCTTCGCCGGCGTGGTGGCGTCGCGGCTCGCGTTCGAAGCCCTTGCGACCGGGCATCCGCGGCAGGTTCGCCGCAGCCCAGGGTTGTTCGGTCATGACACACCTCCGGTCGCGGACACACGGGATATGTCCGCTGTAACTGGGAAATACCCAGCAATCAGCGCATCGAACCTCGACTGCCGCGGGCCGGGTCAGTATTCGCCGTGTACCAGGTTCCGCGGCGGCTCCCCGGCGAGGTAGCGCGCGATTTCCCGGGCCGCCACGGTGTAGGCGCGTTCCCAGTTGCCGCGACTGCTGCCGCCGACGTGCGGTGTGAGGAGCAGACCCGGCGCGTCCCACAGCGGATGCTCCGACGGCAGGGGTTCCGGGTCGATGACATCGAGGACGGCGCGCAGACGATGGGTGGTGAGTTCGGCGAGCAGGGCATCGGTGTCGACCACGGAACCGCGTGCGGCATTCACCAGGATCGCGCCGTCGGCCATCCGCGCCAGGAACGCCGCGTCGACCATGCCGACCGTCTGGCTGGTCACCGGAACCGTGAGTACCACGGCATCGGCGTCGCCCAGCAGCTCGGGGAGTTCGTCCACACCGTGTACGCCCGCGCGGGCGCGGGTGCCGACCAGGGTGGCGGGAGCATCGAACGCGATCAGCTTGCGCTGGATTTCCACCGCCACGTCGCCCGCGCCGACAAGTAGAATTCGCTTGCCGCACAACGTATCCGTCTGATGCTGGGTCCAGCGGTGTTCGCGCTGCGCCACCGCGAATTCGGTGAACTCCCGGTAGACGCTCAGCAATCCGGTCAGTACCCACTCGGCGGTACTCGCCCCGTGCGCACCGCGTGCGGTGGACAGCAGGACGCCCTCGGGGATATTGCCCACCCAGGACTCGGCTCCGGCCGTAAGCAGTTGCACCAGGCGCAGTTTCGGCAATTGCCAGGCGATGTGGGCGGTGTTGGCCGGGGACAGGAAACGGGGCACCAGGATCTCGGCATCCTCGCCGCCCGGGGGAACCGGCCCGTCGGGTTCGTATCGCACCGCTCGCACCCCGTCGAGAGCCGAAATCACCGCAACGCCGTAATCATCGGGAACCAGGACCGTCGTGACCATGAGCGCCACGCTAGCCGGGATGGGTATCGCGCCGACAACCGAATACTCGGACAGCGAACCGCCGCCCGGTTGTTCCGGGCGGCGGTATCGGTCCGTTGGGGGTCAGTAATAGTGTCGGCGACCGCCGACCGGACGTCCCATGGAGCCGAATAGTACGAGGGCTAGGCCGACGACCAGCACGATGACGCCGACGGTGGTGAGGAGCGGAATGCCGAGCAAGTAGCCGGCGACCAGGATGACAAGGCCCAGGACGATCATGTACTTCTCCTATTTGTGTGCGGGCGTGACTGACTTGTCCGCTGGTGGCCGGTTCATGAACCGGTTGAACGACCAGGTGGGTTTGGAATCCGGAGGGGCCGCCCGAGCAGGAGCCGGAGCCGGAGCGACTGGAGCCGGAGCGGCCGCAGCCGGAGCGGCCGGTCGCGCGGCCATTTGGCGCTTCGTCTGACGGAGTTCGCGACGTGCGATGCTGCCGCGCCGCGACGCGGTCCATACCGCCGTGAGTAGCAGAATGAGCCCGAGGGCGCCGATGGCGCCGACGATCATGCCGTAACCGAACAGCGCTCCCGAAGAACCGCTGTAGTTCTGGCCGAATACCGTGAATCCGCCGGGCAGCGTCTCTCCGCTGTTCGCCTGAATACCGGCAACGCCCACGGCCACGGCGCCGAGGAGGGCGATGAGCCCGATAATGGTCAACATATAGCGGCTATTCCCGGCCGCGAGATCACCAAACAACGCACGAGCAGCAGATTCGCTGCGGCCCGGCGTGTTTGGGGAAACGCCGGGCGGCTACCTCGGTGACAGAGCACTCCGCCGACCGAGAGGTAGCCGTCATGGCCTACACCTTCCAACTACCCAACTACGCCCGCGAGGTGGGTCAGGCCGAAAAGGCGCTGCTCAGCATGAATTCCATCAATGCGGTGAACCGTGACAATGCCTCGGAATCCATCATCGTCACCTCCGATCTCAGCTACGGCGAGGTCCTCGAGGTAATCCGGCAGAACGGCATCTCGGCCCGCTAGCCGGATCAGGCGGCTCGATCGGTCTCCGGCAGGTCGGCTGCGACAGTTGGGGGGATTTCGTTGCGGCGTTCGTTGCTGGAGAACCGGGTCAGCAGTTGGCCCAGCGCGGTGACGAACTCGGTGAATTCCGCATCGGAGAGCAATAACGCGGATTGACGGAACGCGATGCCGTCGTGCTCGGGCGCGATCTCTTCGCGGGACAGATAACGGTCCAGGTCGCCGGTCAGCGCAAGCGGTTGGCTGTCGACAAGCCAACCGCCGAGCAGTTGGGGTACGACGTCATCCTAATCAGTAAGCCGCAGGTCGACCGACTCGTCGGCGCGCTCACCTCGGTCCCGTGACCGCGACTCGCTCGTCTCGTACCTGACCGACCTACGCCGACCAGTCGGTATTATCTGACTGGCTATTGGTCAGCAGCGTTCGAGTTCGCGAGAGGACCGACGATGGCGGCGAGGCGGGCGTGACCGGGTTGCCGCACTATGCGGCGATGCTGGCGATGGCAGGGATCCTCCCCGGTGAGGAATCCGAATGGAACTACGAGATCAAATTCGATGGAATCCGGGCAATCGGCTATGTGGACGACGGCCTACGGCTGATGTCGCGCAACGACAAGGACATCACGGCAGCCTGGCCCGAACTCGCCGGTCTCGCGTCCGGGACGCCTCCATTTGTCGTCGACGGTGAAATCGTCGCCTTCGACGCCTTCGGTCGGTCCTCCTTCGAAGCGCTACAACCGCGGATGCATCAGCGCAACGTGAGCACCATTCGCGCCTTGGCGAAATCCGTGCCCGCTACCTACATGATTTTCGACCTCCTCCACATCGGCGACCGTTCCCTGATCGGCCTGCCCTACCGGCAGCGACGGGACCTACTGGAACAACTCGGCCTCCGCGGTTCGCACTGGCAGGTTCCGCCACGATTGCACGGCACCGGCCCCGACATGCTTGCCGAGTCGAAACGTGTTGGCCTGGAAGGGATCATCTGCAAACGGCTCGACAGCCCGTATCTGCCCGGGCGGCGCAGCCCGTTGTGGACCAAGGTCAAGAACGTGCTCGACCAAGAGGTCGTTATCGTGGGCTGGAAACCGGGAACCGGTCGCAGGGAAGGCCGCATCGGCTCACTGCTGATGGCCGTCCACGACGACAACGGCCGGCTCGTCTACATCGGCAATGTCGGTACCGGCTGGACCGTCCGGATGCTCGACGAGCTGCTAGCCGAACTTCAACCGCTGCAACGAAAGACGGCAACCGTCGATGCCGGTGTGCCGGGTGCGGTGTATGTCGAACCACGGCTCGTGGGAGAAGTCTCGTTCACCGGATGGACCTCCGAGGGCCGACTGCGCCACCCGACCTGGCGTGGCTTACGCCCGGACAAGCGCGCGTCCGAAGTCGTTCGCGAACAGCAACCGTGGGCGGACTGAGCTCTCGGACGCGAGACGGCGTGGCGGACCCGGCCGCGTTCACCGATGAGCGGCCAGCACTTCCGCGAGGCCTTCTTGCAGGTCCTTGACGAAATACTCGGGAACCTCCAACGATGGGAAATGTCCCCCGGTCTCGGGCGTCCGCCATCGGACGATCTGTCGGTACCGCTCCTGAGCCCAGGGGCGCGGGCACTTCTCGACGTCGCGGGGGTACATGGTGAGTGCCGACGGGACGTCCACCCGAAGTTCGGGGTCGAGCGAGTTGTGGCTTTCGTAGTAGATGCGGGCCGCCGACGCACCGGTCCGCGTCAGCCAGTACAGGGTGACATCGTCGAGAACTCTGTCGATGGAAATCGTCTCGAACGGGCTGTCTGCGGTATCGGACCACTCGGCGAACTTGTCGAGGATCCAGGCGAGCAGCCCGACCGGTGAGTCGACGAGCGAGTAGCCGATGGTCTGCGGTCGGGTCGCCTGCTGTTTTGCGTACGCCGCGCGGTGGCGCCAGAAATCGCGGGTTTCCTCGGTCCAGGTGCGCTCGGCCGCCGTCAGCCCGTCCGTTGTCAACCCGGGCGGCCCCTCCGCGAATGTGGTGTGGATGCCGAGCACGTGCGCCGGGAACCTGCCGCCGAGAACCGTGGTGATATTGCCTCCCCAGTCGCCGCCGTGGGCCACGAACTTGCCGTAACCGAGCCTTCCCATCAGCTCCACCCAGGCGGCCGCGATCTTCTCGGTTCCCCACCCGGTGGTGGCTGGCTTATCGCTGTAACCGAAGCCTGGCAGCGAGGGAACCACCACGTGGAAGGCCGGCGCGTTCGTATCTTTCGGATCTGCCAGCTCGTCTACCACATCGATGAACCGAGCAATGCTGTCCGGCCAGCCGTGCGTCAGGAGCAGCGGAGTGGCATCCGCGCGCGCGGATCGGCGGTGCAGGAAGTGGATTCCCAGATCATCGATGGTCGTGCGGAACTGGCCCATCCGGTTGAGGCGCTCTTCGAACGACCGCCAGTTGTACCCGGTGCGCCAGTAGTTCACGACCTCGACGAGGTCGGCGAGCGGAACGCCCTGATCCCATCGGCTCGGGTCGGGTGCGGCGCGATAGACCGTCTCGGCTTCCGGCAGCCGCGCCGCGGCCAATCGCGCACGCAGCTCGTCGAGGTCGGCGTCGCTCGCGTGGGCTTCGAATGCTTGCACGTCGCTGGTGGGACGGCGCATGAGTCCTCCTGGTCATCGGGAACCGGTTACGACCTGCCGTGAACCGGCTTAGACGGTTCTAGCATGTCATTGTGCCGACCCGCAACCAGCTAAGCTGGTTCCATGCCTGCTGGGTTCCCTGACTTTCGCCTCGGTAGCGTGCTGGCGACCAGCTTCACGGCGACTCTGACGGAGCGTCGTGGCGACGCGGTGGAGCGCATACCCACGCCGCAGCGACTCATCGACTGGCTGGCAGTGAACGGTCTCGCCGTGGACACCTGCACCACCGCCCAGCTCGAACTCGCTCGGGAACTGAGGGAATCGATGCACGCCGCCGTGACAGCGGCCGCGATCGGAGACGCTCTCCCCGCACCTGCTGTCCGAGTCATCAATGACCGCAGCATTCAGGGGCGGGCGGCGGCCGTCCTGACGCCCGAGGGCACTCGGCAATGGCGACTCGGCGCGGCGTCCTTCGTGGAAGATGCGCTAGGTGTCATCGCCGCCGACGCGATCAGCATTATCGCGGGCGAACGAGACGGAAAGTTGGCCTTGTGCGCATCGCCGACCTGCCGAGCCGCCTTCTTCGACACCAGCCAGAGTCGCACCCGCAAATGGTGTGACATGAACACGTGCGGGAATCGTCAGAAGAAGGCGCGCTTCCATGCCAACCAGCGCAAGAACTCCAGATCAGCGGAGTGATCGTTCACTCATGCGCGCAACCGACCGCCACTCACTGCCTTCACCGGACTGTTCGTCGCCTCGCCCGGGAGCCCGCTGCCGCGCTGACCGTGCGGCGTCATCGAACCACTCGGAGGTACTTCGGTATAAACCCTGCGACGAACACGCCCACGTGACAAAGGAATTGGCGCGTGGCGCGCGAAAGGACGACAATCTGAAGTATGGGCGGCGAAGGTGCACGGATTTTGCATGCGCTGCCTGTTGCCGAAGCACTGCGGCGACTAGCGAATATCTCCTATGGGCGCATCGCCTTCTCCCGCCGTGGGCTCCCCGTCATCCGGCCGGTCAACCACCTCGTCGATGGTGACTCGGTGGTGATTCGCGCACACCTGGGCGCGGATCTGCTGCGCGGCGACGGGCAGATAGTCGCCTATGAGGCCGACTCCTTCGACGAGACCAGCCAGCTGGGATGGAGCGTCATTGTCACCGGTGTCGCTCGCGTGGTGCACGACCCGGAGGAAGTCCACCGCTACGAGGCCCTGCTCGAGCCCTGGATCACCATGCCCGTCGATCACGTCATACGCATCGAAGCCGAAATCGTCACCGGCGTCGAACTCGTGGACGCCTGAGGGTGCGGATGCCCCGCGGCCGCACCGCGCGACCTCGAATCACTCGGCACCGCGGGATAGTTCTCCTTCCCATTGTGAATTGTCCTGCGGTGCTTCGCTGTTGCGGGTAACGTCCGTTTCCGGATGGAATCCGGCAAGCGAGTTCGGTTCGGAGTGCTCACATGAACGATCCGCGTCATTACGTGGTGATCGGGGGTGGGCTCGCTGGGCTCGCCTCGGCGGTGTGGTTGGCGGAAGCCGGAAAGCGGGTGACGCTGCTGGAGCGGCGTGGACGGCTCGGCGGCCGCACCCATGCGCTGGCGGCGCCGCCAGTAGACGATGTGCCCGATAACGGGCAGCACGTGATCGCCAGCGGCTACGACCATCTGTTCCGCTATCTCACCAGCGTCGGAACCCGGCGGTATGTCGCCTTCCCACACCAGGGCGTGCTGCGCTGGCCCGGTGGACGCGCGACAGTCATGGCCACCAAGGGTTTCGGTGCGCTGCGCACCTTCCTGGGCGCGCACCCCGATGCCAGCCCCGCCGATCGGATACGCGCCGGTATCGCGACCGCCCGGCTGGGCTGGGAATGCCTGAATCAACCCGCCGATCTCGCCGATCTGTCCACCGAGCAGTGGTTCGAGCGCATCGGCATGCCCGCCACCGCCCGTGAGGCACTGTGGGATTGGCTGGCACTGGGTATTGCCGCCGAACCGGTGCGGCAGGAGTCGGCGAAGGTCTTCGCCGATGTGCTGGCCACCGGAATCCGGCTGGGCATTCGGCATCGCCGACCGGTGACCATCGGCTATCCGACCACCGATCTCGATACGCTCTTCGTCACCGGCGCGGAGCGGGTGTTCGAGCAGCACGGGGTGGATGTGCGCTATCGAGCGGTGGTGCGGCGCATCAATATTCACGACGGCGCGGTCAGCGGAGTGCTGCTGGCGGACGGTACCGAACTACCCGCCGACGCCGTCGTGTGCGCCGTGCCCAATTCCAATATCGGCGGGCTGCTCGATGATCTGCCCGAGCACAACGAGATCTACTCGGCCGCCGACAAATTGGGTTACACGCCGATTGTCAGCACCAACCTCTACCTGGATCGCCCACTCGGCACCAAGGGCGAATTCGAGGCGATCATCGGTGGCGTCGGCGTGATCGACGAGGTCTTCGATCGGCAGCGCATGCACCAGCGCGATACCTCGCGCGGCTGGCTGTACTGCCTGACCACCAGCGGTGCGTACGAGCAGATCCACAAATCCCAGGAAGAGGTGGTGGCGGAGCAGATGGCGCTGCTGCGTCGCTACTATCCGGCCGCGCGGGAAGCGAAAGTGGTGCACGCCCAGGTGGTGCCGATGCCGCGCGCCACCTTCAGCCAGGTGGTCGGCACCGACGGTCTGCGCCCGGATCAACGCACCTCGGTACCCACCCTCGTATTGGCGGGGGACTGGACCCGCACCGACTGGAGCGCCACCATGGAGAGTGCCGCCCAAAGTGCCGCGCGAGCGGTGGATCTGCTGCTCGCACTTCCCGCGCCGGTGGCTGTCTGAATCACTCGCGTTCTACTCGCGCCGCGGGTTCCCGGAAGTAGCCGCGGGTTCCCGGAAGTAATTGAGTACCAGGCGGGTGATTTCCGCCAGGAAACGCTCCCGGGGCACCGGCGGCCGGTCGAGCACATAGCGAATGGTGAGATGCTCCACCGCACGCACCAGCATCCACGCGGCCGCGTCGAAATCGACATCGCGCGGAACCTGCCTGCGGCGCATGGTGAGTGCCACCCGCGCCAGTTCGCCGATCTGCTGTTCGAAGGCCACCACTGCGCTGCCGGAGGTCAGCCGCGGCGTCTGCTCCACGACGGCGCGCAGCAGCTCCGGATGATCGCCGAGCGCGTCCAGCAGCACCGAAATGGTCTCCGGTACACCCACATCGGGTGAGGTGGCCAAATGGGTGACGACATGCGCGCGCACCCGCTCGGCCACCTGTGCGGTATAGCGCTCGATGACCGCCGACACGATGGCGTCCTTATTCGGAAAGTACTGATACAGCGATCCCGGGCTGATCCCGGCCGCCTCCGCGACCCGATTGGTGGACGCCCCGTCGTAGCCGTACCGGATCAGCACTTCCTGTCCGGCATCGACAATGCGCCGCACCATGGCGCGTGACCGCTCCTGCACCGGTGTTTTCCGTGGTGCGGCCGGGGTTTTCGGATGCTGTCGTTTCGGTGGCATGTCATTTCCACGGCGGATCGGAACACGAATTGAATGCGAGTAAATATTCGTGTCAGCCTGAGGTCATGGTGTCACACAATGTCGTGGAGCACGAGCCGCCGCCGGAGCCCATACCGCTCGGACCGGACTCGCTGACCTGGAAGATCTTCGGTTCCCTCTACTTCGCGCCCACGGGCCTGTTCCTGGGCATGGTGCAGAATATGCACCCCGGACTGGGGGCGGGGGTGGAGTTCCACTCGGAGATCAAGAACGAGTTCTACCAGCGCGTCGTGCGCTCCGCGTATCCCATTGTGGGCGTGATCTTCGACGGTCCACGCGCTCGGCAGACCGCCCGCGAGATCGTCTCCTATCACCGGACCATCAGAGGTGTCGATGCTCGGGGGCGGCGGTATCACGCCCTCGATCCGGGCACCTTCTACTGGGCGCACGCGGTGTTCTTCGTGCAGACCCTGCGCGCCGCCGAACTGTTCATGGGTGGTCTGACTCCGACTGAGCGTGAACAGCTCTGGCGCGAGCACTACCAGTGGTACGAGATGTACGGCATGAGTATGACGGTGGTCCCGCGCAGCTGGCCGGAGTTCCAGGGGTACTGGCGGACCATGGTTACCGACGGCCTCGAGCCCACCAACGCCGCCTGGGAGGTGTACCAGCTGGCCGACAATGCTCCGGTTCCACCGTTCCCCGTACTGAGGCATATCCCGAAACCGCTGTGGGAGTACCTGGTTCGGCCGTCGGGAGCGCGCTTCTACAGGTTCGTCACCATCGGCCTGTGTGATCCGCCGATCCGCCGCACCATGGGGTTCACCTGGACCGCGCGCGATCAGTACCTCTTCGACAAGCTGTGCGCGGTGCTCACGGCCATGAACCGGGTGACACCGGACGAGGTCAAGTACGCCTTTCCGCGTATTCGAGCCGGCCGCCGCCGTGCCGCCGGAAAACGACCGGATTCCATGGCGCCGCCGGAAGCCCCCGAACTCCTCTGGCCCGCACCGGAACACCGGGGCGAAACCAAGCACTACTGCCCGGTCCACGCCGACCACGGCTCGACCGCCCTCACTCGATTCCGACAGCTGACGGGGTACTGAATCATGCAGGCGCACAACGATATCCGTACCGTTGACGGTAAACACCCGTACGACTACTACTACCGACCCGGAATGCCGCTGCGTCCGCCACCGCCGCGCGCCGTTGCCTCGGAACTGTGGTACCAGCCGCGACGCGCCATGCTCGGGCCGTGGATCGATGTCCGTCCCGAACCGGTGGACACCCCGCGCACCCGATTGATGGCCGATCACCTGTGGCAGGGCGACGAACCCATGGACGCGGTGGTGCGGGCCTTCGGTCGGATCGGCAATGTCGAATGCCGCAGACTGCTCGACCGGGCACTGGCGCACGGTATCGACAGCCTCGATGATCCGCCACCGGAACTGGTGGATCTCTTCGCCCGCCTGGATAATCCGCCGCGGTGGTTCGATCCGGACCTGTGGGAGTACGGCCGCCGTATCTGGATCAATGTCTCCATCGCCGGCAAGCTGGCCATGGGTGTGCAGGACTTCATGGGCACCTTCGTCGGCGCGGAGGTGGCCTCGGCCACCGGGGCCACCGGACGCTTCGTCAACGATCCCTACCGGCGAAACCTGGAGACCGCCAACTGGTTCCGCAGTGTCACCGTGCCGGGTGCGATCGATCGCTGGTCGCCGGTTTTCGCCGATACGGTGCGGGTGCGGCTCATGCACGCTCAGGTGCGCGCCGGATTGCGGCGCAGGTGGGGTGCGGAGCATTTCGCCGTCCACGGCAATCCGATCTCCAATGCCACCACCATGGGTGCGGCCGTCACCTTCGGTATCTCACCCATCTGTTTCGATCACGTCCACGGACGGCGGTGCAGCACACAGCAACTCGATGCCGTCATGCACTACTGGGGCTATATAGCCTACCTGTTCGGCGTCGCCGAGGAATTGATCCCGCGCTCGGCTCTCGAAGGTATGGAAATGGCCGACTTCATGGTGGCGACCGCGGGCACCGCGCCGGAGTGGACCGCCACCATGGCGGGCGCGGCCATCAAGGGTTTCGGCGAGCACGGTTTCACCGATCGGGTGAAAATCGCCGCCACCGCACCACTATTGGGAGTGCTCGCCTACTACAGCAGTGATGGATTGGTGCGTGCCCTACTCGCCGATACCGTGCTGCGTTCGGTACCGACGCGGCCGTGGAAGGAGCTCACCGGACTCGCGGCCACCGCCGTGGTGCGACTGCGCCGCCTGGACGACCAGCTGCCCGGCGCACGTCATCGCATGAACCGCCGTGCCCGCCACGTCGACCCGATGTGGGATCGCAATACCCGGGTGGCGCGCATGCTGGCCGCTCGTGTCGGCATTCACAGCACCCCCTACGACCAGCACGATGGTACCGCCACCGAGGTTGCTCGCTGCCCGGTGCGTTGAGCCGGTGGGCTACCGCGCACCCCCGGCAATCGACAGAAAAACCACCATCAGGGTGAACAGGAACCATCCGGCCCCCTGCCAGATAACCCAGTTCCGTCTGCGCCGCCATTGCAGAAAGGTCATGACGAACGCCCCGATCCCACCCAGTAGCAACACCCCGCCCGGCCCCAACCCCACCACCGTCCGTGCCATGGTGTCGCACAGCGCGGTATCCGCATCCGAACACTCGGAACGACGGCCCGCCCAGGTCATGGTCAGCGCGACCGCCACAACGGTCGTGACCAGCACCGCGACCACGTACCAGGCCGCGTGCCGGAACGTCCGCGGATCCGACCACCGCTTCTCGACATCGTTCACCATGCTTACGGAATTCCCACCGCATCCGGTGGTACACCCCCGCTCAGCGGGCGTCCGCGGTCACACCGAAGCCCAGCGCCACGAGGATCACACCCAGGGCGCGCTCCACCCGCTGCCGGATGCGGTTGTTCCGCAGCCAGGCCCCGGCCCGCTCGGCCGCGAGCGCGACTCCCACGCGCCAGAGCGTATCCACGACGACCTGAATGGCGGCGAGAATGAGCACCGTCGGCAGCACCGGCCCGGTCGACGGCAGGAACTGCGGCAGGATGGTCAGCCCGAAGACGGCGGCCTTGGGATTGGCCGCGACGGAGATGAGCGAGGCGCGGAAGGAGGCGGCGGTGGAGCGTCCCCGCGGCGGTAGGGGTGCGGCGGTGAAATCCTCGGGCCGTCGGGCGCTACGCCACGCCTGCACGCCGAGCCAGATCAATACCGCCGCCCCGACAATGTGCAGGGTGTGGCTGAGTATCCGATTGGCGACCAGCAGTGCGGACAGTCCGGCGCCTCCGGCCAGCGTCCACGCGAAGACACCGATCTCATTGCCCGCCACGGCCGCGAGCCCCGCTGCCCGCCCGTCGCGCACCGAGCGCTGGAGGAACAGGGCGGTGGCGGGGCCGGGCAGTGCGGCCAGTATCAGGCAGGCGAGGAGGAATTGGGGAAGGATGCCGATCCAGTGGGGCATGTGGCGATGCTGCCATGAAAATCCGCCCCACCGACATAGATCGTGTGCCCGGATTCGGCCGGTCGAGCGGTCGCGTCGGCAATGGCCATCGCGAACTCCTCGACCGTCGGCAGCGCACCGTGTTCGCGGCGGGTGGCGACGGCATCCGGATCTCGCCGTTCGAGCAGTCGCACGATAATGGTGCCGTCGATCATATCGCCGGAGACCACCACGAAACCGATTCCCCGCCGGTCGAATTCGCCGACCATGTCACGTAGCGCGTCCTCGCCCGCGCGCTTGCTGCGGGCAATGGGCTCATACCCGCCCGGTACCGGCCGAGTCGCGGAGAAATGGGCCTGGTGGCTGGTGACGAAGACGATCCGGGCGCCGGGCGCCATACGGGGAAGCGCCAGTCGAACCAGTCGGGTCTGGGCATCTCGATTGACCGCCATGGCGTAATCCGCCGCCGCGCCCTGCTCCAAACCGCCGGAAGCATTGAGTACCAGGATATCCAGCCGTCCGAACTCGCCGACCACGGTATCGACGAGTCCGGCCGCCGCGGCGGCGTCGGTGATATCCGCACCCGCCACCGACGCACTGCCACCCGCCGCGGCGATCTCCGCCGCAATGGTCTCGGCGCGCTTGCGCTTTTCCCGGTAGTTGACCACCACATGGTCGCCACGCTGTCCGAGAATCCGTGCCGCCTCGGCGCCGATTCCACGAGAAGCCCCGGTGATCAACACAATTCGACGTTCTTCCGAGCCCACTCGTGCACCCTCCATTCGGGGGCCACGCGCCCCACGCTCTTGCTTCTGATTTAGCACCACTATGGTGGTTCGAAATGAGAAGTGCAAGCGAACCCCCCGCCGCGAGCCGCGCCGACGCCGCGGCCGCGCCCCTATTGACGGCCATGGACCTGCTCGGGCAGCGCTGGGTGCTCCGCGTGCTCTGGGAACTCGAACCGGGGCCGCTCGGTTTCCTGGAATTGCGCCGCCGGATGGGCAATTGCTCGTCGAGCATGCTGTCGGTCCGATTGCAGCGATTGCAGCAGGCGGGGCTGGTGGTTAAACAAACCGACAAGTCGTACGAATTGACCGCTGCTGGAAAGGAACTCGGTGTCGCGCTGGAACCGGTGTGGGCGTGGTCGAATCGCTGGGCCCGGGCCCTCGCGGCCGATCCGGTCGGCGAGGAGTGAGGGTAACCCCCGGTACCGTGCGCGACGAGGTCGAACGCACCGACGCCGAGATCGCGAAAACCGGCTACCAGGGGCCGATTACGTTCCGTCCGCCGTTCGGTAAGAAGCTGCTCACGCTGCCGTGGTACCTGTCGCGCCACGACCGCACCACCGTCATGTGGGATGTGGAACCAGACTCCGGCAAGCGCGCGAATGTCGCCGAGATCGTGGCTGAGACGCTGGATCGGGTCCGCCCGGGCTCGATTATCCTGCTGCACGCCATGTATGAGTCCGGCGCGGCCTCCCGAGCCGCCATTCCACTCCTGGCGAAGGAACTCCGGGCCCGCGGCTACACATTCGTGACGGTCTCGCAATTGCTCGCTCACTAGGCGTTTTCCGGTAGTTCCGCGAATTCCGCGTGCGTATGCGGTTTGCCCTGCTACCACTTAGACTGTCTGGGACGTAGATTCGGTATGGAGGGTGTCACGATGGGAGAGCGGACCGTCGTCGCGGACGTTGCGGATGAGCTCGCGCGCCGCGTCGCGTTCGGGCAGTACGCTCCCGGCGAACTGATGCCGTCCGTTCGGCAGGTCGCGGATGAGTTCAATATGAATCGCGCGACGGCCCAACTGATTCTGGGACGCCTCGAGTCATACGGATTCGTGGACGCGCACCGCGGCAAGGGCTTCACCATTCGCGATGTGCGCACCCAGGGCGGGGTGGAGGTGTACCGCCGGCTGTTCCGGCTGTCCATGCCCATGCCCGAGATCGCGCTGGAGATGTTCGGCAATATCGTCGACGAGGAACGTGCCATCGTTCTCGATACGCTGCTCGACTACACCGAGGCCGATCGCCGTATCGACTCCGCGGTACTCAAGGCCGATATCGACGCGCTGGAAATCATTGCCCGGAGCAAGAATCCGGATCCGCGACGCATGCTCACCATCGAACTGGCGCTGCTGCGCCGCCTGCAGACCGCACTCGGTCAGACCATGCGGCGCTCGGTACTGAACTCCCTCGGCGATATGGTGCTCGAGGTGCCGGAGGCGGTCGAGGCATTCTTCGCGGCTTCTCCGGATCTGCATGTGCTGGTGTGGCGAGCGCTGGTGGCGGTCTGGGAATCCGATGGTGGGCCGAGCGCGGCGCAGCTGGCGCTGTTCGAGGATCTGTTCGGCATGTACCACCAGAAGGTGATGGCGCGCTTCGTAGAACTGGTCGGTGTGGCGGAGACTTTCGACGGTACCGCCGAGGGGATCTCGCACGCCGCCACGGCTTGACGCACTCCCATGGTCGCTCGCTCCCATTGTCTGGGACGAGGATTCGATCCACTGCGCGCCTGGGTGATGCCAGGACTCAGCCGGACGTTATACGGCGCCGATGGCCGCGTTCATAATGGTGCCCGCACTGGTCGCGACGATACCGCCGACCAGAGCGCCCGCGATGCGCTTGGGCGATTCGAGCGGGCCACCCTGCCACTTCTCCCAGGCGAACTTGCCGCCCGCGTAGATAATGGCGAGGGTGCCGGCTAGCAGGACGAACCAGGTGAAGTAGCGGACCAGCCGCAATAGCTTGTCCGCCACCGGCGGCGTCTCGGGAGTTGGATTGAAGACCTGCGCGTGCAGGTCGGGCATGGCGATCAGGTCTAGTGCGGTAGTCAGAATCATCTCGCGCTCGTTCCACTGGCCGGTTGTTCCCCTTTCCGGGGTACCCGCCGCATCCGGTGGCACGCAAGGGAAAACACGCCGCAAAGTGATCTCGGTGCAAGAGTCGGTCTGCGAGAGGGCTAATCGTCGTCGTTGTCCGCGGACAGGTACGCCACGGCCGCCAGGTACTGGCGGCACGCGAAATGTTGGTCGTGTGCGCGGAGGATGGCGCGGGCCTGCCGGTAGGTGAGGGACCGCGGATCTACCGAACAGTCACCGGAAGGTTCGGTGTAGGGGGCTTTTCCGGACCCGGTGGAGCGCGGAGAGCCGGAACGCGAAAGCATTTGAGTCATTGGGACGCCTCTGGCCGCAAGCGGAATATCGGTTGGCGACGCTGGCGCGGGGCTTTCCCAATACGATCCGGCGCATTCCGGCCATATTCGTCTACGACGAGTTTAGGGGGCCGTGTCGTGCAGATGCAAGCACATTTGCACGATCGACCATTCGCGTCGGGCCGAGATTGTCCCTTTTGATGTTGTTGTGGCGTCAGGGTTTACGAGCTACCCCGCCGTAGGCGGAGACGTCCTGAATGGAGCCGATCTGGGCGGTGTCGGTACGCCAGCGGGTGATCGGTGAGAAGCCGGGTTCGACCAACTCCATGCCCTCGAAGGCGACCTCGAGTTGCTCCTTCGTCCGCGGCTCGTAGGGCACGCCGCCCGACTTGGTGTATTCCTCGCACAGCTTCACGTAATTGGGGTTGTCGATGGTGCCGTCCCAGAACACCAGGTAGCTGCCCGACGGTACGGCGTCCATGACCGTGCGGATGATGCGCTGCATATCCTCGTAGCTGCGCGCGTGCCCGAGCACACCCATGAACATGACGCCGATCGGCTGGGTGAAGTTCAGGACCTGGCTGGCCGCCTGGAGGATGTTCTCCGGATCGTGGAAGTCGGCTTCTATATAGGTGGTGACACCCTCGTCGGTGGTGCTGGTGAGCAGGGCGCGGGCGTGCGCGAGGACCAGCGGGTCATTGTCGACGTAGACGACCTTGGATTCCGCCGACACACTCTGCGCCACCTCGTGGGTGTTCTGCATGGTGGGCAGACCGGTGCCGATATCGAGGAACTGGCGAAGGCCGACCTCGCTCGCGAGGAAGCTGACCGCGCGAATCAGGAACTGCCGCGATTGCACTGCCATGGCCGAGATGTCCGGATCGATCTCGAGGCTGGCATCGCCTACGACTCTGTCGATGTCGTAATTGTCCTTGCCACCCATCCAATAGTTCCAGATCCGTGCGGAGTGGGGGATGTCGGTGCGGATCGCGGGGTTGGGTTCGGACATGAGGATCTCCTCGACGAGAGCGCGCGTTGCGAACAAGGGTTGATCTGCCCAGTGACAGTACAAGATTCGGCAAAAGTTGACGTGGGTGATGCGGGTATTGCCGGACCTGCGGGTTATAGAACCGACCAGTCGGAAATGCCCGGATATCTTCGCAACTTCGCATGCCCGTTCCGGCTACCAAGATCAAAGCTGTTGTGTTGCAAAGGAACAGGGTGTTCGTGGGGATCGATAGCGGGCTATCTGCGTGCTATCGTTCAAGTTGCGGTTGCAACTGTAAGAACATCTGATCGAACGTTTGCAAGTACTGGGCACACCGTCTGCGGGCGGTACTGGCAAGGAGTCGGAAATGACACGCATATCGGCAACCCGTATCGATCCCTCTGAACTGTCCTGGCGCAAGAGCACATTCAGTAACCCCAGCGGGAACTGTGTGGAAGTGGCGGAACTCGCGAGTGGCCTCGTGGCGATGCGGAACTCGCGTGACCCCCAGGGGGCGGTGCTGGTCTACACCCGCCCCGAGATCGATGCGTTCCTGCGCGGCGCGAAGACCGGAGAGTTCGACGATCTGGCGTGCTGAAAGGTAGCATTGGCAATCGGCGCGGTGGTTCGCGACGATAGTTGTGGTCCACTGCCGGAAATTGCCGAGCAACGGAGTAGGCCCAAATGATCGCAGAACCGGTAGGCCCCGGTCGGGTGGATTCCACTGTCGCCGAGCGTGGCCCGACCGCATTGCGCATCGCCGTCGGTGGTCAGCTGCGCAAGCTTCGTATTGAACGCGGTATCACGAGGGAAGCCGCTGGTGACCACATCCGCGGCTCCCACGCGAAGATCAGTCGCCTCGAGTTGGGGCGCACGGGATTCAAGGAACGCGATGTCCGGGATCTGTTGTCGCTCTATGGCGTTGACGATCCCGGCGAGCGTGAGGCCTTCCTGGAGTTGGTCCGCAAGGCCAACCAGCCCGGTTGGTGGCATCGCTACAGCGATCTGCTGCCGAACTGGTTCGAGACCTATCTAGGACTCGAACACGCGGCCAAGAGCATTCGTACTTATGAGGGGCAATTGATTCCGGGTCTGCTGCAGACCCCGGACTACGCCCGTTCGGTGGTGGCGCTCGGGCATGACGCCGATGCGGAGCGGCGGGTATCGCTGCGCAAGCGTCGGCAGGAGTTGCTGATTCGGCCCGGTGCGCCGAGTTTCTGGGCGGTGCTGGATGAGGCGGTACTGCATCGTCCCGTGGGCGGGCCGAAGGTGATGCGGGAACAGATCGAGCATCTGGTGGAGATGTCGCAGCGGCCCAATATTACGATTCAGGTACTGCCGTACGCGGCGGGCGGCCATGCGGCGTCGGGGAGTTCGTTCACCATGCTGCGTTTCGCGGAGCCGGAATTGCCCGATATCGTCTACCTGGAACAGTTGACGAGTGCGCTGTACCTGGATCAGCGGGCGGACCTCGAGCTGTACCGGCAGGTCATGGACCAGCTGAGTGTGCAGGCCGAAGCGCCGGAGCGATCGCGCAAGCTGCTGATGCAGAAGGCCGAGAGTCTCTGATCGAGAGTCCCTGACGAGGAGTCTTCGAGAGTCAGACCGTAAAGGCCGCCGCATTGCGGCGGCCTTTACCATATCTGCGGCCCTTATATATGCCCAAGAATCTATATATGCCCAAGAATCCCGGGGGATTCACCCCGGGATATCTGAATGGGACGGCTGCTACTGCCGGATGAAGCTGGACGCGATGCGCCAGAAGGCTTCCGGATGTATCAGATGTAGATCCCAGTCGTTCACCATTGCGTGCGCCGTGGTGACGATTCGTTCGACATCGAAATCGTACCGAGTGGCCGCTCCGGTGGATTCGACCTTGTCGATCACGAATGCCGTTGCCGTCTCGCGTGAATAACCGTGTTCGCGACTACTGTCGGCGAACCCGAGTCGGCTGAGGTTGATTGGCTGGTTCATGCGAACGCCCCTGACGCCCGGCCGGCGGCAAACCGATGGCGAAGAATCACCAACAATTCGCCGCTTGGCTCTGTGGTTGTCCCCTGTCTACCTTGCAAGGTGAGTCTATGACTGTGCTCCATACAGATGCAAGTGCATCTGCAACCTCGAATATGCAGGGGGAGCGGGTATTTCAGTATGCCAAGGGTTTGCGCATGGGGCGGTTCGGCGCTACTTCGGTACGAACACCCCGGTGAGGTCCGCCTGCTTGATGGGGGTGTCGGGATTGGCTTGTGCCTCGCACATGAGCTTTATCGTCACTATGGCCGCGTCGACGGTGTCGGCGGTGGGTTCGGTGGTCGTATTTTGTTCTTGTTCCAGGAATTTGCGGACGGTTACACGCTGCTTTTCCGCGTCCTGTTGGACGAATTCGGTACAGGGGGTATCGCCCCCCTTGTTCACGACTTTCTCGGCCTCGCCACAGCCGGCGGCGAGCAATGTGGTCGCCAGGGCGATGGCCGCGGCAGCACACGCGGTGCGAGCCGGGTGGGTAGGAGTAGACATCAGAATCCCGCCAATCCGTCAGCAAGGTTGTCGATCTGCAGGGCCTGTAAGGTGGCCGCTCGGACATCCGGACATTCCGCCGTGATGATTCCGTCCACCACGGCTCGATCGTTCAGCACAGCGGCGTTTACGCCGCTATTGCGCATTGCCCAGTTGTGCACGGTGCCGTCGAAAGCCACCCGGCCAACCGTCGATCCCTCATCGCGCCAATTGGTGCTTTCCGGCCGCATCATGTCGCACAGCTGTTGTGCGGCGTCGGCGGAAACGGTGGGCGCGCCGGAGAGGTGAGGATCGGGGTGCGTTCGGTGGGCGATGCTCGGGGCGAGAATCGGTGACCGGCGAGAGTCAGTGGCCCTCCTGCTCCTGTAGTCGATGGCCTTCGCGATGCTTCACCCGGCGGTGTTCGATAACTATGATTGCGATACCACTGGTCAACAGCAGTACCGTGGCCACGGTCCCGAGTATCGCCCAGCCCTCGAAGCCGTAGCCGGCGGCAGTCAGCGTCAACGCCATCGCGATGATTCCGAGACCGTAGACATCGATGGGTGCGGCGTCGGAGAGACCCGCCAGCAAATCGGTGCCAGCAATTCGCCAGCGCCGGTACGGCAGGTTGATGATCGTTGCGGCACGGGCCGATTCGGCGGTGCAGAGGTATCCCGGATCGATGACGCCGTGCGGAATGACACGGGTCGGACAGCGTCCGTTGTCCCACATGAGGCGATTGAAGTCGGTGACGTGGACCAGCGGGATATCGGTGCGGTCGGCGAGGGGATGCCGAGACAGTGCGGCATGCTCGCGCGGGGTGTCGTGCTCGACGTACACCGCGGGCAGATCGCGTCCCGGGCGGCGGTCGAGCCACTGCTCGGTCAGCTCCAACTCGTGCGGACGTTGCAGTACAACGACATCCACCTAGGTATCGGCGAGGTCGGCGGGGTCGATCTCGACCACGCGATCCGGCCAGGACTGTCCCTCGCGACCTCGCCCCCACTTGCCGAGGGCAGGATCGGTCGGCAGCAGATAATTGTGCGGGCCTTGGACGAAGGAGGTGGTCCAGGAGGGCTGAACGTGCCAGATGAGCACGTTCAGGGCAGCTGTTTCGCTCGAGGCGGCCCTCATATACGCCGTATGCCCGCCGACCGTGGGGTGAAACCGATGCGTTCGGCTCCGATTCCGGAAAACGATTCGGACAATATCGAAAAGCCCAGCGTGGCAGCGCGGTTGAGCTGGCGTGTAGGCCCGACGGCGTACTCGGTGGGCTGGGTGCTCAGTCGTCGGCGGGAGCCGGGTGCAGGTCGTAGACGGCGAAGGCCGCTCGAATCACCGGCTGCGCCACATTGCGGACCCGGGTCCCACCCGGTGTGGTGCCGCGCTCGGTGCCCGCGTGCGCGTGCCCGTGCAGTGCCAGATCCGCACCGCAGTCGTCGATGGCCTCGCCGAGCAGATAGGAGCCGAGGAATGGGTATATCTCCCGGGGTTCGCCGTGCAGGGTGTCGGTGACCGGAGAGTAGTGGGTGAGCGCGACCGTCACATCCGTATGTAACTCCGTCAGCGCCTCGTGCAGCGACTGCGCGAGATCGACGGAGTGTGACGCGAATTCCCGCATCTGTCGCTCCCCGAAGACGCTCGCGCATTTGCCGGTGAAGCCGCCACCGAAGCCCTTGGTACCCGCCACCCCGACGGTCTGGCCGTGTACGTGTACGACCGCGGACTCACCCTCGAGCACCGTAATGCCGTGATCGGTGAGCAGTTTCGCGATCTCGACCTCGGCGTCGCTGTGATGATCGTGATTGCCGAGCACCGCGAGCACCGGTACCCCGACATCGACGAATTCCATTGCCACCACCCGGGCTTCGTCCACGGTGCCGTGCCGGGTGAGATCCCCGGCCAACAGCAGGACGTCGGCGCGGTGTGGCAGTTCCGCCAGTGCGGGCCGCAGTGCCCCGACGGAGTCCGTACCCAGATGCACGTCTCCGACGGCGGCAATACGAATGTGCGCGTTCAGGTCAGCTCCTCGGTGTCCGCGGGTGCGGCCGGAGTCGACACCCGAACATCGTTGTGCACCCGTAGTTTCGGTGCGTGCTCATGCACCACCGCCTCCAACTGCTGGCGACGCTCCGCGCTGCCCACCTCACCGCTGAGCACCACCACATTGCCCCGAATCGTCACCTGGACACCGAGTTCGGCGGTGCGCGGATCCTCGGCGAAGGCGCGCCGCAGATTGGCGACGAGGTATTGCGGCACGACGTTGTCGCCGCCGGTATTGCCATTCATGGATTCGGCCTCTCGATTATGGCTGATGCCCAGGTCGTCGAGCAGATTGAGGAATGCCCGCGCGTACGGCGACATCGACGTCTCCTCCCGCACCTGCCGCCAGTTCACCTGTTCACGCAGATCGCGGGCAATGGCCAGCAGCCGGGTGAAATCGAGGCGGTGCGGATCGAGCACCATGAGTTTGTCCACCATCAGATCGGTGCCGCTGAGCACCGGTGCGGCGGCGGGGCCGACGCGCATCCAGGCGCCCCGGTTCAGCATTTCATCGGTGACGGTGCGGTAATTGGGGCGGAAGACGATATCGACCAGGAGGGTGCCGTCATAGACCTTGGTGAGCCAGTCCTCGGGGGGATCCACCGGGCGCATCCCGACCTCGACGAGCGCGTTGCGGGCGCGGTCGGCGTCGACGGGTTTGACGAAGATATCCACATCGTGATCCGAGGGCGGTCCACCACGGGCATACACCGCGCATCCGCCGCCGACAGCGAACGGAATATCGTTCTCCAGCAGCGTATTCACCACTAGGGTGAGGGTGCTCAGCAGGTGCTCGATAGTGAGGACCATGCTGCTGGCATACCCGGGGCCGACGGTGTCAATCATGTTCGGTGTCATGGTCGGTATCCGCCAGCGGCCGGGTCGCCGGACCCTCGATAACGCGGCCGTCGCAGGTGAATCGGGAGCCGTGCAGCGGGCAATCCCAGGACTTCTCGTCATCGTTCCACCGCAGAATGCCACCCAGGTGCGGGCACACCGCCGACACCCGGCAGGTGCGGCCGTCGACCGTGGATACCGCGGTCGGTCGCAGGCCGTGGCGTTCGATTCGCCCCTCGCCCTCGGCCGGCACGCCATTCTCGCGCAGCGCGTCGCGCGGGCCGAAACCGAGCCATCCGGCCGAAAGACGCAGGGCCACCGCGGCATTGGTGGTGAGCGCGGAGAAGGCGCCGGCCAGTTCGCGCGGATGCCACGTGCTGTAGACCCGCGACCACTCCGGCGGTTTGCCGATAATCCGGCCCGCCAGCGTCTGGGCGGCGGAGACGGCGTTGGTCAGACCCCATTTGTCGAAGCCGGTGGCGACGAGAACCCGGTCCTGCCGGGGCAGCAGTGGGCCGACGTAGGGCAGTTGACCGATGGGATGGTAGTCCTGGGCGGACCAGTGCGATACCGGTTCGGCGCCGGGGAAGATCCGCTGGGTCCAGCGCACGATGGCGTCGGCGTGCGCGGCGGCCGATCGCGTGCGCCCCACGCCGTGTCCGTGGCCACCGACGAGCAGGAGCTCGCAGTTCTCGGTGGGTACGTATCGCAGGGAACGTGTGGGGGAGTCGGCGCTGATGTACATCCCACGAGGGATCGGTCCCGGCACGAGGAACGCCGTCGCGTAGGAACGCCGCGGTTCCAGCCGCGCGAAGAAGCCGCCGCGGTCGAATATCGGGGTGCCGGTCGCCAGGATGACGGTGCGGGCGGTGACGTCGCCGTGTTCGGTTTCCAAGATCTGCCGGTTCCCGGAACTGTGTAGACCGCGCACCCGGGTGCCCTCGAAAATCGGCACGCCACGGGCGTCCAGATCGCGGGCCAGGGCCGCCACCACGTCGATGGTGTCGAGCTGGGCCTGATCGTCGAGTTGTACCGCGCCGTGATTCGGGAACGGTACCTCGAGATCGGTGACGAAAAACGTCTCCAGGCCGGCCTTGCGGGTGGCGTCGAGTTCGGCGCGCAGCTGCGGCACCGCGCGCTCGGTCTGGGCGTAGGTGAGGGCCGGAGCGCGTTGCAGCGGTATGTCGTGTTCGACGCAGTACCACAGCAGCCACCGCTGGCCTTCCCGATTGGCGTCGACGTAGTCGCGCAGCACCGATTCGCTGTGCGCGGTGCGGATCTCGCTGGCGCGCGTGTTCTGCAGCAGGCTGATCTTGCCGGTGGTATTGCCGGTGGTGCCGCAGCCGAGCCGCATGGCCTCGACCACCGCCACCTCGGCGCCCTGCTCGGCCAGCAGCAGCGCGGTCACCAATCCGGTGAGTCCGCCGCCGACCACGACATTGTCGAAATGCAGGCCCGGTTGCAGCGGCGGGCGAGCCGGTGGACGGAAATCTGCTAACCACAGCGACGTCATAGGTCCCGGATTACCGGCCTGTCCGATGCGAAACGGTGTACTCGGGTGTTGATTGGGTAAATGGTGCGTGGGTAAGGCCTCCAATACGAGAAGATGGGCGACCACTGGGAGCCCGGGAAGCAGCGCGGACCGTCCGATGAGCGGGCCGAACACCTGCTCGATGTGGCGGGCCGACTAGAGATATCCGGACGATGGAAGATGACCAAGGACGAGCCGGTAGACGCGATCCGCGAATACGACCGCCGGGCCGGACTCCGGGCGGGCGGTCCGAAACCGCCCACGAGGCCTCGGGGCTGAGCGCGGACGGTCTGTGGAATTGGGAAGCACGGCACGAAACAGAAACCGAACGACTGGACCGGAATTGGAACAGTTTGATTCAAGAGACGCGCGTTGTGCAGACCGGTGTGCAATTGCTCACCGGGTTCCTGATGATCCTGCCATTCCAATCGCGATTCGACATGCTGACGGATCCGATGCGCGTGCTGTACCTGGTGACCGTATCCGCTTCCATCGGGGCGACGGTATTCTTGGTAGCGCCCGTATCGGCGCATCGTATTCTGTTCCGCCGCCATAGATTGCGTGCGGTCGTGGAGTCGGCACACAAGTTCGGTCTAGTTGGATTGGCACTTTTGGGGGTGGCCCTGACCGGAGTGGTTGTGCTGATTTTCGATGTGGTCGCGGGCACGATTGTCGGGGTGGCGGCAGGGCTGCTGTTCGCGGCGCTGTTCGCGGTGGTCTGGGGGCTGCTGCCGTGGTTGCAGCGGCGTCGTGGAGTTGGTGATGACACAAATATTGATGCGCCACAATGACTTTCGATCCACGGGTGGGTGTTTCGGCCCGGATCTGCCGGGTATCGCCGAATTGTCAGTGATTGATCGACCACCCTGGAGGTGAATGTCTTGTCCGAGCACGACAAAGGCGGATTCCGTGAAGGCGTCGAAGGCACTGTTGAAGGTGTCAAGGGCAAAGTAAAGGAGGCCGCGGGTACTGTCTTCGGCCGCGAGGATATGCGTGACGAGGGTCGCGCCCAGCAGGACCGGGCGGAGTCGCAGCGCGAAGCGGCCAAGAAGGAAGCAGAGGCCGAAAAGGAACGGGCTCAGGCCGAGTTCGAGGAACAGCGCCAGCGCGCACATCAGGAGCGCGACCGCTGATCCGGCCCCGGCGCGACACCGAGTCGTCCCGGAAGGCAGATTGAAAGTTCACACTGACCAATAGTTCACACTGACCGACGAATTGCCCGGCGAGAAATCGCCGGGCAATTCGCCGTGGTCGATGAGGTTTCGTGCGGGGGCGCTGCCCGCGAAACCATCCGCCGCGGGTGTGACGGGCTGTGTGACGGGTACGTGCCGAGAGAACCGTCCACGATCGGAGGAGTCGTCCATGGCCACCGAACAGGAACAGGATGTCGTCGAACTGCTGATGGCACAGCACAATCGAATCAAGCAGCTCCTCGAACAGGTGCGAACCGCCGCGCCCGGCGTCAAACGCGAACCGTTCGAGGATCTCGTGCGCCTGCTCGCGGTACACGAGGCCGCCGAAGAGGAGGTGGTGCACCCGACCTCGCGGCGGGTATTCGTCCCCGACCGGATCGTCGACGCCCGACTGCACGAGGAGGACCTGGCCAAGCAGGAGCTGGCCGCGCTCTACGACCTGGGCGTGGAGCACCGGGAATTCGACCAGCGGTTCCGGAACTTCGCCCAGCAGGTCGTCGAACACGCCGAAATGGAGGAGAAGGAGGAGTTCGGACAGCTGCTGCAACAGACCTCGCAGTCCGAACGCGCTGCCCTGGCCACCGCGGTACGGGTCGCCGAGGCGACCGCGCCCACCCGGCCGCACCCGGGTACGGGGGAATCCGCGCTCGCGAATCTCGTTGTCGGCCCACCGATGGCGCTGTTCGACCGAGTACGCGACGCGGTCCGCGACTGGCGGACCAAGTCGGGCAACTGACACTGCCACTCGGCCGGTGACAACGCGATCATCGGCCCCGCGGGCGTGCCACGTCACGATATTCGCAAAGCCTTCGCTTCGGTTCACCGATTTCCGTTTACCTCCAGAACCTTCGGGCAGGTCGTCCACGAAAGGGTTTCAGGCGCAGGGAGGTTGTGGTGACGGAACTGGTCGGTAATGTGATCCTGGCTCGGCTACGAGAATGGAACTTTCCCTACACCCAGTTCCTTCCCGATTCCGATCAGGCGCGCGCCAGATGCAGATGAACGGCCTCGCCGAACTCATCACTATCGCCCGGTACTGGCGGCGCTGGGAGGATCCCCGTCTGGTGGTGGCGGTGCTGCACAACAACGATCTCACCCAGATGAGCTGGGAGATGCGCGCGATGGCGGGCACACCCAAGTTCACGGCGTCGCAGACACTCCCGGATGTCGATTACGCGGCGTTTGCTCGAGATCTTGGACTGGGTGCGGCAAATATCGACGACCCCGAGCGCATTGCGGGCGCCTGGGGAGAGGCGCTTGCCGACGAACGACCGTGGGTACTCGATTTCCGGTGCGATCCGGATGTACCGCCCATCCCGCCGCACTCCACATTTGAACAGGTCACCGCTACCGAAAACGAAATGTCGGGTGGCGACGAAAGTAAATCGAGGGTGGTGAGCTTTCCCGGCTATTCAGCGGATTGAAAACGCAACTGTGCAAAGGCGTTGCGGGCCACGAGCTAATAGTTGCCGATACCGCCGAACTCATTGAATCTGTGACAGATCCGCCGTAGCGTGACACAATGTGACCAGGTTGAGACTACAGCCGACCCGGTTCGCGCACGGAACCATTCGCGGAGTCCGGGCGATGGGGCAACGTAGCTCACTTTCGTCCGACAAGTCGTCCGGCCTCATTGCCGAAGACCTCCGCGCAGGAACTGGAATATCCCCCTGACATGGGAGGTCTAGTCACATGTCTGCCATTGCCGTGCTCCAGCGCGGTGTCGAAGTCGACACCCGACCCGACGAGTCGAAACCAGGCTATTCGGGACGCCACGCACCACCGGTGAGTGATCGATACCGAAGGTGCACAATTGTGCGGGTCGAAGGTGAACTCGATGCCGCCATATTCTCGGAGTTCTCCGACGCGCTGGATAAGGCGGTGACTTCCAGTTCACGAGCTGTGGTCGTCGACTTCCGCCAGACCCGGTTCCTCAGCATCAGCAGCGCGCTAGCGCTCGCCGCGGCCAAGGATACCGCCGCCGCGCACGGGGTCGAGCTGCGAGTTGTGGCCGCCCGCCGAGAGGTCGAGCGCGTGCTCGACGTGACCGGAGTGCGACCGCTGTTCTGCTATTTCGCGTCGATCCAGGACGCATTGGAGGCGTGATCGCTCACTGCGTGTGGGTGGGATCGAGTTCCGACCCGGTCCCACCGATCCGCCCACCGGGCACCGGATCGCGGCGGATACTCATGAGGTGACACACAGTGGGGAGTTGTCCCCGGAGGACGCGCAAACCCTGGAGCGGGTGATCGGCAGCGGTCATCCGCAGAGTGTGGGCAGCTTCCGATTCTGGTATGACGATCAGCAATGGGAATGGTCCGACGAAGTGGCCGCGATCCACGGCTACGCCCCGGGAACGGTAACGCCGACCACCGAACTGCTCCTGCGGCACAAACACCCCGAGGATCGCGCTCAGGTCGCCATCTCCATCGCCCGGGCCGTAGAGGACGGGGAACCGTTCTGCAGCCGGCACCGCATCCTCGACGTCGATGGTGCGGAACACCACGTGATCGTGGTGGGTGACCACATGGTTGATGAGAAGAACACAGTGATCGGCACGTCGGGTTTCTACATCGACGTGACCGATACCCTCGCCGAACATCGGCAGGAAACCTTGGATGACACGTTGCCTGAACTGTATCGAGCGCGCGCGGTGATCGAACAGGCCAAGGGCGCGCTCATGCTCGTCTACGGAATCAATTCCGAACAGGCGTTTCGCGTGCTGACCTGGCGCTCTCAAGAGACCAATACGAAAGTCCGCACCCTGGCGGGGCAGCTGGTGGCCGAGCTGACCGTCATGGGCGGCGCGGCGGTCGAATTGCGTACGCGCTTCGACCATTTGCTGCTGACCGTGCATCAGCGGCCAGAACACACCTGATTACAGCTGATTACAGCTGACGGATGTGCGGGTTTCGGCGGATCGGCACAGGGTACGCGTCGAAGAGACATGTACCAGGAAGGAAGGCCGACCCGTGGCTACAGTGCTGATTCTTCGCAGGCCGATACCCCCCGGTAGTCCGCTCGGTACCGCCCATCCGGCTGTGCCCGCTCGTGATCATCACCCGCCGAACTCGTGAGTGTTCGACAATGATGCAACGGACCAATGGATCGGGCAATAGTCGACGGAGGGTCGCGGCTCTCCGGCTCGGCAATGGACAGGCGGAGAGACGCATGAGTGATTGGATTTCTCAACCGGACACGGATACCGCGACGATCGGTATCCGGGTGCCGGCCGATCTCGGGCAGCTCACCATGCTGCGCGCCCTCGCCGAGACTGTGGCTCTCATAGCCGATTTCGCACTCGACGAGGTGACTGATATTCGCGTGGCGCTCGATGAGGTGGCGACCGCGTTGATTGTGGCGGCGGTGCCGGATACCGCCATCGACTGTGATTTCGATTTCGACCACGAGCGTATGCGGGTGCGGGTGTCGGCGGTGGCCTCGGACGCCGATGCGCTCGACGAGACAGGCTTCGCCTGGCACGTGCTGGAGACCCTTACCGAAACAATTGTCGCGCAACGAAGTCCGTTCGACGTGACCATCGGTGGCTATCCCACGCTCGTCGAGTTCAGCCGCGTTCGAGGTGAAGCAGATGTCGGATGACGCCGGAGCGCGCACCGGAGCGCGCACCGGAGCGCGGTCGCGCAGCCGCGGCGACAGTTACGACAATATCGAGCCGATGTTCAAAGAGCTGGCGGCGATCGATCCGGCTGATCGCCAGCGAGAAGTGGTGCGCGAGAAGCTGATCGGGCGGTGTATGCCTCTCGCTGATCATATCGCCCGCAAGTTCTCCGGCCGCGGTGAGAGTTTCGACGACCTGCTCCAGGTGGCCCGCGTCGGCCTCGTCCAGGCGGTGGACCGCTTCGACGTCACGCGCGGCTCGTCTTTTCTGTCCTTCGCCGTACCGACCGTTATGGGCGAGGTACGGCGCCACTTCCGCGACAATACCTGGGCGGTGCGAGTTCCCCGCCGCACCAAAGAGATTCAGCTCAGTATCGGTGGCGCCATCGACAGGCTCGCGCAGCACAAGGGGCGGATGCCCAAAGCTCGGGAGATCGCCGAGGAACTCGGCGTCGAGCTGGTGGAGGTCACCCAGGCGCTCATCGCGGGCAATGCCTACCAGCTCTCCTCCCTGGACGCCGTAACCGGTGACGACAGCGAGAACACGCCGCTGTCGCTCATGGAGGTACTCGGCGAGGTCGAACCCAGATATGACCGTGTCGACGAATTCCTGGCCGTGCGACCGCTGATCGCCGAACTGCCCGACCGTGAGCAGCAGGTACTGATCATGCGGTTCTTCGAGAACAAGACGCAGACGCAGATCGCCGACAAGCTGGGGATTTCACAGATGCACGTCTCCCGGATACTGGCGCGAACCTTGACGGCATTGCGGGAGCAGGCGCTGGAGGACTGAACGGGCGGGACGACCCAACGAGCGAGTGGACGCGAGACGATCGCGCCCACTCGATTTTTCCGTATCCGTATTTCGGCTGTTCAGATGCTATAGCGACTCCTTTCTGTGTAGTTGGGATCGGGTCTGTGGGGGACCGAGCGCGGCTGCCCCGGCCTCAGATGACATCTGGCGGGCCGGGTTCGGGTAGCGGCCCAGGGCCTGGTCCCGGCGGTTCCGGCGCCGGGGGCGTGGGTTCCGGTTGCGGCGGATATGGCATCGGCTCCGGGTCCGGCAGTGGCCGCGGGTCCGGTTGCGGCGGTATCGGGTCCGGATCCGGTTGCGGTGGTATGGGTTCGCGTCCCGGAGGGGTCGGTACGGTCATTCGGCTGACCTCCTGATCAGTTCTCGGTTCGGTAGCGCAGTAGTGCGCCGACACCGTCGGGCAGCGTGAGCTGACCGTCCAGCGGCACGATGTCGCTGCCACCGGCGACGGCCGCCGCCGGTACCGCCTCGTCGGCGCGGTGCGGTTCGGTGCGGCCGACGAGATCGTGTGCGCTGGTAGCCACCTGGGTGTGCGGCGCCCGCGGTGACCGTTGTTCGATCAGGGGGAGTAGGAACGGCAGCGAGGACACCCGTACGGTTTCCCGCGGTGGCGGCTCGGGGATCTGCTCATCCACCAGCACAGTGGCGGTATCGGCGATCAATGCGCGACCGCTCGGGCCCAGCGCGGCAGGTCCCGCCGCGAAGGCGATATCCAGTGCGCCCAACATCCGGTCGGTGGCACCCGCCGCACTCAGTTTGTCGCGCACGGAGCGACACCGCAGGTCCAGCTGCCGAGCCGCGTCCTCGGTGTCACGGGTGCTGTCGAAGTACACCGAGGCGAACGGACCGGCGCGGTCGATCAGTTCTCGGAACGTTGTCTTCACCACATCGACCTCCTGAGTTCATTGATCGGGTACCCGCGCATCCCATGGGCAATCGCGACGACGGTGAGTGAGGTGTGTTCGAGAGGCGCCGTCGCCGGATGCGATCCGCGACGCTGATCGCGAGGGAGCGGCGGCCTGGTCTCGATGTGGCTTCGAAGGGTCCGCGCCGCGATATCGATCATGCCCGCGCCGTTACGCTCGGAGCGCCCGGCCGCCAGGGCCGTGAATGGGGCGACCGATCACGGGGGTTTGTGTGGGTCGATGTTCGCGAATTATCGCTGCTCTCTTGATAATCGGCAGCTCATCTCTACTTGGTCAAGCGTTCACTCCGGTGGCGGCAATCGCGCAGCCGCCCATGTCACCGCCGGAGGATACCGCCGGACTTCCCCCGGTTCCGGGATTGCTACCCGCAGTGCAGGAGTGGATCGATCGGCTCATTCCCCCACCCGCGTTGGGCCCCGCCGCGCCGAACGCCCCACTGGTGGATGCCGGCCGGTTGGAACCCGATCTGGCGGCGCTGCGCGCGGCGGTCATGCCCGATCCCATCGGCGACCCGTTCGTCGACGACTGGCCCACATTCCTGGATATCTACGCCCCCGGTGAACTCCTCGAATGGCGTGATGTCACCGCCACGGGCGCGCCCCTCATGTTCCCGGCGCCGCGGCAGGTGCTGCAACTGAAGTTCCGCACCACCGACTCCCTGGGCGCGCCGTCCTACGCCATCGCGTCACTGGTCATCCCGACCGGAGTGTGGACCGGACCCGGGGATCGGCCCATTGTGGTGAACAATGTGCCGATCAACGGTCTCGGCCGCAAATGCAATCCGAGTTACACACTGACACACGGGATTTCCCTCGACACGAACCTGTCCGAGTTCATTCCACCCACCACCTATCTGGCGCTGGCGCGCGGGTACGCGGTGCTGATTCCGGACCATGAGGGTCCGCGCATGGCCTACGCCGAACCATATGTGGCCGGGCACGCGGTGCTCGACTCGATCAGGGCGGTTCGCGGTTCGCTGTCGGAGGAGTTCGGTGCCAGCGACTTCGGCATGATCGGCTACTCCGGTGGGGCCATCGCCACCAATGCCGCGGCGAAGCTTCTGGACGAATACGCGCCGGAGCTGGCGGGGGTGGTCGTCGGTGCGGCGCTCGGGGGCGTGCCCGTGGACTACGAGATCCTCGCGGAGAGTATGAACGCCAATCTGGCATCCGGCGTATTCATGGGGGCGACCTTCGCCGTGGGTCGCGAGCGCCCCGAAATCCTCGCCCGCATGAATCATCTGGCGCAGTGGATCGCTATCTCGCCCATGAAGAACAAGTGCGTGGATACCTTCGCGCTACCGGGCATCTTCCATCTGCCCATCGATATCGCGGCGAATTTCCCGGATCCGCTACACAGCGATCTGGCCGAGGATATCTACCGCGCCACCCGCCTAGAAGGGCGGAAGTCCGCTGTGCCGCTGTATATCTACCACGGCGAGCAGGAGTTCTGGGTACCCCCGCGAGGGGCGCGCAATCTGGTCTCCGAACAGTGTGGGCTCGGAGCGAATGCGGTGTACCGCAGCGTATTCGGCGAACACGTGGTCGCGGCGGTCACCGGGTACCCGGAGGCGGTGCTGTGGTTGGACGCGCGACTGCGCGGCGAGGCCGCGGTCAGTGAGTGCTGACCGCGGGCCGGTACTACTCACATCGGGAACAGATTGTGCTTGCGCGGATTCGGCTTGCGCACGGCGTTCTTGTCGCGCAGCAACTGCAGTGCCTTGCGGATCTCCAGACGGGTCTGCGACGGCTCGATGACACCGTCGATGTAGCCGCGCTCGGCCGCCGTCCACGGGGTGGCGACGGTGGCGTTGTAGAAGTCGATCATCTGACCGCGCATGGCCTCGCGCTGATCCTCCGGAGCCGCGGCCAACTGCTTGCGTCCGACAATGCTGATCATGGACTCCGCGCCCATGACCGCGAGCCGTGCCGTCGGCCAGGCCAGGCTGATATCCGAGCCCAGCTGCTTACAGCCCATCACCGCGTAACCGCCGCCGTAGGCCTTGCGGGTCACAATGGTGATGATCGGGACGGTCGCCTCGATCAGCGCGCGGAACATACGACCGCCACGCTTGATGACGCCGTTGCGCTCCTCCTCGACGCCCGGCAACACGCCCGGGGTGTCGACGACATAGACGAGCGGCAGATTGAACGCATCGCAGAGGCGGATGAAGTACGCCGCCTTATCGGAGCACAGCGCGTCGAGCGCACCGCCCAATACGATCGGCTGATTGGCGATCACGCCCACCGGGCGGCCGTCGACGCGGGCGAAACCGGTGATCAGGTTCTGTGCGGTCCCGGAGCTGATCTCGTGGAACGCGCCGTCGTCGAAGATGCGCAGCAGGATGTCGTGCATGTCGTAGCCGACCTTGTCGGAGTCCGGAATGAACCGGTCCAGCTCGCGGTCGGTATCGGTGAGCTCGGGCTCCAGGCCCGGATTGACGACCGGGGGCTGTTCCAGGCAGCTCGACGGCAGATAGGACAGGTACTCCCGCGCCCAGTCGAAGGCGTCCTGCTCGGTCTTGGCGACATGGTGGACGGTGCCGTTGCGCTGCAGGGCCTGGGCGCCGCCCAGTTCCTCGGCGGTGACGTTCTCGCCGGTAATGCCGCGAATGACCTCGGGACCGGTGACGAACATGTAGGAATCCTCGGTGGCGACGAGGGTGTCCATATTGATTGGGCCGTACACCGAGCCCGCCGCGCATTTGCCCAGCATGATGGCGACCATCGGCACATAGCCGGACAGGTCTTCCTGCAGCTTGCACATGAGCGCGTACCAGGCGAGGGAGGTGACACCGTCCTGGATGCGCGCACCGCCGGAGTCATTGATGCACACCACGGGGCAGGCATTGTTGTAGGCGAATTCCATGACGGCCCGGACCTTGCGGCCGAACATCTCGCTGACCGATCCGCCGTACACCGTCTGATCGTGGGAGATCACCACCACCGGGCGGCCGTCGATATAGCCGCGGCCGGTGACGACGCCGTCGCCGTAGGTGGCGCTGGTGCTGCCGGGCTGCTTGATCAGCGCGCCCATTTCCACGAAGGTGCCCGGGTCCAAGAGCATGCGAACGCGTTCTCGAGCGCTGGGAATGCCCTTTTTTCTACGCTTTTCGATCGCGGCCTCACCGGCCGGTTCTTCGGCGATCTCCAGGAGCTTGCGCAGTTCCGACAGCTTCTCCTGTGTGCGCGTCATACCTCGGTCTTGCCTTTCCACCATCAGGTTCGTGACCCGTATCGGTCACTGTCGGCGCGCCGGATTGCGACCGCCAGCCTGCCACGCTACCGTGCGCCGCCCCCACCGAACCACTGAACGGGAGCGTGGACGGCCTGCCGACCGGTCGGGTGGGCGCATCCGGTCGTACACTTTGCGTTCGAACAACAGCAGCATGTTCAACAAGACCAGCATGTTCGACCAAGACCGGCGGCGGAAACGCGCCGAATCCGACGAGAACAAGGGGCGGCTACGACGGTGAGTGCGGTAGTGGCGGGCGATCACGTGGTCGGTGGAGCGGATGCGTCCGCGTACGAGGTGATCCGGCCGAACCTGGACACCTACGGGTTCGCGGAGATGAAGCGGACCGCGATCATCGGCAGCGTCCTCGGCGGATCCATTGCGAAGCGGGTACTGCGCGAGGGCCTGCGGCCGGCCAAGCGCCGCCGCGCGGTCGCCGATGGCATGGTCGACGGTTTCGAGAATCTCGGCCCGCTGTTCGTGAAGCTGGGTCAGCTCATCGCCTCCTCGCCCGGTGCGTTCCCGCGCGAATTCGCCGATGCCTGCCTGCGCTGCCTCGACGATATGAAGCCCTTCTCGGCCGCACAGGCCAAGGCGACCATCGAGGCCGATCTGGGCAAGCCGATCTCGGAACTGTTCCTGTCCTTCGACGACGAGCCGCTGTCGGCGGCGTCCATGGCGCAGGTGCACGGCTGTGTCCTGGCCGATGGCCGCCCCGCCGTGGTGAAGGTGCAGCGCCCCGATATCGCCCGCCGCATGATCGTGGATCTGCGTGCCGCCAAGCGCCTGGCCCGCACCATGGAGAAGCGCTCCGAGAACGCCCGCGTCGCCAATGCCGAAGGCGTGGTGCGAGATCTGTACGAGGCCACCGTCTCGGAGTTGAACTTCCTCATCGAAGCCGATAACCAGACCCGCGCCCGCAAGAACCTGGAAGCCTTCGGCGACAACACCAATGTCGCGGTCCCCGAGGTGTATTGGGACTACTGCGGCCCGAAGGTGCTGTGCATGGAACGCATGCGCGGCGTTCCCATGGACCGCTTCGACGATATCCGCACCGCCCACCCCGAACCGGAGATCCTGATCCGCCGCCTGGTCAAGGCCTGGATGGAAAGCGTTGCCGTACACGGACTCTTCCACGGCGACGTACATGCCGGAAACCTCTGGCTCCTCGACGACGGTCGCGTGGCCATGCTCGACTTCGGCATTGTCGGCCGCATGGAGAACGAATGGCGGGAATTCGTCCGCGCGCTCTTCTACGCCAGCTCGATCGACAATGACTTCCGGCCCGTGGCAAGGGCTTTGCGCAAACTGGATCTCGTCTCCGATGACAGCGGCGACGACGCGACGATCGGCCGCCAGCTGGCCGTGGCGCTGGGACCGGTGCTGTCCGGGAGTCTGGATAAACTCGACCTGGGCGTGGTCTCGGCCCGCCTGCTCGAATTCGGTAAGCGACGTGGTGCTTCCGGCCCCCAGCAGCTCATCCTCATGGGCAAACAACTCGGCTACTTCGAGCGCTACGCCGTAGCCCTGGCCCCCGGCTGGAAACTGGGCAGGGACCTCTACCTCTTCCGCAATATCTTCGCCGACGAGGTAGCCGCCAAGACCGCCGAACTGGGCTTGGAGCTCCCCGTCGACTGATGGCGCGGCCGACGGCCGCGTTGCGGCACGTTGCGTGGCAGGTGAATAGTGGTTATAACCAGTGCATGACGGTTACCGCTACGCTCACCACCCGCGGTCTGCTCCTCGATATGGACAGCACCATTGTGAATTCCGATGCCGTGGTGGAGCGGCTGTGGCGGCGCTGGGCCACCGCGCACGACCTCCGCGCCGAGGATGTGCTGGCGGTGGCGCACGGGCGTCAGGGCTGGGCGACGATGGCCGAACTGCTCCCGGACCGCCCCGTGGAGGTGAACTTCGCCGAGAACGCCCGCATGCTGGCGGAAGAGCTCACCGTTGTCGAGGGTGTGGTGCCGGTCGCGGGTGCGCCCGCGTTCATGGCGGCCATCGCGCGCGTCCCCCATGCCCTGGTTACGTCGGCGAACCTCGCCCTCACGGAGTCCCGCATGGGCGCGGCCGGTCTGCCGATACCGCCGATCCTCATCACCTCCGAATCGGTCACGGTCAGCAAACCGGATCCCGAGGGCTTCCTGAAGGCCGCCGCCGAACTGGGACTACCGCCCGAAGACTGTCTGGTGTTCGAGGATTCCGAGGCCGGGATCGCTGCCGGAAAAGCGGCCGGTATGCGTGTCGTCGGCGTCGGCCCCCGCGCCGCCGCCTGCGGCCCGACCGCTCATATCCGCGACCTGACCCAGATCCGTGTCGAGGAGCTGACCGACGGTGCGATCGCGGTGCACGTGACCAGCTGAGTGCAGCCCGCAGCCGCCCCCTGCGCGGTGTCTGCGCCGCCTCGGCGACGACACCTACGGGTGAAAAGCCGGGCGGCTCAGCGGCGGGCGAGGGGTTCGTCGGTCCAATAGCCCAGGCGCACATCGTGGGTGACCTCCGCGCCGGAGACGGTGACGCGATTGCTGACCGGGGGGAAGCCTCGGGCCACGATGGTGTAATCACCCTCGGGGAGGTCGGCGACCCGGTAGTGGCCGTGGGCGTCGGTGTGGACACTGGCGGTGACGTCGCCCGCGGTGTCGAGGACTGTGATCTGCGCGCCGGGAACCGGGCAGCCCTCGTCGGCCCAGGCCCAGCCGGACAGGACAGCCATGGGGGCGAGTTCGATGTCGTGGCGGAGTATGCCGCTGTCGGGGATGGTGAGGGTTGTCGCGCGGGGACGCATGTGGTCGGCCACCGCCACCAGGGTGTAGGTGCCGGAGATTACGCCGTGGCAGATGTAGTTACCGTCTTCGGCGGTTACCGCCGTGCCTACCACGTTGCCCTCGGGGTCGGTGAGGGTGATGGTGGCGCCGGCGAGGGGATCGCCACGCAGGGCGGAGCGGACCATACCGGTCAACTCGCCCGACCCGGGGAGGGCGAGATCGAGTTGTTGGGGGCGGTGGCCGACCGTGACGCTGACGGCGCTGGGCTGGTGGCCGTTGGCGGAGACGATCAGGACGTAGCCGCCGGGTTCGGGCGCACCGATTGTGTAGTCGCCCCGGGAGTTTCCAGTGGTGCGGGAGACCTGGTGGCCGTACTGGTCGATGAGGGTGAGGACGGTGTCGGGGACGGGGCGGTCGTCGCGATCGCGGATGGCGCCGCCGATGAGGATGGCGTCGGGGTCGAGGCCGTCACTTGCCGTCGGGAGGGGTGCCGCACTCGGAGCCGGAGCATCTCGCAGGGGAAGTTCTTTCATGAACACCAGCACCAGGCAGGCGAGCAAGGAGGCCGCGGTGGCCACCCAGAAAACGCCGTGCAGCGCATTGGTGAAGCCGATCAGAATCGGATCGCGCAGCTCGGCGGGCAGGGCGGCGAGACCGGAGGTATTGCTCCGAATCCGCTCCAGCTCAGCGGGATCCATACCGGGTGGCAGCTGTCCGCCGAAGGCGTCGACAATGCGATCGGGCAACAGGTTGAACAGGATGGTGAGAAAGACCGCGACGCCGAGGGTGCCACCCATCTGTCGGAAGAACGTCGCCGATGCGGTCGAGACACCCATATCGGTTGATGGGCCGGCATTCTGGGCGGCGATGATCAGCGTCTGCATACAACCGCCCAGGCCGAAGCCGATGACCGTGGTGTAGACCATGATCTGCCAGATCGGGCTGTCGAACTCCACCCGCGCGAACAGGGCGCACCCCACCGCGATCACAAAGGTCCCGACAATCGGCAGGACCTTGTAACGTCCGGTGAATTTGGTGATGAGTCCGGCTATCTGGGCGCCGACCATAATGCCCAAGACCAGCGGAAGCATGAGCAGCCCGGCCTTGGTCGGCGAATAACCGCGCACGACTTGCAGATACAGCGGCACCATGGTGATGCCACCGAACATCGCCACACCCACAATGAATCCGGCTCCGATGGCGACACTGAAGGTGCGACTGCGGAACAGTCGCAGCGGAATGAGCGCGGCATCGGCCATCAAGGCCTCGATGAGCAGGAACAGTAGCGCCCCCGCCACCCCGATGCCGTAGCAGACCAGCGCCCGCCGCGAATCCCAGCCCCAATCGCGCCCCTGCTCGGCCACCACGAGCAGCGGCACCACGCAAAGGGCCAGTGCCACACCGCCCATCCAGTCGATGCGCTGCCGCTGCCGCGCGAACGGTACATCGAGCCATTTGCCCACCACCGCCAATGCCAGCGCGCCGATGGGCACATTCACCAGGAACACCCACCGCCACCCATCCAATCCGAGGAGTTCCTCGTAATCGGAGAAGAATCCGCCCAGCACCGGCCCGATCACGGTGGCGACACCGAACACCATCATGAAGTAGCCCTGGTATCGCACCCGCTCCCGCGCGGGCACGATATCGCCGATGATGGTCAGCGCCAATGACATCAGCCCACCCGCGCCGATGCCCTGAATCGCGCGGAAGCCAGCCAGTTGATACATGGACGTGGCGAACGCGCATGCCGCCGACCCGAGGACGAATACGCCGATGGCAATGAGGTACAGCGGTTTTCGGCCGAAGATATCGGCCAGTTTCCCGTACAACGGTGTCGCGATAGTCGCGGTTATGAGGTATGCCGTGGTTGCCCACGCCTGCTCCTCGAATCCATGCAAACTATTGGCAATCTTCACGATTGCGACACTGACGATATTCTGGTCGAGCGCCGCCAGAAAAACCGCCAGCAGCAAACCAGACAGGATCGTCAGGATCCGCCGGTGCGAGAGCGGCGCTGCCGGTGCCGCCGGAACGATCTCCGGTGCCGCGACCTCAATGGTCGAATTGGTCATAGTGGGGCCCTAATTCAGATCGTCGGGTATCCATGGTGGAACATCGCGATACGAGAGCCGAGCCGGTAGAACGTCGGTCAGGTTGTGTGGTGCGGGCCTGAACCGTCATGTGACCCACCGGTTTCCGGAACTTCCCCCATGGAAACCGTCGGTCAGCGTGTTCGAATAGTAACCCTTGGCGAATCCGCCGGTACCAACCGCCGGTTCTCAACCGAAGATAGAGACGCTCACCAGGCGGATCTGTTCGACGGCGCGCTCGATCGGTCCGATCGGCTGGAACAGGTGGCTGAGCGCAAGGCGGACAAGGGTTTCGGTCCGCGACTCCAGGGCGGTATCGGCAAGTTCCGCGAGTCCGTACTGGGCGCGCAGCCCGGCGGTCATCGCCGCGATAGCTCGTCCCAGTACGGGATCCGGTTCGGTCATAATCGTCGGCAGTAGGCTGGTGTCGGCGTCGGAACGCCCGGCCAGTACGGCCTTGAGCAGTGTGTTGTCCGCGCCGGTGCGCAGCGTGTACTCGACCGCGGCATCGAGTCCGGCCAGCAGATCAGCCGGGTGCGCGGCCATGCTCTCGGCGATACCGAAGAGGAATGTGTCGACTTCCTGCCGGATGACCACATCGGCCAGATCCTGTTTGGTGCCGATCTCCTTGTAGAGCACCGGGCGGCTGACGCCCACCTCCTTGGCGACGCGCGACATATTCACCGCGCCCCAGCCCTCGGTGACGACCAGGCGGCGCGCGGTATCGATTACGCGCTCGCGCAGGAGTTGGCGCATCTCGGTCTGGAAGTTCGGCGCTGCAGCCATGCCGCGATCGTACATGAGCCGGGTAGACGCTCCAATATTGACAGACATACGCAATGTGTATGTAATGAATACACTTCATCGCGAAGTGTAAATAGGAGATCGACAATGACGACATCTCAAACCCGAGAGCAGCTGCCCGCGCCGTCGCAATGGCGTGATCGCAAGCGCTACCTGTGGCTGTTCGGCCTGGTCGCGCCGACCGCGGTGGGACTCGCCACCGGCCTGGTGTGGGCCTTCAATCAACTCGGCTGGCAGGCCGCATCCCCGGTGTGGTGGTGGATCGGCCCGATGCTGGTCTACGTCCTGCTGCCGCTGCTGGACCGCCTCTTCGGTCCGGACGGCCAGAACCCACCCGATGAGGTGATGGAACAGCTCGAGAACGACAGGTACTACCGCTACTGCGTCTACGCCTACATCCCGTTCCAGCTGCTGAGTGTCATCTACGCCTGCTACCTGTGGACCGCCGACGACCTGTCCTGGCTCGGTATCGACGGCGGCCTGGGCCTGGCGTCGAAGATCGGCCTGGCGCTCAGTATCGGAGTCATGGGTGGTGTCGGCATCAATACCGCTCACGAACTCGGCCACAAGAAGGACGAATTGGAGCGCTGGCTGTCGAAAGTCACGCTCGCCCAAACCTTCTACGGCCACTTCTATATCGAGCACAATCGTGGCCACCACGTGCGCGTCGCAACCCCGGAGGATCCGGCCAGTGCCCGCTTCGCCGAATCGTTCTGGAGTTTCCTGCCGCGCAGCGTATGGGGGAGTCTGCGCTCCGCGTGGGGGTTGGAGAAGACGCGCATGGAGCGGATCGGGAAGTCGCCGTGGAGTATTCGCAATGATGTGGTGAACGCCTGGCTCATGTCGGTCGTGCTGTGGGGCGCGCTGGCCGCGATCTTCGGCCCGATGGTGCTGCCGTTCCTGGTTATTCAGGCGATCTACGGCTTCTCCCTGCTGGAGACGGTGAACTACCTCGAGCACTACGGCCTGCTGCGGCAGCAGACGGCATCGGGCCGCTACGAACGCTGCACCCCGGAACACAGCTGGAATTCCGACCACATCGTCACGAATATCTTCCTGTACCACCTGCAGCGGCACAGCGACCATCACGCCAATCCCACGCGGCGCTATCAGATCCTGCGCAGTATGGACGGCGCTCCCAACCTCCCCAGCGGTTACGCCAGCATGATCGGCCTGGCCTATTTCCCGCCGCTGTGGCGCAAGGTCATGGACCACCGCGTCCTCGACCACTACCGGGGCGATATCACCCGCGTGAATATCGAGCCCCGCCAGCGTGCGCGCGTCCTCGCCCGGTACGGAGCGCGCTGATGGCCACCTACCGCTGTCCCGTCTGCGACTACCGCTACGACGAAACCGTCGGCGCACCCCGTGAGGGTTTCCCGGCGGGCACCGTCTGGTCGGCGATCCCGGACGACTGGTGCTGCCCCGACTGCGGGGTCCGCGAAAAGCTCGACTTCGAATCCACCTCCGCGACATCAGGACCCACCCATGAGTAACGACTACAAACTGTTCCGCTGCATCCAGTGCGGCTTCGAGTACGACGAAGCGCTCGGCTGGCCCGAGGACGGCATCGACCCCGGCACCCGCTGGGCCGATATCCCCGACGACTGGTCCTGCCCCGACTGCGGCGCGGCCAAGGCCGATTTCGAGATGGTCGAGGTCAGCCGCGCATGACCGGCCGGATCGTGATCGTGGGCGCGGGGGTAGCCGGAGCGACTGCGGCGAAAACCCTTCGGCGCGAGGGCTATTCGGCCGAGATCGTGCTGCTGGGAGCGGAGGACGGCCTGCCGTACCGCCGCCCCATGGTGTCGAAGGAAATGCTCGCCGGAACAGCCGACGAACCGCGCGCCCTCCTCGAATCCGCCGAGTCGTGGGCCGCATTGCATGTCGATGTGCGACCCGCGACCACAGTGGAGGGCATCGATCCCGATCGGGCGCACGTCCGGTTGGCCGACCGCACCGAAATCGGCTACGACAGCCTGCTCTTGGCCACCGGCGCGCGCCCCCGCCAACTCTGCGACCCCTCCCGCAATATCCACACCCTGCGCGCTCGCGCCGACGTGGCCCCACTGCGTGCCGCCCTCTACGACACCGGATCACTCCTGATCATCGGCGCGGGCCTGATCGGCTGCGAAGTCGCCGCCACCGCCCGCACCCTCGGTATAGCGGTGACCGTCATCCACGCCGGACCAACCCCACTCGACCGCATCGCCCCACCCGCGATCGGCGAGTACTACCGAAAACTACACGCGGACAACGGCGTCGACCTGCACCCCGACGTACACCTGCACCACCTCGTGGACACCGACGAGGGCGTCATCGCGACAGCCGCCGACGGCCGAACCTGGTCCGCCGCCACCGCACTCGTAGCCATCGGAGCAATCCCGAACACCGACCTGGCCACCGCCGCCGGACTGGCCGTCGACAACGGCATCCTGGTCGACAGCCACTTCCGCACCTCGGCCCCTGGAATCTTCGCCGCCGGTGACGCCGCCGCCCGCTACGACCCCGCGACCGGCACCCACCACCGCGAAGAACACTGGAACAGCGCTCTCACCCACGGCACCGCCGCCGCGAAATCCATACTCGGCCTACCGATCCCACCCACCGAAGCCCCCTGGGGCTGGTCCATTCAATACGGCCTCAACCTCCAATTCGCGGGCCGCATCGCCCCGACCGACGACCTGGAGGTGCACGGAGTTCTCGGCACACCCGACGTCACGGTGTACGCCAGGCGCGATGACCACTTGGTCGGTGCCATAGCCATCGGCCGCCCCGCCGATATCCGCGCGGCCCGGACGGAAATTCGGACCGTGCGCTAACGGCTCGAGGATTCCTTCCGTATGGTCGCAACGGTGTGGGGAGGGATCGATCAGCGCGCCGCCGTGCCATCTGTCGGTCCGGCACGGCTGCGTCCGGCGCTCGACACGAGGCCGACGGACACTCGCCGCGGGTGGTACGTCACCGTTGTCCTGACGCTGCTGGCGGCGACTACTCGCTTCGTAGGACTGGGTCATCCCACCGACGGCGGCACGCCCATGTTCGACGAGAAGTACTACGCCGCGCACGCGTGGGAGATCCTCACCAATGGCATGTGGATCGAGGACAATCCGGCGTACCCGGTGATCGCGCACCCACCCGTCGGAAAGTTCGCGATCATGCTCGGCGAGGCGGTCTTCGGATACAACGCCTGGGGTTGGCGGTTCTCCGCGGCGGTCGCGGGGACACTACTGGTTCTGCTGGTCGTACGGATCGTGCGCCGCCTCGCCCGTTCGACATTGATCGGCGCTATCGCTGGAATCCTCATGATCGCCGACGGGGTTCTCTTCGTCTCGTCGCGGATCGGGATGCTCGATATCTTCTTGGCGCTCTTTATCACCGCCGCTTTCGGTTGCCTGATCGTCGACCGCGATGAGGTGCGCGCACGCCTGGCGTCGGTGGATCTCGACAATCGCATGCTGATGAGTGCGTTCGGTCCTCGGCTCGGTGTCCGATGGTGGCGGTTCGGCGCGGGCGTCTGTTTGGGCTTGGCCTGTGGCACCAAATGGTCGGGCGCGTATTTTCTGGTGTTCTTCGTCCTACTGTGTCTGGGTTTCGATGTGGCGGCTCGTCGCGCTTACCGCGTCGCCCGCCCCTGGGCGGGTGTGGCGATCCGCGACGCCGCACCCGCCGCGTACGCGTTGGCCGTCATTCCGGTCGGGCTGTACCTGGCGTCCTATGCCGGTTGGTTCGCCAGTGAGGCAGGTGTGAATCGCCATGCCGTAGGCACACGGATCGGAGCCGATGGCCCGTTCGCATTCGTTCCCGACGCGCTGCGATCGTTGTGGTTCAACAGTGCGTCGGTACTGGATTTCCATGTGGGCCTGACCAATTCATCCGGGCAACAGCACCCCTGGGAATCCAAACCGTGGACCTGGCCGATGGGTTTGCGCCCCATGCTCTACCACTTTCCCGAACCCACCCACACCACCGGCTGCGGACGCTCTTCCTGTGTCGAAGCGGTCATGCTGGTCGGCACACCCGCCATCTGGTGGCTGGCTTTCCCCGTTCTGGCATGGGCGCTGTGGCGCACACTCACCCGCCGCGACTGGCGCTACGCCGCACTCCTCACCGCCTATGGCGCGGGCTGGCTGCCCTGGTTCGCCAGCCTCGACCGCCAGATGTATTACTTCTACGCGACCGCGATGGCCCCGTTCCTGATCATGTTGCTCGCCCTCATCCTGGGTGAGATCCTCGGTAGAGCAAGAGAGTCGAGTGAACGTCGTAGTATCGGGCTGCTCATCGTCTGCCTGTATCTCGGCCTGGTCGTAGCCAACTTCGTCTGGCTCTACCCCATCCTGACGGGTACCCCGATCACGGTCACCACCTGGAACAACGAGCTGTGGTTACCGAGTTGGCGATGACGGGCTGAATGCCCCGCGCAGGCTGTCGACGATCACGCGGCGGGCGGCGCGGCCCTCCGGTGTGGGGGTCAGCGGGTACACGTGGACCAGGCCGTGCTGCTCGTGGTAGTCGACGTCGACGCCTGCGGTTCGGGCCTTCTCGACGAGTAGGCGGGTATCGGGAACAAGGATGTCTCGGGTGCCGCAGAAGATGGTGAGGGGGCCGAGGCCGGCGAGGTCGGCGGCGAGGGGGCTGACGCGGGGGTCGGAGAGGGGGAGGTCGGCGCGCCAGGCGTCGATGAGTACACGGGCGCCGGGTTTGCCGAGCCAGGGGTCGCTGGGCTGGACGACATCCATTTCGGGGTTGCTCATCGACAGGTCCAGGGAGGGGGAGATGAGCACGGTGCGGGGCAGGGTGATTCGGTGTTCGTCGCGTAGCGCGACCGCGGTGGACAGGGCGATCTGGCCGCCCGCGGAATCTCCGCCCAGGCAGACGTCGCCGTGGCGAGATCTGTTGGCCAGCACCAGATCCGCGATGGCGGGGATTACCTGTCCGGCGGTGCCGAAGGGGACGAGCGGGTAGATGGGGACCACGACGGTGGTGCCCGCGAGGGCGGCGATATCGGCGGCGAGGGACCAGTGCTGCGGGGCTATCTCGTTCACCCACGCGCCGCCGTGGGTGTAGACGACGCAGCCGCGGGCGCGGCCCGATTTCGGGGCGACGGTGTAGACGGGCCAGCCCGGTTCGCGGTCGACCGATACCGATACGTCCGAGCGCAGTCGCCGGGGCGGGCCGTAGGGCAGGGGGCGGAGGGTGCGTTCGCGTATGCGTTCGCGGGCTCCCTCGGCGCTGATCAGCGCCCGGTTGGCCCGGGTGGCCCGGAGAAATCCCGGAACGACCACACGACTGGTGAAGCTCGGCACCATAACCTCCAGCGAATCCGCGATGACTCCCGCGGCCTCGACCATACTGGCCGTCCGCTCACAGGCTGCGGGCGATGAGAACTTTCATGATCTCGTTCGCGCCACCGTAGATGCGCTGCACCCGCGCGTCCACGAACAGTCGGGAGATGGGGTACTCGGTCATGTAGCCGTAGCCGCCGAAGAGCTGCAGGCAGTCGTCGGCAACCTTGACCTGCTGGTCGGTGAGCCACCATTTCGCCTTGGCCGCGGTCGCCGCGTCGAGTTCGCCGCGCAGGTGTCTGGCAATGCAATCGTCGATAAAGGCCCAGGCGAGCGATTTGGTGGTATCGCATTCGGCCAGGACGAACTGGGTGTTCTGGAAGTCGAAGAGGCGTTTGCCGAAAGCTTCGCGCTGTTTGGTGTAGTCGACGGTGAGTTCGACGGTCTTCTCGATAATGGCGGCGGCGGTGACCGCGAGAATGAGGCGCTCCTGCGGCAGCTGCCGCATGAGTTGCACGAAGCCACGGCCCTCCACCGCACCGAGCAGATTCGTCACCGGCACGCGCAACTCGTCGAAGAACAGTTCGCAGGTGTCGGTGCCGTGCTGGCCGATCTTCTCCAGATTGCGGCCGCGCCGGAAGCCGTCGCGGGTGGTCTCCACGGCGATCAGCGAAATACTCTGCGAGCCGGGGCCTTCCGCACTGGTGCGGGCGACGACGAGAACCAGGTCCGCGAGGAAACCATTGGTAATGAAGGTTTTCGCGCCGTTGAGCACATACTCGTCCCCGGTGCGCACCGCCCGCGTGCGAACGCTCTGCAGATCCGAGCCCGTCCCCGGCTCGGTCATGGCAATCGCCCCGACCCACTCCCCGGTGGCCAGTTTCGGCAACCACGCCCGCCGCTGCTCCTCCGTCCCGTACTCGTAGACGTAGTGCGCCACGATGGTGCTGTGCACGCCATTGGCCATACTCGGTGTGAGCGCCCGCATTTGCTCGATGGTCGCCACCGCCTCGTGCGCGAAAGTGCCACCCCCGCCGCCGTATTCCTCCGGAATGCTCAGGCACAGCAAACCCAACGCTCCGGCCCGACGCCAGGTGTCTCGGTCGATGTGGTGTTGCCGCGCCCAACGGTCCTCGTGGGGGGCGCACTCCTTCTCGAAGAAGCGGCGAGCCAGCTCGGCCAGCGCCGTCAGATCGTCGTCCAGCCACGGTGAGCGATGCCGTTCCATAGCCGACGGTAGCCGGATGGCGGCTGTGGTGGCAATCACTATTGGGGCTCAGTGATGTATTCCGCCAACCTTCGTGACGACTGACACGTCAGTCGGAAAACTGTTATATGGTCCCAACCATCGGCCGACAGCAGTAGGTAGGGGCTGTGGTCAACAGTGGGGTAGTGGGGTACAAGCATTGGTCGACAAGGTAATTCGTGCGCCCGAACCGTTGGTTCGGGATGTGCTCGACTTCGTTCTCTCGGGTCTGCGGACATTCGGGCGGACCCTGCAACTCGCGGTGGCGGCCTTCAGGTGGCTGGTCGTCGATATCGTCAAATTGCGGCATCCGTGGCGAGATACCGTACAGCAGGGCTGGTTCATCGTCAGCGTGACGGCGATTCCCGCTGTGCTGGTATCGATTCCATTCGGTGTCATTGTCGCCGTGCAGGTCGGCAGCCTCACTCAGCAGGTGGGCGCGAGTTCGGTTTCCGGCGCGGCGGGTGGCCTGGGGGTGATCCGGCAGGGCGCACCGATGGTGACCGCACTGTTGCTCGGTGGCGCGGCGGGCTCCGCGATTGCCGCGGATCTGGGTGCGCGGACAATTCGCGACGAAGTGGATGCGTTGCGCACCATGGGGATCGATCCGGTGCGCCGATTGGTCGCACCACGTTTGGCGGCCATGCTCACGCTCACGCCCCTGCTGTGCATGCTCATTATCTTCATGGGCGTATTCACCGGATACGTGATCGCCGTCGCCTTCCAGGGCGTCACGCCCGGTAGTTACCTGTCCGCCTTCTCGGCCTTCGCCCAGATGAGCGATCTGGCGGTGGCCATTGTGAAGGCCGTCATCTTCGGCATCATTGTGCTCATCGTGTCCTGCCAACGCGGGCTGGAGGCCACACACGGGCCCAAGGGCGTCGCCAATGCCGTGAACGCGGCCGTGGTCATCGGCGTCATCGCCGCATTCGGCATGAATCTCATTATCACGCAGCTGGTGTCGATGTTCCTTCCACAGCAGGTGGGCTGATGACACAGGCTCCCTCTCGCTACACGCCACTCGGAACCGCCGGTCGCGTCGCCAAAAGCAGTGCGCAGGTACCGAATACGCTATTCGAAACAATCGGCCACCAGGCCACCTTCGTCTACCAGGTGGTGGCCGCCATTCCGCATACGCTGCGGGTGTACCGGCGCCAGACCATGCTCATCCTGTCCGATATCACGTGGGGCAGCGGCGCGATCATTGTCGGCGGCGGCACCGTGGCGGTGCTGGCCTTCCTCGGTATCGCGGTTGGCGGCTCCATCGGCGTGGAGGGTTTCACCGCGCTGAATATGGTCGGTATGGGCCCGCTCACCGGGTTCGTCTCCGCCTACGCCAATACCCGGGAAATGGCACCCATGGTGGCGGCGATCGGTTTCGCCGCCCAGGCCGGTTGTCGAATGACCGCTGAAATCGGCGCCATGCGCATTTCCGAGGAGATCGACGCCCTCGAGGCCATCGGCATTCGCCCGGTGCCGTTCGTGGTGACCACCCGCGTCATCGCGGGCGCGATCACCATCGTGCCGCTGTACCTGCTGACGCTCATCCTGTCGTACCTGTCGTGCGCGACGGTCGTCAATGTGCTGCACGGGCAGTCATCGGGCACCTACTACCACTATTTCGATGCCTTCCTGCAACCTGCTGACGTGCTCGCATCACTGGTCAAGGCAACGGTTTTCGTGGTGGTGATCATTCTCATCCACGGCTATCAGGGTTTCTACGCCACCGGCGGTCCGGAGGGTGTGGGCCGGGCCTCCGGCCGCGCGATCCGCGCCAGCCTGGTGCTGGTGGTCATCCTGGACATGATCATGACGATCGCGTTCTGGGGCCTGGATGTCGGCATCAGGATCTCGGGGTAGTCATGGCCGTGTACAAAGATCTCTCCGGCCGCAGTGCCGGACCGTGGATGCTGCGCCTGCGTGGCCTGGTGGTGGGCATCCTCATCGTGGTGTTGGCGATTGTGGTGACCGCCTATGCGAAAGGCTCTTTCGCCGATCGTTTCAAGCTCACCATCGACGCCGCGACCCTCGGTGAGGGTATGGCCCCGGGTGCGGAGGTGAAGTTCCGCGGTCTGGCCATCGGCACCGTCCGCGAGGTGGAGACCGTCGGCTACGGGCATCAGCGCATTCGAGTGGAATTGGAGCGCGATCAGGCGGCGGCGCTCACCGGCGACGCGACCGCACGCTTCACCTCCTCGAATGTCTTCGGCTCCAGTGCGATCGAGCTCGTCACCGCCGGTGCGGGCGGCCAGCTCCGCGAGGGCACGATTCTGCGGATCGGCGAGGGTGCCGCCAATGCCACGGTGGCGGGGGTATTCCGGCGGGCCGCACGCCTCACCGAGGTCCTCGACTCCGAGAGTGTGCGACGGCTTTTCGACCTCATGCTCGACAATGCCGGTGCCATCGGCCCGACCCGGCAGACGTTCTTCGAGACCGCGCGCATGCTGGCCGACGGTCAGCAGGCGCCGCTGGCCCACTACCTGCGCATCGGCGGTGATATGACAGGGGCCTTCGCCGATCTCACGCCACCGGCGGGCCGCGCGATTCTGCAGATCTTGGAGCAGAGCGCGTACTTCGGCGACCAAACCAATCGCGAACGTACCGATAAGGCCACCGGCGGTGCCTACAGCGAGGTGCTTATCGGTATCGCGGATCTGTTGAACCACAACAATCCTGATCTCATTCGGATCTTGAGCGGTGTGCTGGATCTGGCGGTACCGCTCAGTGTTTCGCTCGGCACGGTGGCCCCCGCCTACAACCGGATTCCCGCACTGCTGCAAGCGGTGGACGGTGCGTTCCCGGTGGTGGACGGGAAGGTGCAGTTGCAGTTGGAGCTCATCGTGAAAACCATGCCGTATCTGGCCGACGCGCTGGCGGGAGGGCCGCGATGAATAAGGGAATCGGTTCCGCCGCGGCGAAACTCGTGGTGTTCGCGATCATTGTGGCCGCGTGTACCGGATTCATCGTGACCGCGTTGCGCACCCCCATTCCGGGGGACAAGGTGGCGTACGAGGCGATTTTCACCGACGTGTCGGGCCTGTTCGACGGCGACTCGGTACGGCTGTCGGGTGTCGCCGTCGGCAAGGTGGAATCGGTCGACCTCGAGCAGGGCAGGGCGCGGGTGCGGTTCACCGTGGACGCCACTCGCCCGCTCTACGACAACACCCAGGCGGCGGTGCGCTACCAGAATCTGATCGGGCAGCGGTATGTGGAGCTGCTGCCCGGGAAGCCCGGCGGCGTGAAATTGCCGACCGGTGCGGTGATTCCGGTGGAGCGCACCATTCCGAGTTTCGATGTCTCGAAGCTGTTCAACGGTTTCCGGCCGCTGTTCGAAACCCTCGAACCCGAGCAGCTCAACCAATTCGGCACCAACCTGCTGCGGGTAATCCAGGGCGACGGTTCCGGCATCGGCCCGGTACTGGCCGATCTGGACAAGCTGACGAAACACGCCAAGAGCAGCGAGGGCGTGATCGTGCTACTCATCCAGAACCTGGGGGCGGTCTCGGAGGAGATCGGCGGTAAATCCGCCGCGGTCGGCGCGCTGGTGAATCAGCTCTCGGAAATCCTGCGCAACTTCACCGATCAGATGGCGAACGTCATCGTCTCCATCGAGAAGGGCGATCGCGTGCTCGGCCCGCTGATTCCGCTGCTGGAACAGGGGCGCGACGCCTATGACGTGGCCTATGGGCCGCTCGACGGCCTGCTGCGGCGGGTGGTGCCGCAGACCGATCAGCTCACCCAGGTGCTGGCGTTGACGCCGGGCCTGGTCACCGGGCTGAATCAGTCGCTGCCGGGGGAGGGGTACAAGCCCCGGATTACCTGTTCGAACGGGGAGACACAGGTGCCCGGAATCGGCACCGTCATCCTCGACAACCAGAACCTGGTGGTGTGCAAGTGAAGCGCTATGTGCGGATGGTCGCGGAGGTGATCCGCGAGGTACTGGCAGGGAAGGGCGATCAGCCGAGCCAATTGCGTTGGGGCGCTGCCGGAGTGGTGGTCTGCGCCATCCTGCTGCTGGCCGCGGGGACGCTGTATGTGGTGCCGATCGGCGAGCGCGGCTATACCGCGGACTTCCGGGTATCCGGGGGCGCGCGACCGGGTGACGAAGTGCGCGTCGCGGGTATCAATGTAGGCAAGGTCCGGTCGGTGGATCTGGTGGGTGACCACGTCGAGATCAGCTTCGGTGTGGGGAAGGATGTCTTCGTCGGCGATCAGGCGTCCGTCGAAGTGAAGATGCTGACCCCGATCGGTGGGCACTACCTGTCGCTCGATCCGGCGGGCGAGAAAGCTCTGGGCGGAAAGCACATTCCGCCGGAGCGCACCACCGTGCCTTTCGAGCTGAGCGATATTCTCAATACCGCGACACCGGTCCTGGGGAAGGTGGACGCGCAGACGTTGCGATCCACGATCGCCGAGCTCAATACCGCGCTGGCGGGTCAGCCGGAGGCGCTGCGCGGCGTGATCACCAATGCTGCCGACCTCACCGGTGTCCTCGCCGACCGGTCGCGGCAGCTCGACACCACCCTCGAGATCTCGGACGAATATCTCGCCGCCATCGCCGACGACCGGGCGATGCTGTCCGATTTCGTGCGGAAACTCGGCACGGTGGCCGATCAGCTCGGCAATCGCAAGGCGCAGATCGTGCGGGTATTCGGTTTGATCAAGCGGCTCTTCCTCGTCCTGCACCGGCCGCTGCTGGCCTACGGCGACAGTGTGGAACCGTCGGTCACCGAGATCGAGCAGATCTTCGCCAAGGTATTCGAGGACCCGACCCGGATCGATACCGTCGTGAACGGAATCCGGGACGTGGTCGACAAACTCGGCGCGATGCTCGGCGGCCAGGTCGCGGTCGACCAGCCGCGCGACGGTGTGCGGGTGTGCATTCCCTACGAAGGCAAGGCGTGCTGAATTGAATTGGGGTAGAACAGCATTCGTGACCGGCGCCGCCGTCGTGGCGGTGGCGACCGGCGTGGCGGGGGTGACGTTTGCGAATACCGTGCGTGCCGATCAGAAGCAGCAGGTGTGCGCCGAATTCACCGATACCGTGGGCCTGTACGAGGGCAATAGCGTGACCATGCTCGGTGTCGGTATCGGCACCGTCGCGAAGATCGAATCGCTCGGAGACCGCATGCGGGTCACCATGAGCGTCGGTAAGCAGGTGAGTCTGCCCGCCGATATCGAGGCGGTCACCATGTCGAGTTCCATTGTGACCGACCGGCACGTGGAGCTGACCAAGCCGTACACCAGCGGCCCGAAATTCGATACCGCCACCTGTATCCCGCTGGAGCGCACCAAGACTCCCATCGGCATCAGTGAGGCCCTCGACGCCATGGGTCGCATCTCCAACGATCTGACCGGTGGCCTGCCTGGCGACACTATGCTCGACGACACCCTCACCGCCGCCGATGATGCCCTGAACGGTACGGGGCAGCAGTGGAATGTCTTGTTGCAGAAGCTGTCCGAGGTGGTGGGGGATCCCGGTCAACGCGATGTCACCTTCCGGCGCCTGGTGGACAATCTGGACACGCTCACCAGCATGTTCGTTACCGAATGGCCGGATATGCAGCTGCTGCTGGACAACCTGCGCAAGGGTATTCAGCTCATCGGCGACTTCGCGGCGGAGTTCTCCGGTGCCGTGGATCTGGCGGTGGAGTTCCTGCCGGTGATCGCCCGCAATGTCGGCAAATACGATACGCAGCTCTACGGGTTGCTGGATCTGTATCTGCCGCAGGTACAGCAGCTGGTTCGGCAGCCGGGCGGTATCGGTGATCTGCTCGCGCAGCTGCCGCCCCTGGCGGCGCAGCTACCACAGGCAGGTGCGAAATGACGCGTAGATCGCTACGGGGCAGACTGCTGCCCGCCGTGGCCGCCGCCCTGGTACTCGCCCTCAGCGGCTGTGGTGTGCGTGCCACCGATATTCCCATCCCGGGTACCTACCCGAGTGGCGATACCTACTCGGTGCGTATCGAATTCGGTTCGGTGCTGAACCTGCCCGACCGCGCCAAGGTAATCGCCGACGGTGTCGAGATCGGCATGCTCGACGATATCGAGCTGGTCGGCAATACCGCCATAGCCACCGTGCGGCTGAAAACCGATGCGCGCCTGCCCGCGAAGACCACGGCGGAACTGCGACAGAGCACCATCCTCGGCGATATTCACATCGCTCTGCAGGCCCCGAAGCTGTCCGACTCGGATTTCCTGCGGGACGGCGATGTCATTCCGGTCTCGCAGACCGTGCCCGCCACCAATGTGGAGGATATTCTGCGGGCGCTGTCCAATATCGTGACCGGTGGCCGCTGGTCCGATATGCAGCAGCTGGTCACCGATGTGAACGCGGCATTCCCCTCCGATCCGGCCGAGCTGGATCGCATCGCCGCCATGGGCCGGTCGGTGCTGCACGATCTGTCTTCGCGCACAGCGGATCTGGATCGGATTCTGGTATCCGCGCAGCAGATCACCGCAAAGCTGGAATCGGGCAGGGCCGCGGTGGACGATATTCTCGTTCTCGGTCCGGAACGGGCGGCGGGACTGGCGGCCGTACTGTTCAATGTGGTGAGCCTGATCGGCGGTGCGGGAGCACTGGCCGATCCGGCCGGGGAGCTGCTGCTGCCGTTCGCCGGCGATCTGCGCTCCATCGTTTCCATTCTCGCGCCCACCGCGCTGACGGTCGCCTACTCCGATAGCACGGTCCCAGCCAATCTGGAAACCTTCCACGCCCTCCTGCGGGACAAGCTGATTCCGTTTCTGAATGCACCGGATGTGCGCATCCAGCGGGTCGACGCGCAGGCCAGCGCCGACCAGCTGGTGACGGTGCTGCGTTCGATTGGGATGGTGCCGTGAAACTCTCACTCTCCGGACCGGTATCGCTGGTCCTGCTCCTGGTACTCACCCTGGTCTGCGGCAGCTATATGGCCGTGGGCGTCCTGAATTGGGATCCCCGCACCGAACGCAATGCGGTGACCGTGCTGGTCGATACGTCCGGCGGTCTGATGAAGACCTCCGAGGTGGCGCTGCGCGGTATGCCCATCGGGCGGGTGCGTTCCATCGAGGCCACCTCCGTCGGCTTGGCGGTGCGGCTGGAATACGATGCGAGCTACCGGATTCCAGCCGACAGCGAAATCCGCATCTCCAATCTCTCGGCGGCGGGCGAACAATTCCTCGACTTCCGGCCGACCGGCACCGTCGGGCCGTTCCTGCGCGACGGTGATATCGTGCCCGCGCGGCAGGTACGCATCGCCACCACCGTGGGTGACGCCCTGGCAAAACTGGATGCGCTTACCGCGCAAATAGATCCGCAGAAGGTGGAGCGCCTGGCGACTACCTTCGCGGCCGGGTTCTCCGGCCGCGACGCCGACGTCGCCAACCTCACCCGGGCGCTCACTCTCACCGCCGGAATGCTGCGCGACAAGCGCGACGCCATTGCCCGGTTGTACGCCAATGTGCAGACCCTCGGCGACAATTTCGACGGGCGCGCAGCCGAACTCAGCGCCACCGCACCGGATGTCACGAACGCGCTACCGGAGATCCTGCACATTATCGCGTCCTTCCAGAATTTCTCCTACGTGGGAGAGGAGATCTTCGAGGACCCGATCGGACCGCTGGTGCGACGCCTCGACCAGTACATCGCCATGCTGGGTCCGGATCTGGGGCATATCGCCACCGCGCTGAAACCGGCGACCAGTGCGATCAAACCGATTCGCGTGGACGCCGGTTCGATTATCGACCTCCTCGCGACCGTATTCCCGGGTGACGGAACCGCGCATATCACCGTCGACGGCCCGCGATAGACGACAGAACTTCGACAGCAGAGGACAGTGCGATGAGCGACAGCGACAAGACCTCCGAGGCCAAGCCCTCCGAAACGCCCGTGACACTGGAGAAGACCACTTCCGCACCGGCCGAGCAACCCGGGAACACCATGCCCGCCAGTGGAATCCGTCGACTCCAATACCTGACCGGCGTCGCCGCCGCGGTGCTGGGTGTGCTGGCCATCGCCCTCGGCGTGGCGTGGCAGAATTCCACCAACGACCTGGAGGCCCTGCGGTCGGGTAATGCCGACCGTGAGCACGCCGCCGCCGTGGCCAGCGACTACACCCTGCGGTCGCTGACCTACGACCACAAGAATCTGCCCGCCTTCTTCGACGGCGTACAGCGGGGCACCTCCGAGGGGTTGAGCAATCGCTACACCGAGGTGCGCGACACCCTGACCACGATCATGACCGAGGCGCAGGTCGTCGCCACCGGCAATGTGCTCGGCACCTCGGTCGAGGCCATCGGCAACGATCAGTTCGTGGTCACCGTATTCGCCACCCAGCGCACCCAGAATATTCAGCAGCAGGATCCGGGCACGGTCCCGAATCTGCTCGTGGTGACCGTCGCCAAGAATGGCGGCGACTGGCAGGTCGTCGACTACGGCCCCAAGGACGCCGCGGTCAAGGACGGGACCGCGAAATAGTCCCGCGTCGTGGCCGGCCACCGCAGGCGGAACTACCGCGGCGGCGGCGTCGGCAGATAGTCGAAGCCGCCTATCATGTCTTCACCGCGCGCGGCTACGAGGCGACCACCGTCGCCGCCGTAGCCGCGCACGCCGGGATCGGACAGGGCACTGTCTACCGTTACTTCGGCAGCAAGCGCGAAATCTTGGACCATGTCATTGATTTCGGTATCGGGAAGCTATTCGATGTGGTGAAGCCGCAGGCACTCCTCGGCACCTCGTCCACCGCACCGGAACTGGTGGCGGCGGTGCGGGCCGCCGCCGACCGGATGTACGACCTGGTCGACCGAGAACCGGAACTGTTGCGGCTGTTACTGGTGGAGGCCAGCGCCATCGATGCCGAACTGGCGCAGCGGTTGCTCGGTTTGGAGGCGATGGTGGCGGTATGGGTGGCTGGTGAACTGCGGCGCGGTGTGGACGGTGGTTGGGTGCGCGCCGATATCGACCCGGACGTGCTGGCACACACCGTCCTCATGTTGATTATGCCCGGTGTGGTGAAAGAGATACGGGGCGTGGGGAATCCGAGATTGCGTGCGCACTCGACCGATATGATGCAGGTGATGTTGGAGAAGGCGCTGCGGGTGCGGACGGTGGGCGCTTGAACGACTCCCATTCGGGTATGGCCGCCCGCTCTGCCCGCCGTCGTGCCGAATTGGTCTGCGCTGCCTATGAACTCGTCATCAGTCGCGGCTACCGCGCCATTGGTGTGGACGATATCGTCAGTCGCGCGGGCGTCAGCCACGGCACCTTCTACAACTACTTCGGCAATAAGCGCGATATTCTCGACGCGGTCATCGACCACTGCTTCGATGTGATTCGCGAACGCCTCATCGGCGTGGATACCATCCCCTCCACCTTCGACGAATTCCGCGACCGCCACGCCCGCGTCATCGACCGCTGCTACGACCTGGTGGAGGGTGAGCCCGGTCTGGTGAATTTCCTCCTGCTCGAAGCGGCCTCGATCGACGACCGGGTCATCGAACGCGTTCTGAACAATGCCCAGATCGACGGCGAGGCCGCCGCGCAGGAGGTGGGCCTCGGTATCGAACAGGGCTATCTCGACGCCCGACTCGATGTCCGGATCGCCGGTGAGGTGCTGCTGTCGGTCCTGACGTCGGCCCTGCTGGCAGCGGTACACAGCGAGACGGTCGGGTTGACCCGCGAACGGGTACGCACCCAGCTGACCGATTTCCTGTCCGCCGCCCTGGGCGCCGAACAGTAGCGCGCGGTTCAGTCGTCGGCCGTGCGCGGCTTCGCCAGTAGTGGCGCACGGCCTCGGCGAGGAACGCTGCTGTTCTTGCTGTGACGGTCGATGTCGCGGTTGCCTTCGCACCTGTTCCGGGAGAGGGAGATTCGGACGGTAGCAGCCAATACTCGAGTCGACGCCCGCGAATTCCTAGCATTCGCCGGGAAACGCCGCAGCGAGGTGACCGTGCATCCGTATTCGCTCGACGAAGCCGACCAGGCGCTGTCGGATTTGGCGCGGGGGCGTTTCGCGGGTGCGGCGGTATCGGTGCCCTAGCGGCCGATTGCCCAGAGGGCTCCGGTGTTCTACCGACTGTGACACGCCGTCGACACGCCGAAACTTTCGTTCCGAGTTTCCGATTCGAGTCATGTGCGAGCTGGGGGAATGCTTTCCTGAAAAGGGTCAGCATCATTGCAGCAAACCTGATTCGGAGGCTGGGGAGCGGCTATGCACCGCACGGGACACGAAGAGGTTCAGCCCACCAGAAGACCATGGCTGTGGACGGCGCTGGCGGGGTTGACGGTGGTGGCGGGTGCCATGTGGATCGCCCGCCCGCAACCGGCCTCCTGCGCCACCACCACCGCGGTGACGACCGTCAAGGTCGTTCCACCCATTATCGAACCGAGTCCGATCGCGCCGGAACAGCTTCCGATTGTCGAGGAGCGGCTGCCGCCGGAAACGCGTGAGGCGCGTTTCTATCACATCAGCCCGGGCGTCGCCTGTTCGCTGCCGGACCTGCCGCTGGACGGCTTCTATATCGGCGTCCCCACCGGCGAATACGACGGCTCGCTGCCCTGTGGCTCCTATGTCGATATCGACGGTCCGCTCGGTAGCGTGCGTGCCCAGATCGTGGATCGCTGCCCGGGCTGCGCCCCCCATCAGTACGACCTCAGCACCGCGGCCTTCGAGCAGGTCGCCGATCCGGCTGCCGGTGTCGTCGATATCTCGATCAGCAAGGTGCGCAACCCAACTCCGCCGCCGCAGCTGTCCTACCGAGTCCAGCAGGGCTCCTCGGGCGACTGGCTCGGCGTGCTCTTCGCTGGAACCGGGAATCCGCTGCGGGAAGTGGCGTTGCGCCCCGAAGCCGGCGGCGATTGGCGGGCCATGCGCCGCGGTTACGACAACTACTGGTCGATCTCCGGCGCGGGCGCGGGGCCCTTCACCATGATGGTCTCCGATATCTACGGCCACGATGTGCTGGTGCCGGGTGTGGAAATCGAACCGGAGCGGGTGCGCTACACCGATATTCGGATGTACGACAACCCCATTGCCGCGCCACCTGCCCCGCCCACGCCGATTCCGGTGACGACACTGGTCACCACGGTGGTTCCGGCATATCGCCCCTGCGTTCACTAGCCGGTTGTGTCGCAACGATTTCGGTTCGGCAACCGGTGGCCGAACCGGCCTGCCGGTCGGCGACGGCGTCAATCGGATATGGCATCATCGAAATAGAACGTGTTCCAATTCCGCCCGCAGGGAGGCGGCACGTCGGGAGGCTTTCGATGACGAACAACCACGGCGGGGCGCAGCGCCCCGGTGAACGCCGCCGCTCACGGCGGCTGTCCTCGCGAGTATCGACACTGACCGAGGTTCCCGCGGGTGCGATGCTGGACCTGCCCGGCCGGGGCAGCACCTACGTGGTGGATCTGCCCGGCCCGGCACCCGATGCCGCGACGGTCATCCTGCTGCACGGTGCGGGCACCACCGCCATGCTCAACTGGTTTCCGTCGCTGAAGGAGCTCAATGAGCGCTATCGGGTGGTGCTGTTCGATCAGCGCTGGCACGGCCACGGTATCCGCTCGGAGAATTTCGATCTCGACGACTGCGCCGACGATGTGATCGCGCTCGCCGATGTGCTGGGCGTGGATCGACCGGTGCTGGCGGGCTATTCGATGGGCGGTATTACCGCGCAGCTGACCGCGCACCGGCATCCGGACCGCATCGGTGGGCTGGTGCTGTGTGCCACCACCTATCACTTCCAGGAGAAGTGGCGCGAGCGCGCCTTCCATCGCACCCTGGCCGCCATCGCGGGCAGCTACGCCGAATTGTCCTGGCGGCGAGCCAATCTGAAGTCCGCCAAACTGCCCGAGCTGCCGTTGAATTCGTGGCCGGTGGGGCGGATGGACCGGTGGGCGATGGGGGAGATGCGCAGTCTCAGCGGCTGGGCGCTCATGCAGGCCGTTGCCGAGCTGGGACGGTTCGATTCCTCGTCCTGGCTGCCGAATGTGAAGGTGCCGACGGCGGTGGTGGTGACCACGCGGGATCGGGCGCTGCCGGTCTACCGTCAGCTGGAAATGGCGAAAATGATTCCGGGAGCGCGGATCTTCCTGGCTGCCGCGGGTCACGCGGCCTGTGTACTCGAGGCGGACGCCTTTGTCCCCGAACTCCTCGAGGCTTGCGAGTCGGTCGTCGGTCGGATGTAGGGCCCCGAACGTCAGTGCTGGTTCCGGGCCGCCTTGAGCAGCTCGGTGATCACCTCGGGAACGGCGTCGGCGATCCGCTGTACATCGGGTACGAGTTCGCGGCAGGCGATGAATCCGAAGTCCATATCGCCCTCCTTGGTCAGTACGGTGGTGGTGAGTCCCGCACCGTGGAATACCGGACCGAATGGATACATACCCGCGACTCGGAGACCCAGGAAGTACATCGGGAAACTGGGGCCGGGCACATTGGACACCACCAGGTTGTGTACCACGGGGTGGTGCTCGGCCAGCTTCAGCGAGGAGTAGGCGCGTGCGGCCAGCTGGAAGGTGTTGGGCGGTGCGTACTTCGCCCAATCCTGGAGGAAGTCCGCGCCGATGAGATTGTGCTCCTCCTTCGCGCCCCGATTGTCCTCGGCGATGAGCGCCAGCCGCTCCACCGGATCGGCGATATCGGTATGCAGCCGGGCGAAGATGGTCGACACCTTATTGGTGCCCTGTTCGTGCCGGGAGGTGTGGTGCGTGGAGACCGGCACCGAGGCGATGAGCGTGGAATCCGGGAGCTCCCCATGTGATTCGAGGTAGCTGCGCAACGCGCCACCGATAACGGCGAGTACCACATCGTTGACTTTCACCGCGAACGCCGACTTGATCTCCTTGATCTCGGCGAAGTCGGTCTGCACGAACGAGATCGCGCGGTGTGCGGTGATTGCGCGGTTGAAGGGTGTGCGCGGCGCGGTGAACGGCAAGGGCATGCCCGCGGTATCGGACTGCCGCCGCCGCTGCACCAGGCCACCCAGAATCCCGAGGGTTTGCGGCACCATGCCGACGATGCCGAGCTTGCCCGGAAGTTTGAGCGCGGCCTCGGCGGCCAGGAGTAGATCGTTGGGTTCGCTCTCGGGTTCGGCGGATTCGGTATCCGGCTCGCTGTAACGCACGCCGGGCTCGAGATCGCACAGGTGCATCATCATATTGGTGCCGGTGATGCCGTCGACGATGGCATGGTGGTACTTGGAGATGACCGCGATCCTGTTGTCCGGCAGGCCTTCTACGACCCACATCTCCCACAGCGGCCGATTGCGGTCCAGGGGTCGTCCGGCGATATCGGCGGTGAGTTCGGCGAGCTCGCGTTGCCCACCCGGGGCGGGTAGTCCGACCCGGCGCACGTGGTGGTCCATATCGAACTTCGAATCCCTTACCCACACAGGGTGATCCAGATTGAGAGGCACCGCGTGCAGACGGCGTCGCATGGCCGGGATGAGATGTATGCGGCGGCCGAGTTCGGCTTTGAGCTCGTCGAATTCATAGGGCAGATCATCCGCGCCGGGATCGAGAATCAGTAGCGCGCAGACATGCAGGAGTTGGCTGTCGGTTTCGAGGTAGAGGAAGCTGGCGTCCAGCCCGGTAAGTCGTTCCATATCAACACACTATGGACACACGTTCTACTTCGTGCGTGGTTCGCGTCGAGTGGCCGGACCGGAGCCGGTGCCGGTGCGTTGCCTCAAATTCGCCTGGAGATAACAAGTTTGAGATGGATACGAATGGGCTCCGGTTGGGTATCCATACAGTCAGTACGTTGCCGCGAGTGTTCACTCTCCTTACCTTGGGACTCATAGCCGGGTGAGCGTCACTTGTCACTGACAAGAGTCACCCGGCTTCTCACAACGGAGTGAGAGGGTGAGGACAATGAGCGGTCGAAAGGTGTTGCTGCCTGGAAATTGGCGCATAGCTTGGGCGTTCGCCGCACTACTGGTGCTGACGAGCGCGCTCTTCCCGCTACACACCCCGCAGGCGGGCGCCACCTGGTGCGCCGATGTGGATGTCGTAGTAGTGCGGGGAACGGGCGAACCCGGCTGGCTGGGCGACGTGGTGGGCAATCCGCTGTACGGAATGCTCCAGGACCGGTTGCCTGTTTCCACCAGCGCCTATCCGGTGGCGTATCCGGCGGACCACTCGTTCAACCTCGGTGCCGGTACCCAGAATCTGGTGGGGCACTTGAATTATCAGGCCGCCACGTGTCCGGGTCAGCGGTTCGTTCTGGTGGGATACTCCCAAGGTGCGGCCGTCGTGCACGCGGCGTTGGGAACCGGTGCGGTGAACTGGTACCCGGGTCGGGTGCAGCTGCCGGGTGATATCGCCTGGCGGGTATCGGCGGTACTGCTCTTCGGCGATCCCATGCGGGCCATTGGCTGGGGTGTGCCGGGGGAGTACGCCGGGCGGACCGGAAACTGGTGCACCGGTGGCGATCCCATCTGCGGTGGCGGCGCGAACGCGGCCTCGCATGTGGCGTATGGCCACAGCTTCGTCGCGGCGGCCAACTTCGCGGCGGATCGGATCTGACCGAACCCAGGGCGGGCCGCGACGAAACATCCGGCCCCGGCGGAATTCCCGCCGGGGCCGAATGTCGTTGTCCGGGTGATACTTACCAGTGCAGGCCCGGGATCACATTGGTGATGCGGGCGGCCGAGCCGGGCAGTCCCATGAGTGGCTGCACAATGGGGGCCAGCGCCAGCAGCGGGCTGCGCGACTCCTGGTGCGCGCCGGACGCGTCGGCCCGCGGCTTACCTTCCTTGGCGGCCTTCGATTCGCCCAACCGCTGGAAACCCTGGTGCAGGATGGCCTTCTTCACCGACGGCATGACCGTATCCACGAACTGCGCGAAGGTACCGATCGGGGAGTCGATCCGGCTGGGGCGCTTTTCGAGGGCGCGCACCACGATGTCGGCCGCCTGATCCGGGGTGTGCACCGGAATGGACTTGTACAGATCCGTCGGCGCGATCATCGGTGTACGCACCAGCGGCATCCGCACCGAGGTGAAGGTGATGCCGGCATCGGCGTTCTCGACGGCGGCGATCTCACTGAAATTGTCCAGGGCCGACTTCGACGCCACGTAGGCGGCGAAGCGCGGAACCTTGGTCTGTACCGCGATGGAGGAGATATTCACGAAGTGTCCGAAGCGGCGTTCCCGCATGGACGGCAGCAACGCCAGGATGAGCCGCACCGCGCCGAAGTAATTGACCGCCATGGTCCGCTCGAAATCGTGCATACGCTCGGTGGAGTTGGCCACCGAGCGGCGGATGGAGCGGCCCGCGTTGTTCACCACGTAGTCGACGTGATCGTGGTCGGCGAGCACCTGCTTGACGAGCAGCTCCACCGACTTCTCGTCGGTGATGTCGCACGTGTACGCCAGCGCCGCACCACTTTCAGCGCGTACCTGCGCGGCGGCGGCCTCCAGATCCTCGGCGGTACGGGCCACCATGAGTACGGTCGCGCCGCGACGGGCGACGGCGTGCGCGGAGGCAAGACCGATACCGGAGGAGGCTCCGGTAATGAGCACGACGCGACCGTCGAGCGCGGTGCCCTCGGTGCGGCGGGCCCGGTCGGGATCGAGGTTGGCGCGCCAGTAGTCCCACAGTGCCCGCGCATAGGTATCGAAGGCGGGAACCTCGAGACCGCGCAGCTGCGCCCGGGTGGAATCGGCGACGAATTCCGATTCGAAGGAGGTGTGCGGGGCGACCTCGGCGGGAATGCCCAGGCGTTCCAGCAGGAAATCGCGCACCGCGGCGACGCCCGGAATATGGCCGAGCGTCTCGAGTGCGGCATGACTGCCTGGGACCGCGCCGATTCCGGCGGGCGCTCCGGCCGCCGCGGCCAGCGCGGCATAGATCTCGCTGAATGGCTGCGGCGTCGGATTCACCAGATGGAAGGTGCGGCCGACGAGTCCGGGCTTGCGAATGAGCTGCACCATGGCCTCGGCCACGTAGTTCACCGGGACGATATTGGTCGCGCCCAGATCCGGCAGCGGCAGCGGTAGGTCGGACGGCAGTGCGGCCATTCCGGAAATGGCCGGGAAGAAGTAGTACGGGCCGTCGATCTTATCCATCTCGCCGGTGCGGGAATCGCCGACGATAATGGCCGGGCGGTATACCCGCCAGCGCAGTCCGCGAGCTTCACGGACCAACTTCTCGGCGGCGAATTTGGTTCGATGATAGGGCGAATCGAGGTGCTGTCCGAGGTCGAAGTCATCCTCGAAGAACTTGCCCTTGTGATCGCCCGCGACCGCCACGGAGGAGACGTGGTGCAGGACGGCGTTGCGTGCGGTGGCCAGTGCGATGACCGCCGCGGTGCCGTTCACATTGGCGGCGTGGGTGGTGTCCTCGTCGGCGGTCATATCGTAGACCGCGCCGAGGTGGATGACATGATCTGCGTGGGGGGCCGCTTCCTCGAGACCGAGTCCCGGTGCGGTGAGGTCACCGATGAGTGGGAATACGCGGTCGGGTGCGCCCCAGGTCGCGGCCAGTTCGCGGAGCTTCGCGACGGACGCCTCCCGGACCAGTGCGTGAACCACGGCGTCGGTGTCGCGGTTCAGCAGTTCGGCCAGGACTCGTCGCCCGAGAAATCCGGTTCCGCCCGTGACAATGTAGGAAGTCATCGTCCCCTCCTTATTTTCGAACCTGTTGGTGTCCAACGGTGTTTGGTGTCCAACGGAGTTCGTCCGACATGCGTCGGTGGATGCGGACGTGGATGCTGAAGATATGAATGCCCGGCCCGCTATCAGAAGTCGGGCCGAAGTAGGAACAACTCCGTGCCTAACTGGTGAGTAACTTTACGGCTCACCCATTTGACGGGGCAAGTCGTCGGGCTGTGGGACTGGTCACCTCGGTCCATTCCGAGTTGATATGTGTAACAAGTATTTTCGTGTAACCGCTCGACGCACTTGGCAAATCTGCGGTTAATGGTGGGTCTACTCGGTCGGCTCCTCGAGCCGGTAGATCGTGCCGGCGTTCGCGCGATAGAAGAAATCGCTCTCCTGTTCGGTGGCATCGGCGGTAACCATGCGGTCGACGGTGGCGAGGAGTTCGCTGTAGCTTCCGGCCATGCGGTCGATCGGCATATTGGAGCCGAACAGCAGTCGCCGCCAACCCCACAGGTCAGCCGTCGTCTCCAACCAGAAGGCGAGCGAGTCCCAGGACAGGTCCGGACAGACCATGCCGAGACCGGAGACCTTGCACTTCCAATCGGTTTCCTTGGCGGCCAGGGTGATCGCCTTCTGCCAGGCGGTCCGCTGGTCCGGGGCGGTACCCGCCGGGGAGCCGAGGTGTTCCAGCACGACCCGCAGATCCGGGTATCCGACCAGGAAGTCGATCCAGTCGGCCATATCGTCGGGCGCGCACACCAGGTCGAAGACGGCGTCGCGGTCGCGCAGCCAGGAGACGATGGTGTCGGCAGAGGGAGTGTTGGGCGACAGGCCCCGATAGACGCGGATACCGCGAAATCGGCGGCTGCGGGCTTGTTCCTCGAGGTGTTCGACGAGTGCGCCGGTGCCGAGGCCCGGGTCGACGGAGCCGATGACAGCGACCGGTCGTCCCGCGGCCAGCTGGTCCACCCAGCGCGTTTCCTCGAGGTAGGCGTGTGGGGCGGTGGCGGCGGAGACGTGAACCAGGCCCGATACCCGGGTGGGTTCGGCGGCGCGGTCGTAGTCGGGCAGTAGGAAGTCGTCGGCGAGGCCGGGATGGCCGGTGTGCGTGGCGAATTCACTGAGCCGCGGGTACCACGAATGGTGAGTGGTGGTATCCCACAGATGTATGTGCGCGTCGACGACTGAGCGGTCGAGCATGGGGCGCTACTCCTTCACGCTGAAATATCAAGACATGCTGAAATATTCAAGACATGGTGATGCCGCCGCTGACGCTGATCAACTGGCCGGTGACGTAACTGGCCTCCGGGCTCGCCAGCCACGCGATGAGCGCGGCGACCTCATCCGGTCGGCCGAGACGCTTCATGGGGATGGCCTTCTCGAGAGCCGCGAGATTCCCCGGATGGTGCGCCATGGTGCGAGTCACCAGCTGCCCTTCGATCGGACCCGGACACACCACATTCACGGTGACCTGTTCTCGAGCGAACTCCCGCGCCAGCGACTTCGCGAACCCGAACAGACCCGATTTGGTAGCCGCGTAGACCGCCTCCCCGCCCGCCCCGGCCCGCGCCCCATCCGACGATACGAAAACCACCCGTGCCGAATCGGCGTCCAGCAGACCGGGTAGTAGCGCCTTGGTGAGCAACATCGGCCCGCGCAGATTCACCTCGATCATGGCGTCCCAATGATCGACGGAGCCGGCCAGAAAGGGGGTCACTATCGCCAGACCAGCGCAGTGTACGACGGCGGAGATGGTGCCCCGCAGCGTGCGCGCGACGGTCTCGATGCTGTCGGCGTCGGTGAGATCGAGATGTGCCGCGGTGGCCTTCGGGCCGAGTTCGCCGGCGACACGCTTCGCTGCCGCGGCGTCGACATCGGCAACCACAACCCCGACCCCGGACTCCGTTATCCGTCGGGCCACGGCCCGACCGATATCCCCCGCCCCACCGGTTATGAGCACTCCGCGTTCGTCGCTGCCTCGGGCCACTGCCTCACCTGCGTTCGCATTCGTGATTCGGTTCCGAACTATGAATACAGCATGTGGGCGACATCGATAGGCGTTGTCGCTACCCGACGGGGTGCGGCAAACCGCCGCAATGCCGGGGCGACTGCCCGCCCTTTCACCAGCCCCTCAACCCCTCCCTGCGCCACCGCCCGGCGATACACGGTGGCCGCCTCCCGGCAGACCTCGATAGTCAGATCGATATCCGCATCGGTATGCGCGGCGGAGGTGACGAACGACTGCCCGAGCACCCCCCGCCCCACCAGCTCCTGCAAGAACAGCGTGCGGAACTCCTGCGACGGCCTGCCCTCGGGATCCTTGGTGAGGAACACCGAACACGAAGGCCGCCCGACGACCTGAAGGTAATCGCCGATCCCCAGCTCGGCGGCAATGGCATTGACGCCCTCGGCGAGGCGTCGGCCCGCCCGCTCCATCCGGGCGATCGGATCGGTTGTGGCATAGGCCCGTACGACCGCGCGGAAGGCGGCGAGCGACCCGGTTTCCGGACCGTGCGTGGTGGAGAGCAGGAAGACCCGCTCGGCGTCGGTGCGCAGTCCACCCAGTTCCATGTATTCGCGTTTGCCCGCCAACGCCGAGATCGGGAAGCCGTTCCCCATGGCCTTGCCCCAGCACGAGAGGTCGGGTGTCACGCCGTAGACCTGTTGCGCACCCCGGGCCGACCAGCGAAAGCCGGTGATCATCTCGTCGAACACCAACAGTGCGCCGTGCTGATCGCACAGTGCGCGAACACCTTCCAGAAATCCAGGGGCCGGTTCGGCGAGGGCGGTGGCGGCCTCCATGAAGACGCAGGCCACCGGCTGTGCCCGCAAAACGGTGGCCAGTGATTCGAGGTCGTTGTAGCGAAAGCGCGCTGTCGCCGTCGGTGGAATGCCCGCGTTCATGGCGGTCGTGCCGATGAACCAGTCATCGACGGAGAAGAACGGTTGATCGCTGATGGCGATGAACTCCCGTCCGGTCGCGGCTCGCGCCAACCGTACGGCGGCGGTGGTGGCATCGGAGCCGTTCTTGGCGAATTTCACCATGTCGGCACCGGGGACCAACCGCAGGAAATCCTGTGCGGCAAGCAATTCGAGTTCGGTCGGTCGGGAGAAATTGACGCCGTCGGCGATGGTTCGCGCGACGGCCTCCACCACGGGCTGGTATCCGTGTCCGAGGGTGACCGAGCGTAAACCCATGCCGTATTCCACATACTCGTTGCCGTCGCAGTCCCAGACATGGGATCCGCTGCCGCGCACCAGGACCGGGGCCATGGATTCGGGATACTGGTCGGCTCCTCGGGCGTACGTGTGCGCACCGCCCGGCACCACATCGTGCAGCTGCTCCTGAATCGCATTGCTGCGGTGGAAGTCGCGCATCGGTTCCCTTCTGTCACCGCCGTCGGCACACCCCACCGACACATCACCCCGGGGCCGGTCCATATCGCCTGGGCCCGCGCTCGCGATCCGAATCCCCTGTCGGCCAAGTGTATGTCAATCGGTGCAGGTAGGTCGGTTATTGCGGAGTCGGAGGCTAGTGGCCGGCAGCGCCTACTGAGTGCGATCGTCTCGCGGGCATCGCTCCTCGAGTCGGTGTCGACTACGGCGTACAGCGTATGTAGTCGACGTAGCAGCGGTAGGGCTGCGCCGATGTCGGGCATGGCGCGGGCCGCACCGGTGCCGTCAATCTTCGGGGCACCGGAACGAAAACCCGGTGCAGTAGGGTGATCGGCAGTTCGTGGCAGTCGGAGGTAGGCAGGTAAGGCAGGTGGGTCGGACGCTGACTCAGGGGCAGACGTTCGCCGGCTACCGGATCGAACGGCTGTTGGGTGCGGGAGGGATGGGCGAGGTGTATCTCGCTCAGGATCGGGATCTGCCCCGGCCGGTGGCCTTGAAGCTGCTCGGTGCGGCCGTCGCCGATGATCCCGAGGTGCGGGCGCGCTTCCTCCGCGAAGCCGATACCGCCGCGCGGCTGTCGCATCCGAATATCGTGGCCGTGTACGCGCGAGGACGCGATGAGCACCGGCTGTGGATGGCCATCCAGTACGTCGAGGGCACCGATGTGGCGGCCGTGTTGCGGGACGGTCCACTGCGGCCGGACTACGCGGTGCGGATTGTCGGCGAAACGGCGAAGGCCCTCGACCACGCCCACCGTGCGGGTGTACTGCACCGGGATGTGAAGCCCGCCAATATTCTGCTGGAGTGGGGGCCGCATCAGCAGGTGTACCTGGCCGATTTCGGGATCGCCAAGGCCCTCGATCACACCAGCGCCCTGACACGCACCGGCGAGATGTACGCGAGCCTCCAGTACGCGGCTCCGGAACAATTCGAGCTGGGCGATGTCGACCAGCGTGCGGATGTGTACGCGCTGGGCTGCACGCTCTACCACATGCTCACCGGTGAGCTGCCGTATCCGGGCGCGAGTACCGCGCAGGTCATCAATGGGCATCTGAATACGCCGATCCCACTTCCCAGCGTTCGGAACCCCTCGGTACCAACGGCTTTCGATCATGTCATCGAACGTGCCCTGGCGAAGGACGCGCGGCAGCGGTTCGGCAGCTGTGGGGAGCTCGCCACCGCGGCCGCGCGGGCGCTGAACGGGACGTACACGCCCGCGCCGGGCACCTCGCAGTCCGGCGCGTTCGGACCGATATCGAATGTGTACGCCCCCACCGTGAACAATTTCGCGACCACTCGGCGCGCGGCCCCGGACCGCCCGCGTGGCCGCCGCCAGCGGTCGGCCCTCATCGTGGCAGCCGTCATCGCCGTCCTGCTCACCTTCGGCGTCGGTGTCGGATTCTCTACCGGCGCACTGCACTTCAGCTTCATCGGCGGCACCTCGGGCGGCGGCGCCCCCTCTGAGGGCACCCGTCAAGCCGCCGAACAGGCCGCCTGCGACTACGCCGAACTGATGGTCACCTACGACTACGAGACGCCGTCCAACTGGGAAGCCCAGGTCGAGGCCGGGGCCACCGGTACCTGGAAAGTGCAAGCGCCCCAAATGTTCCCAGCGCTACGCCTGCTGATGGCGACCGATTCCGAGAAGTCCCGAGCCGGGGACGCCACCTGCACCGTGACCTCAGGCAATGACACCCACTACGAGATCACCGCCGAGGTCGTGCAGATCAACACGACCGAGGGCAAACCCGAGACCACCGAGACGAAGAGTCTGGCCATGGCCATGGACTATGTGGACGGCCGATGGCTGTGCAGCAAGTGGGTCAGCGAGGCGTTTCCCAACTGAGACTCACCTGTCCAGCCGTGCCTCGAGTTTGCGGATTTCGGCGAGCAGCCGATCGATATCGGCCTTGGTAGCGGTTCGATCCTTATCGCGCAGCTGGACGAGTACCGTACCGCCCGGCTCCATGGTCGCCTCGGCCACGTCTTTCACCGACCGAGCGCCCTGATTGCGGATGGCCTGCCCGATATCGGCCCGCCGCAAACCCAGCTTCCACAGCCGATTGTCGAGATACTCGCCATTCTTGATCAGGGTGTCCGGTTTGCCCTCGAAGACCCGGCTCAGCCCTGGGTACTTCACGCTCGCCCGCACCACCACGGCATTGGTGGCGACCAGGGTGACCGCGCCGATCAACCCGCCCGCCAGCGAATTGTCATCGCCGATGACGGCGTTCTGCACCACATTCGACAGCAGCAGCATGACCACCAGGTCGAAGGTGTTGAGCTGCGCCAGGTCGCGTTTCCCGGCGACTCGCAGCAGCAGGGCGACCGCGAAATACACCGCGATGGTGCGGATAATCTTCTCCGGCACCTCGGTGCCGGGCATCAGCAAGTCTTGCCACATGGGAGTCAGCGTGCCGCACTGCCCGGTCTCCACGAAGTCGCCACGCCCGGCCGAACCATTCGTCGCGGACGCGCGTATGGCCGTGGCAGGGGCGGACCAACCATCGGAGACCCATGCGACGTTTCGTCCTGGCCATAACAGTGGTGGCCGCGGTGTTCTCGACCCTCACCGCGAGCGCGATCTCCACCGCCCGCCCCGAAGCCCTGGCCTCCCTGCTGCGACCCGGCCTCGATGAGGTGGTGCGGGCCGCCGATGTGCCGGGCGCGCAACTGATCGTGACCGTCGGGGATCGTGACGTTCAGATCGATAGCGGGGTCGGCGATATCGGCACGAACACCCCCTTCCCGGACAACTCCCAGGTACGGATCGCCAGCAATACCAAGACCTTCGTGGCGACCGTGGTGCTGCTCCTCGTCGCCGAGGGCAAGGTGGACCTCGACGCCCCCGGTGGAGCGCTACCTGCCCGGCGTGGTGTCCGGGCCCGGTGGTGACGGCAACCGCATCGCGGTCCGAAACCTATTGCAGCACACCAGCGGAATCCCCGACTATCTCACCCGGATAGATCTCGGTTCGGTGGCCGCCCTCCGACGAGCCCAACCGGCGGACACCCTGATCCGTATCGGCCTCGACCAGGCCGCCGTATTCGAACCCGGGGCGCGGGCCGAATACTCGAATACCAACTACCTGCTGGCGGGCAGCCTGGTCGAGCGCGTGACCGGGGCGCCCATCGGGCTCGAGGTGACCCGGCGGATTCTCCTTCCGTTGGGACTCGAGGACACCTACTGGCCGCTCGCCCCGCTGGAGAACATCATTCGCGGGCCGCACCCACGCGCATACCATCAATTCGGCGCGGCGCGAACCGATATCACCGATATCGATCCGGGCTGGGGACTGCCGGACGGTGCCATGGTCTCCACCGGCGCGGACCTCAATCGATTCTTCACGGCACTGCTGTCGGGCCGGATCCTCGCCGAAGCCGAACTCGCGCACATGCGCAGCACCGTCCCCAGCGGCGATGCGCGCCGACAGGAGAACTTCGGGCTCGGCCTGTTCCACCACACCACCTCATGCGGTATCGAGGCATGGGGGCACGGTGGTTCCATGCACGGCTTCTTCGTCTACGGTGCCGCGACGGCGGAGAAATCGGTCACCGTCAGCATGAATCAGTTGCCGGATATTCTGCGAGTGCGTACCGAGGGCGCGGATCTGGACGCGGTCGTCGATGCCGCCCTGTGTGGCGTCTGACCCGGGGCGTAGCGTCTGACTCGGGAGCCAAGCGGATTACCCTGGGGACGAAACGCTTTCGCTCATCCACGGGTGGATGGCGCCGACTCGCACGGTGCGATAGATTCGCTGCGGATTCATGCTCCTCCGTACTGGGATCGCCGGTGGTCACCGGCTCGCGGAAGGAAGACCATAGTGGGGATGTCTGGCGCGGGGGATGGTGCCGACGGATTCAAGGTGCTGGTGGACAGCGGCGACTATCGACTGCGCAATCGGGGCGATATCGCCATGATGGTGATGACGGTGGAGCGGTTGCGGCAGCGCTGGCCGAACGCCCGCATCGGCGTACTCACCGAGGAACCCGGCGTATTGCGCGCGGTACTACCCGACGCGGAACCGGTGATTGTGCACAGCGGCGGGTACTGGGGACGAGGCGGGTTCGCGGGACGGCTCGAACACGCCACCGCGACGAAACTGACAGGTCCGGCGTCGGTGTGGTGGCGCGCCGCGAGTGAGGTGCCCAAAGCCCGACTGCGCGAGGCGAAGTCGTGGGCGGTCTCGGGTGTGCACGCGCTCACCGGCGCGGAGTTCCATTCGAACACACCCCCGCGACCGCCCCTTCCGGCCGCCGTCGAGGACGCCGCCCTGGTCATCGCGCTGGGCGGCGGTTATCTGAACGATAATGATCAGCGCAAGGCGTCTCGCACCCTGGATCTTCTCGAACGCGCTCGCGCCCTGGGCATTCCGACCGCCATGCTGGGGCAGGGACTGGGGCCGTTGACCGATCCCCGGCTACGCGAACGCGCCGCCGCCGTACTCCCCGACGTGGATGTGATCGCCGTGCGGGAGGGGCTGCGCGGTCCGCGACTGCTCGCCGACCTCGGTGTCGCCGCGGACCGGGTACTGGTCACCGGTGATGACGCCATCGAATTCTCCTACCGCATGCGCCGCCCCGAGATCGGCACGGATCTGGGTATCTGCCTGCGAGCGGGCGACTCCACGAAGATCAGCGATTCCGCGCGCGACACCCTCGGCGCGGCGGTACGCGCCGGCGCCGCGGAATTCGATGCCACGCTCGCGCCGCTCATCCTCTCGGAGAACGATTCCGAGGACCGCCGCGCCACCCTGCCCCTGCTCTCCGGTGCCACGCGCACTCGGCCGGTCATCGGTCGCGCGGGTACCGCGGCTGAGGTGGCACGCCGGGTCGCACGCTGCCGGGTACTGGTGACCAGCGCCTATCACCTCGCGGTTTTCGCCCTCTCCCAAGGTATTCCGGCCATTGGTGTCACCGCCTCGCAGTACTATGACGACAAATTCTATGGACTGGCCGACATGTTCGGTGCGGGCCTGCGTGTCGTGCATCTGGATTCCACTGATCTCGAAAGGGAGCTCGCCCACCAGGTGCGGGACCTCTGGGTGGCCGCACCGGACCTGCGCGACACCCTGCAGCACAAAGCCGTCGAGCAGATCGACGCCGGCCGGGCGGGCCTGGAACGGGTGTTCCGGCTCGTGGAGGACTGACTGATCGGTCCCGGAGAACCCGCACGACTGAGCACAGGGGGAAATATGGTTTACCTGTCCGTGTGCGTTCCGGCCTACAACTCGGCCCGAACCCTCGAGGAAACGCTGCGGTCGATACTCGGTCAGGACGCCGAGATGGAAGTCGTGGTGCTCGACAATGCCAGCCGCGACGAAACCACCACCATTGCCGCATCTTTCGACGATGGTCGCGTTCGGTTCCTCCGCGATGAGGAGAGGCTGCCGATCGGCGAGCATTGGAACAAGGTGGTCTCGCTGTCCACCGGCAAACTGGTGAAGATGGTCTGTCCCGGCGATATTCTGCTGCCCGGTGCGATCGCGGCGCAGTCGACCGTCATGGGCGACCGCGGTATCGCCATCGCCTCCTCGCGATTCGAGGTGATCGACGCGAACGGCGTGGTGGAACAGACCGGCCTCGGACTGCCCAGGCTGATCGGCGCGCACGATGCCCGCACCCTCATGCGGGTCATTGTGCGGCGGGGCCCGGTGGATTTCGGACCGACCGCGACCGCCATTTTCCGCCGTGTCGACTTCGACCGGGTAGGCGGCTTCCGCGGCGATCTGGTGCTGCCCATGGATGTGGATCTGATCGCGCGCCTGTGCGCCTTCGGATCCTTCTACGGCATGCCGGAAATCACTGCTGCCTGGCGTAATTCGAGCTTCGTGCGATGCGATAGCACCGCCACGGTGGGCCGGTTCACCGAGATGCTGCGCTTCCATCATCGGCTGGGCGGGGAGTATCCGAACCTGGTCGGGCATGCCGATGTCATCACCGGGGATCTGCGGCTGGCGCGGGCCGCGTTGGAGCGGTTGCGCGCGCTCGCGGTCGAAACGGCGACGCACCGGATCGCACCGACGCGCTGAGCAGAACCGCGCCCCAGCCCATTCCGGGGCTGGGGCGCGGTGTTCTCTTCGGTTCTAGAGCTGAAATCAAATGGTCCAGAGTGGGCCGTAGGTGATCACCGAGTCGCCATTGCTGCTGACAACGCGCACCCACGGACGAATGGTGACCTGCCCGATCACCCCGGTGACGGAGCCGTGGAATCCGGACATGCGGATATAGCCCTCATTGCCGGAGACATCACCACCCGTCGCCTCGACGGTTTGGATACCTGGTCCGAATCCGACGGAGAGTTCGATACCGGCCTTCGGAACGAGGTCGCCGATATGGAGGCTGGGATCCTGGTCGAGTTCGATACCGAGACTCGGCGTCGACCACTGGAAGCGGATCCTGCCATCGAGGGTGGCGGGGTAGCCGACCTGGTAGCCGGTGGCGATATATCCGGACCAGTCCTCACTCCTGGGGCCGGAGACCCGGAAGCTGGCGGTGCCATTGTGGAACCATTCGCGCGTCAACGGATTTCCGTCGAGCGGCGCTACGAAGTCGATGCGGGTGTCGGATTGGATGGCCTCCACGGTGCGGTCCTGCCGGTCCACAATGTGGTTGCTGCTGTCGATCCCGGCGGCCACCGTGCCGCCGCTCATGGTCAAGCCGACGGTGATCGCGGCCGCGATGGCCATGGTGCGCGCGGTTGCGCGCTGCTTACTACCCTTCATCTTTTCCCCAATTCCCTCATCAGGTGGTGCGGCGTAACAGCTACGCGTGCAAATGGATTCTATCGACGAAACATGTTGCATATCAGCAAGGTTCAGGAATTTCGACCACCCACCTCCCGTCGAGTTCGGGCCATCGGGACGAGACCTCCGGCAGTAGATCCGGAAGGGTGAGCAGAACTCGGTCCGGTTGCGCGGCAACGAGTTCCGATGGCGAGATAATGGGTACGTCGGTGCCGGACATTCGGCGGCCCTGTTTGGCCGGGGAGGCATCGGCCACCGCTGTCAGCAACCCGCGGTGCACGCCCGCCAGGTGCAGTAGCGCGACGGCTCGCGAAGCCGCCCCGTAAGCGTATACCCTGCGGCCCCAGGCAGTTTCGCGTTCCAGCCAGGTATGTAGCGCCCGCGACTGCCGGTCGGCGTCGCGTTGCAGTCGCCGCACCGTACCGACATCGGCGAGCCCGGCCTCGGTATCGAGAATGGCGCGCACGGTCTCATCGGGGGTGATCTGGGCGTGCACCGCGGCGACCAGCACCGTGCCGCCGTAGAGATCGAACTGCCAGGCGGTGGCCAGGCTCATCCCGGCGGCATCGAGCAGACGGCGCAGCGCGGTGAGCGAGTAGTAGGCGAAGTGCCCGTGCCGCAGGGCATTCCACTGTCCCTGCGCGACAATGGTGTGCAGGGAGTGGAATTGCAGCAGCAGCACCCCGTTCGTCGCGGTGGCATTGGCGCGTCGCGCGAAAGCCTGCAATTGGTCGGCCTCGTGCATGAGACCGAAGGAATCGACCACCACATCGGCGCGGCCGTCGGTCGCGGTGAAGCCGCGCTCGACCAGCAGGGGGACCCAGCTGCCGCCGTGCGGACTGCTGAACTCGCGCACCGTCCGCCCGCCCAGCCAGCCCGACGCCGCCACCCGTTCGACCGCGTCGGCGGCCTGCTCCCGCAGCGCGAGGGGTTCCACGCCTCGGGGTTCCGAGGTAGCGGTATCGTCCTGCGCCAGCTGCGCCAATCCACAGGCCGCACACAGATCCATGGCGAGCGGATAGCCGGACTCGGCTGCCGTCGGGGCCGCGGTGCGCGATGGAAAATTATCCGCCGCAGGCATTTTCCCGAGATCCAGCACCCGCGCCAGCGCGGTGCCGCCACATCCGCGACATCCGCGCGGTGGTGCGTGCCTCATGCGACCATGGCCTGGTGCGCATTGAAAGGACCGAGCTCGCCGACGTGCTGGTGCTGACTCCGCAACCATTTCGGGATGACCGCGGCCTGTTCACCCGCACCTTCGATGCCGGAGAGTTCGACGCCTTCCTGGGCCGACCCGGCGCAGCCGCCGCCTTCGTCCAGGATTCGCAGTCGCGCACCGTCGGGGGTGTGGTGCGCGGTATGCACGGGCGATCCGGGCGCGGGGAAGCGAAGCTGGTGCGATGCGCGCACGGTGCCGTACACGATGTGCTGGTGGATATCCGGCCGGATTCCCCGACTTTCGGCAAGCAACAGGCATTCCTTTTGGATGACAACGACTTTCGGCACCTCTACGTGCCGCCGGGCTTCCTGCACGGCTTCCAGGCGCTCACCCCGGTTGCCGACGTGTGCTACCGCATCGACCGGCCGCACAATCCGGCCGAGGATCTCGGTGTCGCCCACGACGATCCGGATCTGGCTATCGCGTGGCCGCGGCCGGTGACCCTGGTATCGGACCGCGACGCCGTCGCCGCATCCTGGCGCAGTCTGCTCACTCATCTCGCGCCCCGATCGTGATCCGGCGCAGTTCGTCGTCGAGCACGCCCGCCGCTTTCAGCGCCTTCAGCTGCGCGAGCCGGGTGAAGGTCGCGAAGAACCCGTCGGTGGTAAGTCCGCGCGTCAGGTATTCGGTGTAGAGTTCGGCGGCTCCGTCCGGGATCCGCCACTGCGCCTCGAATCCCAGTTCCCGGCGAGCGGCGGAGAAGTCGACCCGGTACGAACGCGGATCGCCGCCGCTTTCGCCGGTGATGACGAGCTTCGAGCCGGGCACCACATCCACCACCGCCCGCGCGATCTCGGCGACGGTGCGGTTATTGGTCTCCGCGCCCACGTTGTAGGCGCGACAGTGGATGGCCGCCGTGGGGGCGGTGAGGCAGGTGGCGAAGGCCTGGGCGATATCGTGGGCATGGACCAGCGGCCGCCACGGTGTGCCGTCGGAGAGCACCTTCACCTCACCGGTGAGCACCGCGTAGCCCACAAGATTATTGAGCACGATATCGGCGCGCAGACGCGGCGAGAAGCCGAAAGCGGTGGCATTGCGCAGGAATACCGGTGAGAATCCGGAATCGGCGATGGCGGCCACATCATCCTCGACCCGCACCTTCGATACCGCGTACGGCGTGAGTGGACGTAGCGGTGCGTCCTCGGTGACCAGACCGTCACCGGCCGCGCCGTACACCGAGCAGGTGGAGGCGTACAGGAATCGCCGCACCCCGGCCGCCTTCGCCAACCGGGCCAATCGCACCGAGGCGTGATGGTTGATGTCGTAGGTGATCTGCGGGGCGAGCGCACCGAGCGGATCATTCGACAGCGCCGCCAGATGTATCACCACGTCGAATCCGGCCAGCTGCTCCACCGTCACATCGCGTAGATCCACCGCCAGCCCGGGCGGATCCTCCGGTGCCTGTCCGAGTACGCATTCGGCGAAGAATCCGCTGTCCAGACCGACCACCTCGTGGCCCGCCGCCCGCAGCACCGGCACCATGACGGTGCCGAGGTAGCCCTGATGTCCGGTGACGAGTACCCGCATTACGAACCTCCGAAAGTGAGAACTGCCTTCTCCGAGACGAACGCCTCCGCGTGCGGGGCGCGACACTGCACGCCGCGCAGCCGGGACAGGCCGAGGAAGGACAGCTCGTCGTACCAGTCCCGATCCCGTTGGGAGGGATAATGTTTCATGAGGAGCGTCGCCTTCTGCGCGGCGATGGCCGCCGATAGCGGATGCAGCAGCGTCGGTTTGGGCGTATCGCTTTCCCATTTGAGGATCTCGTAGCCGAGAATGAGATGGTCGCGAAATTCGGTGGGGGCCAGTTCCGCCAGCAGCCGATGATCCTGATGGGCATCCTCGCGCTGCGGGGCGAACACCACATCCGGATTCGCGCGTCGGCGCAGGCCCGCCACCGCGTCCTTGGCCTTTTCCCAGTGGGCGGGGGTGCGGCCGTCCGGTAGATCCAGCACCCGCAGGTCGAGATCGGCCCCGGGACAGAAGGCTTCGAGGGCCGCCCGCTCCTCACGTGCGCGCTCGGTCCCGGCGCCACATAGCACCAGCGCCCGCACCCGCAGTCCCGCAACGGCATTCGACAGGGTCAGCAGGGTGCCGCCCATGCCGATGGCGAGATCGTCGCAATGCGCTGCCAGTAGTGCGATCTCGCGCACCACCTCGGTATCGAGTCGGATCATGAAGCGGGCCGCTCCCACACCATCCACGGCCGATCACCCTGGTGGTATCCGGCGTCGAGTTCGGCGCGCTCCTTGAAGGTGTCGGCCGGTTTCCAGAAGCCGTGATGTTGATAGCCGAACAGGCGGCCCTGGGCGGCGAGCGCCCCGCAGGCGTCCTCGACGAGGTCGCCGTTCTCCGGTAGATGGTCGAAGATCTCCTGGGTGAGTACGAAGTAGCCGCCGTTCTCCCAGATGGGCAGCTGCGAGACCGGGGTGATGTTCTTGACCTCACCCGCCGAATTCACATCCACACAGTGGAAGGAGGACTGCGGCGGCACGATCATCATGGATGCGGCCGCACCGGAGTGCATGAACCGGGTGACGACCTCGTCGAGGGGTGCGTCGGTGAGGACGTCGGCGTAATTGGCCAGGAAGTACTCCTCGCCGTCGAGGTGGTCGCGCACCCGTCGCAATCGTTCGCCGATGGGCGATTCCACGCCGGTATCGACGAAGGTGATGGTCCAGTCGCTGATATCGGACCGCAGTAGTTCGACCTTGCCACCGCGAATGACGAAGTCGTTGGATACCGACTCCTGATAGGTGAGGAAGAAATTCTTGATATGCGCCGAGCCGTAGCCCAGGCACAGGATGAAATCCCGGTGCCCGAAGTGGGCGTAGTAGCGCATGACATGCCAGATGAGTGGTCGCGGACCCACCATCTGCATGGGCTTGGGCGCGGCGTCTTCGACGCCGTTTCGCATCCGCATGCCGTACCCGCCGCAGAACAGCACGACCTTCATATCGATTGCCTTTCCACGTGATCCCCCAGCGCGGCGTAGTGCAGTTGCGGGAGGGGGTAGACGAGTTGCCCGCCCCACTCGGCGACCCGGCGCAGCTGCGCGGTAATCTCGGTTTCCAGATTCCAGGGCAGTACCAGCACCACATCCGGGCGATCGGCGTCGATGCGTTCGGGCGCGTGTATGGGTATGCGGGTGCCGGGTGTGTATCGCCCGTGCTTGTACGGGTTCCGGTCCACGGTGTAGGCGAGCAGATCGGTGCGGATACCGCAGTAGTTGAGCAGGGTATTGCCCTTACCGGGTGCGCCGTAGCCGACGACGCGTTGTCCGGCGTCGCGGGCGTCGAGGAGGAAGCGCAGCAGTTCCTGGCGGACCTGTTCGGTGCGTGGGCGCAGGTCCCGGTATCCGTCGATGGTGTGCAATCCGGCGGCGGCCTCCAGCTTCAGGACCTCGGCCACCCGCTCACCGGGTTCGGCCACCGCCTCGGGTCGTGCCCAGAGTCGTAGTGAACCACCGTGCGTGGCAAGCAGTTCCACGTCCACCACGGTCAATCCGGCGGTGGCGAGGGCTCGCTGGGCCGACAGCACCGTGTAGTACTGGAAGTGTTCGTGATAGACGGTGTCGAACTGTCCGAGCGTCACCAGATTCAGTGCGTGGTGCACCTCGATGGACAGCCAGCCGTCGTCGGCGAGTAGCTCCCGCAGCGAGCGGGTGAAGCCGCGCAGATCCGGAATGTGGGCGTAAACATTATTGGCCACAACAAGATCGGCCGGGCCGTGCTCGGCGCGCACCTTGCCCGCCAGCTCCTCGTCGAGGAATCCGGTATGGGTCGGTACGCCCTTGTCCCGGGCCGCCGCTCCCACATTCACCGATGGTTCGATTCCGAGGCAATCGATTCCGGCTGATACCAGGTGTTGCAACAGGTAGCCGTCATTGGAGGCCACCTCCACCACGAAGGAGTCCGCACCCAGGTCGAGCCGTCCGATTGCCCGCTCCACGAAGGTACGGGCGTGGCGTACCCAGCTATCGGAATAGGAGGAGTAGTAGGCGTACTCGGTGAAGGTGTCCTCGGGTGTGATGAGGGCCGGAATCTGTAGTAGTAGACAGTTTTCGCAGAGGCGTAGATGGAGTGGAAAGGTAGCTTCGGGAAGATCGAGTTCGGCCGCGGTCAAAAACCTCTCGCACGGCGGTGTGGCCCCGAGATCGAGCACGCTGATCAATCTCGTAGAGTCACATAAACGACATTGCACGCAGAATCCCCACTTTCACCGAGACCTGGGACCGACGATGTCGGTCTGACCTGAGGTCGGCTCGATGGGGCATTACGTTACAACAGGATTGGTGGGGCTCGAGGGCTACCGATACGCACTGGGGGGTGATTAGGGAGTGCATTTCTACTACCCGCAGAACCGAGCGTTCGGTCGGCTATCGACCGAGTCGTGCAGAATAAGTATTTCGTGCAGGGCGGAAGTATTTTTAGGGGGTCCTACCTGCGGTTTCTTCTTAGGGGGAGGATAGGGGAAATATTAGGAAACCGGTCGCATTGAACCCCGCAAACTATTGGAAACATTGGAGCGCTTACGGTTTCGCGACCTCTCCGCACTGCCATGTGTAACATTCGGGTCCCGGCTACCGAAAGAGTCGGTGGCATCATTGTGGCCGTCAGTCCATCGGGAACTGATCAGTGGGGATCGGACCGTGTTCTCCCGTGGGGGAGGTGCATTCGTTTCATGAGTTCTGAGATCGCCGCTGGTCGCGACATTCGTTCGATGCGGCTGCCGAGAGCCACGCCCAGGTCGGAGCGGGAGCGGTGGCAGGTCGACTATGTCCGCGTCCTGTGGATCAGTGATTTGCTGGTCATCTGTCTGGCTGTCGTTGCGGCGCAGGCGATTCGGTTCGGCGGACCTATCGACCCGCCCCTGACCTCCACTCTGCCCCTGGAAGTGCGCTACTCGGTGGTGTCGGCGCTCTTCGCCCTCGCCTGGTATGTCGCGGTCGGATTGAGCGGTGCCCGCTCACCACGTGTAATCGGTTCCGGCACAGAGGAATACCGGGGGATCATCGCCGCGACCCTGCGACTGTTCGGCGTGGTGGCCATTGTGTCGCTGGTACTGCAGGTGGATATCGCTCGCGGCTATCTCGCCATCGCCCTGCCGCTCGGAACCCTCGGACTGATATCGCAGCGGCGACTATGGCGGCGATGGGTGGTCGCGCAGCGGGCTCGAGGGGAATACCGCATCGGGGTGTTGGTGGTCGGCAGTCGCGACGCGGCGCGAGCCATGGTGGCGGCCTTCTCCCGCGATCCGGCATCCGGATACAACGTCATCGGGGTGTGCACCCCCGAGGATGGCGAACTCGTCGATCCCGCACTGGAAGTCGGCGATCGTGATATCCCCGTCGTCGGTGATGACCGGTCGATCCTCGAAGCGGTCAAACGCACCGGCGCCGATACGGTGGCCGTGACGGCCACCGATAATCTCGGCCCGGCCGACTTCCGGCGGATCGCCTGGGAATTGGACCCCCTGGGCGTAGAGCTCATCGTGGTGCCCGGGCTCGTCGATATCTCCGGTGCCCGGCTCACTCACCGACTGGTCGCGGATATGCCCATGTTGCATGTGGAGAAGCCGCGCTACGACCGCGCCACCTCGATTCGCAAGGCGGTCTTCGATATCGGCTTCGCGCTGGGCGCGCTGGTACTCACTGCCCCGGTACTGCTCGCCATTGCCGCTGCGGTGAAGCTCAGCAGTCGTGGCCCGGTGTGCTACCGGTCCGAACGCATCGGCCGTGATGGGCGGCCCTTCCAGATGATGAAATTCCGCAGTATGTACGTCGACACCGACGCACATCTCAACGCGCTCATCGAGTCCGGTGGCGGTGATCGGCGATTCGCGGATCCGCGCGACGATCCCCGGGTCACCCCCATCGGCCGGTTATTGCGCACGTACGGCCTCGACGAGCTGCCACAGTTCCTCAATGTGCTGCGCGGTGAGATGAGCATTGTCGGGCCGCGACCGCAGGTGCGGCGCGAAGTCGACTCCTACGACGGGACTATGCGGCGGCGGCTGCTCGTCCGCCCCGGTGTCACCGGCCTGTGGCAGGTGAACGGACGCGCCAACCCGACGCCGGAGGACGCGCTGCGCCGGGATCTGTCCTACGTCGAAAACTGGTCGCCCGTACTGGATGTGCTGCTGATCGCCAAGACGATCGGTGCGGTGGCCAAGGGCGATCGTTAGAGCGGTTCGAGCCCGGCCTCGGTGGCGGCCGAGGAGAAGCCGTCGTGATAGACAACGCCCTGCGGGCCGATCTCCGGGTCGCGGTAGTACCCCTGTTTGAAATAGACGCCGCCACCGCGCGGCATGAGGGTGCGCACCGTGCACCGCAGCTGTCCGTAACACGGCGCGGCGTCGAACATCTGGCGCTCACCGCCGACCCACAACTCGACGAATCCCGCCGAATCCCGCGCCGACCACCTGACGTGCAGTTTGATGTCGTTCCAGATATCGGGGACGATTCGCGTGCGCCACGGCGTGTACGTGGGTCCCGGGTTGCCGGGGGCCCACCATGTCGAAATGACCAGCCCCCAGTGGTCGTTCTCCACATTGGTCGGACCGGCGGCAATCGCCAGCGGCGGCGGGCCGTCCTCGTCCGCGTGCCACTGCGACAGCACGCTCCACCCCTGATCCGCGGGGAAGCCGCCCTCGAAGCGGGTGCTCCACTGATACCACCGCTCATCGCCCTCGTCGGCCCGGGTGGCCTCGCCACCGCTCACCTCCGCGCGATCTCCACAGCACAGCTCGGCGGGCATATCGCCCTGGCGAACCTCGAACCGCGCGCCGTACTGGCCCTGGCGCACAACGGACCGCTCGACCCGCATGCTGTCATTGGGCTTGGGATAGTTCACGCAGGGACCGCTCGTCACCACTATGTTCTGGCAGTTCTCCCACTGGTCGAAATTGCCGGTTTCGAAGTCACCCACGAAGCTGTCCCCGCGCGGGGTGACCTCGGGGGAGCAGGCCAGAGTGAAACATAGCAGCGAGACGCCGAACACGGTGGCCACGCTCATGGCGGAACTCCTGGGTCGTTCGCTCATGCCTTGTACTGCCAAGTTACGCCGGTCAAGGATTCGTACCAGGCTACCGTGCTGGCCAGGCCCTGTTCGAAGTCGACGCGCGGTCGATAGCCGATGGATCGCAGCCGCGAGATATCCACCACCAGCTTCTCCGGATCACCGGGACGATTCGCGCCGCTGTAGTCGAAGACCGGATGCACGCCGGTGATCTCGCACAGTGATTTGGCGAGCTGGTCGATGGTGTATTCCCGACCCGCGCCCACGTTGTACGCCTCACCGCGCAGGGGTGCGTTGGCCGCGACGATCATGGCCGACCGGGCGGCATCGGCGACGAAGAGGAAGTCGCGCACCTGGGTGCCGTCGCCGTGGATGAACAGCCGCTCGCGGTCGCCGTCGAGTTTGGCGAGCAGGTCGAAGACCACCTGTTTGCGCTGCCGGGGACCGAAGGCGGAGAAGAACCGCACCGAAGCCAGCTGCAGCCCATAGAGATTCGCGAAGACCGCGAGATAACGCTCGGCGGCCAGTTTGCCGACCCCGTAGGGCGAGATCGGCACGGTGGGGTCGTCCTCGCTGATCGGAATGCGCACCGAATTCCCGTACACGGCCGCGCTCGAGGCGAATACCAACCGTCCGGGCCACCGCAGTCCGCGCAGCGCGTCGAGGAGTCGGAAGGTGGTGGTGAAGTTGAGTTCGCAGTCGAAGGCGGGTGATTCGACCGAGGGTGGGACATAGGCGTTGGCCGCCAGGTGGAAGATGACCTCGACCGGATTCGCGGTGAGATACTCCGCCCAGTCGAGCCGGCGAATATCGAGTTCCCGCAGTGTGATCGCCTCGGCGACAGCGGCCAGATTATCGCGGCTGCCCGAGGCGAAGGTATCGAGCACCGTCACCCGGGCACCCGCCTCGACGAGTAATTCCACCAGGTGCGATCCGATGAACCCCGCGCCGCCGGTTACCAGGACCGATATCCCGGTCCAGTCCGCCTGTCGTTGCGATGTCGCCACTGTGTCCCCCGTTGCCTACTGGGTCTGCACTACTTTCCGGTCACCTGTAGATACGTTTCGACCGTGCGTCGTGCTACAGCATCCGGCTCGAATTTCCGCAGGGCCATCACATGACCGCGATTTCCCAGATCCACAGCGAGCTCCCGGTTTTCGAGCAGCGTCACCATGCGCTCAGCGAGTGCGGGCGCATTGTCCGGTTCCACCAGGTAGCCGTTCTCCCGGTCGATCACCATCTCCGCGATACCGCCGACCCGCGAGGAGACCACCGGTTTCCCCGCGGCCATGGCCTGCGCGAGGATGGTCGGTGCGGTCTCCTCGTGGGAGAACAGGACCACCGCCCGCGCCAGCGCGATTTCCGCGCGCAGCCGTTCGTTATCGACCATACCGATGAACTCCACCCGCTCGTCGAGTCCGAGCGCTGTCGTCCGCTCACGAATGGCGTGCGCGTACTCCGGGTCCGGTTGTGGTCCGACAATGATCAAGCGGGCCTTCGGAACCTCCTGTACCGCAAGCGCGAAGGCGTCGAGGAGGCCCTCGGGATTCTTCCGCGGCGACAGCACCCCCGCGAACAGCAGTCGCTGTTCGGTCGGGGCCGACGGTGCGAGTGCGAAGAATTCGGTGGCCGTCGGATTCGGGATGCTGACATGGGTACCGCGGACCAACCCGGCGAGTGCCCGTGCGTCGTAGTCGGAAATCGAGATGACCACCTTCGCGCGGCGTAGTACCCGCCGCACCATACCCGCGACGAGGTAGTAGCGAACGCGCTCCTTGATACTGGAGCGGGCCTGCAGTTTCGTTTCCAGGTGCACCAGCCCGTGCACCGTGACGACCGTATTCGGACTGACCTGAGTGGCGATATCGCCGCGTAGACCGATCTCGTGCGCATGCACGACATCCGGTGCCAGCTCGGCGATGATCCTGCGGGCTCGACGGACATCGAGGAACGAGCGGCTGGCGACACCGAGACGGCGCTGCCCGCGCAGATACCGAATCTCGACCTTGGAACCCTCTCGGCGGTTCGGCACCGTGGTCGCGCCGGTGTGGAAACACAGCACGGTCACCGTGTCGATCTCCTCCCGAGCCGCCAGCGCCGGTACGAGAGTGCTTGTCACGGACTCGATTCCACCCACGATGCGGCCCGGTTCGAGGGGGTACGTCGCGATCATGACAACGTTCAGGCCCACGTGTGCTCCTCGATGCGTTCCTGCCGCAGCGCTCCCCTCGGATTCGGGTATGCGGCACTCAACCTATTCGTAAATGTCTGTGCGAGCGGGTGTTTCGGTGGTGACGGCCCAGATTTCGAGATCGTGCGACTTGCCTTCGCGGTCGATACGCGCGCCGGATAGCAGACCTTCGCGCCGGAACCCACCCGCCGCGGCGAGTGTGGTGAGATGTGTCGCGGCCGGGTCGATTCTCGCTTCGAGGCGTTCGACACCGAGTTCGCTCATCAGGTGTTCGACCAGCAGAGTCAGCGCGGTGGCGGCTGCCCTGGTCCGCGCGGGCTCCGGGGTGAGTTCGATGGTGAGTTCGACATTCGCGCCGCCGAAGTCGAGCGTGAATTCTCCGATCGGCCGACCCGCCGCTTCGACCTCGTAGCGGACCCGCCGGGTGCGTTGAGATGGCAGGCGGCGCGTGCGTTTGTCCAGCGATACCCACTCGCCGTTCGCATTCCGGGCAGCTATCGCGTCCGGCAGCGGAACGGCTGCCATCGAGCGCCACCGCAGCGGCGCGCCGAGGTAGTACCGGATGGCGACGGCGAGGACCTGGGCGGGCGCCGCGGCCACCAGATTCCGCCGGATTTCGGCCAATCGCGAACGAACCGAGCGGTTTTCACTGGGCTGGGGTTCGGCGTCCACACCCGCCGCGATCACGGCGGCCACGTACCCCGCTACCGGTGCCTTATCTGCGGTAATTGTCCAGAGTTCGTGGTCGCGTCGCCGACCGTTCACGCTTATCGCGCCGATCATGGTGGCCTCGAGGAACATCCCGCTCCGAATGGCCGCCCCCCGTGCCGGGCGATTGCCGACACAGGCCGGAGCGGTAATACGGTGCAGGCCGAGTGGACCGAGCCCGTAATCGGTGACCATCGCTCCCGCGATCGATCCGACCCCCGCACCGGCCCGACGCGAGTCCGTCCAAATGCCGATTTCCGCCGATCGATTGTGCGGGTCGATCGGTATGAGATTGCATTGGCCCGCGAATTCGCCGTCCACGAGCACACTCAGCGGTAGGGCGCGACGCAGCGCGCGGGCGTGGCGCTGTCGCAGGTATTCGCGAATCCACCAGGCGCGTGAATGCCTTTCGTCCCAGCTCAGGGTCGACGTGGTCCAGAACGGTTCGATGTATTCGCGGTCCCGCAGTCGGATCTCACGCCAGCGCTCGAAATCCGACAGCTTGGTGTTTCTGACGATGACCGTATGCCCGGCGACGAGTACGGGCCCGAGGCGAACCCGGCGGAGCGCGGAACTCCTGACAGCTGCGCGAGGCGGCATATCGATGAAGCTACCGGACACCGCGACGGTATGCGGCCGCCTATCCGAAATCCGTTCCGCAACACACCCATGATCACCGACGATGAGTTTGTGAGGGCTGGCGAACAGAGTCTGTGAGAACTGGCAAAGAGTCTGTGAGAACTGGCAAAGAGTCTGTGGGTGTGGCGATTTGAGATACCGTTGGCGGGCAAGCACAGCGGGTCGCAAACGCGGGACCGTTGCATGACCGGGGGAGGTCGAGATGGGAACCGGTCTGCCGTGCGGGGGTGCGGAACACCGCATCCTCATCGAGAACAGTGAGTACTGGCTACGCAATTACGGCGATCTCGCCATGCTCGAGGTGACGGTGCGACGGCTGCGGGAACGCTGGCCGCAGGCGACGATCGGCATTATGACCGAGTCGCGCGCATTGGTGGCCGCGTACTTTCCGGACGCGCTCGGGATTACCGTCGGCGATAGGAATCCATGGGGCAGATCCGGGCCGCTGGAACGGGTGTGCGCCGCCCTGGGGCCCGCCCTGGTCGGACCGGGCGCGGTGGCGTGGCTGCGGGCGCGGTCTCGGCTGCTGGCCCGGGCGATTCGGGTCAGAGATCGGCTGCGCGGTCGCCGGTCTCCTCCGGCTGAGCGGGCGGACGCGACCGGAGCGAAACCGGCCACCGAGCTGGTTCCGCGTATCGAGCAACGACATCCGGGCGCGGCACGGGCCGTGCGGGAGGCTTCACTGGTACTCGCGCTCGGTGGTGGATACCTCACCGACGCCGACCTCCCGCAGGCCGGTCGGGTGCTCGATCTGCTCGAATACGCCAGTGCCGCAGGCATACCCGCCGCCATGGTCGGGCAGGGGATCGGTCCGATGCGCGATCCGGACCTGCGCGAGCGCGCCGCCCGAGTGCTGGGCAGGCTACCGCTGATCGCCCTGCGGGAACGGCGGCGGGGTCCCGGGCTGCTGGATTCCCTCGGCGTCGCGTCGAGCGCGGTCACGGTCACGGGCGATGATGCGATCGAACTCGCACAGCATGTGCGAAATGTCCGGCTCGGCAATGATATCGGGATCTGTCTGCGGGTCGCCGAGTACGCACCGGTGGCAGCACGCGCACAGGAATCCGTCGGAGCGGCGGTCCGCGGGGCCGCCGTCGAATTCGGTGCTCGACCGGTACCGCTCATTATCGCGGAGACGCCGGGGTCGCCGGATCGAGCGACCACCCTGCCCCTGGTGCGCGCCAGTGCGAACGCGGTAGCGGCGCTCGGCAGATTCGTGCGTCCCCGCGAGGTGGCCGAACAGGTTGGGCGATGCCGCGTACTCGTCACGGGCGCCTACCATCTCGCGGTCTTCGCGCTGAGCCAGGGCATTCCGGTCGTCGCCCTCACCTCCACCGAGTACTACGACGACAAGTTTCTCGGCCTCGATGACATGTTCGGGGGCGGGGTGCGACTGATCCATCTCGACGATCCGGAACTCGGTGCACAGCTCGCGATCGCCATTCGCGAGGCCTGGAAAGCGGCCGAAACCGTACGCGAGGAGCTGTGCGTCCGGGCCGACGAACAGGCGGCCGCGAGCAGGGAGGCGTTCGAGCGGCTATTCGAACTCCTCGAACGGTCGCATGCGTAGATACGGCTGAGCATGCACAGGTATGACGGAAACGAGCCGGACCGGGCAGCGGTCCCCGCCTACGACATTATTCGGCGGCACGTTTCCGATGCGCCCACGGTGGAAATGTATGCCGTGGGTCCCATATCGTCGCTCGGCCGCGGATCGGCACCGCCGCCGGGCCACGAACCGGTCCCGGAGTCCGCGTCGGAGTCGGGCGGTGAATCGACACTGACCCGGCGGGTCGGCCGGGTGGCGGCCGCCTCGGCGGTCGCGCTCGTCTTCAGCGAGCTCGTATCGTTCGGCCAGACCATCGCACTCGCTCGATTGCTGAGTCCGGCCGAGGTCGGCATGTTCGCCGCGGGCACCGTCCTCACCATGCTCTTGACGACCTTCGTCGAGGGCGGTCTGCGGTCGGCGCTGGTGCAGCGCAAGGAGCGGGTGGCCGATGCCGCCGAAACGGTCTTCCGTGCCTCGTTCGTGAACGCGACAGCGGTGACCGTGTGCGCGCTAGCCGCCGCGCCCATTATCGGAATGATCTTCGATAACAGGACAATTGGGCTGATCGCGGCGGCTACCTCCGGCTTCCTGCTGCTCTTCGCGCTCACCAATGTGCCGGAAGCCCTGCTGCAGCGGGATTTCAGCGTCAAGCGCCGGATTATTGTCGGCCCGGCCGTATCGGTGAGCTTCGCCGTGGTGTCGGTGGTACTCGCCGCCCGGGGCTTCGGTGTCTGGAGCATGGTCATCGGCAGTTATGTGTCCTACGTCGTCTGGGTTGTCACCGTGTGGTGGCTGGCCCGATGGCGACCCGGCCGCGGGCGCGCCTCGTTCCGGCTGTGGCGGGAACTGGCGCGGTACGGATCACCGGTGGTGCTGGGCATGCTCGGCGCGCGATTGCAGTCCACGGCCGAGGCCGCGGTGGTCGGTCGCGGACTCAGCGCGTCGGCGCTCGGTCACTACCGCTACGGCCAGCGGATCGCGCAGATTCCGGTGCGATTCATTGTCGAAGTCGGTGCGTTCTCCCTATTTCCGGCGTTTGCCCGGATAGCGGAGGAGGGGGATCGGGAACGGCTGCGGGCGGCGTACCTGCGTGCCATTCGAATCACCACCGTGGGCGCGGCCGCGCTCACCGGATTGATCATCGCGCTCGGCGAACCGGCGGTGGTCATTGTTTTCGGTGATCGCTGGCGCGCGGCCGGTGCCGTGGTGGTCGCCATGGCGGGACTGGGTCTCGGTAAGGCCTGGATGAGTGTCAGCGAGGAAGCCATCAAGGGCGCGGGCCGCACCGGACTGCTGAACTGGCAGACGGCTCTGGAGGTGGTCCTCGGGATCGGGCTGCTGCTGGTCGGCATCAAGCTCTTCGGGCTGGTCGGTGTCGGGCTCGCGACCTCGGCGACCGCCCTGATAGTCGCGGTGGTCATCACCGGGCTCGCGCGCTCGGTCGTCGGCGTCCGGCCGGTCGCGCTGCTGCGGGCGGTCGCACCGCCGCTGCCCGCGGCAGCACTCGCGCTCGCCGCGACGTGGCCACTCGAACACCTTGTCCTGCAAGCGGATACGCGGCCGATCCTGGTCGGAATCGGTGCGCTGCTGCTCGATGCCCTGGTATTCGTCGTGATCTACCTGCTGGTCCTGGCGATCCTCGCACCGGATGTGGTGCGCGGATTCGCTCGGCTGGCGGTCCGGCTGGGCCATCGGGTCCGGCGTAACAGCACATCCCGGGGCGCGATATCTGTCAACAGTGAGTCCCGACCTGCGAGGGAGACGAATTGAACAGCGGCACAAGAGTTCACGTCAACCGTATCTGGCGCCGCAAATGGTTGGTTCTCGCGGTCACCGTCCTGGCGCTCGCGCTCGCGGTTGTCTCGACACTCGATGCGAAACCGACCTACACGAGCCGGGTCGTCATGACGGTCGGTTCGCCGAACCGCGCACCAGATCAGGACGCCGTCCTCTCGGTGGGCTACTCGCAGTACTTCGAGGATCCGGCCTACCAATCGAAATTGAAGGCGTCGTCGGATATTCCGAACGAGGTCGTCCTCGAAGCCCGGACCGTGGCGTCGAGCCCGATTCTCTATATCGAGGCGACAGCGAGTTCGGCGCAAGTCGCCCAGGAGGCGGCGGTAGCGGCCGGGACCGCCTTCAAGGACGAGATCAATGCCAGGCTGCGGGCCGCGCAGGATGCCGCGATCGCGGCGGTACGCAAACCGTTCGACGATATTCGCGCGGCCAATGGCGTGGTCAGTGATGTGTCATTGACGCAGATGCAGGATCAGATCAACCGGCTCAATGCCGATACCTCCAATAAGCTCATCGACCTGCAGCTCGACTCCGAGGTGGTGCGCAAGGAGCCGCTGCGGTGGCCCACTGCGCTGTCCTTCGGCGTCATCGGACTGCTGCTCGGCTCCCTCGCCGCCCTCGTTCTCGGCGCGGTGTCGCGCCGCCTGCGCACGGCCGACGATATCGAGGCGAAGGTCGGTGTGCCCGCGATCGCCGTGGTGCCGGGGGCCGCGAACCAGGACGCCGCCACCCGGGACAAGGCACTCAAACAGGTGGTGACCGCCGTCGGGCTGGCGGTACCCGTGGAGCGGGCGGCCGTGGCGATTACCGCCCCGGGCGTGACAGGCGGCGTCGAAATGGTGGCGCGCGCGATCGCCGAAGAGCGTGCCCGGCAGGGTATCCGGACAATTCTGGTGCACGCCGATCTGCGTCGACCACACGGCACCGGCGTCGGTGAACTGCTCTCGGGCCGCGCCGATATCGATTCGGTGTTGACCGCTACCCGACTGCCGAATCTGCGGGAGATACTTCCGGGCAGTACCGGAGAGGATCCGTTCACGGCGATTACCCGCGAGCGGTTCACCCGCCTGCTGCGGCAAGTACACGATCGCGCGGACTTCGTGGTCGTCATCGCGCCGCCGGTACTCGATGCCGTCGAAACCCAGGTCATCGCGGCCACAACGGGATCGACCGTGCTGGTCCTCGACCAGGCGACGACGAAGGCCGGTGACGGGCGCCGAGCCCATCGCGTCTTGCGGGCGGTCGATGCGACCGTCCTCGGTGCGGTGCTGGTCGACGCGGAGGGCGGATCGAGCACCGAGGTGGCCGCGCGGGTGCCGACGAGCTCACCGGCGGCTGGCGATCCGATATTCACCTCCGCGCGCGGGCCGGAGTAGTCGCCCACATGACGAGGCAACGGGCTCTGTGGGTTTCGACGAGTATGTCGACGCGTGGCGGCGTGGCCACCTTCGTGCGGGAAATGCGCGAGACACCGATCTGGACGGAATGGGATATCCGGCACGTCGCGACGCACCGCGACGGCGGGGTCGCGACCAAATTCGCCGCATACTTCGGGTCGCTGTTCGTCTACACCTACCGGCTGGTTGTGGAGCGGCCATCGATCGTGCACATACACCTGTCCTCGTATGGCAGCTTCCCGCGGAAATATCTGTTCGAGCTGATGGCCCGAGCCGTGCGCACTCCCGTGGTGCTGCATGTACACGGCTCTGATTTCAGTGTGTTCTACGACCGGTCGCCGCGCCTGCTGCGGGCCGCCATTCGGGACGCGCTCGGCGGCGCGGCGGTCGTGGTCGCCCTGGGCGAGTCGTGGGCGACGGCCCTGCGAGACATTACGCCGGGTGCGCGGATCACCGTGGTATCCAACGCCGTTCGGCCAGCGCGCCGGGTGCGACAGCACCGCGACGGCCCCGTGCGGGTGCTGTTTCTCGGCGAGGTCGGCGAGCGGAAGGGTACGTTCACCCTGCTCGCGGCCTGGCAGCGGATGATGGTGACGGCGGCGGGCGCGGTGGACGCGCGGCTGGTCGTCGCCGGCGACGGTGCGGTCGACCGCGCGCGCAAAATGGTCGCCGATCTCGGTATCGAACCCAGTGCCGAGATCACCGGATGGCTCCCACCACAACAGATCCCGGATCTGATGCAGCAGTCGCACATCCTGGTGCTGCCTTCGCACCGGGAAGGTCAGCCAATGGCGATTCTGGAAGCCATGGCGCGTGGACTGTGTGTGGTGACCTGTCCGGTCGGCGGCATTCCGGACCTGATCGACGAGCAGTGCGGACTCATGGTGCCACCCGGTGCGGTGGAGGCACTGGCCGTGGCGCTCGGCAGTGCGGTGCGCGACAGCGAGCTACGTGAGCGACTGGGTACGGCCGCCCTGCGGCGGGTGCGCGCGGAATTCGATATCGATGTGGTGTGGCGGCGGTTCGATCGGATCTACCGCGAGGTCGCACGATGAGCGCACCCGCACGCCAACCCATTCGGGTGCTGTATGTGGTCCCCGATCTCCGCGTCGGCGGGGCCGAACGGCATGTGACGACCCTGCTACCGAACCTCGACCGCACCCGGTTCGAACCGTCGGTGATCTGCCTCGGCGAGGAGGGCGAGCTGTTCGCTCAACTCGGCGCGGCGGGCGTACCCGCGCGGGCTCTGCATCGGACGAAGCGCCGAGCGGTAGCGGCGGTGCGCGAGCTCATTCGTGTCATGCGGCTGGAACGGCCCGACGTGGTGATTACTCGGGGCTACAATGCCGAGGCGCTCGGACGCATTGCCGCCTGGTGTGCGGGGGTGCCGAATACCATTGTCTGGGTACACAATTGCGGAGATGTCGAACCGCGTGGCCGGGTGCGCGCGATCGTCGACCGCATTCTCGACCGGTACACCACGGCGTACTTCGGGGTGGCCCGCGCCCAGATCCGGTATCTCACCGATGATCTCGGCTATCCCGAGTCCAAGATCGAGGTGATCTACAACGGCGTCGACCCCTCGGCCTTCGATGCCGCTGACAACCGCACCGCCGCACGGGAACTCGGTATCAGCGACGCCGACCTGGTCGTCGGTATCGTCGCCGCGCTGCGGCCGGAGAAGGACCACGCCACCTTCCTGCGGGCGGCGCGCCGAGTCGCCGACAGGGTGCCCTCGGCCAGGTTCCTCATTGTCGGCGACGGCCCGGCGCGCGGCGAGATCGAAGCCCTGGTGGGGGAGTTGGGCCTGGCCGATCGCGTCGTCGTCGCCGGTTCCCGACCGGATATCGCGGCGCTGCTGTCCGCGATGGATGTGGTCGTGCTGAGTTCCTACAGCGTCGAGTGCTTCCCCATGGCGCTCCTCGAGGCAATGGCCGCGGCCCGACCGGCGGTCTGTACCGCGGTCGGTGGCGTACCGGAAATGATTCTCGACGGTGAGACGGGCTATCTGGTGCCGCCCCGTGACCCGAAGCAGCTCGCGGACCGGCTGACCGCCCTGCTCTCGGATCCACCGCTACGCCGGCGAATGGGTGCCGCGGCACGCACCCGCGTCGAGACGCACTTCAGTCTGAAAACGAGCATTGCGGCCGCTGAGCGGGCCGTGGAAGAGGTCGTGATTCGGTGAGTGGACACATTCTGATCCTCGTGGAAAATCTCTCGGTGCCCTTCGACCGCAGGGTCTGGCAGGAGAGCCGCGCCCTGGTCGACGCGGGCTACCGGGTCACCGTCATCTGCCCGATGGGTACCAAACAGGATCGTGAGGCCGAGGCCACCGTCGACGGCGTCCGGATCCTGCGCTATCGGCTACGCGCCGCCACCGGCGGCCCCGCCGGATACCTGCGCGAGTACTCTCTCGCGCTCTGGCACACCCTGCGCTTGGCCGTGCGCGTGCGCCGCGAGGGACCGGTACATGTGGTGCACGCGTGCAATCCGCCTGATCTGCTGTTCCTGATCGCACTCGTATTGCGCGTCGGCGGTACCCGTTTCGTCTTCGACCACCACGATCTGGTGCCCGAACTGTTCCACTCCAGATTCCCGGGCGGCGGCGGGCTGCTCTACCGCGCGTCGATGCTGTTGGAGCGCATCACCTTCGCGCTCGCCGACGCGGTCATCTCCACGAATGAGAGCTACCGCCGGGTCGCTGTCGAACGCGGCCGCATGGATCCGGAACGAGTCACCGTCGTTCGGAGCGCACCCGACCTCGCCAAATTCGTCCAGCGTGAACCAGATCCGGCCCTCAAACGCGGAAAGTCCTATCTGGCCGCGTATCTCGGCGTAATGGGACCGCAGGACGGCGTGGACTACGCCCTGCGGGCCATCGCCCATCTGAGGGATCGGCTCGGGCGCACCGATGTGCACGTCATCTTCATGGGTTCCGGCGATGCGTTCGATGATCTGGTCGCGCTGTCGACCGAACTCGGACTCGATGACATGGTCGAATTCACCGGGCGTGTACCCGATGAATTCGTGCAGGTATGTCTCTCGACCGCCGATATCTGCCTGTCACCGGACCCGCACAATCCGCTCAATGACGTATCGACCATGAACAAGGTGGTCGAATACATGGCCATGTCCCGGCCACTGGTGTCGTTCGAGTTGATCGAAGCGCGGGTCTCGGCGGGCGAGGCCGCCGTATACGTACCCGATAACGACACCGCCGCGTTCGCGGTCGCCATCAGCGAACTGCTCGATGACCCGGTCCGCCGCAAACGGATGGGCGAGCTCGGCCGCGACCGGGTCGAGCGCGAATTGTCCTGGGACACCTCGCGAAAGAACCTGCTGGCGTTCTACGACCGGGTCTTCACGCGACTGTTTCCACCTTCCGCGCCCTGAGCGCCGCCCGATGAGCCCTGCCCTGTTCGAGTGGATCGACGGGCGTGCGTCCGCCCAGCCGGTCGGCGGCGCCGACCGCGGCGCCGACCAGTGCGAACACCATGGTGCTCGGATAGTCGAACAGGCGCAGATCCACGAAAACACCGCCCAGCACCAGGGATAGGAACGCGGTCCCGGCAATGAAGGCGATCGGACGGCCCATGATGCCATCGGCGGGCAGCCGCACGAAAGCGATGATCAGACGGCGGGCGAGCAGGATCAAGACGGTCAGCCACAGCAGCAGTCCGATAATGCCCAGCTCGGCCAGAATGCCGAGTTCGGTTTCGTGTGCCGGAATTCCGAGACCTCGCGACCAGGGGGTATCCGGCGACCACTGCCGGTGATGATAGGTATTGACCGAGACGAAGCGCCCCAAACCCCAACCACTCCAAGGCTTTTCCAGGAAGGCCCAGAAGGCGGTGGCATTGGCGTTGAGACGGTCGTACACCTCGTTCGTGGAGGTGACGCCGCCCGCCGATCGATCGGGGCTCATGAACGCCGACCAGTTCACCGCGATCGCCGCGACCGCACCGATCGCCGTCATCACGAATCCGGTGCGGTAGCCCCTGCCCAGCGCGATGCCCAGCAGGACGACCACCGCGAAATCGAGCCAGATCGAGCGCGTATACGTCAGATAGGCCGAGTACGCGCACGCCGCCGCGATCACGCCCAGCCCCACCTGCTGCCACCGTGGGCGGCGTTCGGTGCCGATCAGTACCAGCGCCAGGACGTATCCGACAATCAAGATGAGCCCATTGACCTCCGGCTGATTCGGCAGCCCCACCGCACGATCGGTCCACGCCGGGTCAGCGACAATGTATTTCGGCCAGACCAGCGCCTGCGGCCCGTGGAACTGCATGATGCTGACCCACGCCGAGTAGGTACTGCACACCAGCAGCGTGGTGATGAGGTAGCGCAGTGATGCGCGGGTACCGAAGATCATTCGCGAGATCAGGTAGGTGGCGAAGGGAATTACGGTGCCGATGATCAGGTACCGCCACAGATTGAGCTCTTCGCCCGACAGCGGATACAGGATCGGCCGGTACTCGTGCGGCTGCAGAATCGAGTTCAGGTTCCACAGCAGATACAGCGCCATGGCGCATTCGATCGCACCGAGCGATACCCGGCGTTCCGGGTGACCACGCACCCAGATGATCGTGGCAATGATCAAACCGCCGAAGGCGAGAATGAACGGGTCGGTGGTCGGCAGGATCTTCGGAATCGCGGGTCGCAGAAAGGTCGCGACAATCAGGAAGACGAAGGCCCAGCGCGGATCCTTGAGCCCGATCACGACCAGGACGGTCGCGACCGCACCCGCCGCCGCGACGGTCCCGACTCCACCGGGAGCCCGCGCCGACACCATGATCATGGCGGCCAGCCCGACGGCGAGGGCGACCGCCACCACGACGATCCGGCCGAGGCGGTCGGCGCCCGGCGCTCGAACGGTCATGGGGCGGTCCGGACTTCGGGCAGTGGCGCCGTGGCGGCCGGGTCCGGCCGCGAGCGCCGCGCCCAGCGCGGTAGCGGCCCGCGCCGGTCGGCGGTGTCGACGAGTACCGCGCCGAGTACCTGCGCACCGACCTGGTTCACCGCGCGGACCGCATCGTGGACATCCCGCGCGGTGGTCTGGCCCCGTTCGATCACCAGCACGGTCGAATCCGCGAGATCCGCGACAATCTGCGACTCCGGCGCGGTGCTGATGGGCGGAACCAGGATGATCGCCAATTCGGCAATCTCACCGATGGCATCGATCAGGGCTCGGACCCGGCCCCGATCGAACAGCCGGTACGGGTCCGAACCGGCCTGCCCCGTTGCGATTTCGGCGAAACCGGCCGGACCGCGACTCGTCGCCAGATCCCAGACATCGCTGATCGGCCCGCGCAGATATTCGGCGACGCCGGGCTGGCCCGAGCCGTCACCACCGCGCAGATCGGCATTGACGAGAATGGCTCTGGCGCCCTGCGCCGCGCGGTGTTCGGCAATCGCCCGCGCGATCCGATCACCGCCCACACCCGCCGAAACCGGAACGACCGCAACGGAAGTGGGGAGTTCGGTGTTGGACCGGGCAATCAGGTTGGCGAGATGGCGCAGCGTGACCTCCCGGCGGGCGTCGCGCGCCGGGGTACCACCCGCGGGGATGACGTCGAACGTGCGCACACCGGTCTTCTCCACGACGTCGTAATCGGTGTACAGCCGCCGCGTCGCCGCACCCGCCAGCAGTGCGACCACGCACCCGAGCAGCAGGCCGCCGACCAGCGCGGTGGCGAGGTCGCGGGTGGTGCCCGGACTCTGCGCGGTCGCCCCCACACTCGATTGCATAATCGTGAGCCGGTTGGACTGGTCGGAGTTCAGGTGGTCGATCTGTTGCTGAAGTTGGACCTGGGCGCTGAACGCATTCGGATCGCCCTCGGCCAGCCGGTCGCCCCAGACCTTCATCATGGCCGCGGTCATATCGGCGGTGGTCTCATTGCGGCTCGCATCGAGCCGGTCATTGACGTCATCGACGTAGGCCTGGGTGACCTTGGGGGCCGCGTCCTTGGCGGCCTCCGGCGTGGCGGCGGTGACCTGGACAACGAAAAGTGGGCTACCCGTGACGAATTCGGCCGAGAATCCGTAGATGTCGGTCGGGAAGCCCGGTGTCTGCTTCAAATTCGCCTGGTAGGTCGGATCATTGAGGTAGTACGTATAGCCCTGGGCCAGAATCGCGTCCTGGGTCGGCGGCCGTGTCGAACCCGCCGACACCAGCACTCGGCTCGTGTACGTCGTGCTCTCACCCTGCGCGGTGAGGAACGCGCCGAATAGGACGACCAGGGCGACGGCCACGACCAGTAAACGGCGCTGCCAGATCCGGTCGACCACAACGGTCAGGGTGTTCGTCAACGGACCTCCGTCGCTCGCGCCGACTCGAATCCGGTCGACGGACAGGTCATCGGTGTCATCGGTGATCGACCTCCACGACCACCCGCGCGGGATCGGTCAGTCCGGTCACCCGGAATCCGCGCTGTGGGGTCCGCAGACCGATGAACGCCTGTGTCACACCGCGCACCTCACTCGCGAACCGCACCTCACCGATGGAAATCGTCGCCGGGTCGGTGAGTGTTTCCGGGCCGGAATACGGTGGTACGCCGGATCCGAACGGATTGGCGGCCTCGCGGATCAGTACCTCGATAATGGTCTCGCCCGCGACCGGGAATACCGCGTGCGTGCCGTTCTGCACCGCCTCGCGCACATAGTGCACCGCCCAGCCCGGTACGGCATCGCCGGTGAACTCGAAGGTGACACGATCGGCCGAATCACCGGGCGACAGCGAGATATTCGTCAACCCGATGGCCACCGCCCCCGGATCCGGGGTTCGATCCTTCGCCGCGTACTGATCGACCGGCGGTGTGGTGAGCTGGGTGGTCAGCTGGGTCGGTGGCTCGCTGCCACAGGCGGAGACGACCACGGTGGCAAGTAGCGAAACCAGCACCAGCGCAGCCGATCGCGCAAGACGGTCGAGCATGGCGACCTTCCCTCTCGTCACGGCTGCCGCCGCTCCACCGGAATCGTGGGCGGCCGCAGCCGCCACGGTTCCGCCGGTTTCGTCTGCTCGACGACGGCGGTCTTCAGCTTCCCACTCGGTGGCCGCGGGAGCCGCTCGAATACCCGCAGCCGGAGTTCCTGGCCCGGTCCGAACTGCCGGGCGAGATTGCGCCGTGCGTGGGCGGTGGTGCGCGCCTCGGAGAATCCGTTGCCCGGCACCACCCGCAATTCGAAGACACCCGGGCGCATTTGCGCGATCTGCGCCTCGCGCAGACCGGTGAGATCGTCGACAATCGTCGACGGCAGTGGCAGCGGCCTGCCATCGGCGGCGGTGAAGGTGTCCTCGACCCGACCGTCGACCACCCCCAGCAGTGGAGTGGTCCGGCCGCAGGGGCACGGTCCCGGCGCGGCGGGTACCACCTCATCGCCGGTGCGATACCGAAAGAGCGGGAAACCGCAGTTCTGCAGCGAGGTTCCGACGATCTCCCAGCGTTCGCTCGAGCCCGCGACCGGCAGCAGTTCGACGATGCCGTACGCGGGGAAGATGTGATAGCCACCGGCCTCGCAGATACCGGCCATGGCGACCCGCTCGGTCTGCCCGTAATGATCGACGACCGGTGCGCCGAACACCTCCTCGATGAGGGCGCGCTGACCGGGTGTCATCACCTCCGAGGAGGTGATGACCGCGCGGACCGGAATCCGCAATCGGCGATCGCGCAGCAGTGCGGCCAGCAGCGCGATACTCGACGGCCAGCCCTCGATGGCATCGGGGGAGAAGTGTCGGATGTCGTCGACGATCGCATCGAGACGGTCGGGTGTGAGGTAGTAGCTCGAGACGAGCAATTGCCGCGCACCGCGCACCCTCGTGGTCGGACGTCCGTTCTGTCCGGTCGCGAAGGTATTGCCGCGCAGGACGACTCGCCGGGAATTCGGCGGCAGCCCGAACCAGCCCCACTGATGCTCGAGCACCGCGAGCTCGAATACCGAGGAGGTGATCGTCCGGTAGCACTCGATCGGTACGCCGGAGGTGCCGCTCGAGCGCACCGACCACATCAGCCGGCGCGGGAGGGTGCGGAAGTCGTCGCCACGTTCGGCCAACTCGTGCCGGGAGATGAGCGGCAGCCGGGACAGATCGGCGAGGGTGCGAATCGATGCCGGAGCTATCCCGGACTCGCGAAAGTACGCGCGGTAGAACGGCGACCGGGCCGCGGCGACGCGAACCAGATGGCGCAGGCGGCGCTCCTGGAAGTTCTTGATCCGCTCGGGCTCGGCCCGCTCCAATCTCTCCAGCCTGTGGCGCAGCCATATGCGCTGCGGATGTGCGCGCCGAAGCCCATACTTGATGCTCAGACTCGCGCTCGACAGTGTCATCGATCAGCAGCCCCCAGCCGGTTTCCCGCGCGCGTTTCCGGCAATTGACCCTTCACCCCCGACCGCGACGTACACGGGAACCGTCGCGTGTTTCACCGCACGATGATAACGCGAACGAATCACGGAACACATTGGTATAAAGCTAATTAGCGGTTTCTACGATCACTTGGTGGGTGTGGTGTGGACGATCTGGACCGGCGAACAGTAGATGAACGCGACCGGCGCGGGGGCCGGGAACCAGCGGTGAGCGTGTTCGGGCTCGGCTACGTCGGCTGCGTGTCGGCGGCCTGTCTGGCCGCCCGGGGCAATCCGGTGATCGGTGTGGATGTCAATCCGCAGAAGACCGATTTCATCCGGCAGGGTCGGACGCCGGTGGTCGAGGAGCGCATCGGGGAGCTGATCGCGCAGGCGGTGACGTCCGGGCGGCTGACGGTCACCGAGGATGTAACGAAAGCGGTTCTGGCGACCGATATTTCGATTGTCTGCGTCGGTACGCCCTCGGCACCCGGCGGAGGTTTGTCGACGGCGTACCTCGAGCGCGTGAGTGCGGAGATCGGGGCCGCGCTCGCCGGGAAGGACTCCTGGCATGTGGTGGCCTATCGCAGCACGATGGTGCCCGGAACATGTGCGGGCATCCTCATACCGATTCTCGAACGGGCCTCCGGGAAGCGGGCCGGCCGCGATTTCGGGGTGTGCGTGAATCCGGAATTCCTGCGCGAGGGCAGCAGTGTGCGCGATTTCGAGAATCCGCCCAAAACCGTTGTCGGTGAGACCGACGAACGGTCCGGAGCCGCGCTCATGAGTTTATACGCCGGATTGCCCGGACCACGATTTCAGGTGCCGATCGCGGTGGCCGAGATGACGAAATACGTCGACAACAGCTTTCACGCGCTGAAGGTTACGTTCGGCAACGAAATCGGGGCACTGTGCGCGGAACTCGGCCTCGATTCGCATGCGGTCATGGATATTTTCCTGGCCGATACCAAGCTGAATATCAGTCCGGCCTATTTGCGTCCGGGTTTCGCGTTCGGCGGCTCCTGCCTGCCGAAGGATGTACGTGCCCTCAACCACACCGCCCGTCAGCACGATCTCGAACTGCCGGTACTGCAGAATGTGCTGACCTCCAACGAGGCCCAGTTGCGGCGCGCGGTCGAACTGGTGATCGCGCAGGGGCGTCGCCGGGTCGGGATCTTCGGGCTGTCGTTCAAATCGGGCACCGACGATCTGCGGGAGAGTCCCATGGTGGAGTTCGCGGAGCGGCTCATCGGCAAGGGGTACGACGTGCGGATCTACGACGCCAATGTGGCGCTGTCGCGGCTGATGGGTGCCAACCGCGCCTTTATCGAGGAGCGTCTGCCGCATATCGGGGAGCTGCTGACCGACGATATCGAAACGGTTGTGGCACACGGGGAGATATTCATCGCGGGTACCGCCGAACCGGACGTGGTGGCGGCCGTCGACGGTATCGGGCCGGACCGGACCGTCATCGATCTGGTCCGGCTGCCCGGCGCCGCGCAACGACGTCAGCGTCCGGGGTATGTCGGTATAGGTTGGTAGCGCAAGGGGGTTCGCATGGGGGCACCGACGGTTCCCACGTTCAGTTTTCTCACCACCGCCTACCGGACCGAGGACTACCTGCGAGACACCATGGATTCGGTTGTCGCGCAGACGATTCCGGACTGGGAACTGGTGGTCGTCGACAATGGTATGTCCGATGCGATCGCGGCGATCGTCGAGGACTACGCCGAGGACGAGCGAATCCGGCTGATACGGCAGGAGAACAAGGGCTACGACGGCGGAGTCATGGCCGCGGCGGCCGGTGCGACCGGTCGGTACTTCGTGGTGCTCGACAGCGACGATCAGGTCATGCCGACCTTCTGCGAGGCGATTGCGCGCGTGCTCGACGCCTACCCGCAGATCGACGCGGTCGGCTGCGACGCCGTCCGATTCGATGACTCCGGTGCCGATCTGCCCGTCGGGTACTACCGGGCGACCAATGCGAAACGGAAGCCGAATCCGGCCCAGCGCCTGACCCTGACCGATCTCGTCGGCGGTCTGGTGCCGTACTACACGGCGGCGATTCGCCGCGAAGCCTGGGAAGTCGTCGGCGGTTACGACCGTGGCGGGGAAGAGCTGCACGAATCGGTCGCCATCTGGATACGGATGGTGAGTTCCTATGACATTCGCATTCTGCCGCAGCGGTTGGCGCGCTTCCGACTGCGCGGTGACTCCCTGACGCGCGATCCGGCGAAGGTCGAGGCGTTCATGGCCGAGCTGGAGCGGTCATTCGCCTGGGCCGCACCCGAGGATCCGGCGGCGCAGGCGGCGCTGGACCGGACCTTGCGGACCTTCCGCTACTGGGTAGCGCTCAGGCGGGCGCAGCACGCCCTGCTGGCGGGCGACGATACCGGCGCACGACGCTCGGCGCGGGCGGCCTTCGCGCAGCGCCGGACGCTGCGGGCCGCCGCGATCATGGTGTCGGTCACTGCTTTTCCGGGCCTGCTGCGCCGCATCCATCCGCTCAAACAGCGGGTGTCCGAGCGCATCGCGCACGCGGCGGGCCGGATCGTCTCGGCTGTCACACGGTGATCGGCGAGGACTCGGGCAGTCAACCAGGCCCGCACCCGGGCGGGCTGCTCGCGGTCCTCAAACGCGGCGCCGCCATGTCAGCGGCGGGGGTGGCCTCGGTCCAGATCATCGCGCTGGTGCAGACCCTGGTGCTGGCTCATCTCCTGTCGCCCAGCGAGGTCGGTATCTTCGCCGCCGGTACGGTGCTGACCACCTTCGTCGTCGTCTTCTCGCACAGTTCACTGAGCCATGCGCTCATTCAGCGGCGCGACGATATCGCCGATGCGGCCGAGACGGTGTTCTGGGCGACCCTGGTGTCCGGTGCGCTGCTGGCCGCACTACTGCTGGTGACCGCTCCGGTACTCTCCACGGTATTCAATAACTCGCAGGTCGGCCAGGTCGCCGCGGTGTCCTCGGGCACCGTACTGCTTACCTCGCTCATGGCCGTACCCGATGCCATGATGCAGCGGGCCTTTCAGTTCAAGCGCCGCATCATCGTCGATCCGGTGAATGCCGCGTCCTTCGCGATCGTGTCGATAACCTTGGCGGCCACCGGATTCGGCGTGTGGTCCATGGTGGCCGGCTACTACGCCGCCGTCACGCTTTCGGCGGTGGCGGCCTGGTGGCTGTCGGGCTGGCGGCCACTGCGGGGCAGGTTCCGGTTCCGGTTATGGCGCGAGCTCGCGGTTTTCGCCTTCCCCCTGCTGATCGAGAGCACCGTGGATCGCGCGATCGAGACCGCCGAAGTCGCGCTCGTCGGTCACCGCTTGCAGACCTCGGCGCTGGGCAACTACCGCAATGGCCGCCGACTGGCATTCCTACCGGTCATGGCGATTGTCCAAATCTGTTCGTACGTCCTATTTCCGGCGTTCTCTCAGATCTCGGGTGAGCCGGAACGGTTCAGGCGCGGCTTCCTCACCGCCCTGCGCTGGATGTGGCTCGCGATCGTCCCCGCCTCCGCCCTACTCGCCGTGATCGGCGAACCGGTGGTGGTGCTGCTGCTCGGACACCAGTGGCGCGGAGCCGGTGTCCTGGTCGAGGCCATGGCCGGGGTGGGTCTCGGCTTCGCGCTGATGTCGGTATGCGCCGAGGCATTGAAAGGTGCGGGCCGACCGCATCTCATCAACTGGATGACCGGGGTCGGCGCGGTGACCGCGATACCGCTCATCCTGCTCCTGATTCCGCACGGTCTGCTCGGTGTCGGTCTGGCACTGTCGATGTCGGCCGCCCTCACTGGCCTGACCGGTCTGGTTTTAGCGCGTAGCGTCGTCGGGGTGTCCCGTAGTGAATTGACACGCTGCCTGATCCCACCCCTGCTGGCAGGTCTCTGTGCCGCAGTGGTGGTGGGGCTACTCGAACACGGCGTCCTGCACGCGGGTGATCAAGGTGTGGCCCCGGGCCTCGGTCTGGTGGCTCTGGAGACCATAGGGTTCCTCGGCATATTCGTCCTTGTGCTGCAGGTGATTTCCCCGACGACGACGGCGCCGCTGTGGTCTGCGCTCCGTCGAAGGTGATCGCCCGCGCCACCCGGCGGCGCGGCGTGCTCGCAGCCTGCACGGCGCTCATCTCGGTCGCTGCGCTCATCGGTGCGGGCATCCCGGTCTATGTGCGACCCCAGGTCGATCCGCTGCGCCCCGCCGACGCCATACTCGTCCTCGGCGGCCAGGGCGTGGACCGCTACCTGTACGGGCTGGAACTCGCCCGCCAGGGCTACGCGCCACACGTGCTGTTCTCGAATCCCTACGGTGACAACACTGACATCGACGAGATACGCGAACCCTGCCACGCCCCGCACCAGGGCTTCACCCTCGAATGCTTCGCACCGAACCCGCCTACGACACTCGGTGAGGGGCGAGAGCTTCGCCGAGCGGCAAGTGAACGAGGCTGGCGGACAGTCATTGTGGTGACCATGCGCCCGCACCTGTCGCGGGCGCGCTACATCCTGGAGCGCTGCTTCGCCGGAGACCTGGTGATGAAGCCGAGCAAGGGAGAGTTGCCGGCGGGTTACTGGGTGTGGTCGTACGTCTATCAAACCGCAGGCTATGTGCGGGCGTTCGTCGATCGCGGGTGCTGAGTCCACCGCGCCGTCGAGTCGAGGGTCGGTCAGCCAGGCAATCGAGCGGCAGCGCTCATCGATCGACGACTTCCTTCCAGGTGCGGCCCTCCACGACAACTGCGGGGGGACTACCGCGCTGATCAGGAATCTCATTGAAGCGCATGATTCCCCGTCGGCCATCGCGCGTCCGCAAACAGGCGAAAGTGCCGCGCTCGACCTGCTGCCAGCTCAGCTCGCTGGTCCAGCCCGACACGATTGCGCGGCAGGTGGGAAAGGAGGCCGATTCGCCCGACGACAACAGAGCGATCCGTGTTGTGTCATCGTCGAGCAGCGAGATTCCGTGAGTGGTGAAATGTACAACATTCCTCATGTTATCGGTGTTCATCGTCCATGTAGCGAGGTCAACGCCGTAATGGTCAAGCTCGACCCGCACCGTCCCTCCGGCAAGAATCGCATCGGTGCCGATGCCGAAGTCGGGCAGCTCACGGTCAACGGACCTGGTACCGGTCGCCGTGGCGGGAGGAGTAGCAGCGGGAGATGTCGTCGGCTCGGTTGACGAGATCGGCGGTGCGGTCGCTGTCGCCCCTTCATCGGCTTTCGCCCGGTCGGCAATCGTTCTGTCCCGCTCCGCAATCGTCGAATCGCGCTCTCCGACAACGAGCGCCCCGTACCACGTAGCGGCTCCGAAAGTTGCGAAAGCAAGCAGAATTGTGAGCGCGGCCCGGCGATCTGCCGTCAGCAGTGCGATGATACCGAGGTACAACAGCCCAGCTAGGCCGACCACAGATGCCGACACGGCGAGACGCTGCCAGATGTGGCCCTCCGGGATCAGATATATGGCCAGCGCGAATGCCAAGCCGACAACCCCCACCAAGAACGACAGCTTCGTGAGAGGGTGCTCGAGCTTCCGCTCGTCATCGCTCCCATTTCTGCCATACAACCCCCGACTCTCACGGAAATCACACCGGCTTCGGAAGCAGCGAGTCTAGTACGCAAACTCATCGCGAACGGCGACCTCGACCGATACTGGCCATTCCACCTCGCCCGCAAAACACCAACGTGCCCACCTCGACGACTACCAGCTCGTGACCTGTTCCACAGTCCCTCCAGCGGAGCTTCGCCCGTTGGGTTCGCTACACAGCCACGTTGTCGGCGGACATGATCACCGACGCCACGGCCGCTGACGCCACGGCGCGGTCGGGTACCGGCGGCGAGGACTACGGAGCCGATCCCGGACTGCGAAAAACGTTGCGCGACACGGTCTCAGATACGTACTTGCGTGGCATCCAACCGGGTGGTGGGCGCCGCACTCAGTCCGATCCGCGTCGATGCCAGGTCCCTCTACGCCTGAGGACGGTTGAACTCGCCTTCCGTGACACCCGCCGCGAAGGCATCCCACTCGCCAGGGGCGAACACCAGGGCGGGGCCGCTCGGATTCTTGGAGTCTCGAACCCCGACCCTGCCGCCATCGATGAACGCGACTTCAACGCATTCCTTGCTGCCTCCGCTTCGGCTGCTCTTGAACCAATTCACCTGGGACAAGTCATCATTCACGCTGGTACTCCCTCGCTGTTTCCCGCAGGAGTGTTCTGCTGCCCGTCTCGTCCATCGAAGCGCGCTGGATGTCCCGATACGCCTGTGTATACCGCTCGACAGTACCGAGTTCCTCGGAATACATGTCGCTGGTGAAGCCCTCGGCGTAGACGATCGTTGGCTCTACGGGTTCACCGCGGCTGTCTGGACCGAATTGCAAGACCACGAAGGGGTCGATCTGATCGCCGGTCGGGTAGCCAGCGGCGAGCGGCAGAATCCGCAGGGTGATGTTCGGAAGGGGGCTGGCGTCGGCGAGATGCCTGAGCTGAGCCGCCATGACCGAATGCCCACCAATGATGCGGCGCAACACAGTTTCGCCGAGCACTCCGTCGACACGCGCTGGTTTGGTGCGCCGAGTGATCTGCCGCTGACTACTCGCTGATGTCGTGATCGAGCAGTCCGCCAACATCCGGACCGCATACCAGCCGGCACGAGGTTTCGTGACAGCCCGAGAGGTGACGCCGTCTTGCCACAGGCCCCAGTAGGGAGACGGCACGTCATAGTGGCGTATCCGAGGCCGAGCCCGGCGGCTCGTCCGGAGTGAGGTATTCGCCCGGGTGGTGGAAGCGATTGGTGCGGGGGCGGCGGTGCCGGTCGTAGTAGTCGGGTGGAATCCATTGC
>NZ_BDCE01000048.1 GCF_001613345.1 Nocardia uniformis NBRC 13702 | reverse complement strand
CCAACGAGACTGTGCAGACATATCGCGAGCTGGCTGGACAACGTCCCGACGTGTACCTCACCTACCTCGCACGGAGCCTGAACACACTTGCCATCGGCCTGAGCGATTCAGGCCGACACGGACAAGCGTTCGCCTCCGCCACCGAGGCAGTAGACATCTGGGAGGAACTTGCCGAAAGCGACCCATCCATGCACAGCCCGAACCTCGAGAAGGCCCAGCTAAACCTCATAGCAATCGCGGCAATGCTGTAGAGGAACCGGCACCGCCCACCGTGCCGACGTCGGAGGGAACGCTGCTCGACGGCCTAACGCTTGTCACTGTTCAGGGCGAAATCGGCTTCGATGACCAGTCGCCCGGCAAGAAGATGCTGGTCAGTCCTGTTCCCATCTATATCGTGCCCCGCCGGGGGCACTTTCACACGCTGACCTGCGACGTAGTCGCCAGGTTCAGTGATACCCACCCCCAGCCCAACCCAAACACCTAGGGATTGTCGTCGGAGGGCCTCGGCCCCCAACGTCTTGCGGCGATCCCTCAACCACGGGATTCCGGCGACCACGGGACTCTGCGCTGATATCATTGATATCAGGAGGTAGATGCGATGACAGATATCTTGATTCGGGATGTACCCGAGCCTGCGATCGAGGAGATCGATCGGCGGGCCCGAGAATTGGGCGTCTCTCGGAGCGAGTTCCTCCGGCGGTGGCTCAGCAAGGACTTTCGGCCTGCCGTCCCGGTCACGACCGGAGACCTCAGTCGTCTCGGCGAGCTCGCACAGGACCTGAACAATCCCGAAGTAATGGGCCGAGCATGGTCGTGAGCGGTCGCCCGTGGTTGATCGACAAGTCTGCTCTGGTACGTCTCGGTCAGTCGCTCGACGCCCGCGAGTGGGCGATGCGAATCGAGCGGGGTCTGATCCGGATCTCCACGGTTACATTGCTGGAGACGGGCTACTCTGCGAGGTCCGCATCGGACCTCGCAGAACTTCTCGACCTCCCGCCGCTCGCGCAGATGCCAATCGAGTACATGTCCCCGGCAGCGGAAGATCGTGCGGTGGAGGTCCTTCGGGCTCTCGCGGACCGCGGGCATCATCGCGCGCCATCGATTCCCGATCTACTGATCGCAGCTACCGCAGAACAGGCGAAACTCACTGTTCTGCACGCCGACAAGGACTTCGACCTCATCGCCGAGGTCACCGGACAGCTGGTAGAACGGATCCGCTTCGACTCACCCTGATCACCGGAGAGACGGACCGTCAGCGGAGATCAACCAGATCCGGTCAAGTCCCGGGATGTGGTTAGCGAGGATGGTCACCTAGTAATCCGGTAGGTCCTATACATGTGGTTACCGGACAACAGAATCGGCGTTGAGATCATGCGGTGAGGGCGCGGTAGCGCGCTCCCCGTTCGCCGATGGATTTGGGCCTGTAGGAGCGCGCCATGAGGTCAAGTCCGGGGTAGCGGTGACCTTCGATCCATTCGTCGTGTCACTCGGCCAGCACGGCGCAACCAGGCCGATGATCGAACCGCAGTCGAGGAGGATCGCGACGACGTCGGTGCGGAAACGAATCTCTGTTCAACCGACCTTGCGGGTTGTTCGACTAGATGTGGCGCCAAATCTGTTTCGAAAACGCGTAGGACGCCAGCAGATCAGCCCGGGCGGCATCGAGGCGATCGACAACCTTCGGCAACTTCCCGGCCAGCGCGTCGAGCATCCGGTCGTATTGGGCCGCAAACGATTCGGTAGCAGCCTGATCGAATACCGAAGGCCGGCCGACACAGATGACACGTCAACACGCCTGGGCCGGGACCGGCTCGGCCTCGTTCGATAGCGCCGCCGCCTAAGTAGCTGTCATACCCAACCCAGTCTCGGCGGGAGGCGTTGCGGCGGTGTGTTGGCGCTCTCTCGGTCAGTCGAGTATGTCGTTGCGGCGCAGTCGGTCCACGACCGCGTCGGAGGCCAACTCGTCACGGAAGTCGGGGTGCAGCCAGTAGAACCTGATGAGGTAGTACAGCAGTGCGGGGTCGATCCGGAAGAGATGCACATCGATGACCAGTTCACGAAGGTAGCGCTGGTTCGTCTTGCGGATGATCCACGAACACCGCAGAGTCTGTAGCCCATCGGGATTCGACGGCGGCAGAACAACCGCCGCATTGTTCGAACTCGTCCCGGCTACCACCTCCGCGACGTCGGGCCAGTTCAGCCGCTGGTGCACTGAGCCGTGGTTGATTTCAATGCCCGCCGGTCCGATGGTCAACGCGGCTTTTCTCCGCAACGCCGACAGGAAATACCATGTACACCAGGCGGCGGCCACGGCGACGCCTAGAAATGCGAGTCCGCGAAGGTACCCGGTGACGCGATCGGAGGAATCCGAGTACTCCCGTAGAAAGAAGGTCGCCGCATACGCGGCGAGGAAAATGGTACCGAAACCGCACACGACGAGAAACGAGACCCGTAGCGATTTCGACATCGGCAGCGTGAGTTCGGGGCCGTGTCCGTGGTCGGCGGTGGTCACCTGCGGTGGCAATCGTGTGCGCCGGATTGTTTGCACGGGAAGAGCGACGGCGGCTGCTCCGGCCATAACGATCGTGCCGCTGGCGAGGAACACTGTTTTAGCCACACTGACGTCGGGACCGCTGATCGATGCGATGAGCAGCACCAAGAACCCGACAGAGGTGATCACCCCGAAGGGGACGGCAAAACGTATAGCCAGCTTCTGCTTGGCACTTCCGAACCCGTCCTGCCATGGCAAGAGGGAAACCTGACTTTCAGGCATCACGCATCACCCTTCTCTACTCAAACAGACCGCGGACACCGGCACCGGCCTGGTCTCCCACATAGGCACCCCGAGCCGCCGAAATAACCTCCACCCACCCCGAACACAACAGCAAGGACTGGTGAAACCACTGGAGCGGCCGGACCGGTGAGCCCGCCGAGAGCGAAGCCTGCCGCTGCCCCGGCCATTGATCCTCCAATGCCTCCGGCGGTAGCGCCGACACGCCGTTCTGCAACTGCGCGATCGCCCCGAGCGGGCTTAACTCCGGGGGGCAGTTCGGACGGCTGCGCGGTTTCTGGGTTCAGCAACCCGGGATACAGCAGTCGGACGGCCTTGTTGGGCGCCTCGGTCAGTACCAGCCTCGACAACTGAGAGGTGGCCAGATCGATGGCGGTCTTGGCGCCGACGGCGGTACTGCTGGCGGACTGAAGCGCTCCTTTCATGACCGGTCGCTGCTCACCAGCGGTTTGCCCGATGATTGAAGCCCGTCCGCCGTAGTCGGCAGGCAAGTCTCGCCGTTGTGGTCAAGCCTCGTGGTGTGGGGTGACGGCCAGCGAACCCAACAGGGCGAGGGCCTGGCTGCTGGGCGATGCCGGTTCGGCGTGGTAGACGACGAGTTCTTGGCCGGGGCTGGGACGGACGTCGAAGGTTTGCATGGTCAGGGTCAGGGGGCCGACGGCGGGGTGATCGAAGCGCTTACTCTCCAAGGCTTTGCCGCGCACGTCGTGGTGGGCCCACAGGTGCGCGAATTCGGGGCTGTGGTCGAGTAATTCGGTGAGAACCTGCTGAATTCGCGGGTCATGTCGTGCTTGGCCGTGGCCGAGTCGGAAACCGGCCACGGAGTTGCGGGCGACGTCGTGCCAGTCCCGGTAGAACGGGCGCGCGGCGGGGTCGGTGAATACGACGTGCATCAGGTTGCGCGAGTGGCTCCAGTCGTGGAACAGCGCGTCGGCGATCGTGTTGGAGGCGAGCACGTCGTAGGCGCGGTTGTAGACGACGGCCGGATTGCTGGGCCAGGCGTCCATGAGCTGCAGCAGGCTCGGATCGACGCGGTCGCGCACAGTGGCCGCCAGGGCGCGAGGGGTGAGCCCGGCCAGGCGGAACAGGTGCTGCCGACCATCCTCGGTCAACCGCAGCGCGGTGGACAGAGCTTCGACGACCTGGGCCGATGGGCCGCGCTCGCGGCCCTGTTCGAGCCGTATGTAGTAGTCGACGCTGACCCTGACCAGCACGGCAACCTCCTCACGCCGCAGACCCGGAACCCGACGGGGGCCGGTGGGCGGGAGATTCACCTCCTCGGGGCGCAGTTGCGCACGGCGGGCGCGCAGATAGTCGCCGAGTTCGGTGGATGCCACATCGGCCATCGTAGGGCGGGCCGCCACCACCATCCTGGGTGCGTTACTCCCAGGAGAACGGCGTCCTGTCGCGGCAGTCTCCTCCTCGAGATCGTGGTCGGCATGGATACGAAACAGAAGACGGTGCTCGTCACCGGTGCCAGCAGCGGGATCGGCGAGGCCGTCGCCGCCCGCCTGGCCGGTGCGGGACATCATGTCATTGCTGGCGCCAGACGGATCGATCGCTTGCAGGCGCTCGCTGAGCGCACCGGCGGCCGTGTGCACGCGGTGCGGCTCGATGTCACCGACCGTGCCGATGTCGCCGCATTCGTCGAGACCGCCAGGGAACGCACCGGACGCGTCGATGTCTTGGTGAACAACGCCGGTGTCATGCCGCTGTCCAGGCTGGATTCTCTGCTGGTCGAGGAGTGGAACCGGATGGTAGACGTGAATATTCGCGGTTTGCTGCACGGAATCGCCGCAGCACTACCGCATTTCGCCGCACAAGGATCCGGGCACTTCCTCACCGTGGCGAGCATCGGAGCTCATGAGGTGGTGCCGACCGGCGCGGTCTACTGCGGGACCAAATACGCCGCGTGGGCGATCACCGAGGGCCTGCGCCAGGAGTGCGATCCCTCCATCCGGGTTACCACCATCTCACCCGGGGTAGTCGCGTCCGAATTGGCTGACACCATCACCGAACTCGGTGCCGCAGAGGCGATGCGCACCTACCGGTCACACGCCATCGCCCCGAACGCCATCGCCGCCGCCGTCGCCTACGCCATCGATCAGCCCGCCGACGTCGATGTGAACGAGATCATCGTTCGCCCGGCCCGGCAGCGTTGACCATGTCGCTCCTGTGCATGCCCACTTGGAGGGTCCAGGTGGATGCGATATGGGGTTTGGTTACTGAGACCCTGCGCACAGCGCCCATGCCACGAGCATGGCCAGAACATCCTCCCGATACGCGAAATCGACTCCTATGTGCCACCCACCGACCAACCCGCCGCAAATGAGAGTTGGATGACCGCCCCTCAACGCTCGCAGTACGCCAACACCCGCTGTCCCGTTCGCACTCGAACATCAGAACATCGCGTGCAGCGAATCCGCCTAGGGGTGACGGGTTCGGCACTTTGCTGGCCAGCCGCCCAGCCAAGTGCCGAATGACCGCACTGCACTTGGGCTTCGACATCGTCTACCGCGATCGAACCGATCGCCAGCGGCGCGGCGAGAGGCGCTGCCAGAACCGCCTGGGCCCCGTTCGAACCACCGATACGGATTCGGCAACCGCGGACTGATTATCCGAACGTTGAAAGACAGGCTCGAAAGGTGGGCCCGCGAGCAGGTTCCGGCACGCGTGCCGAATATCAGCCTCGATCGACTCGGGGTCGCCGTAGCCATCGTCGCCATACACGGTGAGGATCTCGAAATCACTGGCCAGCTCGGCCAACCCGGGATCGAATGGTTCGAGGGTGTGGCCTATCTGGTGCAGAAGTGCGGCGATGTGTCCCGCCGCAGCCAGCAGGTTACCGCCGCCATCGAGCAGTCGTCGCGCGTGATCGCGTGCACGGCGCAGCAGGACATCAGCCTCACGGGCCGACCAATTCGACTCGATGGCGTCGATCAGGTCGAGTTCGCGCAGTGCTGTGAGGAACAATTCGGCGGCGTCGCGGCAGTCGCTGCGATGCAGGCACGCCAATTCGACCAATGCCGGTGAATCCAATCCCCGAGCCAAGGCCTGTGAGGCGATCATCGGCAGGTCCTCGCTGTACAACTCGCCCAGCGCGAATCGATCGGCGGCATCGCGAAGCTCCTCCATAGACGCCAGCCTGCGCGGGCAGCGGATTTCGGTCAACCACATATCCACTCCGTACGGGTCGCTCGGTCCCTGGGCGGAGATGGAGCCAGGCAAGCTTCGCCCCGCATCGCTGCATCAGGTGATTCAAATGAATCACCTGAGCCCGGTGTCGGAAACTTCCGACACCGGCTCGACGTCGATAACCAGTCCACCACTGAGAAGGCTGAGCGCGTCCGCGACGTCACGGTCCAGCTCGGTCAGCTCTTCATCGGTGAGGGGCCATCCGTCGTGACCGACCGGACGGAGCCCGGCGGCGCTGTGATGGAACGCCATTGGCCCGCCGGTGCGCGCGTTCGCGAGCTTCGCTCGATCCTCATCCTTCATGTCGTGCTCCGGATAGCTCGGTTCGAATCGGGGACGAGCTTCCCCGCTTCGACGAGCGCCGCGAAGGCAGCGTCTTTGGTCTCGCAGACGTCGAGGTGACATGTCCGATGCACCTGCATTGCAAGGTGTGGATCGCTGCGCCCCCACTCGCGATTGCGGTGGTCGAGATAGTCGAGTCGCACAGTCACCACCCCCGCAGCGGCAGGTAGGTGCGGGCGGATTCGGCCTCGAGGCGGGCCTGGAGTTGCGCGAACGGCAGGCCGTGGCGGTGGCGCGGCGGCCGGGGGCCGAATGCGGTGAGGGCCGAGAACACCCCCGCTGCGAAAAGAACGATGGCGAGAATGTCCATCCCGGTTCCCTCCGGTGGGCTGTCATGGGAGGCAGCACCACCGGGGATCAGCTACGAACTCACCCGGCGGCACCGCCCACCTACGAGACTCACAGCCAGCGAGAATGCCAACAATGGCACTCTCCGGAGGGTGCCCCGATAAGTGCCACCAGCCACCGAGAGGAGTTGTGGGAGTCAGTATTCCAACTGCAACAGGTCGGACATTTCACGCATCTCCGTAGTGAGGGTCCGGCGACGACCGATGATGCGTCCGAGGAGATCCTTCGCCATCCGCTGTTCGATGAGCCATGGCCTGGCTTCCCGCGAGAGGCATTGAAGGATCTCGAAACCCGCGTCGTATCGGCGCAGTGCGACGTGAGCGGACCCCACGTCCAGTAGGTGACGATTCCTGTTGTCCGAAGTTGGCCGTAGTCCGGTGGGAACGTCCCGTGCGAGGCGCAGAGCAAGGTCCGGGCGATCATCGACCACGGCGTTCTCTACGCGTTTCATCGCGACCGTCGCGGGGTCGAATGTCGTCCAATACTGGTGGTACCCAATCGATTCACGGCGCACAGCGATCGCCGCGGCTTGCGCGAGACGCATCATGTCGTCGGACTCGTCCGCGCGATTATCCCGGACCGCCGCCGCAGAGCCACGGAGCAGCAACCACCCCCAGGTTGAGATTTCCTGGGTGCTCGCCACCGACAAGCGCGGCTCGACCCGGTCGGCCCACTCCACTGCGAGCTGTCGCACCTGCTCAAATCGCCTCTCCACCAACAACAGCCAGCACAACGTGATCACGGCCGAGGCGGCGTCCAAGACATCGCCGGTTGATTCGGCGTCGGCCAATGCTTGTTCCAGGGCCGCCCGAGCGGACTGTAATTGCCTGGTCTGCACCATGACCGATCCGGCCAGTTGCAGCACCCGCGACCGCGTGAGCGGTGTCGCTGTCTTGCCATCCTCGATCAGACGCGGCAGTAGGCGCGCGAGCGTCTCGTATTCGTTGTGGTGGTAGAGCTTCACCGCGGCCGTCAGGGATTCGTCGATGCTGCGGTTCGGTACCGGTTCGGCCACCTCGATTGCTGACGCGGCAATCGCGTCACGCGTCGGCAACCAGAGTTCGCTGCCGTCGCCGTTCCCCTCGGGTGGGCCGGGATTCGGCCCGAGCAACGCGGTCAGGGGGCACGCTAGTGCCACCGCGAACCGGCGCAGCGTGTCCATGCGGACGTCTTCGCGCTCGCCCTGCTCGATCTTTCGAACCCACGACACCGAGACGCCCGCGGCTTCGGCCAATTCCTTCTGGGTGAGTCCGCGTCGCCTCCGGATCGATTGCAGGCGTGCGCCTATACCGGCCACCACACTCATGCCACCACGCTACGACTGGTCGCGTTGTTCGGGTAGGGGTTCTGGTGTTACGGATCGACGGGTGCGATTGGCGAATTCTCGTCACTGCCGCGCGCGCAGCAGATCCTCCGGTCCCCAATGGGCCGTGATCGGTAGGTCGCCGTCCACTCCGGATCGGGAGACCGCGACCAGCGGCGTATCGAACTGCGTACCCGGAACAGCGAGTACGCCGCGAGCGAGGGCGTCGTAGTCGTGACGGTCGAACGGCCGGTCTTCGAGCCATTTGATCGATCCGATGAAATGCACAGCGCTCGCGACAGGATCTCGGTCGGCACCGATCAGATCAAGCTCCGGGTTGTTCTGCCGATTCCACCAGCCGCCCACCGCCTCGGTCTCCGGCCAGCGGTCGTCGGGCAGCAGGCGCAGCAGGGATTCCCGGATCAGCGGCTCCACCGCGCGTCCGCGCCACGACGTCCATGAACGCTCAATCCGCTCGAGCGCCAGGTCCCCTCGGCCGCGTTCGATGAGAGGGATTGCGCGCTGCAAGAAAGCCAGCCAGAACCGCAGGTAGGAGTCGGCAATGCGGTAGCGCTTGTTTCTGCTGTCCGGTTTCGTGGATAGCGGCGAGTCCGCGGCCACTATTCGCTTGGCCTGCAAGGTGTTCAGCAGCGGTGCCAGAGTTCCCGCGGGCAGTGCGCCAGTCCCGCCCGCGGCGGCGGCAATTGTGCTGTAGGTGCGTTCGCCGCTGCCTATTGCCTCCAGCACGGCTCGTGAACGCGACGCCTCGGGGAACTCTCCGAGTAATGACAGTTCGCCCGCCACCAGCAGCGGCGACAGCGGATTCGTCGTGGCATCGCGCAGAAATTCCGCGCGGCTCGTGCCCGGTCGCCAGGATTGCACGATTTCTGGAAATCCGCCGGTCATCAAGAGCGCATCCATCGACTCGGCGGCCGAAAGTTCGGTCATGGCCTGCACATCCGCCAGATTCAGGGGTGCAACGGTCATTTTTGTCGCTCGCCCGAAGAAGGGGCGGCCGTGTGACTGCAACGCCTCCATCACCGAGATGTCGCTGCCCACCAACACCAGCAGGACCGGCTTCGCCGAAAGGTGTCGATCCCACACCGTCTGCAGCGCTCCTTCGAACTCGGAGTCCTGCTCCACCAGCCAGGGCACCTCGTCGATCACAACAATGCTCGCTGCATCGTCCGGCAAGGCGATCGCCAAGGTCCGCAGTGCCTGGTTCCAATCCGCCGCCGATATCCCCGTGACCAGTTCCGCTCCACTCAGGGGCGAGTGAGCCAGGGTGGTAATGAGGTCTTCCCGCTCGGTGGCGGGGTTGCGTCCCCGCGTCGCCTGGAAGACGACATACGGCAGACCGGGACATAGATTGAATCTAACTAAGACTTAATCTATGTAATGCAGGCCACGAATGCATCGAACCCGGCCCACGCTTCAGCGGTCGTCGCGAGCACCGTCGGCGGCTTCGAGATTCCCTCGTCGAGGTTTATGTCGAATATCTCGAGGCGAGCTTCTACGGGAGCGCGGCCCAGGTACTGGAGCTGCGAGTTGCCAATGACGAGGCGGAGGGCGCGGAGCAATTGGAGAAGTCCTTCGATGCCCGTCGCCGCCAGATGACGAGCCCGACCAGGCTACGCATCATCGCGTCGCGCGAAATGGTCGACGCGGCCGAGAAGCTCCATCACGCGGACGTCGGCGCCAGGGCCGCAGCATTCAACGACCCCGTCCCACCGGACCATCAGCTGAGTGGTCGGCGCTGGGTCACCGCTAGGTCGGCGTGACCGAGGACATCGGCAGCCACCCGTGCGGACAGGCCGGCGGCGTCCAGGATCGTCGCCATGGCGCCGCGGAAGCTGTGCGCGGTGATGTCGTCGGGGATGCCGAGCGCTTCGCGGACTCGCTACAACTGGGCTTGGACGTTGTCCGGATCCCTCATCGTCCACCTCGAGAAGAACGCACGAAAGGATGTCACCCGGCATATCGGGTTGCGGTACAAACCAATTCGGCTCCACACCGGTGTCTGTCCCGCGCTGTTAGCGCCCGGAACTCGTACCCCAGGAACGTGAACGATGTGTACTCATACGAGCTGGTCCGCTCAAAGTCCTTGCAGTAGGCGCCTTTTGTCTACTCCGTATGCAACTCCAGCGTCGCCTTGCGTCGAGTGAGCATCACCACGGCGAACTCCGGCAGGACGATTGGACCCTTGCGGTTCTTCGGATCGTGGTGCTGCACGGTCCGGACGAGTCCCTGCCCTGCGACTCGGACCACCTTCCCCGAGGTCCGCGAGATCTTGCCCGGGAGATCGATATTCGACCACAAGAGGGCGAGTCGATTGCCTTGGGCGACAACGGCTGCCGAGGCAGGCACCGTAGGCGATGATCTGCCACAATTCAATGGCGAGCCGAAAGATGCGATATGACACAAAACTACCTAGGCGCCCGTGCATGCCCTCAGGTAAGCTACCGCCCGGTAGCGTGCTTAATGTGAGCTACCGGGCGGAATCTTGCCCGGGTTACGGTCCAGCATGGGTTCGAAGGACGGCCCGGCGAGCAGGTCGGGCACGGCAAGACAGGGTAAAGGTGCAGGTGTGGATCAGCCGGCCGAGGTGGTCATTTGCCGTGCGACACGGCGTGATATCGATGAGATGGTGCGGCTTGTCACCGTAGCCTTCGCGGAGGACGACCCCATCGCGGAGATCGAGTTCCCAGGCGCATCCGTCGGTACTGGGCCGGAAATGAATGTTGTTGCGCGTGAACCGGTGTGGAGCGTTGCGTCGTAGCCGGCTCGCGGGGTGAAATCCCGCACATCACTTCTCGGGGGGATTCGAGTTTACCGAGGAGACTTCGTGTCTGACATTGCCACTGTCGGCATCGGCTGCCGCTATGCGGGCTGCATCGATGCACCGGAATCCTTCTGGGACTTCGTCGCCGACCAGCGCGACGGCGTCGTGGACATCGCAGCGCAGCGATGGGACTACCGGCGTTTCTACGATTCCGACAAGCGGACGCCGGGCCGCATGCGCGCCAAGCGCGCAGCCTTCCTGACCGGCGACCCGCAACCCCTTCCGCGATGAGACATTTCGCATAGCCAACCCGGCAAAACTACTAAAGCTGTTGGTGTACCAGGAATTTCACACATGTGCGGTCTCGAGGCGCGCAGGTGCGAGCTCGTCGTGAGGAAGGTTGTTGAGCGGTGACCCGATCAGATTTCCCCGTAGCTGTCGTAGGAATGGCGTGCAGGCTGCCGGGAGTTGCTGATCTCGACGACTTCTGGCGACTACTCGCCCGGGGGCGCGAAACCATTGGCGCCGCCCCGGCGGCGCGCGCGAATCTCAGCGAACGCGCAGGTTTTCTCGATTCCGTCAGCGACTTCGACCCGGAGTTCTTTGGCATCGCCCCCAACGAGGCCCGATCGATCGATCCACAGCAATTGCTCGCGTTGGAGCTGAGCTGGGAGGCGCTCGAAGATGCGGGGCTGGCCGATGTGGCACGCGAATCACGCCGGGGCGGGGTATTTCTCGGTTGCACCAACAGCGACTTCGCGGAACTCGTCACGGCCGCCGATGGACCCGGCATCACGCGCCACTCCCTGTGGGGCGCGACGCGCGGAATCATCGCCAACCGGGTTTCCAACTATTTCGGTTTCCACGGCCCCAGCCTGTTGGTCGATAGTGCTCAGGCCTCATCACTCGTCGCAGTGCACCTGGCGTGCGAGAGCCTGCGGGCGGGCGAAACCGATATCGCGTTGGCCGGTGGAGTCAACCTGATCCTCTCGCCGACCAGTGGTGAACGGATCGAACACTTCGGTGCGCAATCGGCACAGGGTCGGTGCTACACATTCGACTCGCGTGCGGACGGATTCGTGCGCGGCGAAGGCGGTGGCGTGATTGTCCTGAAACCGCTGGCGCAAGCAATCGACGACGGCGACCGGATTCACGCCGTAATCCGTGGTAGCGCGGTCAATACCGGCAATGAGCGGCGGGTGCTGAGTGCGCCGAGTCGCGAAGCGCAGGTCGCCGCGATTCGCTCCGCGCTCGATGCGGCCGATGTGCCCGCCGGTTCCGTGCAGTACGTCGAGCTGCACGGCACGGGAACGCCGGCGGGCGATCCAGTCGAGGCCGCCGCTCTCGGCGCGGCATATGGCTCCGATCGCGACCCGAGCTCGCCGCTGGCGGTGGGTTCGGTCAAGACGAATGTCGGCCATCTGGAAGGCGCCGCCGGGATCATCGGCCTCATCAAGACCGCACTCTGTCTGCGGCGCCGCGAACTCGTGGCCAGCCTCAACTTCGAGCGGCCCAACCCGGCGATTCCCCTGGATGATCTGCGCTTGCGTGTGGTCAGCGAGCCGGAGCACTGGGCTGCGACCACTATCCGGCGGGCGGGGGTCTCCTCCTTCGGCATGGGCGGTTCGAACGTTCACTTGATCCTCGACGAGGCACCGATCGCGGACATCGCGGCAACCGTCGAGCCCGAAGATGCCGACGGGGTACCGATCGTGCTCTCCGCACGCGATGAGGTCGGCCTCCGGGCGCAAGCGAGTCGGCTCCGTGGCTGGTTGGTGCGCCACCCGGAACCCACCCTTGCCGATGTCGCGCATTCGCTACTCACCGGCCGCGCCCATATGTCGTGGCGTGCAGGCTTTTTTGCGTCGAGCCGCGAGCAGCTCCTTTCCGAGCTGGGAGCGCTCGCCGAGCACGGCGGCGGTTCGGAAGCCAGCGCACCGATCGTCGAATCGTTGCCGAACGGCAGCCCTCGGCAGAGCCGGGAGTCGCTGCTGCGGGCGTATTGCGCTGGACTGCCGGTTAATTCGGCAGATTGGGCGACAGCAGGCGTCCGGGTTGATCTGCCGCCGTACGCATTTCGCCGCCGGGAGAACTCCGGGGGGCTCGCGTCCGTCGAGTCGCCGCCGGTAGCGCCCGCCACTTCCGACCGGACAGGCACTGCCGGTGACGACATCGAACATCGCACACCCTCCGGCAGCATCTTGGCGCAGAACCTGCGAGCGCTGCCTGAATTCCAGCACCACGCCGTGGTTCTCGCTGTGGTCCGCGAGCAGGCCGCAGCCGTCCTCGGGTACGAATCGGCCGACTCGATTCGCCACGACCTGCCGTTCACCGACCTGGGGTTCGACTCGCTCAGTGGCGTGGAACTGCAGAAACGCCTGACACGGGCGACGGGTGTGGAATTGCCGCGTTCGCTCATCTTCGATCATCCCACCGCCACCTCGGTGGCCGACCTGCTGAAGTCACGCGCCACCGCGACCGGTGACAGGCGTAGCCGGGTCACGCGGCGAACTACATCGGACGAGCCGATCGCGATCGTCGGCATGGGTGCGCGATTCCCGGGCGGTGTTACCTCGGCCGAGGAACTGTGGGACCTGATCGACGCGGGACGCGATGCGATCGGTGACTTCCCTGCCGATCGCGGTTGGGATCTCGATCGCCTCTACGATCCCGACGCCGACAAGGCGGGCACCGCGTATACGCGTCGGGGCGGATTCCTCAGCAGTGCAGGCGATTTCGACCCCGTCTTCTTCGGGATCAGTCCGCGTGAGGCCTTGGCGATGGACCCGCAGCAGCGAGTGTTCCTGGAGACCGCGTGGGAAGCGCTGGAAGACGCCGGGATCGACCCGACAACGCTGCGCGGCAGTGACACCGGCGTCTTCGTAGGAGCCTGCGCGTCAGGGTATTCCGGTCTGGTCACCGGCGAGCTCGAGGGCTTCCGGCTGACCGGCACCTCGCACAGCGTCATCTCGGGGCGGCTCGCCTACGTCCTCGGCTTGGAGGGGCCGGCGGTGACGGTGGATACCGCGTGCTCCTCCTCGCTGGTGGCACTGCACTCGGCGTGCCAGGCATTGCGCCAGGGCGAGAGCTCGCTGATCCTCGCCGGGGGCGTGACCATCGCCGCGACTCCTGATCTGTATGTCGACTTCTCTCGGCAGCGCGGGCTGTCGCGCGATGGCCGCTGCAAGGCATTCTCCGCTGGTGCCGACGGTGTGGGCTGGTCCGAGGGGTCGGGGGTGCTCGTGTTGGAGCGACTCTCCGATGCGCGGCGGCTCGGGCACAACGTACTGGCGGTAGTGCGTGGTAGCGCGGTCAACCAGGACGGTGCGAGCAATGGGCTCACCGCACCCAATGGGCCGTCACAGCAACGCGTGATCGAACAGGCCCTCGCCAACGCCGGATTATCGGCGGCCGATGTGGACGTCGTCGAGGCGCACGGCACCGGTACGACGCTGGGCGATCCGATCGAGGCACAAGCGCTGATCGCCGCCTATGGGCAGGCTCGCGACGACCGGGAACCCCTGCGGATTGGTTCGCTCAAATCGAATATCGGCCATACCGTCGCCGCCGCCGGCGTGGCCGGCGTGATCAAGATCGTCCAAGCGTTGCGGCATCGACGACTACCGCGCACCCTGCACGCGGAAATGCCGTCGCCGCATGTGGATTGGAATGCGGGTGCGGTACGGCTGTTGGCCGAGGCCGAACCGTGGGAGCGCGGGGACCGAGCGCGTCGGGCAGGGGTGTCGTCGTTCGGGATCAGCGGAACGAACGCACATATGATCCTCGAGGAAGCGCCTGTCGACGCGGCGGCATCGGATATTCCGCGCAGCGGCTCGGTTCTTCCGAATAACCAGGTGCCACTGGTCATCTCGGGTAAGGGCGAAGCGGCTCTGCGCGCACAGGCCGCCCGCTTGCGCATGTGGTTGTCGGAACGTCCGCAGCTGGATGTCGGCGATGTCGCCGGTGCGCTGACTACGACGCGAGCACAACTGGATTCGCGCGCCGTGGTGTTCGGACGAGACCGGGTCGAGCTGCTCGAGCGGTTGCATGCCTTCGCCGACGCGGGCAGTGCGGCCGACCTCGTCACCGGAACCGTCGTCGCGGGCCAAACGGCGTTTCTGTTCACCGGACAGGGTGCCCAGCGGGTTGGTATGGGCCGCGAACTGTATGAGGCATTCCCGGTTTTCGCGACCGCACTGGACGAGCTGTGCGCACAGTTCGATCCATTACTCGGACGAACACTGCGCGAGGTGATGTTCACCGACTCCACAGGCGTGCTCGACCGAACCGAATGGACACAACCCGCGCTCTTCGCGTTCGAAGTCGCGCTGTACCGGCTGCTGGAATCGTTCGGAACCGCACCGGACATCCTCGCGGGCCACTCCATCGGCGAACTGTCGGCCGCCCACGTCGCCGGAGTGCTTTCGCTACCGGACGCCTGCACACTCGTGGTAGCCCGCGGCCGGCTGATGGGCGAACTCCCCGAGGGCGGAGCGATGCTCGCCGTCGCCGTCGACGAGGCAGACGCGAACGAAATCATCGGCGGACTCGATGCGGACCTTTCGCTCGCCGCGGTCAATGGCCCGGCCGCCACAGTGCTCTCCGGTGCTACCGCCACGATCAACGCCGTCGAACAAGAGTTGGCAGCCAAGGGAATTCAGACCACCCGACTGCGCGTCAGCCATGCTTTCCATTCGGCACGAATGGATCCGATGCTGGCGGAATTCCGCACGATCGCGGAGGCGCTCACCTACAATCCGCCCCGGCTCCCCATCGTTTCCAACGTCACCGGACAACTCGCGGACGACACCATCACCACCCCCGAATACTGGGTGCGGCAAGTCCGGGCCACCGTGCGCTTCGCACCCGGAATCGACACCCTGCTCGCGAGCGGAGTGCGGCGATTCGTCGAAGTGGGACCGGATTCCGTGCTCAGCGCGGCGACCAACCGGTGCCTGGCGGCCGACCCGGCTATCGAGGCGTCGACCTCGGTTGTCGCTATGTCACGACGGTCGAATGATCAAGTGCCGCAGCTGCTCTCCGCGCTGGCACAGCTTCATGTCACAGGTGGGCCGGTCGACTGGCCTACACTGCTGTCCGATCCCGCCGAGCGACGAATCCCGTTGCCGACTTATGCATTCCAACATCAGCGGTTCTGGCTACGCCCGAGTCTCGCCACCACGTCCGGCACGTCGGGCCACCCGATCCTGACCGACGTAGTCGGCGTCGCCGGTACCGAGGAATGGTTGTGCACCGGTCGACTGTCCATGCGTGAACACCCATGGATCAACGACCATGCGGCGCACGGTGTCGTGGTCGTCCCGAGTGCGGTCCTGGTGGAATTCCTGCTGATCGCGGGCGAGCGGATCGACTGCGACGTGCTCGAGGAACTCACGTTGCAGGTTCCGATCGTCCCGGCCGAAGACGAGGAGATCGAGCTCCAGGTCGCTGTTCGGCCACTCGAGTCCGGGCGCCGACATTTCGACTTCTACTTTCGGAAGTCCGCGGATGCCCCGTGGGTGCTCAACGCGACTGGTGCACTCGCGCAACGGCATTCGGGCGATCCGGAGGTCTTGCGGCTGCTCGACCAGGCTTGGCCGCCCGCCGATGCGGAAGCGCTCGACGCGACACATATTCCAGGCCTGATGACGCAGGGCTCCGGGCTCGAATACGGCCCGGCGTTCGGCGGCGTCCACACTGTATGGCGACAGGCAGACGCGGTCTTCTCCGACATCACCCTGCGCACCGAGATGGGAGACCCGGCAAGCGCTTTCGGCCTGCACCCGACGCTGCTGGATATGACGGTGCACGCCGGACTCGCCGAATTGCTCTGGCGCGAGCTGGATCACGATCCGGGCTCGGGAAAGTTGCTGTTCCGCTGGGGCGGTGCGCGATTCCACCGGCCGATGGCCGTAGCCGACCGATCGGCGCAGCTGACCTCGCTTCGAGTCGCCGCCGTCGCGACGGGGCCGGAGACCATCTCCGTCGCGGCGGTCGATTCCGCTGGTCGACCGATCCTCTCGGTGGATGCCGTAGTCATGCGTCCGTATGACGTGCGGCGATTCTTCGATGGCCTGTCCGAGCACACGGCCGATCTGTATCGGGTGCGCTGGGAGCGCGCGGGCGGGGCGGTCGTCAGCGATCCGGGATCGGCTGCGGCGCTGGCCGATACCGCATTGGCGGGAATCGACGAGTCGTACGCCTCGGTCGAGGCGATTGTCGATGCGGGGCGGATTCCCACCGCGGTGGCCTACCGTGCGGAGTTCCCGAGCGACGAACCGGCCGATATCTATGCGACGACCCGACGGGCCGTGCACGAGACGCTTGCCCTGCTGAATTCGTGGCTGCGATACGAACGACTATCGGATACGCGGCTGGTCATCGTCACCAAGGGCGCAGTGGGAATCGCCGACGAAACCCCTGATCTCATCGCAGCGGCGGTGTGGGGTGTGGTGCGCTCCGCGCAGTCGGAGAATCCGGATCGTTTCGTCCTCGTCGACGAGGACCCGGCGGCGCCGCTGGATGCCGAAGCGCTCGCCGCCGCATTGCGCACCGAGGAACCTCAGGTCGCGATTCGCGGTTCCGAGGTGCTCGTACCGCGATTGGTTCGCGCTGAGACACACAGCGCCGAAGCCGATGTCGACGCCACCCCGTTCGGAACCGGAACGGTGCTGATCACCGGCGGCACAGGCGGATTGGGCGCGTTGTTCGCCCGGCATCTCGTGACCGAATACGGTGTCCGGGAGCTGGCGTTGACCTCGCGCCGGGGCTCCGACGCTCCCGGTGCGGCGGCCCTGGTCGAAGAATTGGCAGCCCTGGGCGCCCAGGCTCGGGTCATCGCCTGCGACGTCGCCGACCGTGCCGCGGTACGACAGCTGGTGAGCGGTCTGACCGGTACCGATGGGACCGCCGGTCTGAGTGCGGTGATACATGCCGCAGGTGTCCTCGACGACGGCACCATCGGTTCGCTGACCACTGAGCAGGTTGACCGGGTATTGGCGCCGAAGGTCGCGGGTGCGTGGAATCTGCACGAATCGACCGAGGGTATCGATCTCTCCGCATTCGTGTTGTTCTCCTCGGTTGCCGGGGTGATCGGTTCGGCGGGGCAGGGCAACTATGCCGCCGCGAACAGTTTTCTGGACGCCCTGGCCACGCGGCGACGCGCTGCCGGATTGGCGGGGACGTCCTTGGCGTGGGGACCGTGGAGCGAAGCGGGCGGAATGACGGGCGACCTGGACCCCGCCGCCGTCGCGCGGTGGGATCGCCTGGGACTCGGGCAAATTGAACGCGCTAAGGGATTGCGCCTGTTCGGTGCCGCACTCGCACATAGTGAAACGCGCTTGGTTCCACTTCGTTTCGATGCCACCGCACTGCGTCGCGGGTCCGATCCTCACTCGCTGCCATCGGTACTGCGCGGGTTCGGACGGCGCCCCGCCGACGTCGCGAGATCCGCCAACGGTGGTGCGGCGATCGCGACATTGGCCGCGAGGCTGGCCGAGGCGGGTTCGGACCCGGGTTCCGACCGTAGCGCCGAACTGACGCTCGAGACGGTGCGCGCCCAGGTCGCCGCGGTACTCGGACATGATTCCGGTGACTCGATCGATGCCGAGAAGCCGTTCCGGGAACTGGGTTTCGATTCACTGGGCGGAGTGGATCTACGTAATCGGCTCGGTAAGGCCACCGGTCTGTCGCTGCCCTCGACACTGGTCTTCGACTATCCGACGCCCGCGGCGGTGGCGAAGCTGATCCAGTCGAGAGTCGCGCCGGAACCGGCGGCGCAGCGTGAACTGGCAAAGAAGCGAGCGGCTGAGCAGGTGGCGTCGAGCCCTTCGCACACCGATGAGCCCATCGCGATCGTCGGCATGGCCTGCCGCTACCCGGGTGGTGTCGAATCCCCCAACGCGCTCTGGGATCTGGTGTTCACGGGAACGGACGCCACCAGCGATTTCCCCGCCGACCGCGGGTGGGAGCTGGACCGACTGATCGATCCGGACCCCGACAACCCGGGTACCACGTATTCGGGCCGCGGCGGATTCCTCACCGGTGCCGCCGATTTCGACGCGGGCTTCTTCGGAATCGGTCCCCGCGAGGCGGTCGCGATGGATCCGCAGCAGCGGTTGCTGCTCGAGGTGTCGTGGGAGGCACTCGAACACGCGGGTATCGACCCGACATCGTTGCGGGGCAGCGACACCGGTGTCTATGCGGGCGTGATGTACCAGGACTATGAATCGTTGACCCGCAACGCGGGGCCCGAGGTCGAGGGTTACGCGCTCACCGGATCGCTGGGCAGCGTGGTCTCGGGGCGTATCGGCTACGCCCTGGGACTGGAAGGCCCTGCGCTGACGGTGGACACCGCGTGCTCTTCATCGCTGGTAGCACTGCATCTGGCGTGCCGCGCGCTGCGGCAGGGGGAAGGTTCCATGGCCCTGGTCGGCGGGGCCACGGTGATGGCCACGCCCGCGGTGTTCCTCGACTTCTCCCGGCAGCGCGGTCTCGCCTCGGACGGGCGCTGCAAATCGTTCTCCGCGGCCGCCGACGGCGTGTCGTGGTCGGAGGGTGCGGCCGTCCTGGTCGTCGAGCGGCTCTCGGACGCACAGCGGCTCGGCCACACTGTGCTCGCGGTCGTCCGTGGCAGCGCTGTCAATCAGGACGGTGCCAGCAACGGTTTGACCGCGCCCAACGGCCCGGCACAAGAACGGGTGATCGCCGAGGCCCTGGCGGACGCCGGATTGACACCCTCGGAGGTGGACGCCGTCGAAGCGCACGGCACCGGAACCACCCTGGGCGACCCGATCGAGGCGCAAGCCTTGATCGCCGCGTACGGGCACGATCGAGGCGATCGCCAGCCCCTGCGAATCGGCTCGCTCAAATCCAATATCGGACACGCGCAAGCGGCCGCGGGCGTCGGCGGAATCATCAAGATGGTGCAGGCCATGCACCATGGCGTGCTGCCGCGCACCTTGCACGCGGAAGAGCTGTCACCGCACGTCGATTGGTCCTCGGGGGCGGTGCGAGTACTCACCGAAGCCGAGCGATGGCCCAGCGGTGACCGGCTACGCCGCGCCGGCGTCTCGTCATTCGGCATCAGCGGGACGAATGCGCACATCATCCTCGAGGAGGCGCCCGCGACCGCGACCGCACCGGTTCTCGACCCGTCGGCGAATCCGAATGCCGTCGCCCTGATGGTCTCGGCGCGATCCGAGGTGGCCATGCGCGCGCAGGCGGATCGGTTGCGCCAGTGGATGATCGAACGCCCGGCGCTCGCGGTGCGGGATGTCGCCTCGGCCCTGGTCGGCACCCGGGCGCGACTGGACTGGCGGGGCGGGGCAGTCGGTCGCGACCGTGACGAACTACTCGCCGGATTGGCTGCCCTCGCCAGCGGGCAGGCCACGCCTACAGCCGTAGCCGACACGGTGACCCCGGGGCGAGTGGCGTTCCTTTTCACCGGGCAAGGTGCTCAGCGGCGCGGCATGGGCGCCGGGCTCTACCGCGACTACCCGGTCTTCGCGGGCGCCCTCGACGAAGTGTGCGCCGTATTCGATGGCCATCTCGGCGGATCGCTGCGCTCGGTGATATTCGATGCCCCCGAAAGCGGGCTGAACCGAACGGAATTCACTCAGCCCGCGCTGTTCGCCTTCGAAGTGGCGCTGTTCCGACTGCTGGAGTCCTTCGGCGTCGTACCGGACGTAGTGGCCGGACATTCCATCGGTGAGCTCGCCGCAGCGTATGTCGCGGGCGTGTGGTCATTGTCGGATGCGTGCGCACTGGTGGCGGCACGGGGGCGGTTGATGGGTGGCCTGGCCGAAGGCGGTGCGATGCTCGCGGCGGCCGTTTCCGAGGAGCAGGCGGTCGCGGTGGTGGCCGACCACTCCGATCGCCTATCGGTGGCCGCGATCAATGGGCCTGCCGCCGTGGTGCTTTCGGGCGATGAGGACGCCGTCGCCGAGGTCGAGCAGCTATTCGAACAGCGCGGCATCCGGACGAGTCGGCTACGGGTCAGCCACGCGTTCCATTCGGCGCGCATGGACCCGATGCTGGCGGAATTCCGTACTGTCGCCGAACGATTGAGCTATCGGCAGCCACTGCTGCCGATCGTTTCGAACGTCACCGGCACCGAGGCGGGCGACGCCGTCTGCGACCCGGAATATTGGGTGACGCAGGTGCGTGGCTGTGTGCGTTTCGCACCGGGAGTGGACACCCTGATCGAGAGCGGTGTTCGGAAGTTCATCGAGGTCGGCCCGGATGCGGTACTCACCGCCATGACGTCGGCCTGTCTGGCGCAGCACCCCGAGGTGGAGACGAAATCCACCGCGGTGGCCGCGTCGCGGCGGTCGATGGACGAGCCGACCGCGTTCGTTTCCGCGTTGGCGAGGGCCGATGCCGCCGGTGTTCCCGTCGACTGGTCGCCAGCTCACGGGGCGACGGGACATGTCGCCTTGCCTACCTACGCATTCCAGCGCCAGCGCTATTGGGCTCGGCCGGTACAGGCGAACGATGTTCGGAGTTCGGGACTGGAAGACGCCGGCCATCCGCTGCTCGGCGCGATCGTCCGGATACCGAGCTCGGAGCAGGTGGTGTTCACCGGTCGGCTGTCGCGGAGCACGCAGCCCTGGCTCGAAGAGCACGCGGTCGCGGGCACGGTGCTGTTGCCCGGCGCCGCCCTGGTGGAACTCGCGCTCCATGCCGGGGCGGCCACCGGGCGCCCGCGATTGACCGAACTGGTGATCGAGGCGCCGCTGCCGATACCGGCGGGTGCGGGGGTCGAGCTACGCCTGGTGGTGGGCGAACCCGACGACTCGAACGCCATGACGGCACACTTCTATTCGCGAACCGAGAGCGCCGAATCCGACGGCGACCCGCAGTGGGTGCGCCACGCCGTCGCGACCCTCACCGACGATGCGTTCGCACCGTCGAATCCGGGCGGCTCGCACGAGTGGCCGCCCGCGGACGCCGCGGTGATCGCCGTCGACGACGGTTACGCGGCACTGGACGAACGCGGCTACGGATACGGACCGGCCTTCCGCGGTGTGCGGGCGGTGTGGGCGCGTCCCGAGGAGGCGTTCGCCGAGATCGCACTGCCGGATTCGGTGCGCGACCAGGCCGGGGAGTTCGGCATGCACCCCGCCCTCCTGGATTCCGCACTGCACGCGATCCTGCTCGGTGGACTGCTTCCCGCGCCGCCGAGTGGTTCGGTCTTCGTGCCGTTCTCCTGGGAACACGTCGACCTGCGTGGCCTCGGAGCTACCGCACTGCGGGTGCACGCGCGGGTTTCCGATTCCGGAGCCGAACGCATCACCTTGAGCTTCACCGACCAGGCCGGTACCCCCATCGGTGAGGTGGGGGCACTGACGCTGCGCACCATTGCGACGGGCGCGCTCACCGGCGTCGAACTCCAGCGCGACAGCCTCGGTTACCGCGTCGATTGGGTGGTGCGGCCACAACCGGACGGTGACACGGTGAATGTCGTCTGGGATGCTGGCACGCCACAAGACGCCGCACCCGACAACACCGGGGTCTACGAGATCGCCACCCTCGGCGGGCGCAGGCATATGGTCGTCCGCATCGAACCGGCGACCGACCCTGAGCGCTGGGTCGAAGGTTCCTCCCGTCATCCCGGCGGTAATTCCGACCAGCCGCTGAGCCTCCCCGACTCGGTGCGCCAGACGGTCATCGGCGTCGCCGCGCGGGTGCGACGACTGCTGGCTGGTGATGATCCCCTGGTGATCGTCACCAGCCGGGCGGTCGCGGCCGAGCCCGGCGAGCGTATCGATCCGGCGAGCGCCGCGGTGTGGGGCCTGCTGCGGACAGCACAGAGCGAGCACCCGGACCGGATCAGGCTCATGGACGTCGGCGGAGAGCGTGACTATCGAGCAGCCGTGGAATCGGCGGCGACGATCGTCGACGAATCCCAACTGGCCGTGCGTGGTTCGGCGATGTACGTCCCGCGAGTCACGCGCGACTCGGGCGCTCTGACCGCCCCCGACGGTGCCGCGTGGGCTCTGAACCTCCGCGACAACGGGACCCTGGGCACGGAGAACTTCGGGCTCGACGAGAACCCGGGCGCCGCAGCCACCCTCATGCCGGGCCAGGTCCGGGTGAGTATGCGAGCGGTGGGCCTGAACTTCCGGGATGTGCTCATGGCATTGGGCAGCTACCCTGATCCGCTCGGCCGAATCGGCGGCGAGGGTGCGGGCGTCGTACTCGAAGTGGCGGACGACGTCACCGAATTCGCCGTCGGTGAACGCGTTTTCGGCTTCACTCCCGGTATGGGTTCGGTTGTCGTGGTGGACCATCGCCTGCTCGCACCGATGCCGCAGGGCTGGTCGTTCGCCCGAGCCGCGGCCGTTCCGATCGTGTACGCGACCGCCTACTACGGTCTGGTCGACCTGGCCGAGGCCCGCTCCGGTGAGACATTGCTGCTGCACGCGGCGACCGGCGGCGTCGGTATGGCCGCGGTACAACTCGCTCGGCACCTGGGGTTGCGAGTACTGGCGACAGCGAGCAAGCCCAAATGGAACGTACTGCGCGACATGGGTTTCGACGACTCGGACATCGCCGATTCACGCACCCTGGACTTCGAACAGAAATTCTCCGACCGCACCGGCGGCGCCGGCGTGGACATCGTGCTCGATTCGCTGGCGGGCGAATTCGTCGACGCTTCCTTGCGCCTACTCCCCCGTGGCGGCCGATTCGTCGAGATGGGGATGCTCGACCGTCGCGACCCGGATGAGGTCAGCGCACTGCACCCCGGCGTGCGCTACGCCAGTTTCATGCTGATGGAAGCGGGACCGGAGCGGCTACGGGAGATTCTGCAAGCCCTCGTGGCACTGTTCGACGGCCGCGATCTGACGCCGTATCCGATCACCACCTGGGATCTGCGGCGCGCCCCGGAAGCCTTCCGCCACCTCAGCCAGGCCCGGGGCGTCGGTAAGAACGTGCTGACCGTCCCGGCACCGCTCGGCACCGACGGAACCGTCCTGATCACCGGCGGCACAGGCGGTTTGGGTGTGGTGGCCGCACGCCACCTGATCACCGCCCACGGTGTGCGCAGGCTCGTACTCGCGAGTCGACGCGGCGCGGATACGCCCGGCGTGGCCGAGACGGTCGCCGAACTCACCGCACTCGGCGCGCACGTGGACGTCGTCGCGTGCGACGCGGCGGATCGGGCGGCACTGGACCGGCTGCTCGCCACGATTCCCGCCCAGCATCCGCTGGCCGGGGTCGTGCACGCGGCAGGCGTGCTCGCCGACGGCCTGCTCGCCACGATGACCGACGAGCAGATCGCAACGGTACTGCGTCCCAAGGTCGACGCCGCATGGAATCTGCACGAAGCCACCGCGGGCATGGATCTCTCGGCCTTCGTGCTCTACTCCTCGGTCGCGGGGGTGCTCGGTACGGCGGGCCAGGCCAACTACGCCGCCGCCAACACCTTCCTCGACGCACTGGCGCAGCACCGGCGCGCCGAGGGACTCCCCGCGACATCCATCGCCTGGGGGCCATGGCAGCAGAACAGCGGTATGACCGGCCATCTGACCGAAGCCGATCTGGCCCGGCTGCGACGAGAAGGCCTGCTACCGCTGAATGCCGACGAGGGCATGGACCTTTTCGACGCGGCGACGGCCGCCGGCCACCCGACCTCCGTGGCGGTCCGCATCGATCGCGACGCGCTCGGCGCGGGCGATCCGGCCGGTGTGCGCCCGATCATGCGAGCACTGTCCAGGCCCGGGGCGCGGCGCGGGGCGGTCGCCGAACCGGCGACGGCGGAGATCGCCGCTGGTTCGGGTCAGTTGGTCACCCGCTTGCTCGGTCGTTCCGCCGAGGAGCAGAAGCGGGTCCTGCTCGGCGTGATCGGCGTGCATGCCGCGGCCGTGCTCGGGCACACCGGCGCCGAAACGCTGGACGCGGACAAACCGTTCAGCGCGATCGGGTTCGACTCGCTCGGGGTGATGGAATTCCGCAACAGGTTGAAGACGGCTGCGGGAGTGCAGTTGTCGGCCACCGCGATGTTCGATCACCCGACCCCGGCGGCCTTGGCCGAGTTCCTCCGCCAGGAGTTGGTGCCCGCCGACGCTGACGCGCGAGCGCTCGCCGCCGAAGTCGACTCGCTCACCAGAAGTTTCGCCGATGCGGAACTGACCTCGTCGGAACGTTCCGACCTGGCCAAGAAGTTGTCCGCGCTACTACGCAAGCTCGAGGACGTAGCGGCCGATTCGATCGACGACGCCGGCGATCTCGATTCAGCCGACGACGACGAGCTTTTCGAATTCATCGACAGCCTCAGCTGAGCTGAGAGACCAGGAGTTTCACTGATGGCCGACGACGACGAACTACGCCGGTACCTCAAGAAGACGGCCAAGGAGCTGTACGAGACCAAGCAGCGGCTGCGTACGCTCACCGATCGCATGCAGGAACCGATCGCCATCGTCGGTATGGCGTGCCGGTACCCGGGCGGCGTGCGCTCACCCGAGCAGCTGTGGCAGATGACCGCGCAGGGCGTCGACGCCATCGGCGGCTATCCGACCGATCGCGGCTGGGACCTCGCGCGGCTGTTCGACCCGAACCCCGACGCGGCGGGCACCATCTATACGCGCGACGGCGGATTCCTCGACGATATCGGCGATTTCGATGCCGGATTCTTCGGCATCGGCCCCCGAGAGGCCGCGGCGATGGATCCGCAGCAGCGGCTCATGCTGGAGGCTTCCTGGGAAGCCCTCGAGGACGCGGGTATCGACCCGACGTCGCTGCGCGGCAGCGAAACCGGTGTATTCGCCGGTGTCATCCATCAGCACTACGGCCCCCGCATCGGTTCGCCCGCCATCGGTGCGGAAACCGAAGGCCACGCCTACCTGGGTGTTTCGAATAGCGTTTTGGCCGGACGCATTGCCTACACTTTCGGCTTCACCGGCCCGGCGATCGCGGTCGATACCGCGTGTTCGTCCTCACTGGTGGCCATCCATCTGGCCTGTCAGGCACTGCGTTCCGGCGATACGAATGTGGCTCTGGCCGGTGGCGTCACCGTGATGTCGGACCCGTCTCTGCTGATCGCGTTCGCTCGGCAGCGGGCACTGTCCAGCGACGCTCGGTGCAAAGCGTTCGCGGCCGCCGCCGACGGCACCGGGTTCTCCGAGGGCCTCGGAATGCTGGTGCTGGAACGACTCTCGGATGCCCAGCGCGCGGGCCACAACGTGCTGGCGGTCATTCGAGGAAGTGCGGTCAATCAGGACGGTGCGAGCAACGGACTCACCGCGCCGAGCGGCCCGTCACAGGAGCGGGTCATCGCCCAGGCACTGGCAAACGCCGGACTGGATCCCGCCGACATCGACGCGGTCGAGGCACACGGAACCGGCACGATGCTCGGCGATCCGATCGAGGCGCGCGCTCTCATCGGTGTATACGGCACGGGACGCCAAGGGGAGCCGCTACGTCTGGGCTCGCTGAAATCCAATATCGGTCACACCTCGGCCGCCGCGGGTGTCGGTGGCGTGATCAAGATGGTGCAGGCCATGCGCCACGGTGTGCTGCCGAGAACGCTGCACGTGGATGAACCTACGCCGCACGTGGATTGGTCCGCCAGTACCGTCCGGCTGCTTCAGGACAACCACCCGTGGTCGCACGGGGAACGCGCGCGCCGGGCAGGCGTGTCCTCCTTCGGCGCCAGCGGCACCAATGCGCACCTCATTCTCGAGGAAGCTCCCGCCGTGGCGGAGGCCGCCACCGAGGCGGATACCTTGCCGCGCGTTTCGGCCGACAGGGGGATGGCAGGAGGCGGAGCCGACGGGGTGGGTGAGCACAGCCTCGCGCTCGTGGTATCGGCCAAATCCGAAGTCGCGCTGCGTGCACAAGCGGATCGGTTGCGCCAGTGGCTGACCGAGCGCCCCGACGTGGACGTACACGAGGTGGCGCAGTCCCTGGCGAGCTCGCGGGCTTTGCTCGAGTGGCGCGGTGCGGTCACCGGGCGCGACCGCACCGAAATGCTGACCGGTTTGGCAAATTTGGCCGCCGGTGGTCCGAATACTGTTGCGGCGAAGGCTGATTCCGGTGCCACCGCGTTCTTGTTCACCGGCCAGGGTGCGCAACGCGTCGGGATGGGCGCCGGCCTCTACCGCGCATACCCGGCTTTCGCTACCGCACTGGACGATGTGTGCGCGGTGTTGGATCGGATACTGGGACGGTCGCTGCGGGAGGTGATGTTCACCGACTCCGATGGCGTGCTGGACCGAACCGAATGGACACAGCCCGCGCTGTTCGCCTTCGAGGTGGCGCTGTTCCGGCTGCTGGAATCCTTCGGTGTCGCACCGGATGTGCTGGTCGGTCACTCGGTCGGTGAGCTGGCGGCGGCACATGTCGCCGGAGTGCTGTCGCTGCCGCACGCCTGCGCGCTCGTGGCGGCCCGCGGCCGCTTGATGGGCGCACTGCCCGAAGGCGGCGCGATGCTCGCCGTGGCCATCGATGCGGCGCGCGCATCCGAACTCAGTGCGGCAGTGGCCGATCGAGTCTCGGTGGCCGCGGCGAACGGTCCCACCTCGACGGTCGTGTCCGGCGATACCGAGGCGATCGAGAGCCTGGAGCGCGAACTCACCGCCGCAGGCATCCAGACCAAGCGGCTACGGGTGAGCCATGCCTTCCATTCGGCGCGGATGACGCCGATGCTCGACAAGTTCCGCTCGGTCGCACAGAAACTCACCTACCGCACACCCGAGCTGCCGATCGTCTCGACCGTCACCGGAGCGTCGGCCGGTGCTTCGGTGACCGATCCCGAGTACTGGGTGCAGCAGGTCCGCGCAACCGTCCGCTTCGCGCCCGCGATCGACACACTGCGCGCCGACGGGGTACGCCGCTTCGTCGAAGTCGGGCCCGATGCGGTACTGACCGCGATGACCCGCGAATGCCTGGGTGAGAACACCGATCTCGCGGCTGCCCCGTCGACTGTAGCCCTGGCGCGGCGGTCGTCCGAAGAGGTCGGGCAATTCGTCGCGGCCCTGGCGCAGATTCAGGTTACGGGTGCGCGCGTCGACTGGCGCTCGACCTTCGCCGGGCGCGGTACGGCTCCGAATACCCTGCCCAAGTATGCTTTTCAACGGCGCCGCTACTGGCTGAACTCAGACCACGGTGCGGCCGCGGACATCTCGGACCATCCGATCCTCACCGGCGTCCTCGGATTGGCCGGTTCGGACGAGTGGCTCTTCACCGGCCGGCTGTCGGCGGCGACGCATCCGTGGATCGCCGACCACATGACCTACGGCGTGGTGGTCCTGCCGAGCGCCACGCTGATCGAGTTCCTGCTCGTCGCCGGTGGCCGAATCGGCTGCGAGGCAGTCGAAGAACTCACCTTGCAAGCACCGATCGTGCCTGTCGACAGCGATGAGATCGAACTACAGGTACTGGTACAGGCGCCCGACTCGACCGGCCATCGCCCGTTCGAATTCTATTTCCGCACCTCGACTTCCGACGAATGGATCCACAACGCGACGGGTTCGCTCGCCACGTCCGCCGGGCGCGAGCCGGAAGTGCTCTCCCGGCTGCGGGCGGAATCGTGGCCGCCCGCCGACGCGCAACACCTCGACAGCGCTGCTCTGCCCGCGCAGATCGCCCGGGACGCGGGACTCGAATACGGTCCGGCGTTCCTCGGGGTACAGCAGGTGTGGGAGCGAGAAGACGCTGTCTTCTCCGAGATCGCCCTGAACTCGGACCTGAGCACGGCCGCAACGCATTCGGGACGCCACACGCTGCATCCCGCGCTGCTCGATATGGTGATGCACGCCGCCTTCTCCCGGCTGATCTGGCGTGATGGGAACCCCGATCCGAACACCGGCAGACTGCTTTTCCGCTGGGGCGGGGCTCGGTTCCACCGTTCATCGACCGCGGGTGGCCGGCCCGCCGAGGTGTCCGCACTACGGGTTATCGCGGTCGCCCAGGGGCCGGAAGCAGTGGCGGTCGCAGCTGTCGACCTGGACGGCAATCCCGTTGTCTCGGTGGACGCGGTGGTCATGCGGCCGTACGACGTCAAGGAATTCCGCAGTGCGCTGTCAGCCGACGACGCCGCGCTGTACGAGGTGCGCTGGGAGGTAGATCCGAACCCGAGCGAGGCGGTCGCCGAGTCCGTGCCCACCCTCGCACTGTTGACGCCGGAGACCACGGCACTCGGTTTCGATACGCGATACTCATCGATCGCCGATCTCGTTGCCGCCGACGAGCTTCCCCATGCCGTGGTAGTGCGTGCCGCTTCGCACGAGGTACGGGAACGGGTGCACTCGACCTTGGCGCTACTGCGCTCGTGGCTCGCGCAGGATCGGTTGGCCGATACCCGGCTGGTAGTGGTGACTTCGGGTGGGGCCGGTATCCCGGGGGAACCCCTCGACCCGGCGGCGGCCGCGGTGTGGGGTCTGCTGCGCAGCGCGCAGTCGGAGCATCCCGATCGATTCGTACTGATCGACGAGGATCCCGCCGCACCTGTGCTTTTCCCACCCCCCAGCCCTTCGGGCCCGCCCCCCGTGCACTCCGATCGGATCGCCGCCGCGCTGGCTACCCGCGCACCACAGGTCGCGGTGCGGGACGGCCGCGTTCTGGTTCCCAGGCTCCGGCTCGCGGCCGAAACGCACAGTGCCGAAACGGATCCCGTCGCCACGTCGGCGACCTTCGACGGAGCGACGGTACTGATCACCGGCGGCACCGGCGGCCTCGGCTCGCTGTTCGCTCGGCACCTGGTTGCCGAATACGGCGTGCGCGAGCTGGTATTGACCTCGCGCAGTGGCCCGGATGCGGCGGGAGCCACCGAGTTGGTCGCGGAGTTGGCGCGGCTGGGGGCACGCGCCCGGGTCGTTGCGTGTGATGTGGCCGATCGCGGCGCGGTGCGCAAGCTGCTCGACGACATCGATACTCCGATCGCGGTGCTGCACACCGCCGGCGTGCTCGACGACGGAACCGTCGCAGCACTGACCGACGCACAGGTCGAGCGCGTACTGGCGCCGAAGGTCGACGGCGCCTGGCATTTGGACGAGCTGACTCGGGGTAGAGACGTCCGGGCATTCGTGGTGTTCTCCTCGATCGCGACCGTCCTCGGCACCTCGGGCCAAGCGAACTACGCTGCGGCGAATGGCGCACTGGACGCCTTGGCCCAACGCCGACGCGACGCCGGTCTCGCGGCGACCTCGTTGGCGTGGGGCCCGTGGAATCAGTCCAGCGGCATGACCGGCGGACTGGATCGTGGTGCGCTGGCTCGCTGGGAACGACTGGGACTGAGCCCACTCGCCGACGCGGAGGGTGTGCGGCTCTTCGACGAAGCACTCGCGCACAGCTCGGCGCGACTGGCACCGATCCGGTTCGATGCCGGTGCATTACGCACTAGCGATGAGACCGAGGTGCCCGAGGTCCTCCGCGGATACCTCCCACGCCGGGCGCGCGCCGCGGCACCGGCTGCCGTCGCGGCGACCGGAACACTCGGTGCTCGACTGGCCGAGACACCTGCGGCACGGCGCGGCGAAGTAGTGCTGGAGGCCGTGCTGGTCGAAGCCGCGGCGGTACTGGGCCACGAATCCGTGGCCGACATTCGGCCGGATCAGCGCTTCGACGAAATCGGATTCGATTCCCTCGGCGGCGTGGAGTTCCGCAACCGGCTCGGTAGGGCGACGGGGGTGAAACTGCCCTCCACCCTGGTGTTCGACCACCCGACACCACAGGCTGTGGCGGCGATGATCCTGACGCGGATCGAACCGACGGTGAGTGCCCCGGCGCCGAAACCGGTCCGCCGGGTACGCGCCGATGAGCCCATCGCGATCGTCGGCATGTCCTGCCGGTTCCCCGGCGGAATCACCTCACCGGAGGAACTCTGGGATCTCGTCGCCAATCGCATCGACGCCACCGGGGACTTCCCCACCGACCGCGAGTGGGAACTGGATCGCCTGTTCGACACCGACAGCGATAAGCCCGGTACCGTCTACACCCGCCGCGGCGGATTCCTCTACGACGCCGCCGAATTCGATCCCGGCTTCTTCGGGATCGGCCCCAGCGAAGCGGCCGCGATGGATCCGCAGCAACGCCTGCTGCTCGAAACTTCCTGGGAGGCACTCGAACACGCGGGTATCGATCCACTCTCGTTGCGCGGCAGCGATACCGGCGTATTCGCGGGTGCGGGCTTCTCCGGGTACGTCGACCGGGTGAACGGCGAACTGGAGGGGTACCGGCTCACCGGTACCACCAGCAGCGTCGTCTCCGGACGTGTCGCCTACACCTTCGGGTTGGAAGGCCCCGCGGTCACCGTGGACACCGCGTGCTCCTCCTCGCTGGTCTCACTGCATCTCGCGTGCCAGGCACTGCGGCAGGGTGATACGTCGCTGGCCATGGCCAGCGGTGCGACCGTCTTCGCGAGTCCCTACCTGTACGTCGATTTCGCCCGGCAGCGCGGCCTGTCGCCGGATGGTCGATGCAAACCCTTCTCCGCCGGAGCCGATGGTGTCGGCTTCGCCGAGGGCGTCGGGGTGCTGGTGCTCGAGCGGCTGTCCGACGCTCGGCGACTCGGGCACCAAGTCCTGGCGCTGGTCAGCGGCACGGCAGTGAATCAGGACGGGGCGAGCAACGGTCTTACCGCGCCGAACGGTCCCGCACAGGAACGTGTCATCGCCCAGGCCCTGGCCAATGCGGGTATCACCGCGGCCGACGTGGACGCGGTCGAAGCGCACGGAACGGGTACGCCGCTCGGCGACCCGATCGAGGCGCATGCGCTGATCGCCGCCTACGGGCAGGATCGTGGCGAGCGCGAGCCCCTGCGCATCGGCTCGATCAAATCGAATATCGGGCATACGGTCGCGGCGGCCGGTGTCGGTGGCGTGATCAAGATGGTGCAGGCGCTGCGCAACGAAACGCTGCCGCCGACGCTGCATGCCGAAACCGCTTCGCCACACGTGGATTGGTCCTCCGGCGCGGTGCGATTGCTGACCCAACCGGAGCCATGGCCCGCCGGAGGCGCGGTGCGCCGCGCAGGTGTCTCGTCGTTCGGTGTCAGTGGCACCAATGCCCACGCGATCATCGAAGAAGCTCCGCGGACACCGGCGGCGCCTGACGGCCGGTCGCCTCAGGTGGCACCGGTATCGGCGGCGCCGCTGATGTTGTCGGCGAAAACCGAGACCGGCCTGCGGACGCAAGCCGAGGCGCTGTCGCTGTGGCTCGCCGAGCACCCCGGGCCGTCGCTCGACGATATCGCCTATTCGCTGGTGTCGAGCCGCTCCCACTTCGAGTGGCGAGCCGCGATCGTCGCCGATGATATGGACCAGGCGCACGCCGCCTTGTCCGCATTGGCCGAGGGCGGCACCGCATACGGCGTCGCCCTGAGCCGGAGCCGAACGCGGCCGACCGCCTTCCTGTGTACCGGTCAAGGTGCTCAGCAGGTGGGTATGGGCCGCGAACTGTACGAGGCATTCCCGGTTTTCACGACCGCATTGGACGAGGTCTGCGCACAACTCGATCCGCTGGTCGACGCTCCCCTGCGGGAGTTGATGTTCACCGGTCGCGGTGCCGGTTCGAACGACACCGAGGCACTGGACCGCACGGAGATCACGCAGCCCGCGCTGTTCGCGTACGAGGTGGCGCTGTTCCGACTGCTCGAATCGTTCGGAGTTACCCCCGAATTCCTGATCGGGCACTCGATCGGCGAGCTGGCGGCGGCTCACCTTGCCGGACTGTGGACACTTCCCGACGCCTGCCGACTCGTCGCGGCGCGTGGTCGGTTGATGGGCTGGTTGCCCGCCGGTGGCGCCATGCTGGCGGTCGCCGCCGCGGAGCATGAGGTCTCGGCTTTGCTGGCCGACACGGGACAGCTCTCCTTCGCCGCCGTGAATTCCCCGTTCTCCGTGGTCGTATCCGGTGACGAGGATGCGATCGCGATGCTCGCCGTGGGATGCGCCGAGCGCGGCTGGAAGACATCGCGTCTTCGGGTCTCCCACGCGTTCCACTCGCATTTGATGGACCCGATGCTCGCCGAGTTCGCCGAAGCGGCTCGGTCGGTGACCTATCACGAACCGCGAATTCGATTGATCTCCAGCGTCTCCGGCGGGCTCGCCGGTGACGAGGTGCGCGAACCCGACTACTGGGTACGCCAGGTGCGCGAAGCGGTGCGTTTCGCCGACGGGGTCGCCACGCTGGCGGCCTCGGGCGTCCGTCGATTCGTGGAGCTCGGCCCCGACGCGGTCCTGACGGCGATGGTTCGCCAAGGCCTGGACGCCGAGGTCGAACAGGATTCCTCGGCCTTGGCCGTCGCACGCCGCGGCCGACCCGAGGTGGCACAGCTCATGACCTGTCTGACGCAGGCGCATGTCGCCGGTGTCGAGGTCGACTGGGCGGGTTACTTCGATCGGCGCCCGGTCTCGCGAGTGCCGTTGCCCACCTATGCATTCGAGCGGCGGCGGTACTGGCTCGAGTTCGCCCGGGCCGACGCGGGGGTCGAGTACGCGGGTTTGCACGCGGTCGACCACCCACTCCTGGGAGCGACCGTCTCGGCGCCGGAGTCGGGTGAGGTGCTGGTGACCGGTCGGCTATCGATCGCGACCCAGCCGTGGCTCGCCGATCACGTCATTGCCGGGGCCGCGATTTTCCCGGGGACCGGATTCGCCGAACTCGCGGTGTCCGCAGGGCGTGCCGTCGACTGCACCGTCCTCGAAGAACTGACCCTGCAGGCGCCGCTGGTACTGCCTGCGAACGGCGGCACGCGCATTCAGGTGGTCATCGGAGGCACCGGCCACGCGTCGAGGTCTGTCTCCATCTACTCCTGCGAGGAGAATCTCGAGGACGAACGGTGGACGCTGCATGCGCGCGGTCGGCTGACCGCGACCGACGACGCTGTGCGCACAGATATCGGTGAGTGGCCGCCGACGGGCGCAACCGAATTCGACGTCGCGGCGGGATACACCAGCCTGTTCAAACGCGGCTATGAATACGGGCCGGCCTTCCAGGGTGTTCGCGCGCTGTGGCGGCGCGGCGAGGACGTCATCGCCGAAATCGGCTATGACGACGCACCTTCCGACGGATACGCCATCCACCCGGCGCTGCTGGACGCCGCGCTGCACGCGGGGCATCTGGTGGGCGCGCTGGAAAGCGACGCGGGGGCACCGGAATCCGCGTTCACCGTCGAGGGCGGGCATATCGCCTTGCCGTTCGCCTGGGACTCGGTCTCGATGTCGGCGACCGCGGGGTCGGTGCTGCGGGTGCGCCTCACCCCCCGCGGGTCGGCGGTGGCGGTCTCGGTCGACGACGAGCACGGGCGGTCGGTCTTGACCGGATCGGTGACGCCGCGCAGTATTCCGATCGCACAGTTCGCCGCCGCCACCGCGGAGCACTCGTCTGCTCCGGTGCTGGACCTGATCTGGTCACCAGCCCCATCACCACAAGCAGACACAGCCACGTCCGTGCCCGACAAGCTCGTGGAGGTGATGCGCTGGGAGGCGCTCGACGGCGCGATACCGGCCGTCGTCGTGGCCGAAGCCGGAACGGGCTGGCAGGAAACGGATTCCGATGTCGTGGCCGCCACCCACACCGAGGTCGCGCGAATCCTCGACATCGTGCGGCGCTGGCGGAGCGCAGACCAGTCCGGCACTTCCACACTGCTCATCGCCACGCGGGGCGCGGTGTCGCTACCCGGTGAGAATCCGCATGATCTCGCGGGCGCCGCGGTGTGGGGCCTGGTGCGCTCGGCACAGGCCGAGGATCCCGGCCGAATTGTGCTCGTGGACACCGACATCGACATCGATACACCCCTGGCCACCGCCATCACGGCGGTCGGCGAGCCGCAGGTGGTCGTGCGTGACGGCGTATTGCACACCGCCCGGCTCACCCGGTCCGCACCCGTCGCATCGGGACCGGCGGATCCGCATCCCTTCGGCACCGGAACGGTGTTGATCACCGGCGGCACAGGCGGATTGGGAGCGATCGTCGCCCGGCACGTGGTAGCCGAATACGACGTACCGTCGGTGCTTCTGGTCAGTCGTCGCGGTCCGCACGCCGAGGGTGTGGCCGCGCTGACCGCGGAATTGGAGCAGCTGGGCGCAAGGGGGGCGGGCCCGAAGGGCAGGGGGGCGGGAAAGACACAGGTGGGTGTGGTGGCGTGTGATGTCACCGACGCCCAAGCCCTCACCGCCGCAGTGGGCGAGTGCCCGGCGCAATGGCCGCTGACTGCGGTCATCCATGCCGCAGGCGTGCTCGACGATGCCACGATCGATTCATTGACGCAGGAGCAGATCGATACCGTCCTGGCGCCGAAGGTGGATGCCGCGTGGCATCTGCACGAGGCGACGGCAGCGTCGAATCTGGCGGCGTTCGTGGTGTTCTCGTCGATTTCGGGAACGGTCGGCGGCCCTGGGCAGGGCAACTACGCTGCCGCCAACACCTTCCTCGACGCACTCGTCGCACACCGCAGGGCGCAGGGACTGCCGGGGCAGTCGCTGGCGTGGGGTCCGTGGGCGAGCGCCGGTGGTATGGCCGGCCAATTGACCGCGGCCGACTCGGCCCGTCTCGGTCGCAGCGGACTCAGCCCGCTGCCGGAGCAGCAAGCCCTGTCGGGATGGCGGGCGGCGATCGCGGCGGATGCGACGTTCGCGGTGATCGCGGCGCTCGACACCGCCGCGCTGCGAGCCGGGCTCGAGACCGGGCTGCTGCCGCCGGTCCTGCGCGACCTGGTTCCGGCGAGCCGACGGGTTGCCCGGCGCGCGGCTTCCGCACCTGCTCAGCGGCTTTCAGTGCTGGACTACGCAAACCGACGTCAGGCGGTATTCGATGCCGTGCGCGCCGAGGTCGCCGCGGTACTGGGCACCGGCGGTGCTGCGACCATCGAACCCGATCGCGCGTTCCAAGATCTGGGGTTCGACTCACTCAGCGCCGTAGAACTGCGCAATCGGTTGAAAGCCGCCACCGGAGTGGCGCTTTCCGCCGCTGTCGTCTTCGACTATCCGACACCACAGGCGCTGGCGGCGTATATCGCCGACGAGCTGTCGGGGGTCGGCGAAAGCTTCACGGTCACGGCCACCAAATCGGTCGACGACGACCCGATCGTGATCGTCGGAATGGGCTGCCGGTATCCCGGCGGTGTCGAATCGCCGGAAGACCTCTGGCGGTTGGTATCCGACGGTGTCGACGCCTCCTCCGACTTCCCGACCAACCGTGGCTGGGACATCGAGCGCATCTACGACCCGACCGGTGAACAGCCCAACCGCTCCTACACGCGATCCGGCGGATTCCTGCACACCGCAGGCGAATTCGATCCCGCGTTCTTCGGCATCAGCCCGAACGAAGCGGCCACCATGGATCCACAGCAGTTCCTGCTGCTCGAAACCTCATGGGAGGCCTTCGAACGCGCCGGAATCGACCCGGCGACCCTGCGCGGCAGCTCAACTGGCGTGTGGGTCGGCATGATGTACCACGACTACCCCAACAACTCGGCTACCGGTTCCGTCGCCTCCGGCCGGGTCTCCTACACCTTCGGTCTCGAGGGGCCGTCGATCACCGTCGACACCGCGTGTTCCTCATCGCTGGTAGCCATGCATCAGGCCGCGCAGTCACTGCGCTCGGGTGAATGCGATCTGGCGCTGGCCGGCGGCGTGACGGTGATGGCCAGCCCGGAGACCTTCGTCGAGTTCTCCAGGCAGCGGGGTCTGTCACCCGATGGCCGCAGCCGGTCCTTCGCCGATTCCGCCGACGGTGTCGCCTGGTCCGAGGGCGCGGGTGTGCTGGTGTTGGAACGACTCTCCGATGCGCAACGCAACGGCCACCACATCGTGGCCGTGGTCTCGGGCTCGGCGGTGAATCAGGACGGCGCCTCGAACGGTTTGACCGCGCCCAATGGTCCATCGCAACGCCGGGTGATTCGCCAGGCGCTCGCCAACGCCGGAGTAGCGCCGGACGAGGTGGACGTCGTCGAAGGCCACGGCACCGGAACGACTTTGGGCGATCCGATCGAGGCCGAGGCCATTCTCGCGACCTATGGCCGCGATCGGGTGCCGGAACGGCCGCTGTGGCTCGGTTCGCTGAAATCGAACATCGGACACGCGCAGGCCGCCGCGGGCGTGGGCGGCGTGATCAAGATGGTCATGGCGATGCGCCACGGAACGTTGCCGCGCACCCTGCATGTGGACCAGCCCTCGACCAAGGTCGACTGGTCCGCAGGCGAGGTACGGCTGCTGACCGAACCGATCGTGTGGCCGGAAGTCGATCGTCCGCGCCGCGCAGGCGTGTCGTCGTTCGGCATCAGCGGCACCAACGCCCACATCATCCTCGAACAGCCACCTCGGGAGCGGACTACGTCCGCCTCCCCCACGACGGGCCGAGGTACAGGCGCCGATGTCTTGCCATGGGTGGTCTCGGCGCACAGCGCCACCGCCCTGACGGCCCAAGCCGCGCGCCTGTCATCGGAAGTGGCGGGGTACGAGTACGAGCCGGTCGATGTGGGGCATTCGCTGGCCACCCGAAGTGTTTTCGATCATCGCGCGGTGGTCCTCGCCGATACCGCCGACGACCTGCTCGCCGGGGTGCGCGCGCTGGCCGCCGGTACGGCGGCACCGGGTGTGATTTCGGGTCGCGTCGTACCGGGTTCGACCGGGTTCGTCTTCTCGGGACAGGGCTCGCAGTGGGCCGGTATGGCAGCGGCGCTGCGCGCATCTCCAGTGTTCGCGGAGGTATTCGATGCGGTTGTCGCGGAGCTGGATCGGCTGCTGGGCGAATCCGGCTCGTTGATCGACGCTCTGAGTTCCTCCGCAGCGATCGACCGGACGGTGTTCACCCAAGCCGGGCTGTTCGCCTTCGAAGTGGCGCTGTACCGGATGCTCGAATCATGGGGAGTGCGGCCCGATTTCGTGGCCGGCCACTCGATCGGCGAGGTCGCCGCCGCCCATATCGCCGGTGTGATGTCCCTGTCGGATGCGTGCGTGCTGGTCGCCGCACGCGGGCGCTTGATGCAGGCCCTGCCCGCCGAGGGCGCGATGATCGCCATCGGCGCCGCGGAGTCCGATGTGCTGCCGCTACTCGGTGACGGTGTCTCGATTGCCGCGGTGAACAGTCCGTCGTCGGTCGTGATCTCGGGAGTCGGTACCGCCGTCGAAGCGGTGGCCGAGGCGTGCGCCGAGAAGGGTTGGCGGACACACCGTTTGCGGGTGTCGCACGCTTTCCATTCCGTATTGATGGAACCGATGCTGGCGGAGTTCGCCGCCGCCATCGCCGGTGTGAGTTTCGACGTGCCGTCGATTCCCTTGGTATCGACGGTGTCCGGTGCTCGCGTGACCGATGAGATGTCGAACCCGGGCTACTGGGTCCGGCAGGTGCGGGAACCGGTGCGGTTCGCCGACGCGGTGACCACGATGGCGGTTTCCGGTGTCTCGCGATTCGTCGAGCTCGGACCCGATGCCGTATTGACGCCGATGGTCGCTCGTACTGTCGACGTGCTCCCCGGTGTCGACGCCGCCCAGCTGGTCGCCGTCGCCGTGGCACGCCGCGACGACGCCACCACCGCCACGGCGATCACGGCGGTGGCGAAGGTGTTCGTGTCCGGTGCCGCGGTGAACTGGGCGGAGTTCTATTCGACCGCCAGTGCCGAGCGCATCGATCTGCCCACCTACGCCTTCCAGCACGACCGCTACTGGCTCGACGCGAAGAAACACCTGGCAACGACGTGGTTGGCGGATGAATTCCCCGGCGCGGACGCGGCGGGCTTGGAACCCGCCGATCATCCGCTGCTGGGTGCTGTTGTGCCGCAGCCTGATTCCGGCGGCGTGAGCTTCACCGGCCGGTGGTCGATCGATTCGATCGAATGGCTCGCCGACCACAGCGTGCTCGGTACCGTGCTGCTGCCGGGCACCGGATTCGTCGAATTGGCTTCGCACGTCGGCAGTCTGGTCGGCTGCGGGGTAGTCGATGAACTCGTCCTGCACGCGCCTTTGACCCTGCTGGCCCAGGGCAGCGTCGCCGTGCAGGTTGTCGTCGGCGCCGCCGACGACAATGGTCGACGACGCCTGACCATCCACTCCCGTCAACCCGGACAAGCCGAGTGGACAAGGCACGCGGAGGGCGCGCTCGTAGCCGAGGACGGAGGATCCGACTTCGATTTCGCCACCTGGCCTCCGGCGGGCGCCGAGTCGATAGCGGTGGCGGGCGCCTACGACGAATTGCTGGATATCGGATACGGGTATGGCCCGTACTTCCAAGGGCTACAAGCGATGTGGCAGCGCGGTGACGAGTTGTTCGCCGAGGTCGCGTTGCCGAATCCGGAGGCCGCGCAGGGATACGGCCTCCATCCGGCACTGTTCGATGCGGCCATGCACGCATTCATCGTGCACAGCATTCGAGGTGGTCGCGAGGGAGCTCCAGCCCTGCCGTTCAGCTGGAACCGGGTCGTGCTCCACGCCTCCGGCGCCGCAGCCGTCCGGGTGCGGATCGTCGGTGCGGACGAACGCTTCTCGATACAGATCGCCGACACCGCGGGCCACCCCGTCCTCTCGGTAGGCTCTTTGGTCTCCCGTCCGGTATCGGTGGAACAGTTGGGTGCGGGCCGAATGCCTGACGCACTGTTCGGGATCGGGTGGACGCCCACGACCCAGACCCCTGCCACGATCGACCCCGCGCAGGTGGTGCTACTCGGAGGCGACGGCCACGCGGATCTGGCGGCCTTGATCGCCGATCTGGACTCCAGCGGCGACGCCGTCGCCCCGGAAATCGTCGTGTTTGCATGCCCCCGCGACGACAGTGCTATTCCCACCCCTCTGCCCTTCGGGCCCACCCCCCGTGCGGTGCCGCAGGCGGCGCGAGCGGTAACCGTCGGCGTGCTCGCCACGCTGCAAGCCTGGCTGGCGGAACCGCGGCTCAGCGATACCCGTTTGGTGATAGTCACCGAACGAGCGGTCTCGGTGCACGATTCGGATCGGATCGATCTGGCGCAGGCCCCGGTGTGGGGCCTGGTCCGCGCCGCTCAGGCCGAGAACCCGGATCGTTTCCAACTGCTCGACATCGATGCCTACGGCGATTCCGCCGCGCTCGTGCAGGCGGTCGGCGCCCTCGGGTCCGAACCGGAAGCCGCCTTGCGTGGCGCCGCCGTGCTCGTGCCCCGCCTGAGTCCGCGTGCGGCCGGGGCGCCGATCACGCTGACGAAGCCGGGAACCGTACTGGTCACCGGCGGTACCGGCGGTTTGGGCGCGGTCATCGCTCGGCATCTGATCGTCGAATACGGTGTGCCCCATGTGGTGCTGACCTCACGGCGCGGGCTCGACGCGCCCGGCGCGGTCGAATTGCGCGACGAATTGGTGCAGCTCGGTGCGGAAGTCACCGTCACCGCATGCGACGTCTCCGACCGCGACGCTCTCGCGGCACTGCTCGCGGACCTGCCGGAGGCTCATCCGCTCACCGGTGTCGTTCATGCGGCAGGAACCGCGGACAATTCCGTGCTCGCGTCGATGACCGCACAGCGGATCGATACTGTGTTCCGGCCCAAGGTGGATGCGGCGTGGCACCTCCACGAACTCACCCGGGACCTGCCGCTATCGCTGTTCGTCATGGTGGCCTCGGCCGGCGGATTGGTGTTGGCGGCGGGACAGGCCAATTACGCGGCCGCCAATGTCTTCCTGGACGGACTCGCGGAGTATCGGCGCAGTCTCGGGTTGCCTTCGACCGCAGTCGATTACGGCATGTGGGAGCGCTCGAGCGGTCTCGGCACCGCCCTGACCGACGGCGATTTCGACCGGCTGCGCCGACAAGGTTTTCCACCGCTGTCCGAGGCCGACGGTCTCGCCCTGTTCGACGGGGCGATCGCGTCGGACGAGTCGCAGGTGATCGCTTTGCGGGTAGACCGAGCGGTCCTGCGTAAACGCGGGGAGCAGATTCCCGCCCTGGTTCGCGGGCTGGTGCCCGCGCCCGCCAGACGCGCGAACCGACCGGGTCCCGATTCGACGCTCGCGCTCAATGTGGCGGGCTTGTCGGACACCGATCGTGACAATGCGGTGCTGGATCTGGTGCGGTCGGTCGCGGCCGAGGTGCTCGGTCACACGTCGCCGGACGCCATCGAACCGGGACAGGCATTCCAGCAGCTCGGCTTCGATTCACTGAGCGCGGTCGAGTTCCGCAACAAGCTCAATACCGCGACGGGACTGCACCTTCCAGCCACGACCATCTTCGATTTCCCCAACCCACGGGCGGTTGCCGAATTCATCGTTTCGCAGCTGCCCGGCGGTGGGACGGTCGAGGAGCAGGCGGTGCGCCGCGTGGTTCGGACACACAGCCGTACCGACGACGAGCCGATCGCGGTGGTCGCGATGGCCTGCCGCTACCCGGGCGGGGCCGCCTCGCCCGAGGACCTGTGGGACCTCGTGGTCGCAGGCCGCGACACAACCGGGGACATGCCGACCGATCGCGGCTGGGACCTCGACGGCATCTACGACCCGGAACCCGGCAAGCCGGGAAAGACCTACACCCGTCGGGGTGGCTTCCTCTATGCGGCAGCGGATTTCGACGCGGACTTCTTCGGCATCAGCCCGAACGAGGCCACCACGATGGATCCGCAGCAGCGGCTGCTGCTCGAGGTCTCCTGGGAGGCGCTGGAGCGTGCCGGGCTGGATCCGGCGACGCTGCGCGGCAGCTCGACCGGTGTCTTCACCGGGTTGATGTATCACGACTACGCCCAGGCCACCGGCAGCGGCAGCGGTGCCGCGGGCAGCCTGGTATCCGGCCGGGTGTCCTATGTGTTCGGCTTGGAGGGGCCTTCGGTCAGCGTGGATACGGCGTGTTCGTCGTCGCTGGTGGCCCTGCATCTGGCCGGGCAGTCGCTGCGGTCGGGAGAGTGCGATCTGGCCCTGGCGGGTGGCGTGGCGGTCATGGCGACGCCGGATATGTTCCTCGAGTTCGGCCGCCAGCGCGGCTTGTCGCCGGACGGGCGGTGCCGGTCGTTCTCCGACGATGCCGATGGGGTCGGCTGGTCCGAGGGCGCCGGTGTGCTGGTGCTGGAACGATTGTCGGACGCGCGGCGCAATGGTCACGAGGTGCTGGCGGTGCTGGCCGGTTCCGCGGTGAACCAGGATGGCGCGTCGAACGGTTTGACCGCGCCGAACGGACCTTCCCAGCAGCGGGTGATCCGCCAGGCCCTGGCCAACGCGGGCATTGCGCCGGAAGCGGTCGATGCCGTGGAGGCGCACGGCACCGGCACCACGCTGGGTGATCCCATCGAAGCCCAAGCGCTGCTGGCCACCTACGGACGCGATCGCGATGAGGACAGGCCGCTGTGGCTGGGATCGTTGAAGTCGAATATCGGGCACGCCCAGGCCGCCGCGGGTGTCGGCGGCGTGATCAAAATGATCATGTCCATGCGCCACGGCGTGCTGCCGCGCACCCTGCACGCGGATCGGCCGAGCACGAAGGTCGACTGGTCCGAAGGTCAGGTGCGGCTGCTGACCGAGCAGGTGGCGTGGCCGGACGTGGATCGGCCCCGTCGTGCGGCCGTATCGTCGTTCGGTATCAGCGGTACGAACGCGCACGTCGTCCTCGAGCAGGCTCCGGCATCGGCCGCGGTGCCGGTCGCTGCGACCACTCCCCCCGGTGGAATAGTGCCGTGGGTACTGTCGGCTCGCACTGCCGAAGCGCTCGAAGCGCAGGCCGAACGCCTGACCGCCACTGTCGCGAGAACGCTTGGCGACGACCATGATCCGATCGATACCGGATTCTCCCTGGCGGCCACGCGAACGGTTTGGGAGCACCGGGCCGTAGTCGTCGCGGGCGACGGCGATGATCTGCTCACCGGTGTGCGGGCAGTGGCTCGCGCGCACTCCGCACCGAATATGGTCACCGGGCGCGCGGTATCCGGTACCACCGGATTCGTATTCTCCGGACAGGGCGCGCAGCGGGCGGATATGGCCCTCGGCTTGCGGGAGTACCCGGTGTTCGCCGAGCACTTCGACGCGATCGTCGCGGAGCTGAGTCCGCGGTTGGCGCAGCCACTGTCGCTCGAACAGGCCCTCACGGACCCGGAGGCGATCGATTCGACCGTCTTCGCGCAGGCCGGATTGTTCGCCTTCGAGGTGTCGCTGTTCCGACTTCTCGAATCCTGGGGTGTGTGTCCGGATGTGGTGGCGGGGCACTCGATCGGTGAGGTCGCGGCGGCGCACGTCGCCGGTGTGCTCTCGATCACCGACGCCTGCGCGCTGGTCGCGGCACGCGGCCGGTTGATGCAGGCCCTGCCATCCGGCGGTGCGATGGTCGCCGTCGGTGCGTCGGAAGCCGATGTGCTGCCACTGCTTTCGGGCGAGACCGCGATCGCCGCTGTCAACGGCCCGTCCGCGGTGGTGCTCTCCGGCGCCGACACCGATATCGCCGCCGTCGTCGACCGCTGCGCCGCGAACGGGTGGCGGACGCATCCGCTGCGGGTATCGCATGCCTTCCATTCGATGCTGATGGACCCGATGCTCGCCGATTTCGGCGCTGTCGTCGAAGGATTGACGTTCACCCAGCCGCGGCTGACCGTGGTGTCCACGGTGACCGGCACCCGCGTCACCGACGAAATGACCGATCCCGGCTACTGGATCCGCCAGGTGCGCGAGGCCGTCCGTTTCGCGGATGCCGTCGCCACCATGGCGGCACTGGGCGTGACCCGCTTCGCGGAAGTCGGCCCCGGCGCCGTCCTGTTCCCGATGCTCGAGCAGATCCTCGACGACCGGGAAGCGACCGCTCTCGCCCTCGTCCGTCGGGATCACGCCGACGCCGCCACCCTGGTGGCCGGGGTGGCGAGATTGTTCGTCTCCGGCGCCGACGTCGACTGGACCCAGCACTATGCGGGCACCGGCGCGCACCGAATCGACCTGCCCACCTACGCCTTCCAGCGGAAGCGCTACTGGACCGAGGGCACGATCAGCGGTAATGGCAGCGCCGCAGTCATGGGCCTTGCCAGCAGCGGCCACCCGCTGGTCTCCGCCGTCATATCGCAACCGGACGACGGCGCTGTCATCATTGCCGGGCGGCTGTCGGTGCAGACACAGTCCTGGTTGGCCGATCATCGGGTCATGGGCACGGTGCTGTTCCCCGGCACCGGTCTGGTCGAACTCGCGGTGCACGCAGGGGAATTGGTCGGCCTGCCGACGGTGGAGGAACTGGTGCTGCGCACGCCGCTGGTGCTGCCGGAAGCCGGTGGTGTCGCGGTGCGCGTGCTGACCGGCGCCGAGGACGAGACCGGGCGACGCGGAGTGCGGCTGTTCTCCGGCCCGGCCGACGACGTCGATACATCGACCTCCTGGACATTGCACGCCGAAGGCGTACTCGCCCCGCGGCAGTCACCGGCCGCCGACCTCACCGCCTGGCCGCCCGCGGGCGCCCGGGCGCTGGATATCGACGGGCTGTACGACGAATTGCTCGACGCCGGTTACGCATACGGTCCCCAATTCCAGGGTCTGCGGGCCGCCTGGCAACGTGGCGAGGAGGTATTCGCCGAGGTCGCATTGCCGCACACTCAGGACGCCGCAGGCTTCGGACTGCACCCGGCACTGCTCGACGCCGCCCTGCACGCGCTGCATTCGGCCGGATTCCTGACCACCGACGACGGCGTCGCCTTGCCGTTCGAATGGTCGGGAGTCACCGTGCATGCGGCCGGAGCCGACGCACTGCGGGTTCGGTTGACTCGCGTGGGCGAGCACACGGTTACCGTCGATCTGGCGGATTCGACCGGTGCGCCGATCGCCACCGTGCGAACTCTGGCATCCCGGCCGATCGATCCGACACAGCTCACTGCGGGCGCGTCGGTCGTCGGTAATGCCGTGTTCGATGTCGAGTGGACACCGATCACGGTGTCGGGCAACGCGATCGGCGCGATGCCGTGGCCGGAGGTCGGTACCGAGGTGCCGGCGGTGGTGCGGTACGACAGCCTGGCGGGCAATGATCCCGACAGCGTTCGTACCGCGACCCATGCCGCGCTGGAGGTGCTGCAATCCTGGATCACCGAGCGGCGATTCGATGAGTCACTGCTGGTGGTTCGTACCGAGGGTGCGGTATCGGTGACCGGTGAGGACACGACGAACCTCGCCGGTGCCGCGGTGAGCGGTCTGGTGCGGTCGGCGCAGGCGGAGAATCCGGGCCGAATCGTCCTGGTGGACGCCGATTCCCGGATCGACGAGCTGCTCGGCGGGATCGCGGCCGCGGCCAAACCGCAGCTCGCGGTGCGCGATGGTCGGCTGTACCAGGCACGCTTGGCTCGCGTAGCGACCACTGCGGCCACTGAGCGCCTGATCGAAAGTTCGCCTCGAGGGACTTCGGTCTCCGCGCTCAGCACCGAGTTCGGACCGGACGAGACGGTACTGATCACCGGTGCGAGCGGCTTCCTCGGCGGCTTGTTCGCCCGGCACCTGGTCACCCGCGGCGCCCGGCACCTGCTGCTGGTCAGCCGACGTGGTGCGGCCGCGCCCGGTGCCACGGAACTTCGGGAGGACTTGCGGCAACTCGGCGCTTCGGTCGAATTCGCGGCCTGCGATGTCGCCGATCGTGACGCACTCGCACGGGTATTGGCCGACATCCCCGCCGACCGTGCACTGCGCGGGGTGTTCCACACCGCGGGTGTACTCGACGACGGGGCGATCGGCTCGCTCACCCCGGACCGGATGGACGCGGTGCTGCGCCCCAAGGTCGACGCCGCACTCCACCTGCACGCGCTGACCGCCGATCTGGATCTGAAGGCGTTCGTCCTGTTCAGTTCGGTGGCGGGTGCGTTCGGTGGCCCCGGTCAGGGCAATTACGCGGCCGCCAATTCGTGCCTGGATGCCCTGGCGGTACACCGCCGGGCAACCGGCCGCCGCGGGCAGTCCCTCGCCTGGGGCTCGTGGGAGTCGTCCGGCGGCATGACCGCCGAACTCGGCGCGGTGGACCGCCAGCGCATGTCACGTGCGGGCATGCTGCCGCTGTCGCACGACCAGGGGTTGGCTTTGTTCGACGCCGCGGCGAGTACCGATATCGCCGCCCCTGTCCTCGCCCATCTGGATCCGCGGCGAATCGGCGCGGATTCGGCGGCCACACTGATCGAGGGGTTGCTGCCAACCCGTCGCGCCCCACAGGTCGATTCGGGGGCCGAACTGCGCAAACGTTTGGCCGATACCCCGGAAGCGGAGCGATCCGCAGTGCTGATCGAAGTGGTACGCGCCCAGGCCGCAACGGTTTTGGGGCATGCCGACGCCACCGCCATCGCGATCGACCGGGCGTTCAGCGAGCTGGGATTCGACTCGATCACCGCGATCGAATTTCGCAATGGGCTCACGACGGCCACGGGATTGCGGCTTCCGGCGACCCTCATATTCGACTACCCGAGCCCGCAATCCCTGGCCGGGTATTTGACGGGCGAACTCGTCGAGACGGACAAACCCGACCGCTCGGCCGATCTGTCCGACGACGCCCTCCGCGATGCCCTGCAAGCGATTCCGCTGGCGCGGCTCCGGGAGTCGGGCCTGCTGAACTCCCTCATGACACTGATGGACAACCACACCGGCAGCCCCGCCACGGGGAGCGATCAGCACGGTGACGTCGAGGAATCGATCGACGTTCTGGAAATCGACGACTTGATCAATCTGGCTTACAACTCCGAGGACTGATAGCGATATGACGAATTCCGAAAGCACCGCAAAACTCGCTGATGCGCTACGGGCCTCGCTGAAGGAAACCGATCGACTGCGGGCGCGCAACCGCAAGCTCGACGCGGCCCTGCGTGAGCCGATCGCGATCGTGGGGATGGCCTGCCGGTACCCCGGTGGCGTCGAGTCACCGGAAGACCTGTGGCGACTGGTATCCGACGGTGTCGACGCCACTACCGATTTCCCCACCAACCGCGGCTGGGACATCGAACGCATCTACGACCCCACCGGCGAACAACCCAATCGCTCCTACACACGATCCGGCGGATTCCTGCACACCGCAGGCGAATTCGATCCCGCCTTCTTCGGCATCAGCCCGAACGAAGCCGCCACCATGGACCCACAGCAGTTCCTGCTGCTCGAAACCTCATGGGAGGCCTTCGAACGCGCCGGAATCGACCCGACCACCCTGCGCGGCAGCTCAACCGGCGTATGGACCGGCATGATGTACCACGACTACCCGGCCAATGCGAACGCCGGATCGCTTGCCTCCGGCCGGATCTCCTACACCTTCGGTCTCGAAGGGCCGTCGATCACCGTCGACACCGCATGCTCGTCCTCGCTGGTAGCCATGCATTCGGCCGCGCAGTCACTGCGCTCGGGCGAATGCGATCTGGCGCTGGCGGGCGGCGTGACGGTGATGGCGGGCCCGGATACGTTGGTGGAGTTCAGTCGACAACGCGGATTATCCATCGACGGACGCTGCAAGTCGTTCTCCGAGAGCGCCGACGGCGTCGGTTGGGCGGAGGGCGCCGGTGTGCTGGTGCTGGAACGACTGTCCGACGCGCAACGCAACGGCCATCGAATTCTCGCCGTGGTGGCCGGTTCGGCGGTGAACTCCGACGGTGCCTCCAACGGTCTGACCGCACCCAACGGTCCTGCGCAGCGGCGCGTCATCACACAGGCACTGAGCAATGCGGGAATTTCCGCCGCCGACGTCGACGCGGTCGAAGGACACGGCACCGGAACGACTTTGGGCGATCCGATCGAGGCGCAGGCATTGCTGGGCACCTACGGTCGCGATCGCGCGCCGGAACGGCCACTGTGGCTCGGATCGCTGAAATCGAACATCGGACACGCACAGGCCGCCGCCGGCGTGGGCGGCGTCATAAAAATGGTCATGGCCATGCGCCACGAAACACTGCCGCGCACACTGCATGTGGACCAGCCATCGACCAAGGTCGACTGGTCCGCGGGCGACGTACGACTGCTCACCGAACCGGTACCGTGGCCGCACACCGATCGCCCGCGTCGCGCGGGCGTGTCGTCCTTCGGCATCAGCGGCACCAATGCCCATATCATTCTCGAACAACCACCTCGGGAGCAGACTGAACACCTGGGCGAAAGTTCTCCCCGCGGGACTTCCGCCAACGCGCTGCGGGAAGCAACCGCGTCCGTCGAGACCGTCATGCCCTGGGTGCTCTCCGCCGCCAGTTCCCCCGCGCTCGGCGAGCAGGCCGTTCGCCTGCGGTCGCACCTTCGCGACAATGACTCGGCGCCAGCCGATGTCGGATACTCCCTCGCCGCCACCCGCGCCACGCTCGACCATCGCGCGGTGGTATTCGGCGCCGATCGCGACGAACTGCTGTCGGGTATCGAGGCACTGGGTCGCGGAGATTCGATAGCCGGTGTGGTGTCGGGTCGGGTGGTTTCGGGTTCGACGGCGTTCGTCTTCTCGGGTCAGGGTGCGCAGTGGGCCGGTATGGCACAGCAGCTGCGTACGCACCCGGTCTTCGCCGCGGCGTTCGATACGGTCGTCGCGGAACTGAATCCACTCCTCGGCCAGACTGTTTCGCTCGACGAGGCGCTCACCGCTACGGACCAGATCGATCAGACAGTCTTCGCGCAAGCCGGATTGTTCGCGTTCGAGGTGGCCCTGTATCGCCTGCTCGAAGCGTGGGGTCTGCGTCCTAATCTCGTGGCAGGCCACTCGATCGGCGAGATCGCCGCCGCGCATATCGCCGGCGTGCTGTCACTCTCCGACGCGTGCACCCTGGTGGCCGCACGCGGCCGGTTGATGCAGGCATTGCCCACGGGTGGCGCGATGGTCGCGGTGGGAGCGCCGGAATCCGAGGTCGCACCGCTGCTCACCGATGGCGTGTCGATCGCCGCGGTGAACAGTCCGTCGTCGGTCGTGCTCTCGGGAGTCGAAACCGCTGTCGCAGCCGTCGCCGTGGCGTGCGCGGAGAAGGGTTGGCGGACACACCGTTTGCGGGTATCGCACGCTTTCCATTCCGAACTGATGGAACCGATGCTGGCGGAATTCGCGTCGGTGGTCGAGGGATTGAGCTTCGATCGGCCGACCATCCCGCTGGTTTCGACCGTGACCGGCGCCCGGGTGACCGATGAGATGTCGGAACCTGCGTACTGGGTGCGTCAGGTCCGCGCCACGGTGCGGTTCGCCGACGCGGTCACCACCATGGCGAACGCGGGTGTGGTGCGCTTCGCCGAAGTCGGGCCGGACGCGGCCCTCACGCCGATGGTGGCCGGGACCGTCGACGAGGGTCTCGAGAAAAGCACGGTAGCGGTCGCGGTGGCGCGCCGTGACGAGGCATCGGCCGCCACCGTGTCGGCCGCGGCCGCGGCATTGTTCGTGTCGGGCGCCGAGGTGGACTGGACCGCGTTCTATGCCGGTACGCAACCGATCGACCTGCCCACCTACGCGTTTCAACACGAGCGGTTCTGGCTCGATGCGAAGCAGTATCTGTCGACGACGTGGCTGGGGGCCGAAACCACCGGCGCCGATGTCGCGGGATTGGATCCGATATCCCATCCCCTCTTGGGAGCAGCTGTCCCGCAGCCCGATTCGGGTGGGGTGTGCTTCGTCGGTCGATGGTCGGTGGACTCGATCGGATGGCTGGCCGATCACAGCGTGCTCGGCACAGTGCTGCTGCCGGGCACCGGTTTCGTCGAATTAGCGACCCATGTGGGCGGATTGATCGGTCACCCGGTGGTGGACGAGCTGATCCTGCACACGCCATTGACACTGCCGACCCGTGACGGAGTGTCGGTACAGGTTGTGGTCGGCGGAGCGAGTGACTCCGGTCGACGGCGCCTGACGATCCACTCGCGCCAGCCGGATGCCGGTGCGTGGACGCTGCACGCGGAGGGTGATCTCACCGCCGAGGAAATACAGCCCGATATCGATCTCACTGTCTGGCCTCCGGTCGGCGCCGAGACGATCGACGTCGCCGACGTGTACAACGAGATGCTTGGTGCCGGTTACGGATACGGCCCCTACTTCCAGGGCATGCGGGCCATGTGGCGACGCGGCGACGAACTGTTCGCCGAGGTGGCCCTGCCGGATTCGGAGGCCGCCGCGGGATATGGCCTCCACCCCGCACTGTTCGATGCGGCAATGCACGCATTCATCGTGCACAGCATTCGCCATGGCGGCCTCGACACACCCGCACTCCCGTTCAGCTGGAACCGCGTAGCACTGCATACGACCGGATGTAGTGCCGTCCGCGTCCGAATCCGGATGCACGACAACCGTTTCGCGCTACATATGGCCGATGGCACCGGCACGCCGGTGCTGTCGGTCGGCTCGCTGGACACGCGCCCGGTGTCCGCGGACCGACTACGCGCGGGCAGCGTGGCCGATGCGCTGTTCACCGTGGAGTGGATCGCCGCGACGTCGGCCGCCACCGGTTCGGTCGCCCCGGCACGCACAGCGATCATCGGCGCGCCGGGTTCGGCGGCGGTACGCGGCTATCCCGACCTCACCACGCTCGTCGCGGAACTCGACGCGGCTCCCGAATCGACTGTCCCCGAACTCATACTGTTCGCTTGCTCCGTTACCGACGACGCGTCACCGCACGCCGCACGCGACGCGCTGAACAGCGCGCTGGCCACGATTCGCGAGTGGTTGGGCGACACCAGATTCGCCGAGTCCCGCCTGGTGGTACTGACTAACGGCGCGGTGCGCACCAGCGATACCGATCAGGTGCGCCCGGCGCTGGCACCGGTCTGGGGTTTGATTCGCGCCGCGCAGGCCGAACATCCGCACCGGCTGCAACTGCTGGACCTCGATGGTTCGGCCGACCCGGATCCGACCGCCGTCGCAACCGCGGCCGCGGCCATCGCGGCCGAGCCGGAAGGTGCGCTGCGCGGCGAGAACCTCCTGGTGCCGCGCCTGGTTCAGCATCGGCCCACCGAGACGCCCCCGCTCGAGCCAGTGCGCACCGGCACCGTGCTGATCACCGGAGGAACCGGTGGGCTGGGTGCACTATTCGCACGGCACCTGGTCACCGAATACGGTGTGCGGCAGCTGGTTCTGACGTCACGGCGGGGACCGGAGGCACCCGGCGCCGAGGCATTGTGCGCCGAGTTGACCGAACTCGGTGCGCAGGTGACGATCACGGCATGCGACGTCTCCGATCGAGACGCGCTGAAATCAGTGCTCGACGAGATCGGCCCCGACTACCCGCTGACGGGAGTCGTGCACGCGGCGGGCGTCGCCGACAACGGCCTGATCGAATCGATGACGAGCAATCGCATCGACACGGTATTCGCGCCTAAAGCCGACGCCGCGTGGCATCTGCACGAACTCACGGGCGACCGGCCGCTGTCGCTGTTCGTTCTCGTTTCCTCCGCCGGCGGCCTGGTACTGGCCGCCGGGCAGGCCAACTACGCGGCGGCCAATGTGTACCTCGATGCCCTCGCCACCTACCGCCGGGCGGCCGGGTTGACGGCCACGTCGATCGATTACGGCCTGTGGGAACGATCGAGTGGTCTGGGCACGGAACTGTCCGACGAGAATTTCGAACGGATACGGCGACAGGGCTTTCCCGCGCTGACCGAATCCGACGGACTGGCCCTGTTCGATGCCGCGGTGGCCTCCGACGCCGCACACCTGGTCGCATTGCGCATCGATCCCGCCGTGCTTCGGACGCGAGCCGAACAGGCTCCCGCCCTGGTCCGCGGGCTGGTGCCGGCATCGGCACGGCGTGAGACGACGTCACCTCTGCTGGGGTTGGCGGGTTTGTCGGCCGGTGATCGGTCCGAGGCACTCCTGTATCTGGTCAGGTCGACCGCGGCGACCGTGCTCGGACACGAGTCCGTGAACGCCATCGACCCGCAGCAGCCGTTCCAGCAGCTCGGGTTCGATTCGTTGACCGCCGTCGAGCTCCGCAACAAGCTCAATGCCTCGACCGGACTGCGATTGCCCGCCACCCTGGTGTTCGACCATCCGAATCCGCAGGCCGTCGCCGAACTCATCGACGCGAAGCTTTCCGGTGCGACCGCCACCGGAGCAGACGCCGTCAGCCGGGTCGACGTCGCGCACGACGCGATCGCGGTGGTCGCGATGGGTTGCCGTTACCCCGGCGGAGTCACCTCGCCGGAGGAGCTCTGGGATGTGGTGGCCTCCGGCGTCGACACCACCGGCGACATGCCGACCGACCGCGGCTGGGATATCGACGCCATCTACGACCCCGAGCCGGGTAAAGCGGGCAGGACCTATGCCCGTCGCGGCAGCTTCCTGCATGGGGCTGCCGATTTCGACGCGGAGTTCTTCGGCATCAGCCCCAACGAGGCGACCGCGACGGATCCGCAGCAGCGATTGCTGTTGGAAGTCTCCTGGGAGGCGCTCGAGCGAGCGGGCCTCGACGCGGCTGCTCTGCGCGGCAGTTCGACAGGTGTCTTCACCGGCCTGATGTATCACGATTACGCGCGGGCGACCGGAACGGCCAGCAGTTCCGCGGGCAGCCTGGTATCCGGCCGGCTCTCGTACGTGTTCGGTCTGGAAGGGCCCTCGGTCACCGTGGATACGGCGTGTTCGTCGTCGCTGGTGGCCCTGCACCTGGCCGCGCAGTCGCTGCGCTCCGGAGAATGCGATCTGGCCCTGGCAGGTGGCGTCGCGGTCATGGCGACACCGGACATGTTCCTCGAATTCGGCCGCCAGCGCGGTCTGTCGCCGGACGGGCGGTGCCGATCGTTCTCCGACGACGCCGACGGGGTCGGCTGGTCCGAAGGCGCCGGTGTGCTGGTGCTGGAACGACTGTCGGACGCGCGGCGCAACGGTCATGAGGTATTGGCGGTACTGGCCGGTTCGGCCGTCAACCAGGACGGCGCGTCCAACGGTTTGACCGCACCCAACGGCCCCGCCCAGCAGCGGGTGATCCGCCAGGCCCTGGCCAACGCGGGCATTGCGGCCACCGAGGTCGACGCGGTGGAGGCGCACGGCACCGGCACCACGCTGGGTGATCCCATCGAGGCGCAGGCGCTGCTGGCCACCTACGGACGCGATCGAGCCGAAGACCGGCCGCTGTGGTTGGGATCGTTGAAGTCGAATATCGGGCATGCGCAGGCCGCGGCGGGTGTCGCCGGCGTGATCAAGATGATCATGTCCATGCGTCACGGTGTGTTGCCGCGCACCCTGCATGCCGACCAGCCCAGCACGAAGGTCGATTGGTCCGAAGGCCAGGTGCGGCTGCTCAATGACTCGACACCGTGGCCCGCGGCGAACCGCCCGCGCCGTGCGGCGGTGTCGTCGTTCGGCCTCAGCGGTACCAACGCGCACGTCATTGTCGAGCAGGCACCACCCGTCGAAACCCGACCGGAGGCGCCGGCGACCAGAAGCGATGACGGCGTGTCACCGTGGATTGTCTCGGCACGCAGCGAAACCGCCCTGTCCGAGCAGGCCGCGCGCCTGGTCGCACGGTTCGATGGACTGGATACCGGTGAGCACAAGGCTGATCGGTGGGATATCGGATTCTCGCTCGCGTCCAGTCGTGCGGTGTTCGATCACCGTGCCGTCATCGTCGGCACGGATATCACCGATCTACTCACCGGCGCTCGAGCAATGGCCGGTGACGCGGCCGTCGAGTCGGAGGCGAGCACACGGGTCGTGTCCGGGCGTGCGGTACCGGGCAGCACGGCTTTCGTGTTCTCCGGTCAGGGCGCGCAGTGGGCCGGTATGGATCAGCAGCTGCGTGCGCACCCCGCCTTCGCGGAAACCTTCGATGCCGTCGTCGCCGAGCTGGATCCACTACTGGACCAAACCATCTCATTGCGCGACGGACTCGCGGACTCGGCCCTGGCCGATCGAACGGTCTTCGCACAGGCCGGACTGTTCGCCTTCGAGGTGGCCCTGTACCGCCTGCTCGAATCATGGGGCATCACAGCCGATGTGATGGCGGGCCACTCGATCGGCGAAATCGCCGCCGCCCATGTGGCCGGTGTGATGTCGCTGCCCGATGCCTGCGTTCTGGTCGCGGCGCGTGCCCGGCTGATGCAGGCACTCCCTGCGGGCGGGTCGATGGTCGCGGTCGGAGCATCGGAATCCGCCGTGGCCCCACTATTGACCGACGGCGTATCGATCGCGGCCATCAACAGCCCCACCGCGGTGGTGGTCTCCGGCGTCGAGACCGAAATCGACGCTCTCGCCGCGGAGTTCGTCGAGAATGGCTGGCGCACAAACCGTTTGCGCGTCTCCCATGCGTTCCATTCCGCGCTGGTCGAGCCGATGCTGGAAGAGTTCGCCACCGCGATCTCGACCGTGGCCTTCGGCCGTCCGAACATTCCATTGATCTCGACGGTCACCGGCACCCGAGTCGACAATGAGATGTCGGATCCGGCCTATTGGGTGCATCAGGTCCGCGCCACGGTGCGATTCGCCGACGCCGTGACCGCCATGATCGACGCGGGTGCTGTCCGCATTGCCGAGATCGGCCCGGACTCGGTACTCACACCGATGGTGGTCAACACGCTCGAGGCGGCCGATTCGGCGGCGACCGCCGTGGGCTTGGCGCGGCGCAATCGCGCGGACATCGTGTCGGTGATGACCGGCGCAGCGGGCCTGTTCGTCTCGGGCGCGGCAGTGAATTGGCATGCCGTTTACGCCGATTCGGGCTCCACGCGAATCGAACTGCCCACCTACGCATTCCAGCGCCAGCGGTACTGGATGCCCGACGGCGCCGCGACCGGCGGCGATATTCGATCACTCGGTCTGGCCGGGACGGGCCACCCGCTGGTCTCCGCCATGGTGTCGCAACCCGATACCGGTGCAATCACCCTGACCGGTCGGCTCTCGGTGCGGACACAGCCGTGGCTGGCCGATCACAGCGTCGCGAATACCGTCATGTTCCCCGGCACCGGTCTGGTCGATCTCGCACTGACGGCCGCCGCTCACGCGGAGTGCTCGACGCTGGAAGATCTGGTGCTGTACGCACCCCTTGTCCTGCCGTCGACCGAGGGCGTCCTCGTGCGGGTCGTAGTCGGCCCCGACGGGGAGACGGCGTCTCGACCGGTGCGGATCTTCTCGCGTATCGATTCCGAGGCCGGTGCGGCGTCCGCGTGGTCGCTCCATGCGGAAGGCTCCGTGACACCCGCCACGGTGGCGGTTCCCCCCTACGATGCCGACCTCAGTGAATGGCCGCCGGTCGGCGCAGCGGCCCTGCCGGTCGGTGATCTCTACGACGAATTGTCCACGGCTGGATACGGATACGGGCCGAACTTCCAGGGCCTACGGGGTGCGTGGCAGCGCGGCGACGAGATCTTCGCCGAGATCGCGCTCCCGGACCCGCGAGCCGCCGAGGGATTCGGGGTACATCCGGCGCTGTTCGATGCGTGCCTGCACGCCCTGCTGGCGGACCAGTCGGGCGACACCACCCTCGCACTGCCCTTCGAGTGGTCGGGTGTCGCCATCCATACGGCGGGAGCCGGTGCGCTTCGCGTGCGATTGACTCGCCTCGGCGACCACTCGGTATCCATGGATCTGGCGGACTCGACGGGTGCCGCCGTAGCGACGGTGCGCCAGCTCACCTCACGACCCGTCGACCCAGCTCGCCTCGCCGCGGCCGCCAACCCCATCGACAACTCGATGTTCACGATCGATTGGGTTGCGCTACCCGTATCCGGCGATCCGGTCGATGCCGTCGCCTGGGACGAACTCGGCGACGACGTTCCCGCCTACGTGACCGTCGGCGCTCCACGGGCCGACGACCCCGAGTCGGTCCGTGCGGCGACGCACACCATGCTGGGGGTGCTGCAGGCGTGGGTGACCGATCCGCGATTCACCCAATCGGTGTTGGTGGTCCAGACCTCCGGCGCGGTCTCGGTCGCCGGCGAACCGATCACGAACCTGGCCGGCGCCGCGGTCGGCGGCCTCGTCCGCGCGGCGCAGGCCGAAAGCGAAGGCCGAATCGTCCTGGTGGATACCGATTCCGAACTCGACGGACTACTCGGCGCCATTCTCGGCACCGACGAACCGCAGGTGGCCGTGCGCGAGCGCCAGGTGTACGGCGCGCGGCTCGCTCGAATCGCCGCGCCGCCGGTCGCCGACGCCGCCGCGCCCGGTTTCGGTCCTGACGAGACGGTCCTGATCACCGGAGCCAGCGGCTATCTCGGTGGTGAGTTCGCCCGGCATCTGACCGAAACCCACGGTGCGCGGCATCTGCTACTGGTGAGCAGGAGCGGCGAAAATGGCTCCGGCGCAGCGCAATTGCGCGAGGATCTGCGCGCCCTCGGTGCGGAGGTGGAATTCGCGGCGTGCGATGTGGGCGACCGTGCCGCCCTCGGACGCGTCATCGATGCCATTCCGTCGGAGCGTCCCCTCACCGGAGTTCTCCATGCCGCCGGTGTGCTCGACGACGCCGCCATCATCTCGCTCACTCCCGAGCGAATCGACGCGGTCATGCAGCCCAAAGTCGATGCCGCACTGCATCTGCACGAGTTGACCGCCGAACTTCCGCTCAAGAGTTTCGTGCTCTTCAGCTCGCTCGCGGGCTCGTTCGGCAATGTCGGGCAGGGCAACTACGCGGCGGCCAATGCCTGCCTGGATGCCATTGCGTGGCAACGCAAGTCGAGCGGGCTCCCCGGTCAGTCGCTGGCGTGGGGCCTGTGGGACGGCGACGGCATGGGCGGCGAACTCGATGCCCGCGACCTCGATCGAATGGCGCGCTCGGGGCTGCGCCCGCTGTCGCGGGAACAAGGTCTGGCGCTGTACGACGCGGCGGGCCGCGTCGATGTGGCCACGCCGATCCTCGCGCATCTGGATCCCCAGCGGATGAGTGGCACGGGATCGGCGGCGGCGATGGTGTCCGGGCTGCTGCCCGCACGCCGCACCCCGAAATCCGCATCGGGTGACCAACTACGCTCCCGACTGGCCAATATGGCCGAGCCGGAACGCATTCCGGTATTGGAGGAGCTCGTCCGCAAGCAGGCCGCCGCAACGCTCGGCTATGCGGATATCGAACTCATCGCGGTCGACAAGGTGTTCGGCGAAATGGGATTCGACTCGATCACCGCGATCGAATTCCGCAACTCGCTGCGCGACGCCACTGGCCTGGGACTGCCCGGCACCCTCGTCTTCGACTATCCGACACCCCAGATTCTCGCGAAACACCTCGATGAACGATTGGCCGACGGCGATACCGGCATCGCGACCGCCGTCCGCGCGGCCACCGAACGAGATCGTGCGGCCGGTGTCGCCGACGACTCGCTGTACGGCATGTTCCGCGCCGCGGTGGGCAAGGAGCAGTTGGTGACCGCCTTCGTGCTCCTGCACCTCGCGGCACAGACGCGCGACCAGTTCTACGCCCACGACGAACTGGACGAGAAGCTGGAGATCACCCGATTGACCGACGGCGCCGCCACGCCGCGCATTATCTGCATCGCGCCACCGATGGCCGCGGGCGGTGTCCGCCAGTACGCCAGAATGGCCACCAAACTGCGGACAGCCCGCGACGTGGTCGGCATCGCACCGATCGGGTCCCGCGCCAGCGAGCCGCTGCCCGGCGACTATGCCGCGGCCACCAAGGCACTGCACCAGCCCATCCTCGACGCCGCCGAGGGCAAGCCGTTCATCCTGCTCGGGTTCTCCTCGGGCGGGCTCCTGGCCTACAGCGTCGCCGAACAGCTGGAAGCTCTCGGTGGACCCACGCCGGCGGGAGTGGTGATGGTGGACACCTACCGGGTGGTCGAAGGCGGCGAGTGGCTACTCAAGCCGATCGCCGAGAATATGGTGACCAACGAAGCGGCGTTCGATCGATTCGACCCCGCCCGATTGACCGCCATGGGCCAGTACATCCAGGTGTACCGCTCTATCGAGCTAGGTCATGTCGCCGCGCCCACCCTGTATCTCCAGTGCACCCAGCGGATGCCCGGAGTCCCCGACAATTTCATGGAGTGGCAAGCCCAGCCGTGGGATGAGAGCCATCACGTGGTGGAGGTGGACGCCGATCACTTCAGCGTGCTGCATGAGGGCTCGGGTCGGGTCGCCGCGGCGATCGACGATTGGCTGGAAAGCATGGAGTGACGATCAGGCCGGGAGGGCGATCGCCCTCCCGGCCGCCGACCCACTCTGGGCCGTAGACAAAAATCCCTCTCGGAGAAAACTATCCGCGCGTGAGTCGAACCGCTGCGCTCCACGGCATCTGAGCCGCACCGATGGGCGGCATCCGGGAACCGGCCGGCAGGAAAGCGAGCGACCACAGGAGTACGGGCAACCGGCGGAATCGGGCGGCCGCTCGGAATAGTCCGACGACCTTGTCCGCGTTCCACCCCGCATCGGCGAAGAATCGCAGCGGATCGGCCGGCCCGAATTTCCAGGGTGAATTGCCGAGCAGCTTCTCATTCGCCCGGTTGATCCGATTGACCACGGCCTTGTTGTTCAAATCCATGATCCACCAGTTGATTTCGGGCCGCGCCAGTGCCGCGGCCAATCCCGAAACCTCGTCTTCGGACAGGTAGAACACCAGCCCCTCGGTCAGTACGAGCGCCTTCTTCGCACCGTCGAGGGCCTTGTCCAGGAATTGCTTGCGCGCTGCCGGGTCCGCGAGGTCCACCGCGACGCGGGAGAGGACGCAGCCCGGACTCTCGTCTTTCAGCAGATCGTTCTTTTCGGCGATCAAGTCCGGGAGGTCGGCCTCGATCCAGCGGAGGTCAGCGGGCAGATCGAGACGGTACGGGCGCGCGTCCAAACCCGCTGCCAAATTCACGACCAGATCGCAGCCCTCGGCCAGGGTTTGAATGATCAGATCATCGATGACTTTGGTTCTCGTGACCAAATTCCACCCGGCCATCGCCGTCCGTGTTTCATTCGCGACGATGGCCTTGCCCGTTTCGCCAGCGAGTCGCTCCGCGAGCGTGTCGTGAAAGAGTGCATCGGTACGGGCGGATTCGATCGCGCGATGCGCGGCCACCCAGTGGGCGGTGTCCGAAACATTTGAAATGGGTCCAGCGCTTTGAGCCATAGTTGAAGTCTCGCACAATCATTCACGGCGGGGTAGGGGTTAGCGAGAGGTCGACAGGCACCGCTAATTCGACAATGTACGCGCGCTATGAGCGCGAATCAGTTCGGCCACACCGCGAGAATTGGCATCGATGTAGAAGTGGCCGCCCGGAAACGACGTCTCCGTGAAAGGCCCCGTGGTGTGCATCTTCCACGCCCTGAGGTCGGTACGGCTCGTGGCGGGATCGCTGTCGCCGACCAGCGCCACGAGGGGACACTCGACAGATGCGTCCAGTGAGCACGCGTAGGTTTCTATCGCGCGGTAGTCACTTCTCGTCACCGACAGAATGATCGATCGGAATTCGGGATCCTCCAGCAGCGCCGCGGGGGTGCCGCCGAAGTCCACCAGATGCCTGATCAATTCCTGATCGCTGTACAGGTGCACAGAGCTGGAACCTGTCCGTGCCGGTGAGATTCGGCCCGATACGAACAAGGTGGACGTCGGCGTCGCCTGGTCCTGTTCGAGACGGCGGCAAGTCTCGAACGCCACCGCCGCACCCATACTGTGGCCGAACAGCGAGTAGCCCGCGGTCTGTGGAATTAGTTCGCGAAGTTCCGGCAGCACACCCTCGACAAGGTCGGCGACACTGCCGAGTAGCGGTTCGTGCCTGCGGTCCTGGCGCCCGGGGTATTGCACGCCGAGAACCAGGAATTGCGGCCCCAGCGTTCTGGCCAGCGGCCCGAAGGAAATGGCCGATCCCCCGGCGTGGGGAAAGCAGATGAGGGTATGAGCGTCACCCTCCGATGCGGCCGACAACCTCCGCAACCAGCTGGCGTTTTCCATGAGACCTCTCGGTGAATCGAATTTTGTGCCATCGCGGCTGCATTGCGGGTTGGCCCTTTTCGCGCTACAGCAGGACAGGGACCGACTGGTGGCCGTTGGAAACGAAGCTGCCCAGCGGTCGGAGTTCGGCGGGGTCCACCGCTAACCGCATATTCGGAAACCGCTCGAACAAGGCCGGTAGTGCGATCGCCGCCTCGAGCCGAGCCAATGGCGCACCAAGACAATGGTGAGCACCGTGCCCGAAGGCGATGTGTTCCTTGTTTGCCCGATGCACGTCGAATTCCCCAGCGGTGGGACCGTGAATCCCCGGGTCGCGGCTCGCAGCCCCATAGGAGGCGAGGATCGGGTCGCCTTCGGCGATCCGAACGCCGGCGATCTCGATATCCTCGACCGCGTAGCGCAGGAGCAGATGCGTAATCGGCGCCTGGTATCGCAGCGTTTCCTCGATCACCTCCGACCATGGCACCCGGCCGGTGAGTACGTCGGCCCGTTGCTCCGGGTTGGTCAGCAAGGCGACGATCGCCTGGTCGAGCAGGTTGACCGTGGTCTCGTGACCGGCATTGATCACCAGCATCAAGGTGTCGATCAATTCCTTGTGCGAGAGCCGGTTGGCGTCCTCGCCGCGAGCCGAGATCAGCGCACTCGTGATGTCGTCACCGGGGTGGCCGCGCCGGTAGAAGATCAATTGCCCCATGAGTCCGGCCATTCGGATGATATTGGCCTGCGCCTGCGCCGGCGTGAAGGAAGTATCGAAGAACCCGTCGACGCACGCATGAATCTGGGCATCCAAATGTTTTGGTACGCCGAGCAATTCACCGATAACCTGAATCGGCACCGGGTACGCGTAGGTGGGCCGCAAGTCGACGACTTCACCAGCGGGAGTGGCCTCCAGTCGGCTCAGCAGTCCCTCGACGATGGCTTCGATCCCCGGGCGCATCAGGGTGGTGCGACGATTGGTGAACGCCGGCGCCACGAGTTTGCGGAGGCGGCGGTGCTGGGGGCCGTAGGCGGTGAACATATTCTCCGCAGCGACCCACGGATGCAACGGCCACTGCTGATTGATCTCCCCGTTCCTGTAGGCCGTCCAGTGCTGGCGTGGATCTTTGGATACTCGGGGATCGGCGAGAAGTTCTTTCAGCAACGCCGCATCGGTGACCGCCCAAGCCGATACCCCACCAGGCAACTCCACCAGCGAGACCGGCCCGCGCAGGCGTATCCGCTCGTTCTCACCCTGAACATCGGTGCCCGTCGGATCCAGCACAATCGCTTCAGTATTCATGGACCAACTCCTGAGCCGCGGGCGAACCCCGTACTGCCACATCTTGTTCCAGCGGAGGTAACGCGGGGCCGCCCCGCCCCGCCTCGTCGACGCCACCTTAGCAACTCGCAGTCGTGCGACGCTTTCGCCGTCGACAGAGCAGTGCCGACCCCTGATCGACTCTCCCATCTCCTTGGCTTCGAGTACCGTCCGCGCCCGATCGGCGCTTGTTGCCGTCCGGGTCGATCACCGATCACGCCGCCGGTCGCGCTGGACGGGGTAGCCGTGGACTGGCGGTCGAACTCGACGGCGGGTGGTGACGAGCTCAACAACGGCGTCGCGCAAGGGAATTCGCTCCCAGGACAGTTCTTGATCAAGACTGGTGATGCCTGCGAGTTCTACACTACTGTCGGTCGCATGAACAGTAAGCCGGTATTGCGGGTGCGGAGAATCCATTTCAACTATCCGACCGGGTCCTCGCACCGGCATTACGCCGACAACGATCTGGTGATGAGCCACACCGTCGCCTACCTGTCAGGGATCTTCCCCGAGGGCGAGGACTTCTTCATCCGGTCGGTCCGCCATTACGCCGACCGCATCACCGAACCCGAATTGAAGGCCCAGGTTAAGGGTTTCATCGGGCAGGAAGTCACCCATAGCCGCGAACACCGCGAGCTGAACACGCGCCTGCAACAGATGGGATACCCCACCGACCGCACCGACCGCCGCTTCCGATGGGCAATGGAACTCTACGAACGTCGGTTCTCACCCCTGACCTGCCTCGCCTTCACCGCCGCATTCGAGCACTACACGGCCGTGATCGCGGAAACGATGCTGACCGACGACCGGGCCCGGAAAATGCTGGGCGAGACAGAGGTCCGCGAGATAATGCTGTGGCACGCGTTCGAGGAGTCCGAGCATCGATCGGTCGCCATCGACGTGTACCGGGCCGTCGGCGGTTCCGAGCGCCGACGCATCTGGGCGATGCGGTGGGCGACAATAGCTTTCCTCATAAGCTCGTTCCTCAATATTACCCAATCGATCCTGGGGGATCGCGCGGCCTACCACCCGGTGCGGCTCGCGCGCAGCTTCGCCGCACTTCGACATTCACCGTTCCTTTCCCGCGCGCTGATCAAGCGGATCAGCAGCTACAACCGGCGCGGCTTCCATCCCGACGACGTGGACAACACCGCGCTGCTCGCGCATTGGTCCACCGAATTGTTCGGCGAATCAGGCACTCTCTCCGACCGCCTGCGGTGACGGTCGGAGGTTCCACACTTCTCTGCCACCGATTCGGTGACGAAGTTCTAGACGCCGAACTCCTCGCCACCCGCCTGACCGAACTACACACCAGAACAGCACAACTCATCACTCACCGTGACCAACGCGCTCTTGCCAGTCGGTTCGGAGTAGTTCGTACTCGACCTCGCCGTGCTCGGTGCCCCGAGCGCCTCGCAGCCGCCCTGGAGAACTGACCCGGATCGACAACACCGGAAAGACACCGGATCCGCTTCGATGTTCATGCCATTCGAGGTCGAGTACCACGAGACGGTCATGACAGTGAAGCTGGGCAGTGGGGCGTCACTGTGGCGCCTCATTCCCGAATGCGCGACCCGCGGCAACGTTCTGATCGCTCGCCGGATCGAAGTGCAGCTCGGGGTCGACGACACTGTGCCCGCGCAGAAATCGGGCGTCGTCGCGGTAGTGGCTCGAGGTCAGCCACGGCTTCCGGTTGCCTTGCCTGGGCAGGTAGGGCGCCGCGCGCTGGACGTAGCCGGCCGCGCCGTCCAGGACCGGACGCATCGGCATTGCCGGATCGGCGACTTCGACACGGGCGACGCGGTAGCCGTGCGAGTCCATGTGGACGAGCAGCCGGCAGAAGTATTCACCCAGCAGCCCTATCTTCAGGGTCCAGGAAATGTTGGTGTAGCCGACCACATAGGCCATGTTCGGCACTCCGGACAACATCAGGCCCTTGTAGGCGACCGTGTCGGGCGGGTTGAGTGCCTGTCCGTCCACGGTCAGTTGTGCGCCCCCGAACGATTGCAAATTCAGGCCGGTGGCGGTGACGACGATGTCCGCGTCGAGTTCGCGTCCGGACGCCAGCCGGATCCCGTTCTCGGTGAAGGTCGCGATCTGCTCGGTGACGATCGACGCGTCGCCGCGGCGAATCGACTCGAACAGGTCTCCGTCGGGCGCCACGCACAGGCGCTGGTCCCAGGGGTGGTAGGGCGGGTTGAAGTGCTCGTCGACCGGATAGCCCTCGGGCAGTCGAGCGGCGTTGGCCGACCGGATGACCCGACGCGCCGCGGTCGGGTATTTCCGGCAGAAGGCCCACAGTGCCCAATCGCGGGTGATGCTCATGCGCCGAGTCAGGGCGTGGCCACGCTCCACGCCGAGCACCCGTTTCAGCGCATTGGCGATCGCGTCCTTCTTCGGCATCGGAAGTATGTAGGTGGGGGTGCGCTGCAGAATCGTCACATGCGCGGCCGTGGCGGCCAGCGCCGGTGCGAGGGTGACCGCGGTGGCGCCGCTGCCGATAATCACCACCCGTTTGCCATGGTAGTCAAGGTCCTCGGGCCAGTGCTGCGGGTGCACGACCGTTCCGGTGAAACGTTGCCGCCCAGGGAATTCCGGCGTGTAGCCTTCGTCGTAGCGATAGTAGCCGGCGGCGCTGACGAGCCAGGTCGCCGTTAGGTCGAATTGTTCGCCGGTGTCGCGGCGTTCGACCCGCAGGGTCCATAGTGCCTGCTCCGAGGACCAGGCCGCGCCGACCACCCGATGGTGGTAGCGGATGCTCTCCTCGAGCCGGTTTTCCCGGACCGTCTCGCGCAGATAGGACAGGATCTGGTCGCCGTCGGCGATCGATTCCTCTCCGCGCCACGGTTTGAACTCGTAGCCGAAGGTGTGCAGGTCCGAGTCCGATCGAATACCCGGGTACCGAAACAGATCCCAGGTTCCCCCCAGGTCGGCACGAGCCTCGAGGATCGTGAAACTCTTGTGCGGCAATAAGGTTCGAAGGTATCGCCCCATCCCAATGCCGGATATTCCGGCACCGACGATCACGACATCGACGTGCTCGAGTGATCCCGTGCCGGTCGATCGGCCGACGTTCCCAATGGTCAATGCGATTCCCTCCACGATTACGCGCCTCCGCTGCTCGGTGGAGGCAGCTCGAGGTTTCCACAACCGGTCTGGGTTGCGCCAGGTCGAATCGATGCGGAATCGAGCCGAATGGTGAAAGCTGCTGCTGAGCACGGGGATTGGCCGGAGCCACGACCAGAGATCGCTGAGAGTCACCGGCTCCACACGCGATCGTTCCGGCGCGGGCCGCCAGCCCGGAGGGTGTCCCGCGCTGGCGGCGCTGACCGGTACCTGTGTACAACAGGCGGTCTCAGCCTTCGACCCGCTGGCCGTCCTGCCGCGGCTTCAGCCGCGGTTCCGATGCCGCCGACGAGGACGATGAAGCCGACGCTGCGCCGGCAGCGGTGCCATCGGCACCGAAGTCACCAGGTGGGACGTGGACTACCCATCCCACCGGGTGGCCCGGCGAAGCGATGATCTCGTCGCATTGGGGTCGACCTTTCCAGGCGGCCGGCCATCCGCCAGACCGTGTGCGCCCGATCCGACGGCCGATGCGTGTCAGCACCGAAGCAGTCAGCTCGGTATCCGCGGCGGTGTCGCCAGACATGTACTCGGCCAACCTATGAACCTCCGTGAATCCGGCTGTATGCCAATCGGTCCGGGCCAGTGAGCTACGGCCCGCGACCGCGACGACCGGGACGGGCCGTGCGCGTCGCGCGACGGTGACGGGGAGTTTGCCGTGTGCGGACTGTGCGTCGAGGCTGCCTTCACCGGTGATCCATCACGCGGGCGTCGGCGCCAAGGCCGCAGCATTCAACGACCCCGTCCCACCGGACCATCAGCTGAGTGGTCAGGGCGAACCGGCGGTGCCGGTGGCTCCGGCCAGCACTCTCATCGCCGGGCCTCCACCGTCGTCTCGTCGGCCTCGGTCCGCGTGATTCGCAGCTGGCGCAGCCGGATCACCAGCGCGGCCAGCGCCAGCACCGAGAACGAGCCCAGGATCAGCGGATCGGTGGCGGTACCGCCGGCATTGCGGTCCATGATGTGGTTGACCACGTGCAGGGTATTGGCGAACAGGAACCCGCCCAGTACGACCGCGAGGACGTCGCGCCACCGCAGCGCGGCCAGCATGGTCAGGCCGATGCCGATCTGGAAGGCGCCGGAATCGTGCAGGAAGTGGGTGTGGTTGGGCCAGTTGGCGAACTCGGCGAATGATTCCGGGTCGCCCCAGCACCAGGCGCCGATGATGATCATCATCGATGCGGCGATGACGGTGGCGACTTGGACGAAACGCATGCCGCGACCGGCTTCGGATGAGATCACTGCTCTGCTCCCGGGGTGACGATCAGGGTGTAGGCGAGTTCGACGACAGCAGCGATGAAATCCGCTTCGCTCACACCGGTGGGGTGGGTGCCGAAGACATCGCGCAGCTGCCAGTAATTGGCCGCTGCGCTGGTGAGCACCAGGGCGATCGCGGTCCAGTCGCGATCGCGGTCCGACCCGGGGTCCTGCGCGGCCAGCCAGGCCCCGGTGGCGATGGCGACCCGGCGCATCTCCTCCGCGCCGACGCGGTCCATCAGTTCAGGGAATTTGCCGAGGTCGTTGACGACCAGTCGGTTGAGGTCGCGTTCCGCTTCGAGTCGGGCGAAGCCGGCCGTCACCAGCTTCGTCAGCCGCTCCCGCAGCGGCAGTGCGGCCACCGCTTCGGTGTCGCCCAGGTAGTCGAGTAGTTCGGCCCCGGAGTCGAGTTGGTGCCGGACGCCTTCCCGCAGTAGCTCGGTCTTGGATTTGAAGTGGCGGTAGAGGCTGCCCGATCCGGGTGAGAGCCCGGCGGCGGCCTCGATCTCGGCGATGCTGGTGGCTTTGAAGCCCTGTTCACCGAAGAGCCGCATGGCTTCGGTCAGGATCCGATCGCGAGTGTGGCGCTGTGGGTCCATAGGCCCTCCGGTTGCAAGTAAGTACTTGCTTGCAACCGTATCGACAGCTGTCCCCCGCCGCAATAGTGATCAGGGATACCGTAAGCAGCGCACAGCATCTTTCGGGGAGGGCCCGGAGAGAACAGCGTTGTGGCCCGCCCTCGGTCGTTTGCAAACCGTGGGCGTGCGGCGCCTGGCCGAGGACGACGATTGTCAGCGGGACGTGACCACGGATTCGAGCCAGTGGCAAAGCTTTTCGTGGTCACCCGCAATGATGGTCAGGGCGTGCGGGACGCTGGTTCGCTCAGATTCCTGGGCGCGGCATGAGCGTGACACATCTGCGCCATACCTGAGATGTCCGCCCACAAACCGCCCGGACGCGAACCCGGCTGGCGGCTCCACCGGAGGGTTTCCGGGATGGATGCGGCACCCGCCCCGAGGGGTTGCGGGAGAGCTCCGCCTATTCGGTGGGTTCGTCCGCGGATGTCGGCGGGCGAGGTGGGGACAGGCGGATTACGCCGGCGTCGAGGTCCAGTTCGACGCGGGGGCGGTGGGACTGGCCGTCGCTGTCCTCGCCGCTCTCGTCGGTTAGTTTTTTGCCGAATAGTTCGCCGAATACACCCACGGGATCCACGATAGTCCGGTTGCGGAGCGGGGGCGGATTCCGCTGCATTTAGTTGATGCGAGGAATGCTGTTGGCGCAGCTAAGGTGCGTCGAGATTTGCTCCTCGCGTCAGCTATCCACATGGCAAGACCGTGGCCGTAGATGAAAGAGCAGGTCAGACTGTCAGTCGCCAGCCCTGTGCCCGCTCGCGTTCGCGCCAGAAGTCGGCGTAGCGGCCGGGCTGGGTGATGAGATCGTCGTGGGTGCCGGATTGGACTATACGGCCTTCGTCTACGACGAGGATGTGGTCGGCGGCGAGGATGGTGTGTAGGCGGTGGGCTACTACGAGGAGGGTGCGGTGGTCGGCCAGGGCGCGGATGGCGGTGGCCACGGCGGCTTCATTGTGGGGGTCGAGGGCGGCGGTGGCTTCGTCGAGGAGCACCACGGGGGCCTGTTTGATGAGGGCCCGGGCGATCGAAACTCGTTGGCGCTCACCGCCGGAGAGGTTTGTGCCGCCTTCGCCTACCCGGCTCTGCCAGCCGTCGGGTAGGCGGTCCACGATCTCGTCCACGCGGGCCAGGCGGGCGGCCTCGTGGATTTCGGCGGTGGTGGCGTCGGGGCGGCCCAGGCGGATATTGGCCTCGATGGTGTCGTCGAAGAGGTAGACGTCCTGGAAGACCATGGCCAGCTGGCTCATCAGGGTTTCGGTGGCGAGGTCGCGGACGTCGACGCCGCCGATACGGACCGTGCCGGTGTCGGTATCCCAGAAGCGGGCGGCCAGACGCAGGATGGTGGTCTTGCCCGCGCCGGATGGTCCGACGATGGCGGTGAGGGTTCCGGGACGGGCTTCGAAACTCACCTCTCGCAGCACCGGCTGATCACCGTAGCCGAAGGCGACCTTGTCGAAGCTCACCGTTCCGGGTGAGATCGACTGTCGCACAGCACCTTCGGGTAGTGGTGGTACGGCGAGGACCGCGTCGATGTGGTCGATATCCTCGGCGGCCATACGCAGGGCGGCCGAGTGGTCGACGAGTTCGATGAGCGGACCGGCGAAGCGGGTGATGAGGACCAGGAGTGCGATCAGTTCGGCGGCATCGAGGGAGCCGCCCAGCGCCAGCGCCACACCGATGGCCAGCAGGGCGATGAATGCGGCCTGGACGGCGGTGGAGAAGGCCAGCAGGCCCGATACCGCATTGCGGTTCATGTCACCGTAGGCGCGACGCTGTCCGACGAGGGCGTCGTCGAGTAGCTTGTTGTCGGCACCGGTGCGGCCGAATGCCCGCAGCACCGATTGGCGTTGCGCGAATTCCACTACGCGGCTGGCTGATTCGACGGCAGTCTGATCGATCACGCCGAAACTGCGAGCGATGGCCGCCTGCGCCCAGCGGTGGGTGGCGAGCAGCACCAGCCCGGCAATGAGCAGGGCAACCGCGAGCCGCACATCGAAGACGAACATGCCGACGGCCACCACGGCGGGTGTCACCGCACCGCCGACGACCGGCTGCATCAGATGGGCGGGGACGCCGATTATGGTCGCCGTACCCTGCGACATGGACACCGTCAGGCGGCCGGTGCGGTCGGCCGCGAACCAGCCCAATGGCAAGCGCGCCAACTGATCTCCGACCCGTTGGTGCATACCGACCAGCAGATCGTCGGCGATCCGCTGGCCGTGCATGGCCTGTGCGTAGAACACCACGCTCGTCGCGGCGGTCACCGCGGCCAGCGCGATGAGCCATGGCACCGCGGCGTCCCGGTCGCCGTCCAGGAGCGGACGCAGAACCGGAACCACGAGCAATACGCAGAGGCCCTGCAGCACCGAGAAGAGGATCAGCAGTGCGACCCAGCGGATGTATCGGGGCCGGTCGGCCGGGGCGATAATGCCGAATAGTTGGCGAATCACAGCGATTCCTCCCGAACTCCCGATTGCGCGGCCCACATGCGCGCGTATTCGCCACCGGCCGCGAGTAATTCGTCGTGGCGACCCAGCTCGACCACGCGACCGTGCGCGAGCACAGCGATCCGGTCGACGCCACGAATGGTGTGTAGCCGGTGCGCGATCACCAGCAGCGTTCGACCGGAGACCAGTCGAGACAGCGCATCCTGCACCGCCGCTTCCGATTCCGGATCCGCGAACGCGGTCGCCTCGTCCAGTACCAGGACGGGGGTGTCGGCGAGGAGCGCGCGGGCAATCGAAACCCTTTGCGCCTCACCGCCGGACAGTTGCGCCTCGGTACCGGCAATGCTGTCGTATCCTCGCGGCAGCGCGGCAATGCGATCGTGAATCTGCGCCGCACGCGCGGCGGCCTCGACCTCGGCCATATCGGCCGTCGGCCGACCGAGGGCGATATTGTCACGAATACTGGTGCGCAGCAGAGCCGTTTCCTGGAAGACGAACCCGACCTGACGGTAGAGATCATGCTCCGACATCTCCCGGATATCGACACCGCCGATGCGCACCACACCGTGGTCGACATCCCAGAAGCGCGGCAGTAGCCGGGCCAGCGTCGATTTACCCGAACCGGAGGCACCGACCAGCGCGGTGATCGTCCCGGGCTCCAGGACCAGATCGATACCGTCGAGTACCGGTGTCCGGCCATCGTAAGAGTAACGAACACAGTCGAATTCGATCCGCGAATCCTGTGGCGACACCGGTTCGGCGGCGCGGCTCAACACGGGTGCGGCGAGCAGTTCGGCGATCCGCCCGGCGCCATCGGTGGCGATCTGCATGGCGACCGCGCCGAAACCGAGCGCCAGCACCGGCGCACCGAGCCCCACCGCCAACATGACGAAGGCGATGACCTCGATGGGATCGACGGCGAGCCATACGGCTCCGCCGAGCGCGGTGAGCAGCAGCACCGGTGGGGAAATGAGAGTGGAGGAGATCGCCTCCAGGCGGCGCATCGGGCCCGCCCACTCACTGAAGAAGCGCGCGAGATCATCACCGGCACGGCGGTAGCGGTCCTGCGCTCGCCCGGCTTGCCCGAAGGCCTTCACCACCGCGATACCATCGACGAATTCGACAACGGCGGCATTGACCTTATCCATTTCGGCACTCCAGCGCGCCACCCGAGCGGTCTCCCCACGCATCTCGAAAGCGACTATCGCGAACCACATCACCAGCGGCGCAAGGCATATCAGCGCCAGCCGCCAGTCGAGGAAGAATAGGTAGCCCAGTGCGACGACCGGCGTGACGACTCCGGCCACCAGATCATTGAGCGCATGCGCGACCAGGTGGTGGACGGCCGCCACATCGTCGGAGAGCACCCGTTTCACCCGGCCGGAACTTCGGTCGGTGAACCAGCCCAGTGGCACCCGGCCCAACCGTTGCGCCATATCGCGCCGAATCGCCAGGCCCACATCGGCATCCGCGATATGGCTGAGCGTGTACGCCGCCGCCACACCTACCGTGCGGATCGCGAAACCGATGACCGCGACCGCGACCCACGCCCAGATCGCGCCACGATCGACCGTCGTGCCGCCGAGGAGTTCGCGCGCGATTTCGACCACCGCGATATAGGGCGCGAGCCCGGCAAGCGCGGCGAGCAGCTGCAATCCGGCCGCCACCGCCAGTCGGCCCCGCACCGGAGCAAGCACGACGCTCAGTCCACGTGGTTTCTCGGGCGGTGCAGCCTCCTCGACTGCCGCTGGTTCCAGAACCACTGTGCTCATGAGACCCCCACTCCAAATTAGATCACTGTTCTAATTTGGAGTGTAGCGACCGCGCGGGCGAATACAAGGGTGACTGTGAAAGCGGGCGGCTAGCCCGTGGTGCGCAGCGCGTGCAGGCGCACTTCGAGCCCGTCGAGAACCCGGTCGAGCGCGTAGCGGCAGTACTCGCGCTGGACCGCTTCCCGTTGCGCGGCATCGCTGGCGACGAATTGCTCGACCATCCGCTGCATCTGCTTGGCCCCACGCCCCGCCGCCGGGTCGGCCGCGATCAGGTGTTGCAGGCCGGCGATACCGAGATCGGCGTTCTCACCCACCCTTTGGTCACCGAGGGCAATGAGCCCGAGGGTGGTGTTGAAGGCGATGGAGTACGCATCGGCGGCCTCGTCACCCCACCCCGCGTCGAGCATGCACGTAATACCCGCGTCCAGAACGGGAATGAGCTGCTCGGTCTGCGGGCCGTTGCGCAGCAACCACGCCGCGACGCCCGGATAGCGCGCCATATGGTCGATCATGGCCGACAGCACGCCGTACAGCAGTTTCCGCCAATCCGTTTCATCCAGCGACGCACCCATATCCGCGTAGACCCGGTCCACGACGGCGGCACACACTCGGCCCCGGTCACCGACATGGTGGTAGATCACCGACAGCGAGGTGTCGAGGCGGGCGGTGAGATCGCGCATGCTCCAGCCGTCGAGACCTCGTTCGGCGGTCAGAGCCAGCGCGGCGTCGACAATCGCCGCACGGGACAGCCCCGTGCGGTACGTGCGCCTGGAGCCTTTGGGCACCGCGTGACCCCCTATCCGTGAGTGGAATTTGTAACGCCGATCCAATCGTAGGTCGATGGCCGAAATGCTCGACCCACTGGACGCGACCGATTCCTCCTACACTGAGCGCGTGCGCTATCGACGGCTGATTGCCCTGTCCGTACTCGCTGTGCTCGTTCCACTCGGAGCGACCGCCTGCACCGCGGAGGGCCCCGGCTCCAAAACCGAATGCCAGGTCAGTGGCTGCACCATCACCTTCGACCGCGGCGTGGACGCCAAGGCCAGCGTGTTGGGCATGGATGCGGAATTGGTTGCCGTGAACGGCAGTACGGCCACGCTGCGGGTCGCTGGCCAGGAGGTTTCCGTCCCGGTCGGGGAAACCCAGCCCGCCGACGGTACGAGCGTCACGGTGCAGGAGATCACCACCGATACGGTTGTGGTCAGGATCGCCACCGGGCTTCAGGGCAACTGACCCCGTCCCGCTATCCCGTCGGTATCGGCGTCAGAGCGGGTGGCTGCCAGGTGCCGTCCAACGCTCTCCTGTCGGGGCCGTACAGGCGCAGCAGCAGCCGAAACTCGCCGGTGCTGGGAATGGGTAGCCAATTGCCCAGCGGCACTGTGTGTCCCGGGTCATCGGCCTGAATGGCCAACTCGACCGACCCGTCCGGGCTCGGCATCACGGGCACCTGATGGCCGACCGAGTAGATACCCGCCGGATTGCTCGCCAGGTAGCCGTCGGCGGTGTAGGCGGTCAGCGACCAGAACGCCTGGGCGGGTGGGGTTTGTCCGCCGATGAACTTCAGCCGGTAGCGCTGTGGCGCACCGGTGCTGTCGGTGGCGTCGGCCACCAGTGACGGATACACCGCGTCCTTGGGCAGGTTGGCGCCCAACGAGGTCCACGCGGTGGCGGCGCGCAGCGGGTAGTCGGTGCCGTAGCTGCCGAGGTTGGTGGCGAATTCCCAGCCGTTCTCCCGCCTGGCCTTCGGATTCCGGTACGCCGGAATCCGGTTCCGGGCGGTTTCCACGGCGGCATTCAGGAGGTCATCGGAAACGGTGTCGACCCTGCCGCCGGGTTCGATGCCGATGGTGGCGAAGCGGTCCAGCGCCGGTTGGTCGGCGGCGGCGGGCGGATTGGTCTCCATGAGCGTGTTCAGCCGAGTGAAGAAGGTGCGACCGTCCATATCGGCGACCTGGTCCGGCGGTGAAACCGCCACGGCGGCAGCCGGATCGCCGACAGGGGCCGGGCGCTCACCGCGTTGCCACGCACTCAACGGTGCCATACCCAACTGGCGCTGGAAGGCCTGTGCGGCCGGTAGGTCGGCGCTGTCGCGATACTCGATACGACCGAGCATCCAGGCTGTTTCGGTCGGCATGGCCAGCCGAGTCATGGTGTGCGGCAGGGTTCCCGACCAGTCCGGTCCGGTGATCGCGTAGGTATACGGCGCACCCTGACCATCGTCGACCTGCGGCGCGATAATGCTCGGGTCGTGGGTGGAATTGGTCCAGGCATCCATGATCTGCATGAGCCAGTAGCGATCCGCCATTTCCGGCACCTGGAGAACGACCGGCTCGGTCCGCAGATCCAGCCACGCGGACGCGTACACCGTATCGACATTGGGCATGACCACCGAGTTCTGTGTCGGATCGATGGGTCCGACCGCGGCGATCCGGTTGGCGGGCACACCCGCCATGGCGGATTCCCGGGTGGCATCCATGAGGACCAGCGGATACCCGAAGATATAGGCGTCGGTTGCGACGGATTCGGCGTCCGTCGAAGCCGCGCTGGTGGTACTCGACGAGGTGCCGGGGTCGGAACCGGCTCCGCATGAGGTCACCAAGCCCGCGACAACCGTCACCGCCGCGCCGACCGTGAGCAGTGCTCGCCCCGGCAGTCCGTGACGAGGCGTCCCGGCGCCAGAGCGAGAACAACCGTGATCCGCCTCGTCGAGCATGGTTTCTCCCTGCTCCCGCAACACCGTGAAGGCGGCCGACCCGGTTGCGCCGCCGCGATGGATTGTCGATCACCGCCGGGGCGCTGCCATCACCCGAAACGGGTGAACCAGCGGTCCGCGACGCGTTCGACCACCGGTCGCCACCAGTCCAGCGGATGCACGGTGAGGCCGACGACCTTGCCCGCGTCATCGGCGCGACGCAGTGCGACAGCGGCTCCGAAGTCCGGATCCGCTTCGAAGGCGACGACCTCGTCGGGACTCATCGGGCCGCCCTGCGCGAGCAGGGTGCGTCGGCTGGACACCGACAGTTCATGGGCCGAATCCACCGCCGCGAGATAGCGTTTCGCGGTCACATGCAGTTCGACCAGGCGGGCGACCCGGGGGCCGAGCAGGGCACGAACCGCCTGTGCGCCAGTGCGGCCATGACCATGGTCATCGCCGGGGACGAGGTGGTGGCCGATATCGTGGACCAATCCGGCGACCTGGAGTTCCTCATCGTCCGGGAACCAGGTGCGCAGTAGTTCCGCGCATTGGCGATCGTGGTCGAGAATGTCCACGGGGTCACCACTGCGGTCGGGCATATCCCATACGTCGGCGCAGTCGCCCAGCAGTGCCATCAGGTCGTCCATGGTCGCGAAGCTCATCACCGCAATACCTTGGCGAATGCGCGTGAACGGTGGGTGACCATCGCGTGTCGCACGGAACTTCCGACGTCGGTGCGGCATTCAGGTCGCCAGCCACGCTCCGATCATGTTCGCGGTCTCGTCGATGAGCCGATCGCGGTCGAGGTCGGGCGGGGGTTTCAGGCCGATGCGCAGCGCCGCGGCCAGACCGGCATTCACCATGACGAAGGCGCGGGTATCGAGTTCGTCATCGGGTAGCGGGCCGAGGTGTTGCAGCAGATAGGCGCGGGTGAGGAAGAGCAGGCGGCGTTCGAGACCGCCGAAGCCCGAACCCGCCACGGTCGCATCGGCGGTGAGGGCGCGGACCAGGGGCTCACGATCGCCCAGAACGGAGACGATGGCGTGCAGGCTGGCCGCCACCGAATCACGCGGGGACAGGCCGATACCGCGCAGCACCGCCTCGGTGAAGCGTTCCTCCAGTTCGACGAGCAGGCGCGCGCGCAGGATCTCCACGATTTCGTTCTTATCGCTGAAGTACCGGTAGAGCGTGCCGATGCTCATATTCGCGTGCGCGGCGATGCGGTTGGTGGAGGTATCGGCGATACCACGTTCGGCGAAAAGCTGAGCGGCCGTGTCGAGAATGCGGTCACGGGATTCGCGGGCGCGCTCCTGCGTGGGCTTGCGACGCCGACCAACTGGGGTGTCAGTCATTCGCGCGAGCAGTTGGAAAAAGTGAGTAGAAGGTGAGCACTCGCTCACTTTACGCTAGTGGCATGGCCCGCGAGAAGGTGCCCGCGACTTTCGAGATCGCTGCGGCAGGCAAGGTTCCGACCGAGTTCCGCTACTGGGAACGGCTCGACGATCCGCGCGTACAGCAGGCGCGGAAACTGTTCCGGACGGTTTTCCGATTCGATCCACAACCCTCCGAGGACCTCGTCCACAGCTTCGCGGCGGCCTACTACCAGGCCGATCCGGTGGGTGAGGCCTTCGTCGACGAGGTCTATCTGGGCGAGCTCGGTCCGAAAGCCGGCCGTGCCATGCTCGATCAGGCCCTCGAACACGGCGTGCGGTCGGTACCGAACGCGCCGCCTTCGCTCATTCGCCTCTTCGAGGAGTTCGAGACGGCGCCGCGGTGGCTCGACCCCGAGCTCGTCGCCGAGGGCGCGAAGGTGTTTCGACGCTGGGGCACCTCGGTTTTCAGCTTCGCCACCACCAGCACCCTGGAAATGTACTCGGAGAGCTCCATTGCCAAACCGCTGTCGTACGCGGGCGGCTATGCGGGCGATAAGGCGCACAAGCGGCAGTTGGAGACGGTGCGCTTCTGGATCGATGTCTCCGAACCCGGCGGCCTCGACCCGGGCGCGCGCGGACGCCAGACCGCCATGCGGGTACGGATCATGCACGTCTTCATTCGCCGCAAACTCATGCAGCGGCCGGAATGGGATTACGACGCCTGGGGCGTGCCGATCAGCGTCGGCGACGCGGCCCTGACCCTCATGGGTGGCAGCGTCGTACCCGGACTGGCGCTGTGGAGCGTCGGCCATCAGACGACCGTGCGGGAAATCGAAGCGACGCTGCACTTCTGGCGCTATGTCGGACATCTGCTGGGCGTGCAGCCCGACTGGTATCCGCGTGACTTCCGCGAATCCGTCCAACTCATGTTCGCGGCCTTCGTCAAACGCGCCTATACGGCGGGGGCGGACGGCGAGGAGTTGGTGGAGTCCTACCTGCCCGCCTTCGAGCCAAAACCGGGCACGCCCTGGCGCAAACGGCTGCGCGACGAAATCAACTACCGCGTCCAGATCGGTTACACCGGTGTCTGGCTACTGCCCGCCACGTACGCCCGCCACACCATGCCCCGCCGCTTCCCCTGGGTACTGCACCCGATCATCCAGGCCCCACTGATCTTCGGCGCGGAAACCCTGCGCCGCACCATCCCCGGCCTGGATCAGGTCGCCGACAGAGTCCAACGCCGCCGCCGGGAACAGTGGTACCGCAATGAGGTGGGCGACCGCGCGGCCACCTTCGAACCCGTGGAGGAATTCCGCCGCTGACGAGAATTCGTGGTTTGGCGGCTACGTGACACCGCGCGACGGCAGCGAGTCGAGGAATTTACCTACCCGATCGGCGATTTCGTCGGGTGCTTCACCATTGATGGCGTGTGAGCGCCCCGGCCACAGTTCGACCTGCGCCCCCGGCACCCGCCGGGCCCGCGCGGCCGCCTTCGCCGGATTGTGGATGATGCTGGCACCGGCGATAATCGCCAGCATCGGCGTTGTGATCGCCTGCAGCTGTTCATTCTTCGGTTGGGCAGGTGTCGGCTGCCGCTGTTGGAAGCCACGCATACCGGAGGCGATGAGCCGCGCCTCGGGAATGGTGTCATCCACCTGCGCACCGCCGGAGATCCAGCTGAGCAGCCGATGCCGAAGTGCTTGCGGCATACCCGGAATGACGCTGCCGAGTGAAACGACGATCATCTTCCAGGCCACCGGGGCGAAGGTTACGGCCGGATCGAGCAGGATGACCGAGGCCAGTCGCGCCGGTCTGTGTATGGCGGTCTGCACGGCGAGCCAGCCGCCGATACTGACACCCATCAGGTGCACCCGTTCGAGCCCGAGTGCCGCTATGGCCTCGTCGACCCACCGCGCCTGATCCTCGGGTCCGGTCAGCGGTACGGTCTGCGCGGTCGCCCCCGGTTCGCCGATGCTGTCCATCGACCACACCGTCCGGTGCCGCAGCAGGCCCGGAAGGTTCTCTCGCCACATCGGGGTGGACGCCTGCCGCCCGGACAGCAGCACAATCGGCTCGTCGCTCGGCGGTCCGAACCGGTAGGCGGTCACCCGGCCGAAGCCGGTGTCCACCATTCGCTCCTCCTCGACCGGTGGCAGCAGGGCCATACCATCGCGATAGGCGGCGACGAAGGTGGCGCGTTCGCCCTCGCCGCGGAAGCAGCCGATCCCTTTGGGCTGCGGTGCGACCGGGGTGGTCTCCGGCAGTCGGTCGTAGCCTGTCATCGATGTGGTCCTCCTGCGATTACTTCGCCGATACGAGCACCCCCAGCCCAGGATGACATCGTCCGCAGGATCCCGGGGGCGTGCGCGCCGTGAGTTTCGACCGGTTTTATCAATCAGGTAGCGACTGTTGCCAGATATTGTCGAGCGGCATGCCACGTGGAGGGAGCTCGACCGTATGAGCAAGTTCGTCAAGAGCGACGACTGGGATGTGTCCGCGCCACTGGGACCGAAGTCATTGACGTGGAAGCATTTCGGCGATATTCGGTCGATGA
>NZ_BDCE01000047.1 GCF_001613345.1 Nocardia uniformis NBRC 13702 | reverse complement strand
ACGAAAGCTACCAGCGATATTGGGCACATACACTGCGGGAGGCGCTGGGCTCCAACAGCACCACGGACTTCGCGGCGAATATCCACCGCAAGCAGGTACCCCCGCCGTCCGGAATCCCGGAGCCGGTGTGGCGGTTGGTGCGCTACCCCGTCATGGGTATCGGCGTCTGGATCTCCAATGCCACCATGCCCCCGGAGGCCCGAGAGATCCTGGGCTGGAAGTGGACCCGCCTCGACCAAGCAGCCTTCGAAATCTTCCGCCGCACCGTCCGCACCGCCTGGAACATCGCCCCCCGACGCCTCCGCTACCTCCCCGACTCCTGGGCAGGAATGCAGCGCTACCACACCAACCCATCAGCCTACGAAGTCCCGACACCAACACCCGATAAAGCCACCACCCAACACACCAGCTGATCCCACAACGTCCGGAGCAACACAACGGGTACACCAAAAGACCCAACCCCACACCCAACACTGACACCGATCGAGAACCCACGCGCCCCCAAACCACCCACTCGAGCCCCGGGGAGGTTCGAAATCGTCACCCAACGTGACAACCGATCTCGCAACGTCCGGAGTAACGCAACGGGTACACCAAAAGACCCAACCCCACACCCAACACTGACACCGATCGAGAACCCACGCGCCCCCAAACCACCCGCTCGAGCCCCGGGGAGGTTCGAAATCGTCACCCAACGTGACAACTGATCTCGCAACGTTCGGGGTAACTCACCGGGTACGCCCAAAACTCAGCCCCGCACCCAACGCAGGCACGGATCGAGAACCCACGGCGGCACCCAAGCCGCCCGCTAAAGATCCGGGGAGGCGGAACAGAGCCGGGCTCCCTCCGCAGCGGGGAGCCCGGCTCCCGACGACGCACCGGTGTGGGCGGTGCGCCGACGGCTACACCTCGGGGCGAGTTACTCAGTCCCCGAGGCAGTCTCAGTGAGCGTGGCGGACGATATCCACGGCTCGAACCAGGATGTCGAGTCCCAGGGTGAGTTCGTCATCGGTAATGGTCAGGGGCGGAAGCAATTTCACCACCTCGTCTTCGGATCCTGAGGTTTCCACCAGTAAACCGTTCTCGAAGGCGATCCGACACACTTTGGCCGCCTGTGAGGAGTCGGCGAAGACGAGGCCGTGTACGAGACCGCGCCCGCGCGTGGTTATTCCGCCGAAGTGCTCGACCATTGCCGTCAAGCTGGTCCGGAGGCGCTCCCCCTTGGCCAGGGTGGCGGCTTCCAGGCGGCCGTCGGCCCAGTAGTGGCGCAGGGCCTTGTCCGCTGTGACGAAGGCTGCGTTATTGCCGCGGAAGGTGCCATTGTGCTCACCGGGGGCCCACTGGTCGAGCTCCCGCTTCATGAGCACCAGGGCCATCGGAAGTCCGTAACCGCCAATGGATTTCGACAATGTGACGATATCGGGGGTGATTCCGGCGAACTCGAAGGAGAAGAACGATCCGGTGCGCCCACAGCCCATCTGGACATCGTCGACAATCAGCAGGATTCCGCGATCGGCGCACAGCTCGGCGAGTTGGCGCAGCCATGCGGCGCGCGCGATATTCACGCCGCCCTCACCCTGTACGGTTTCGACAATGACGGCGGCGGGCCTGTCCAGCCCCGAGGACGAGTCGTCGAGTGCGCGTCGCATCCACGAAAGATCGTCGGCCACACCCAGGTACCCGTCGTACGGCATAGGGGTGGCGTGGATCAGCGGTACCCCCGCGCCCGCGCGCTTCGCGGCATTGCCGGTGACCGAGAGCGCGCCCAGGGTCATTCCGTGGAAGGCGTTGGTGAAGTTCAGGACGGCGGTTCGTCCGGTCACCTTGCGCGCCAGCTTCAGGGCGGCTTCGACGGCATTGGCTCCGGTCGGCCCGGGGAATTGCACCTTGTAGTCGAGCCCTCGCGGCTCGAACACCAGCTCCCGCAACGTTTCCAGCAGCGTGCGCTTGGCGACGGTGGACATATCCAGGCCGTGCGTAATTCCGTCACCGACGAGGTAGTCGATGAGCGCCCGCTTGAGTACGGGGTTGTTGTGCCCGTAATTGAGCGCCCCCGCCCCGGCGAAGAAGTCGAGGTAGTCCGTGCCGTTCTCATCGGTCAGCCAGGTACCCCGAGCGGTTTCGAAGACCGTCGGCCAGGACCGACAGTAACCGCGCACATTGGATTCGAGCGTCTCGAAAACGGTCGTCTCGGCGGTGGTCATCGGCGGTCCTAGCGTCGCAGCAAAGTGAAACACTGCCGTTTCTAGCATTGAAGCCGGGCCGCCGGGAAGGTTTTCGACGAATCAGCCGACCGTCACCGGGTGGGTACCGCGCGCACCCGGCAATATTCCTTTGCCGCACCCACCTGCCCCACGTAGTGTCAATCTCTTGTGCGCGCCGACGTGGGGGTCTATTGGCAGCTGGTCCGGGCGGGTTTCCGCCGACAGTCCTACTACCGATTGGCCATGGTCGCGGGCCTGGTCACCAATGTCGTGTTCGGCTTCGTCCGCGCCGCGGTACTGATGACGGCGGTCGAGAGCACCGACGATTTCGGCGGCTACGACCAGGGCACCATCGGTGCCTATATCTGGCTGTCGCAGGGGCTGCTCGGGGCCATCGCCTTCTGGGGCATGCCGGACATCGTGGCGCGTATTCGCAGCGGCGATGTGGCCATCGACTTTCTGCGGCCCATCGATATGCAACTGGCCCATCTGTCGGAGTATCTCGGCCGCGCGGTCTTCACGCTGCTCCCGCGCGGACTACCCAGCGTGCTCGTCGGCGTCCTCACCTTCGGGCTCGCCATGCCGAATACACCGGGGCCCTATGTCCTGGGCGTGATCAGTCTGCTGCTGGCCATCGCCGTGTCGTTCCTATCCATGTTCACGGTGTGCCTGGCCGGATTCTGGATGGTGGAGACGCGCGGGCTGCGATCGCTGCACATGATCTGCGGAACCTTCCTGGCCGGGCTGTTCGCGCCGGTATCGCTGTTCCCGGATTGGTTGCGCACCCTCGCCTACTGCACACCCTTCCCCTCGATGATGCAGTGGCCGATCGACGTGCTGTCCGGCCGCACCGTCGGCTGGCATGCGGTCGGTCTCGTTGCGGCCCAGATATTCTGGTTCTTCGCCCTGTTGGCCGCCGGGCAGCTGGTGCTGCGCGCCGGGCGGCGCAAACTGGAGGTGCAGGGTGGCTGAGGCACGATCGGGGCTCGCACCCTATCGGGCGGTGCTCGGCTCCCGACTGCGCGCGCAGCGGGCCTATCCGCTGTCGTTCGCCACGGATCTGTTCAGCGCCTTCCTGATCGGGCTGGTGGAATTCGGCGAGATGTATGTGATCTTCCACAATGTGCCGCAACTCGGTGGGCTCGACCTGACCGCCATGCTTTTGCTGTTCGGACTGAGCAATACCTCGTTCGCGATCGCCGATATGCTTGTGGGACACGTCGATACGCTGCCCACCTACATTCGAATGGGTCAGCTCGACGCCTTCTATCTGCGACCGCAACCGCTACTGCTGCAATTGGCCATCAGTGATATCCAGTTGCGCCGGGTGGCGCGGATTACGGTGGCTGCCGTAGTGCTCGGCTTCGGTATAGCCCGCAATGACATCGATTGGACACCAACGCATGTCGCGCTGTTCATTTTTACGCTGCTCTCGGGTATCGCGATATTCGCCGGGTTGTTCATCTGTGCGGCGGGGGTGCAGTTCTTCCTCATCGACGGATCGGAGCTGACCAATGCCTTCACCTACGGCGGGTCCTATGCCTCGATGCAACCGACCTCGGTGTTCCCGACACCGATGAAACTGATATTCGGATTCCTGATACCCGTGGCCTTCACCTCCTATCTGCCCACCATCGCCCTGCTGGACCTGCCCGGTCCGGCGCTACTGCCGTCCTGGCTGGCCTGGGCGTCGCCGTTGGCGGCCTTGTGGGTGTGGGCGGCGGCGCTGGGGATGTGGCGCGTGGGTACCAGGCACTACCAGGGAGGCGGCGGGTGAACGGGCCCATTATCGACACCGTGGATCTGACCCGCACGTTCGTGGTGCGCCGCAAGGAGGGGCGCTGGCGACGACGGCGTGGGGTATCGACCGCGGTGGACGCCATGAGCTTTCGAGTGGAACCCGGTGCCGCGGTCGGCTATATCGGCGCGAACGGGGCCGGAAAGTCCACCACCATAAAGATGCTCACCGGAATTCTGGTACCCACCTCCGGGACGGTGCGGACCTGTGGACTCGATCCGGTCCGGCAGCGCCGGGAACTCGCGAGCCGGATCGGGGTGGTGTTCGGGCAGCGGTCGCAGCTGTGGTGGGATCTGCCGCTGCGTGAATCGTTCTCGATTCTGGCGGCCATCCACCGACTCGACGAGTCCAAGGCCGATAAACGCCTGCGTGAGCTGGTCGAACAGCTGGAAATGGGCAGCACCCTCGACACCCCGGTGCGACAGCTGTCGCTGGGTCAGCGCATGCGCGCGGAAGTGGCGGCGGCGCTGCTGCATTCACCCGAACTGGTCATTCTCGACGAGCCGACCATCGGGCTGGATGTGCTGTCCAAACAGCGGCTGCGGGAGTTTCTGCGATACGAGCGCACCCAGCGCGGCACCACCCTGCTGCTCACCACCCATGACATGGGCGATATCGAGCGGCTGTGCGACCGGGTGCTGGTGGTGGATCGCGGCAGCCTGGTCTACGACGGATCCCTGACCGGGTTGGCCGCCACCGTCGGCGCGCAACGCGTACTGACGGTCGACCTGGTCGAGCCGACACCCGAGCTCACCGATCTACCCGGTGCGAAACTCCTCGACAGCGCGGGTTCGGGCATGCGGCAACGCCTGGCGTTCGATTCCGAGAACACTACGGCCGCACAACTGCTCGCCGCGATCTCGGCGCGCGCGGAGGTGCGCGACCTCTCGCTCGAGGAACCCGATATCGAGGATGTGGTGCGCCGCATCTACGAATCCGCAACCGGACCGCAGCGATAATTCGAACGGCGGATACACCTCGGCCATCACAGCAGTCGAGCAGAACGCGATTCGCCGAGCCCACCGCCGACCTCTCCTGCGCCGAAGACACGACGGTGAGCCGATAGTCATCACATTGTTTCGCAGCGGACCCGGCGATCACATCCATCCGACGAAGATTGGGAGTGGATGTGTAATAGCAGGCCCGGCAATGAGTTCCGCACGCCACACTGTTCGGTCTCGGTTTGCGGGTGCACTGCCCCTATGACACGTTGCTGATGATTCTCACTGTGCGCGGCGCAAGTCGGCACGATGGCCGATATTGCAGGAGCTATGTAGTGAAATTCCGTCCGGCGTCATTGTTGCCGCGAGGTAACGTAAGACTCACGCCGCCAGTGGGATTCGCGCGGCCGCGCACAATTCGTGCCCGACTGACCCGAATTCTGCTGGTCTCGGTGACGCTGGTACTCGCACTATTGGCGATTATTATCGGCGGTGAGTTCGGACGGTATCGCGATACCGGGGCGACCGCGCGCGCGGTCTCGCTGGCCTTGGCGGTACAGGATCTGGTCCACGAGGTCCAACGTGAGCGCGGTCTCACCAATGGCCTACTGGGTGGGGATGATTCGCTACGGCAGACCGTCGCGAATCAACGCGACGCCACCGATACGGCACTGCACGCGCTCAACTTCGCACTGAGCGGAAACCCGACCGGTGCCGACCAGGTGCGTTCGGCGGTCGCCCAATTGTCGGGTATGAGCGCCAATCGTGCCGATGTGGACGCGCGGCGCATCGACCGGGCAGCGACCTTCCAGTTCTACAGCGGCGGCATCGCGGCGCTCAATCGGGCGCGTCCGGATCTCGACCGCGCCCGGGACACCGACCTGTGGCGGGGATTGCAGGCGCTCTACGCGCTCGGCGAGGCCAAGGAGTACACCGCGCAGGAACGCGGATTCCTCAATGGCGTCTTCACCTCGGGCGGTTTCGGACCCGGCGAGTACGTGCGATTCCTCGATATTCGTGCCGCGAAACTGGCCGCCATCACCGCCTTCGAACGCGATGCCACCGCCGAGCAAAGCATCCTGCTCACCACCGCCATGCGTTCGGAGGATTCGACGCGCGCCGCTGCCGCCGAAGCCATTGCCATCGGCTCGACAGCGGGTCCGCTGCTGGAGCCGGTGAGTGCGGCCGAGTGGTGGCGGCAGATGACCTCGGTCATCGACTCCGAACACGGCGTACAGCGCGCGGTGGGCGATGAGATTCGGGCCCGCGCCGACGAAATGCGCGACCGCGCCACCCTGGTGCTCGGTGCGTACCTGCTGGCCGCGCTACTGGCCATCGCCGCACAGGTGACCCTGGTGGTGGCGGCCGTGCGCGCGATCGTTGGACCGCTGGCGCGGCTGGCCGCCGAGGCCGACGAGGTGGCGACCCGACGACTGCCCGACCTCATTACCGCCTGGCGGCGCAATGACGGGACCGACCCCGAACCACCGGAGCCGGTCCGGCTCGGCATCCGGGCGGGCGACGAAATCATCTCGGTGGCGAAGGCTTTCGACCGTGTGCAAACCACCGCCTTCGATCTGGCGTCCGATCAGGCCCTGCTGCGCCGCAACACCACCGAATCGCTCGCCAACCTGGCCCGCCGCAATCAGAATCTGGTGCGCCGCCAACTCGGTCTGATCAGTGAATTCGAGCGCGAGGAACTCGACCCCAACGCACTGTCGAACCTGTTCGAACTCGACCACCTCGCCACTCGTATGCGCCGCAATGCCGAAAGCCTGCTGGTCCTGGTCGGCGAATCCAGCCCGCGCCGCTGGTCCGAGCCCATCCCGCTCAGCGATGTCGTTCGCGCCGGCCTGTCCGAAGTCGACGACTATCGCCGGGTCATCCTGCGCCGCGTGGACGATATCGATATCGTCGGCTCGGCGGTCAGTGAGCTCGCGCATATGCTGGCTGAACTCATCGAGAACGGATTGTCCTTCTCCCCACCGGATCTCGAGGTCGAGATCTACGGTCGCCGCCTGGGTCCCCGCTACCTCATTGCCGTGGTCGACCACGGCGTCGGTATGTCCCCGGATCAACTCGCCATCGCCAATGCCCGCCTGCGCGGCGAAGCCGACTTCCTGGTCGCCCCCACCCGCTACCTGGGTCACTATGTCGTCGGCCGACTGGCGCGACGCCTCGGCGTCGAAGTGGAACTCACCGTCTCCCCCGTCAGCGGAATCGTCGCCCGCCTACTGCTGCCCGAGACCCTCGTCGGCGCGCCAAACAGTCCGGCACTGGAGTCGAAACACGGAGCAGCGCAACCACTCGCACTCACCCAGGGCGCACCCGTCGGGCCCAACACCGGGCGACACCGGCAGGTGTGGCCGGGCGGTGCACCCCCCACTGCGGCCGCCGACACCGATCCGGCAGTGGTCGGCATCGCAAGTATCACCGAGATCGACCCAGCCGCAAAGGCATTCACCGGCGCGAGCCTGGATCCAACCAGCAGCGCCAACCTCACCGCCGTCAACGGTTTCCCGACTGCGCAATCCGGGGTCGGCAGCATCGAAACAGACGGCACGCACAGCTCCGCGACGAACGGCGCGGCGACCGGCACCGTGACGACGCATCCGCTCAACGGAACCTCGATTCCGTTGGCGGAAAAGCTCTTCCAGGTGAATCATGCGCCAGCCACTACCCCCGCAAACGAGGTGGCGGCCGTGGGAACATCTGCGGTTACCTTGGCGCCGAATGAATCTCACAGCGACGACACGGCGACCGACGCAGGGGTGCAACGCACACGAAACGGGCTTGTCAAGCGCAGCAGGAAGACTCGTGAGCACGCCGGTACGACACCCGAGAAATCGCGGTTCGCGCCGACCCGACAGCCCCCCGCACTCGTCGCCGGACGCTCCCCCGAGGAAGTGCGCGGCATGTTGGCAGGATTCCGCGCCGGACATCAGCGCGGCGAACGCGGGGACCAGCCCCATCCACAGGAGGACCGCAGGTGACGACCCACTACACCGAAACCGACCCGCATACCTTCAACTGGTTGCTGTCCGACTTCGTGCGCACCACCGACGGGGTGCGCGATACCGTCGCGGTGTCCGCCGACGGACTGCTCATGGCCATGTCGGCCGGCCTGGACCGCACCGGCGCGGACCGCCTCGCCGCCATTGTGTCCGGACTCAGCAGCCTGAGCCGAAGCGCTTCCCGCAGTTACGACTTCGATGGCCTGCGGCTCATCATGATCGAGATGGGACGTGGCTTCCTACTCGTCTCCGCGGTGACCGACGGCAGCTGTATCGGCGTTATCGCCGACAGCGCCGCCGATGTGGGCCTGGTGGGCTATCAGATGGCGATCCTGGCCGAGCGTGCCGGAAATCTGCTCACCCCGACCCTCATTACCGAGTTACGCGAATCCCTGTCGCGATGAACCATCGACATCGGCTCCCGGACCCCCGGATGATCGCGCTCGAACGGCCCGAAGAATGGGCCGGACCCGCTACGCCGCCGCGGGCCGCGACGATGCGCTCGCAGACCGAGGACCCCGTGGTGCGGCCCTTCATGATGACCGCTGGCCGCACCACCCCACTGATCGACGGTCTGCGCCTGGAAACCCTGGTACGCGCCGCCCCCGCCGCACTGTCCGCACCGCTGCGCTTCGAAACCGAGCGCGTGGTGCGGCTGTGCCAGCAACCACACTCACTCGCCGAAATCGGTGCCGCCCTGCGGGTTCCGGTCGGCGTGGCTCGTGTCCTGGTCAGCGATCTGGCGAGCGCGGGCCACGTGTCGGTGAGCGAGGCCGACGAACTATCCACCGCCGCCATCGAAAGGATCCGGGACCTTGTTCGGGCACTCTGACCACAGCGCGTCTCCCGCCACCACTGCCTCCGGCCCGCTCGCCTCCTCGGTGAAAATCGTGGTCAGCGGTGGTTTCGGTGTCGGCAAGACCACCCTCATCGGCGCCATCTCCGAAATCGAACCACTCGCCACCGAGGCGGCGATGACGGAAGTATCGGTGGGGATCGACAATCCGGGCCGCGATACCGGCAAGACCACCACGACGGTGGCCTTGGATTTCGGCCGCATCACCCTCGACTCGGCACTGGTGCTGTATCTGTTCGGCACGCCCGGTCAGGAGCGTTTCGAATTCCTTTGGGACGATCTGCTCGACGGCGCGCTGGGCGCGGTGGTGCTGGTGGATACCGATCGGGTCGAGGACTGCTATCCGGTACTCGACTACTTCGAACAGCGCGGCGTCCCATTCGTCGTGGCGGTCAACCGCTTCGACGCGGGCGCGCGCTTCGACCTCGACGAGGTGCGCGAGGCCCTGGATATCGATCCGGCGATTCATATGATGGATTGCGATGCGCGTGACCGGGAATCGGCGAAGCGAGTATTGGTCGCGCTGCTGGAGCAGGTGCTACTGCGTCGCCGGACCCCGGCGCTGGTGAGCTGAGATCGAGGTCGCCATAAAGGACGCCAAAACTGTTCCGCGACACAAAAACCGCCCCGGACGAATATGTCCGGGGCGGTGAGTCGAAATCTCTTCGGTGTCGGCGGTCAGCCGCCGAAAGAACCCGTGAACAGGGTGTTGAAGATGCCGCTCAGAGCAGCCGAACCGGTGCTGAACAGGCCGTTGAGGGCGGCGGAACCAGTGTCGATGATAACCGGAATCATGTATCAACCTCTCTGTTGTGTGACGTCTCCGGCGGGGATCTCCCGCCGACGACGTGACCCACACTGCCGATGCTCCCTGACAGACTCCTGGTCAGTAGCTGAGAGATTGCTTAGACCCGATATGTCAAGTGTCACCGTAACGAAAGTCGGCTGAACGCCTATCGCGGAGGCTGGGCGCCCGCGGAATAAAGACTCACTTCACCGTCCTCGCCGAGGAACGCGTTGACCAGCATCGTTCCGCTGGAATGCAACTCGTCCCGCTCCGGCGCCGCGGTGGTGATGGAAATCTGCGGAATGGCCGACCAATTCACGACATACCGCTCCGGCGGACCGTTGTCGTCGGACAGATGCGCCAATCGGAACACCGAGATTGTTCGGCGGACCATGAGGGTGCGCACTACTTCCGCGATTCGCTCCGGATCTTCCAGCGCGAACATGAAACCGAAGGTCAGCTCCGGTGAGGATACGTATGCGGGCACGAATATCGAGGCTATCGGACCCGTGACCGCGCCGACGCCGCCACGCCCGACCGATTGCCACCGATACGCCACTACGGACGGAGACGGCACGCGCGAGGACCGCGACACTCCGACCACGATCGTCGAGCCCACCCCGGGCGACCGATCCGCAGGTGTCGATTCGCCACGAAACGCGCCCCGCACGTGACCGTACTGTAATGGTGTATAACGATTTTCCGGCAGCTTCGCCGAATCGCGCGCCCGCCGGTTGCGCGCCACCCGGTATCGCGCCAACCTGAATATGTCCCGTATTTCGGACAGTCTCCCCATCGCATCGTCGCGGATATCCCGGTTTCTTTACCGTGTCAATGATTGGTGGGCTGTGCGTACCGACGTACGGGGCTGCGCCGGAGCCGAGGGGAGCCCCTCCCCGAAACCCCCTCGGCCCTGGCGCACCCAAATCAGCACAGTCGAGGGTAGGAAACATGGCAACCGACTACAGCGCAATGGGTTTCGGGGCCGACCTACCGATGTCCGGGGCCGAGCTACCCGCACCGGCCACTCTCCTGCGCGCCTTCCGGGAACCGGTCACCGCCGACCGTCTCGACCGCGAAGTCCTCCAGGCCGCCCATGAGCTGGCGCAATGCCATGAAGAACGGCTCTACGCCCAGCAGAACGCGCACGCTCCCGAGGCCACGCCGGGGCGCGTGGCGCAGTGCAGCCAGGTACTGGAGACCATCGACGCTCGGCGGGCGCAACTGGTGGACCGCATAGACGATTGGGTGGCCGCCCATATCGCTCACCGCAACGGCGCCTCGCTGCATACCGAGACCCTGGGCTCGGTCATCGATCGCATGGCAGCGAAATGGGTTGCGGCACAACAGGCTCTGGGTATGCCGCCGCGTACGGCACGGGCGGGCAAGAATGGCGACGGACGAGCGCGCCGACATAGCGGGACCCCGAACGGCGACGGTCCGCCCACTCGCAATGACGAGGAGGCGGCCAGACGAGGTGCGGATGTGACCGGATACGACGTCAGCGGACCCAATGGCGAGGGCCGCAATGGCGACGGGAACGCTCGTCACGGCGTGGACCGCGAGGCGCATCTGCAGTGGTATCGATTGGCCGAACTGACCGATGGCTACCGAGATCTGATCACCGAGGTAGCCCAGCACCGACGTCGACTGCCGGTGTGGTGAGCCGGTGGCACCTCTCGGAGGAGAAGTACCACCTGGCTCCTGAAACCCGAACTCGTCATCCCGGCGTGTCCCGAGCTGGGATCCAGCACTCTCATACGAGGTGCGGATTCCGGCCAAGAGCATGCCGGAATGACGGATGGAGCTCTCAGTACTGTCGCGGCTCGACGACAACCTCGGCGTCGATGAACTCCGCCGTCTGCTCGTCGACCGCATCCGACACCGGAACATCCTGCGGTACAACGGCTTCCGGCTCATCGTCGGATTCCGCCGCTACGGCGTCCGCCTCACGCTGTGCGGCGGCGTCGGCCGCCGCGGCCGCGGCGGCCTCCCGCATCTCGATGGCGTCGGTGACCCAATCCCCGATTTCGCGCGTCACCTCGGCGACAGTGCCGGTAATGATGTTCGCGATATTGCCGACGTGTCGCGCCCCGGAGGCCGTCAGCTCCTGGATCAGATCCTTATTGCTTTCGAATTTTCCGATCATCTACACGCCCACTTCGCTCGGCTTCCCCCGCCGCATGACGATAACACCTGGCTGTGGGGTTTTGCCGGCGAGGAAGGGCGGCAGGGCGAGCTTGAAGAGCTTGCCCCAGACCGAACCGATCTGCTTGCTGAAGCGACCGGTGTTGTAGGGCAGGCCGTACTTCTCACACAGCGCACGGACCTGCGGCGCGATCTCCGGGTACCGGTTGGCGGGCAGATCCGGGAACAGGTGGTGTTCGATCTGGTGCGACAGATTGCCGGACATGATGTGGAAGAGCTCACTACCGGTGATATTGGCCGAACCCAGCATCTGGCGCACGTACCACTCACCGCGGGTTTCCTCGGCGGTCTCCTCTTCGGTGAACGTCTGTACGCCGGTCGGGAAGTGTCCACAGAAGATGATCGAGAAGGTCCAGATATTGCGCACGATATTCGCGGTGAAGTTCCCCGCGAGGGTGGACACGAACAGCGGCCCGGTCAGCGCGGGGAACACCACGTAGTCCTTGAGCACCTGCCGACCGGCCTTACGCGCCTGGCCGGTGACCAGCGTCTTGATATCGGACCACGAGCGCTTACCCCGGACAATGTTCTCCACCTCCAGGTCATGGCCCATGACGCCCCATTCGAAGGCGAGCATGAGTGCGGCGGCGTAGAGCGGGTTGCCCAGTCGCAGCGGGTTCCAGGCCTGGGCCTCGTCCACGCGCAGAATGCCGTAGCCGATATCGCGGTCCTTGCCGTGGATATTGGTGAAGGTGTGGTGCATGTAGTTGTGCGAGTGCCGCCACTGATCGGACGGACAGACCGTATCCCATTCGAAGACACGGGAATTCAGGCCGGGTTCACGCATCCAGTCGTACTGGCCGTGCATGACGTTGTGGCCGATCTCCATATTGTCGAGGATCTTGGAGGCGCTCAGCGCGGCCACACCCGCCAGCCAGAATGGCGGTAGGAAGCCGAGGTAGAACAGACCACGGCCGGTGACCTCCAGGGCACGCTGGGCCCTGATGATCTTGTAGATGTATTCGCGGTCGCGGTCGCCGAGATCGGCGGTGACGCGGGCGCGCAGCTCGTCGAGTTCGCGGCCGAGTTCCTCGATCTGGTCGGCGCTGAGAACCAGCGGGCCGTCTTTGGTTTCGGTGAGTATCGCCATGATGATCGCTCCTTGTCAGATAGCGATATCGACGTCCCCGACGGGGGCGTTGATACAGAGCTGGATGGGCTGATCCGGGTCGTTGTCGAGCTCCCCGGTGCGCAGGTTGCGGGTGCAGCCACTGCGCTTGACCGCCGTGCAGGTGAAGCAGATCCCCATGCGGCAGCCGTACTCCGGCGTGAGACCGGCGGTTTCGGCCTGCTCTAGCAGAGTTTCGCCGGAGTTGGCGGCGGTGATGCCGCTACCGGAGAAGGTGATGTCGCCCTCGGCGGTCTCGGTCTCGGCCGGTGCGAGGCTGAGGGTGAATTCCTCGCTGTGCAGCCGGTCGGCCAACTGCTCGGCCTCGAAAATGGTCCGCACGGCACTCATGAGCCCGGGAGGCCCGCACATATACGTCTGCGCGGTGGCGAACCAGGGTGCGATCCGCTCCAGCTGGTCGTAGCTGAAACGCTGCTCCGGATCGAGCTCCGGGTAACACATCTCGATCCGGAAATTGGTGTGCTGCATCGCGATCGCGTCGAGCTCCGCACGGTGCGGAGTCATTTCCGGCGAACGGTTGTAGTGCAGGAACACTACTTTCCCCGCGTACCCCTCGGCGGCGAGAGTACGCAGCATGGACAGCACCGGGGTGATACCGCTGCCGCCACTAATGAGCACGATCTTGTCCGGCCGCTGGCCGGGCAGGTGGAACACACCCGCCGCCGGGGCCAGGTCCACCACCATGCCGGGCACGGCGTGGGCATTGAGGTACTGGGAGACAAGGCCGTTCGGATGGGCCTTGATGGTCAGTTCGATATGGCGATCGCGCCGACCCTGGGTATTCACCGGTGAATAGCAGCGGGTGTGGCGCACACCGTCGATAACCACGCCGATCTGCACATACTGCCCGGCGAGGTGTCCGTCCCACTGCCGGGTCGGTCGCAGGGTCAAGGTCACCGACCCCTCGGCACTGCCGGGGGCGGGATGGCGGCGGACGTGGGTGATCTCGGCGCGCATATCGCGCACGGTCAACGTCGGACGCACCAGTTCCAGATAGCGGTCCAGCGGGTGCGGGCTGGTGAGTGTCTGCACGAGGCTGAGTAGTCCAACCATGCGGGCCTCCTGTCGCGTCACCGAATATCTCGGCGCGCCCCGTCGTTGTCGGGTGCACCGTCCACGGTACCGATACCGGGGAGCTTTCAGTGCACATCTGTACACTGAGTTAGTCTGCCGGGTAGACGCCCCCAAGTTCAACCTGCAGTTCGTGTGACCCACACGACATCTTGCGAAGGGACAGAATGTGAACGCATGTATGCTCATCGACGTGAGCGAGCAGGCAGCTACCCGAGGTGAGCGCAAGGAACGCACCCGCGCCGCAGTACTGGAAGGCACCCTCGCCCTGGCCGCCGAACGCGGCTTCGCGGCCCTGAGCCTGCGGGAGATCGCGCGATCGGCGGGGATCGTCCCCACCGCCTTCTACCGGCATTTTTCCTCACTGGAGGAGCTCGGCGCGACGCTGGTCGCCCAGGGCGTACGCGAATTGCGTTTGGCGCTACGAGAATTGCGCCGCACCCCCGATGCCCGCCTGGCCGAAACCGTCCGATTCGTCTTCGAGCAGGTGGAGGGCAAACGTGACCTCTACGGCTTTCTGGTGCGCGAACGCCACGGTGGCTCGGCCGCGCTGCGCAGCGCCATCTCCGTCGAAATGCACCTGATAGTCCGAGAATTGGTCGTCGACCTCTCCCGGGTCCGCGCCCTGGACACCTGGTCGCCTGACGATCTCGAACTCGCCGCCGACCTCATTGTCTCGACGGTCGCCGAACGCATTGCCGACTACATCGCCAGCGAACCCCGCGACCGCCCGCGGGTCGTGGCCACAGCGGTGCGCCAGGTCCGCCTCGTCGGCCTGGGCATGGCCGCCTGGAAGCCCTGAAATACCTCGATCAGCGCGCCCGGCGTGCGGGCGAACGCACCGGTATCAGCGCGGCGAGGCCCAGCGCCAGCACGATCAGAATGCCGACTATGCCGAAGCGGTCATCGTCGAAGACGAAGACGAAGAGGCCGAAAAGGCTTGGGGCCAGGAATGATACGGCGCGGCCGGTGGTTGTGTAGAGACCGAACAGCTGACCTTCGCGGCCGGGCGGGGCCAGACGGGCGAGGAAAGACCGGGCCGAAGACTGTGCGGGGCCCACGAATACGGTGAGCGCGAGACCGAAGATCCAGAACATGAGCGGGCCGGAAACGGTCAGCAGGATCAAGCCACAGACAATCATGGCGATCAGCGCTCCGACAATAACGGTCTTCGGGCCGACACGGTCGTCGAAACGGCCCGCGATCAGCGCGCCCAGTGCCGCGGCCACATTCGCGGCGACACCGAACAGCAGTACGTCGGCAGCGGCGATGTCGTAGACCCGGACGGCCAGAATCGCACCGAAGGTGAAGACACCGGCCAGACCGTCCCGAAATACCGCGCTGGCCAACAGGAAATAGACGGTGTGGCGATCGGAGTGCCACAGTTCACGCAGGTCGCGCCACAACACCCGATAGGAGGTGACGAGGGCGCGGAACCAGCCGACCACCACACCGCCGCGCGGTGCCGGCACGACGGCGACCGCCGCGCCCGGATCGGCGTCGGTGCGCGGCAATTCGGGCACCGTGAACAGCACGGGCAGCGCGAAGGCCGCGAACCAGACGGCCGCCAGGACCGCCACCAGACGGATATTGAGGCCCTCGTCGGTCGGCAGTCCGAACACGCCGCGGAAATCCCCATCACCGCTGATGAATCCGAAATAGCAGATGAGCAGCAGCACGATGCCGCCGAAGTAGCCCATGGCCCAACCGAACCCGGAGACCCGCCCGACGGTCGCGGGTGTCGACACCTGGCGCAGCATCGCGTTGTAGGGCACATTCGCCAGTTCGAAGAACGCGGAGCCGAAGGCCAGCAGCACCAGGCCCAGCCAGAAGTAGTGGTAGCTGTCGTTGACGAAGAACATCCCCGCCATCGTCAGCACCGTCAGGCCGGTCAGCACGGCCAGCGACAGTTTGCGACGAGCGGCGGCGTCGAACCACTGACCGCTCACCGGCGCGGTCACCGCCACCACCAACCCCGCCGCGCCGAGGGCCCAGCCCAGCCACGCACTCGACGAAATACCGCCCGGTAGATCCTCGCCCACCTTGTCGGTGAGATACACCGAGAAGACGAAGGTCAAGATCACGGCATTGAAGGCCGCGGATCCCCAATCCCAGAAACCCCATGCGACCACCTGCCCGCGCCCGCTGGCCTGCCCGATTGTCGCCTGCCCGGATACCTCCGCCATCAGCGCAGAGTATGCGACGCGAGGGACTCGCACCCGGCGAACACACCCGTCATCCGGTTGCCCTGCGGCGATGCTTCTCGGCGTGCCGCAGTCAGGGGCAGTCACGGTCCTCGTCGGTCATGGCCAACGGCCCGTGCGGCGCCGCCCACTCCCGGGCACCGGCCGGAGTCAGCATCTACAACCACGCATCCGGGGCGGTTCATCCGAGGCGGAGTAGCGGGCGCTGAACACGTACAGGAACTGCTCTACATTCCGGACTCGCTATGCACCAAGTTGCATAGTACATCGAGTCGCAGTTATTCTCGGCGTATGGCCCTCGAACACGCGCTGCTGGTATCGCTGACCGAACGCGCCAGTTCGGGGTACGAACTGGCGCGGCGCTTCGACAAATCCATCGGCTTCTTCTGGAACGCCACCCACCAGCAGATCTATCGCGTACTCAAGCGCATGGAGGAGCAGGGCTGGCTGACCGTCGAGACAGTGGCCCAGGACGGGCGGCCGGATAAGAAGGTCTACACCGTCTCCGATGCCGGACGTGATGAACTGTCGCGCTGGATTGCCGAACCGACCGACATCACGCCCATGCGCAATGAGCTGGGCGTCAAACTGCGGGCCGCCTCGCACGGTGATATCCCGGCCCTGTGCGCGGATGTCGAACGCCACCGCGACCAGCACGCCCAACGACTCGAGATCTTTCGGGCCTTCGAGAAAAAAGACTTCTCCGCACCGGAACAGCTCTCCGGCACGGCACTGCACCAGTACCTCGTCCTGCGCGCGGGTGTCCGCGTCGAGGAGGGGTTCGTCGACTGGTGCGACGAGGTCCTGACCGCGCTGCGCCAGGACACCACCCGTCAGGACACCACCCGGCCCGGCGACACAGCCCCGTCGCCCGCGTCCCCGAAAGGCAGTGCTCAGCAATGAGTTCCTACCCGCACCTGTTCGAGCCCCTCGACCTCGGATTCACCACTTTGCGCAATCGCGTGGTGATGGGTTCCATCCATACCGGCCTGGAGGATCGGGCCTGGAACACCAACAAGCTGGCCGCCTACTTCGCCGAGCGCGCGAAAGGTGGTGTGGCCCTGATTATTACCGGCGGCTACGCGCCGAACCGCACCGGCTGGCTGCTGCCCTTCGGTGCGAAGATGACCAATAAGACCGAGGCGTACCGACACCGCGCCATCACCAAGGCGGTCCATGCCGAGGGCGGCAAGATCGCCTTGCAGATCCTGCACGCGGGTCGCTACTCGTATATGCCCGGCAGTGTGTCGGCGTCGTCGATCAAGGCACCCATCAACCCTTTCCGGCCACGCGCGCTGTCGTCCAAGGGTGTCGAGCAGACCATCGACGACTACGCCCGCTGCGCCTACCTCGCCAAGTTCGCCGGCTACGACGGGGTCGAGATCATGGGTGGTGAAGGCTATTTCATCAACCAGTTCCTGGCGCCGCGCACCAATAAGCGCAAGGACAAGTGGGGCGGTAGCGCCGAGAACCGCCGCCGCATCGCCGTCGAGATCGTGCGCCGGGTGCGCGAGGCCGTCGGCCCGGAATTCATTATCGTGTTCCGGCTCTCCATGGCCGACTATGTGGAGAACGGCCAGACGTGGGACGAAATCGCCGCCCTCGCAAAGGATGTCGAGGCCGCCGGGGCCACCATTATCAATACCGATATCGGCTGGCACGAGGCCCGCGTCCCCACCATTGTCACCTCGGTGCCGCGCGCGGCCTTCGTGGAGTGGACCGCGAAGGTCAAGGCCCTGGTGAATATTCCGGTGTGCGCGTCCAACCGCATCAATATGCCGGAGACGGCCGAGGAGATCCTCACCCGCGGCGACGCCGAGCTCATTTCCATGGCCCGCCCGCTGCTGGCCGACCCGGATTGGGTGAATAAGGCGAAGGAAGCCCGCGCCGACGAGATCAATACCTGCATCGCCTGCAACCAGGCCTGCCTGGATCACGCCTTCCAGGCGAAACACGTGTCCTGCCTGCTGAATCCGCGTGCGGGCAATGAGACCGAGCTGAAGCTGCTCCCCACCCGGCGCACCCGCCGGTTCGCGGTGGTCGGCGCGGGTCCGGCCGGACTCTCGGCGGCGGTCAGCCTCGCCCAGCGCGGGCACCGGGTGGATCTGTTCGAATCCGATGACAAGATCGGCGGCCAATTCGATATCGCCCGCCGCATCCCGGGCAAGGAAGAGTTCAGCGAAACCATTCGCTACTACACCAGGCAGATCGAAATCTCGGGCGTGACATTGCATCTCAATACCCGCGCCTCCGCGCAGCAGCTCATCGACGGCCGCTACGACGAGGTTATTCTGGCCACCGGCGTGAAGCCGCGCGTACCGAATATCCCGGGTATCGACCACCCGAAGGTACTGACCTACGCCGAACTGGTGCGTGAGGGTAAGCCGGTCGGCAAGAAGGTAGCCGTTATCGGCGCGGGCGGTATCGGCTTCGATGTCAGCGAATTCCTCACCGTCGAAGGACATCCCAGCCTGAAGCTCGACGAGTGGAAGGAAGAGTGGGGTGTCACCGACGACGAGAACGTGCGCGGCTTCGTCACCGCCCCCAAGCCCTCCCCCGCCGCACGAGAGGTCGTACTGCTGCAACGCAAGGCCTCCTCCTTCGGCAAGGATCTGGGCAAGACCAGCGGCTGGGTACACCGCGCCGCGGTCAAGGCCAAGGGCGTGGAACAGATCGGCGGCGTGAACTACGAGCGCATCGACGACAAGGGGCTGCACATCAGCTTCGGTGAAAAGCGTCAACGCTCGCGCGTCATCGAGTGCGACAACGTGATCCTTTGCGCCGGACAGGAGTCCGTCCGCGAACTTCAGGAGCCGCTGATCGCGGCGGGCGTCAAGGTACACCTCATCGGCGGCGCCGACCTGGCCTCCGAGCTCGACGCCAAACGTGCCATCGATCAGGGCACCCGCCTGGCGGCGGCCCTGTAATGCCGCTGCTCACCCGCCTCGGCCTGCCCGGTGACGAGCAGGCGTGGGCGGCACTGGGTTTCACCGTCATCGACGGGACCATTCGCATCGGTCAGGTGACGTGCACCTTCGGCCAGCCCGCCTGGGGCTTCGACGAGGTGCACGCCGACCCGGACGTGCTGGGTGTGCCCACCCTGGTGGATTCCACTGCCGGACCGGATGGTTCATCACATCCGAACGGCGTCACCATCGTCGACCACGTCGTCTACTGGGCACCCGAATTGGACGACACCGTCACCAATCTCACTGCGGTACTCGGTGATCCACCACGCCGCAGGTTCCATCCACGTGGTCCGGACGGCCCGGAAATGGCCTTCTACCGGGTGGGCGAGCCATTCATCGAGGCGGTGACCTCCGGTCAGCCGCCCGCACTGGTCGGAGTCGCCTTCAAGACCCCCGATCTGGACGGTGCCGTGAAAGCCATTCGCGCGGCCGGTGGCCCGATCGGCGACCCCAAACCGGCTGTGCAGGGCGGACGCATCGCCAGCGTCTGGCACGGCCACGTGGGGTGGGGCATCGCCTTCATGGAACCGCCCGCGCGCTGAGCCCCGTTCAGCCGACCACGACGCCGCGCCGCAACTCCGGGCGGCAACTGCCCGCCGCCAACGCCCATGCCGAGGGCACCGCAGTCGGTTGGGCGGCTCGCCGCGCGGCATACGCGTTGCGCACCGAGCTATCGCCTGAATACGTGTTCTCAGCGATCACCGGCCGCAGCGTCACGCACTTCCACCAGCATGTGTTCGTCCGCCCCGCAGGCACGCCCGACACAGTGGACTGGTTCACCTCATGGAGCGATGGGCCGCGTGTCGACGAATCCGAGTTGGCCGTGTTGTGCGGACGACTCGGCGCACATTTCACGCAGAACTGAGTGATGCTTGGTAAACACGCACCACCACTCGGAATTCGCACTCGACTCGGCATGATGGCGTGTTGCCGAAGCTGAGATGACCTCAGCCTCAGTCGGCGAGGAAGCGCAGCATCACCGCGGTGTTGAAGTGCCTCGTCTCGGCCAGTCGGAGCGGGATGCGCTTGTCCAGTGGCGGGAACAGCGGTGTGCCGCCGCCGAGCACCATGGGTGAGAGGAACAACTGGTACTCGTCGATGAGCCCGTGGGGCAGCAGCGAGGCCGCGAGGCCCGCGCCACCGACCTCCATGACACCATCGCCTCCGGCCTTGAGCCTGCGGACCTCGTCGACCGCGTTCGCACTGACCAAAGTGCTGTTCCACTGGACCTCGGTGAGCGTCCGGGAGAAGACGACCTTGGGTTTCTCCGTCCAGAGGGCGGCGAACTCGCGCTCGATGGGTGACGCGGTCTCGGGCACGTGCGGCCAGTATTCGGCCATCAGCTCGTACAGTCGGCGGCCGTGCAGCGAGACCTCGATCTCGCGGTACCTGTCGTTGTGGAACTGGTGCAGCTCATCGTCCGGGTCGGTCCAGTCGATGCTGCCGTCACGGTCGTTGATGTAACCGTCCAGCGATACGCCGATCGAGTAGATCAGTTTCCTCATAAACGGGTAGACCTCCTACGCGCTCGAAACTCATCGGTGCCCATCGAATTTCACCAGGGGTTGAGCCGTATTCGTCGTTTCTCGGCGTTCTCGCCAGTCGGCGAGCCCGTTTCCGGGTGTGCGGCTCAGATCATGATCCGCTGTCGCGGTTGCGGTTCGATGCCCATGGTGGTGAGCGCGGTGGCGTGGTAGACGAGTCCGGGGGTATGGATGGCGTGTTGCAGACCGGTGTGGGCGTCGCGCCAGAACCGCTGTACGGGATTGCTGCGGCGGACCGCGTTTCCTCCGGAGCGGGCGAAGATGTCGTCGACGGCGGCCACGGCGCGCCAGGCGCACCGGATCTGATTGCGTCGGGTCACGGCGCGATCGGCGAAGGTGATGGTGGTGCCCGCGTCGGCGAGGTCGTAGAGGCGCTCGATACCGTCGAGGAGCTGGGTGCGGGATGCGGCGATCTCGGCGGCGGCCTCGGAGATCGCGGACAGGGTGTAGGGGTCCTCGGTGATGCGGACGCCGGTCATGGTGGTGCGGTCACGCTGGTACGCGAGATGCACGGCGAGTGCGCCTTCGGCAATGCCGATGACCGCGGCGGTGATACCGAGCGGGAACATGGCCCAGAACGGCAGCCGATAGAGGGTTTCGTCGCGGCCGGCCACCGCAGCCTGCGAGCCCTCCGACATCGCCTGCGCGTCGACGGTCCGGTAGACGGGGACGAAGGCGTCCTCGACGAGGATGTCCTTGCTGCCGGTGCCGCACAGACCGATGACGTCCCAGGTGTCCTCGACGATCTCGTAGTCGGCGCGGGGCAGCACCACGTGCAGAGTGGTGCGCGGTTCGGCGGGACGACCGTCGGCGTCGCCAAGGGTGGCACCGAGAAAGATCCAGTCGCAGTGGTCGGTGCCGGAGGAGAAGCCCCAGCGTCCGCGCAGCCGGTAGCCGCCGTCGACCGGCGTGGCGACGCCTTGGGCGGCATACGGCGAGGCGATCCAGGTGTCGGGGTCCTCGCCCCACACCTCCTGTTGCAGGCGTCGGTCCATCAGCGCCATCTCCCACGGGTGCACGCCGCCGACGCCGCAGACCCATCCGGTCGAACCGCATCGCTGAGCCACCGCCATGACGGTTTCGGCGAAGACGCGCGGGTGGGCGGCGTACCCGCCGAAGTCGGCGGGTTGCAGTAGTCGCATCACCCCGGCTTCGCGGATGAGGGCGACGCTGTCGTCGGACAATCGCCCGAGTGCTTCGCTGTCGGCGGCGGTGGCGGCCAACCGCTCACCGAGTGCTTCGACCTGCTCCAACACCTTGTCCGTCATGTCCCTCACCTCTCCAGGCAGTCGCCATGGCGCGAGCCACCTAGAAACTAGAATTAATTCTAGTTTCTGTGATGTCAAGGCTCATGCGGATATACGGCTCGATTACCTGGGGGGCGCGGCGAGGCTCGCGGGAGATACCGACGTCAGAAGCGCGCTTCGACCCGGCCGTGCGCGGCAGCCGACAGTGACTCTCAGTGGATGTGGTCGGCCAGGATCAACGAGGCAGCCCGGCACAGTTCATGTTCGGCACGTTCGGGGGACATGCGTCGGCTCAGACTCGAGGTGAGCACACCCCACCAGCTGTAGATCAGCAACAGGGCGGCGCTGTGATCGTCCGGACCGGGCTGCTCGATTCCGAGAGTGTCCAGAATCGCCTGCGTCAGTGCGGATTCCGATTCCAGCCACAACTGTTCCGGCGGCGGCTGGCTCATATAGGCGGCGGCGGTGGCGCGCAGCATCGCCGAGCACAGCCGCGGGCTGCGCAGCAGTGTCGCGTTCAGCGCGGCCAGATTGCGCCCGACGCGCTCCACGGCGCCATCCCCCTCGGGCGGCTGCCACCGATCGGCGACGAAAGTGGCGATCTGTTCCTGGAACAGGGTCGCGAACACTTCGGTCTTGGTGGGGAAGTATCGGTAGAGCGTGCCCAGCGCCACGCCCGCCCGCGTGGCGAGATCGGCCATCTGCACCCGGTCGAACTCCGCTTCGGCACCGAGTTCGGCAGCCGCCCGCAGAATGGCTCCCCGCCGCGCCACCTGACCAGCCGATGCCGGGGTGGCGGCGGGGCGCTGCTGTGCGATTCGCCCCATCGACCCGCCCCTTCTCGTCGCTTCCAGAACTCGACAATAGCGGGCTCATCTGCCGCTCCGGGGACGAGAAGCCCCGCCTTGCGGAGCCAGGTCGATCTGCACCACGCGGTGCCATTGATGTCAGGGAACAGGTCGGGGATGAGAACGAGCAGGTCCACGACCATTGCGGTGACGGCTAGCGCGAAAGCGGTTGCGCGGCTTTCGAGGAGTGCCGCATTGCGGCGATTCCCCGACATGACTAAGCGGAAGCGCTTAATGTGCGTCGGGAGAGGAGTCACCATGGGTAAGTTCAGTCGGGCCGAGCTGGAAGACGCGCTGCGCCACTACGGTTCGGTGGTCGACCGCTGTTCGCAGACCGAGGACTGGTCACCGTTCGCGGATCTCTTCACCGAGGACGTGACCTATATCGAGCACGCGTACGGCACCTTCGACAATCGCGAGGATGCGCGGCGGTGGATCGTCAATGTCATGAAGCCGTTTCCGCATATGCGTTTTCCACACGAGTGGATCGCTTTCGACGAGGCCAACGACGCGATGGTGGTCGGTATCCGGAATGTGCTCGACCACCCGACCGAACCCGGCGTCGAATTCTGGTTCCCCAACACCACCCGCCTCGTATACGCGGGCGACGGGCTGTTCTCCTGTGAGGAGGACATCTACAACCCGGCCCGTGACGCTCCGCGCGTTGTCGGCGAATGGATCAATGCGGGCGGCGTCATGCGCTGCGCGCCGCAGGAACAGATGAAGTACGTCGTCATGGGATAAGTGGGCCCCGGTAGGCTCGCTTGTCGTGAGCCTGCCTGCACCCACAGCCGATAACCGTGCCGTCATTACCGGAAGCTCGTCCGGGATCGGACAAGCCCTGGCCGAAGAGCTCGCTTCGCGCGGGTACTCCGTCATTCTCGTCGCCCGGCGCGAGGATCTGCTGAACCAGCTGGCGCAGCGGCTGACCGAGAAATACGGCGTCACCGCCGAGGTGCGCGCGGTGGACCTGTCCGACCGGGAACAGCGGGCGCCGCTGGCCAAGGAGCTGGCCTCGCGCGATATCGCCGTCCTGTGCAATAACGCCGGTGTGGCCACCTTCGGCGCGCTGGCCGATCTGGACCTGGACTACGAGCGCGACATCATGGAACTCAATGCGGTCGCCGTCCACGACCTCAGCCTCGCGGTGCTGCCGGGGATGCTGGCCCGGCGGGCGGGCGGCATCCTGATCACCGGCTCGGCCGCGGGCAATATGCCCATCCCGCACAACACCACCTACGCCGCTAGTAAGGCGTTCACCAATACCTTCGCCGAATCGCTGCGCGGTGAGCTCAAGGACACCGGCGTGAATGTCACGCTGCTGGCCCCGGGCCCGGTCCGCACCGATAACCCGGATCAGGACGAGGTCGGTAATAAGATCCCCGAATTCATCTGGGTCACCGCCGCGTACACCGCCAAGATCTCCATCGACGGCTTGGCGCGCAACAAGATGCGCGTGGTGCCGGGCCTGATCTCCAAGGGTATGAGCCTGGCGGGCCAGTTCGGCCCGCGCGCGATCACCTCCGTGGTGGCGGGGGCGGCATACAAGAAGCTCGCCAGCGAATAGAGCTGGGACGAAATGTGCCCCTTGCCCTGACGGGCAAGGGGCACAGTACTTTTGAGGGGCCGAAGTGGCCCCGAGAGTGCGGTCAGCGCTTGCGGGTGCCGAAGATCGAGCGGCCGATTTCCCGCCCCGCCACCGTGGCCGCCGACCGCAGGAAGCTCTTGAACGCGGTGTTGTTCACAATCTTCTCCGCCATGGACTCGTCTACCGGCTCGGCCTTTCGCGACCGCGATTTCGACGCGGGGGCCTCCGCCTCCGCCGCCTGCGCGGCAGCCGCCAATTTCTCGGCCATGATCTCGTAGGCCGATTCCCGATCGACGGACGGCCCGTACTTGCCGTACAGCGAACTCGACTGCGCCGCAGACCGAATGGCGTCCTCGCCGATGGTGTCCATGAGCGAGCGCGGCGGCTGGATCCGCGTCCACGCCACCGGTGTCGGCGCACCCTTCTCCGACAGCACCGTCACGACCGCCTCACCGATACCCAGCGACGTGAGCGCCTTCTCCAGGTCATAGGTGGCGGTTTTCGGATAGGTGCGCACCGTCTTCGACAGCGCCGCCTGGTCCTCCGGGGTGAACGCGCGCAGGGCGTGCTGAATCCGCGCGCCCAATTGCGACAGCACCGCATTCGGAATATCGGTCGGCAGCTGCGTACAGAAGAACACGCCGACGCCCTTGGAACGAATCAACTTCACCGTCTGTTCGACCTGCGACAGGAATGCCTTGGATGCCCCGTTGAACAGCAGATGCGCCTCGTCGAAGATGAACACCAGCTTGGGTTTATCGAGATCGCCCACCTCGGGCAGCGACTGGAACAGGTCCGCCAGCACCCACATGAGGAAGGTGGAGAACATCTGCGGTCGCGCCGCCTGCGCACCCAATTCGAAGAGCGTGATCACACCGCGTCCGCCCTCGACGCGCGCCAGATCGCGCGGATCCAGTTCCGGTTCACCGAAGAAGGTATTGCCGCCATCGGCTTCGAGGTTCACCAGCGCGCGCAGAATAACACCGGCGGTCTGCGCCGATACCCCGCCGATACCCTTCAGATCCTCCTTGCCCTCCGCACTGGTGAGGAACTGGATGACCGCGCGCAGATCCTTCAAATCCAGCAGCGGCAGCCCGGCCCCGTCCGCCCAGTGGAAGATCAGACCGAGGGTGGATTCCTGAGTCTCGTTGAGCCCCAATGCCTTACTGAGCAGAATGGGACCGAACGAGGTGATGGTGGCGCGAATCGGCACACCGATCCCATCCGTGCCGAGCGAGACGAATTCGACCGGGAACGCGGTGGGAGCCCAGTCCGGAGCGCCGGTTTCCTGGGCGCGGCCCAGAATCTTGTCATTGGACTGGCCCTGCCGCGACAGCCCCGAGAGGTCGCCCTTCACATCGGCAACTACCACCGGCACACCCGCCGCCGACAGCTGTTCGGCGATCCCCTGCACGGTCTTCGTCTTACCGGTGCCGGTGGCACCGGCGATAAGGCCGTGCCGGTTAATGGTTTTCATCGGAATCCGCACACGTGCGGTGGGGTCCACCTGGTCCCCTACTATCACGGTGCCGAGTTCCAGGGCCAACCCGTCGAAGGCATACCCGGCGGCAATAGCCTGCGCCTCGGGCGAATCCTGCTTTTCCGCAACCGGTTCCGTCACAGTCTGCGATTCTTCGGACGAATCCGCCTTGGCCGCATCGACTTTCACGGTCCCGGTGCCAGAACTGGGTGCCAGCTTGTCTGCCGCTTCCTGTTCGGCCGCTTCCCTCTCCGCGGCTTCCGCGGCGGCTACCGCCTCCGCGGCGACCCGTGCCGCTTCCTCTGCGGCCTTCCGTGCCGCCGCTGCCTTTTCCTGCGGGCTGGTCATCGCGCCGTCCTCCGTTAGGTCTGCCAACTGCACTGCCTGCTCTGCCGAACACACCGCTGAACAACAAACCGACCGCCCGACCATGCGCGGATCTGCTGGCAACGATAACGCGCGGTCGGTCCGCTTTCGGGGCCCGACGCGGCCGGGCGAGCGAGCCGACCTCGACGAAGCGAAGAGCCGCAGCCGCGTATCAGGCAACGCCGTGGTATCGAACGCGGTAGTTCCGAGGCCCGGAACACGCAGCGTGAACGCGATCGGGTGAATCCGGGCAGGCAACAGCCGTACGGCTACTGTGTTTCCAGTGACCGACAAGTACATGGTGTGGATGGATTGCGAGATGACCGGGCTACGCCTGGACAGCGACAAGCTGATCGAGGTAGCGGCGCTCGTCACCGACAGTGACCTCAATATTCTCGGCGACGGCGTGGATATCGTCATCCACGCCGACGATGCCGCGCTGGCGGCCATGCCACCGGTGGTCACCACAATGCACGAGCGCTCCGGCCTGACCGAAGAGGTCCGGCGCTCCACCGTCACAATGGCCGAGGCCGAGCAGCAGATCCTCGACTACATCAAGCAGTACATTCCCTCCCCCGGCACCGCGCCGCTGGCGGGCAATTCCATTGCCACCGACCGCGGTTTCATCGCGCGCGATATGCCCGCTCTCGACTCGCACCTGCACTACCGGATGATCGATGTCAGCTCCATCAAGGAACTGGCCCGCCGCTGGTACCCGCGCATCTACTTCGGTCAGCCGGAAAAGGGCCTGGCCCACCGCGCGCTGGCCGATATCCAGGAGTCCATCCGCGAACTCCAGTACTACCGGCGCACCGCCTTCGTGCCCGCCCCCGGCCCGTCGACGACCGAAATCGCGGCCGTGGCCGCCGAACTCACCACCGAAAAACCGACCGGAAATACCGCGTAACCAGTCGATTAGGTACTCGGCGGCGGATCGCGATACGATCTACCGCGCCGGATACGCACCGGCAATGGTGACCGTAGTTCAGCTGGTAGAGCACCAGGTTGTGATCCTGGATGTCGCGGGTTCGAGCCCCGTCGGTCACCCGAAGAAGGCCCCGGTCCATTGGACCGGGGCCTTTCGCTTTCACTACCCATCGGCGCTATGGCTGATAGGCCGCCACGAAGGCGGTATCCACCCCCAACTCGGTCACCGCACCGCCGGGCGCGCCGAGTGGCGCGTCCCGACCGGGCAGCGGCTCCTCGAAGAATCGCGCGTTCTCGGCGATGAAGACCTCCTGCCCGGCGGGCACATCGTCCTCGAAGTAAATAGCCTCCACCGGGCAGGCCGGTTCGCACGCGTTGCAGTCCACGCATTCGTCGGGCTGGATATAGGCCATCCGGTCACCGATGTAGATGCAGTTGACCGGGCATTCATCCACGCATGCGCGGTCCAGGACGTCTACACAGTCCGCGCCTACGACGTAAGCCATGATGCCTCCTCGCGATTGTGTGCCCAGCGACGCGGCCGAGCGGCCGCGAGTAAGGGCACAGGTCAACAATCGCCGCCGCGGCCGAGGTGCGGTAGACGTCGAACACCGACCACCCCATCAGCGCGGCTTATGCCCCGCCCGGCGCGCACGGGTGACGGCCCGCATAATCGATCCTTATGACCCTGCCCCCGGGAACACCCGACCTGGAGGTACTGGACCTGCTCGTCTCGGTCGCCGAACTGGGCAGTCTCGGTGCCGCCGCCCGACGGCACGGCATCACCCAACCGGCGGCGAGTATGCGGATCACCGCACTCGAGCGGCGGCTGCATGTGCGGTTGCTCGAGCGCGGGCCCACCGGCTCCATCCTCACCGAGCCGGGGCGGACCGTGGTCGAACATGCCCGCCCGATGCTGGCGGCGGCGCACACCTTCGCCGCCGGCGTCGCCGCCCTGCGCACCGCCGACCGGCCCAAACTCCGCATCGCGGCCTCGAAAACCATTGCCGACCATCGCATGTCGCAGTGGCTCGCCGCCCTGCGCGAGGCTCGCCCGGAGGTGACGGTGGCCCTGGACGTCGGGAACTCTCGTCAGGTGGAAGCGTGGGTTGGCCACGGGCAGGCCGATCTGGGATTCGTGGAGGGCCCCCATCCCCCGGCCGAACTCGGCAGCCGGGTGCTCGGGGCCGACGATCTGGTGGTCGTGGTCGGTCGCGAACATTCGTGGGCCCGCCACCGCACACCGGTGACCGTGCGCGAACTGGCGGGTACGGCCCTGCTGTGGCGGGAACCGGGGTCGGGCACCAGGGATACCGTGTGGGAGATCCTCGCCGCCGAAACCGAACCGGCCCGGCCCGCCGCCGAATTGGGTTCGGCGGCGGCGATTCTGGCCACGGCTCGCACCGGCCTCGCGCCCGCGATACTCAGCAGGCTGATTGCCGAGCCCGATCTGCGGACCGGCGCCCTGGTCGAAATTCCACTCGCCGACGCGGTCCTGACCCGCAAATTTCGCGCCATCTGGCGACGACAGGCACCGCCCGCGGACCCCGCGGACCTGCTCGTCCGCTATGCCGAACAATTCGAGCGCCACCGCGCCGCGCACTGATTTCGCACCGGATGCGCTGTGCCAGAATGCGGCATGGCCATCAAGCTCGACGCCCTGGACTCCGCGCTATTGGCGGAGCTGGCGCGTGATCCGCGTACGCCGATTCTGGAGCTGGCGGCGCGGTTGGGGATCGCGCGAAATACGGTGCAGGCGCGCATGAAGCGACTCGAGTCGTCCGGGGCGGTGCGCGGGTACCCGCCGAATGTCGATCTGCAGGCGATCGGATTCGCCGTACACGCCTATGTCGGTATCGAACTCGATCAGAACAAGATGGATGCCATTGTGGAGGCGCTGCGGGCGTTCCCGAATGTGCTCGAGGTCCACGCCACGACCGGGCGGGCCGATCTGCTCGTCCGCATCGCGGCGCGATCGCAACAGGATCTGCTCGCGATCATGCAGCGGGTACACGCCATCCCCGGGGTGAAACACACCGAGACAATGCTGGCGCTGGCGACTCCGATCGAATACCGCTGCCTCCCGCTCGTCGACCAGCTGACGAACAACCGTTCCTAGTCAGTGAGCGATAGTGAGCATCGCTCGGTCGCGGCCCGAACGGTCCTGGCCGCTAGCGTGGGCTGCTTGCCGCCGGACCCGTCCGGCCGCCCGTGGGGGCCGAGGGTGAGACGGCGCTTCGCACACGCCACGCGCATCCGGGGCGCGGGTGTCGCCGAGCTCGCTGGTTGGCCCGGCACGCTCCGCTGTGCGTGCCGGGGACCAGACGAGTGACGCGACAACCGCAACCCGAGTCCGCGCCGACCGATCGCGACCGCCGCCCCATGATGGACGGTCACCGCACGACCGGAAGTCTTGGATTGTTGCTGTAAAAGCTGGCGCCAGTGTTTGCCACCGGCCTTGCTGGTGTAGGCCGGGTCGACCGCCACCACCGCGATACCGCGCCGAGCCGCCATGCCGCGCAGCCGTTCCCGGAACTTCGCGGTGGGGATGCCCGCGACACTACGACGGAATCGTTTGCCGCGCTTGCCTCGTCCGAGGGTTTCGCGGCCGGTGGCGCGGGCGTCGGCGAAGTCGAGGTTCTCGATCACGATCGCCGCGCAGCCGGTGTGTTCGGCCTGGTCGAGCAGTGTGGTTAGTGCGGCCCGCAGGTGTCCGTCGCGCTGCGATGCCGGTAGCCCCTCGGTCGCGATCGCGATCGTGTCCGGCTGTCCGACCGGGTTGCCGGAGGCGTCGAGGACACACATGGCGAGGTGGCCGTCGTTGAGGTCCACTGCCAGCACCTGCCCGGCCCGAAGCGTGCTGAGCGGTACCGGCGCGGCGGGCGCGATGCTCCAGGACGCGTCCAGATACCAACGGCGGCGGGTCGGGTCGTAGGAGATGTCGTAGCGCACAGCACGATTGGTGTGGACGCGGTCACGCCACTCCTCGTGTCGATGACGGAAATCGACCGGCGCGGCGATCGTGATGTGCGTGCCGAACCGCTGCGCCAGCGCGGCGGGCACTTTGATCCGCACCTGCCCGGTCCCCGAGGTGACGCGCAGTGTTTCGTTGCCACCGGCCTTGCCGGTTTCGCCGTCGGCGGTCAGGAACATCCGTGCCGCGTCCCACTGCTGCCGCCACCGGTCTTCGGTGAGGTCGGCGGCGGCGAGGTGGTTGCGGGTGTGCCACAACCGTTTCCCACCCACCACAATCGACGGACTCCCCGCCGCCCACCGCTCCTGCGCCCGGGCGGCGCGGTCGCGCAACACTGTCAGCCGCCGGTTTTTCTGGAACCGTTCGCCGCCATCGCGGTAGCCGGTGACCTTCCCGTCCCGCTTGCCCGGCGCGAGGGCGCACCGTGCGGACAGGGTCGCGATGGCCGCGTCCAGACTGGTGGTGTGCGCCGTCAGCGCGCGCATCCCCGACTGGTATTGGTCCTCCACCGATCGGGTGATCGCTCCGGCCCACCGCGACGAGGTCTGCGTGGTCAGTGCGCGTTTGCGCTGAGCGCGATAGTCGGCCTGCCGCTTGCGATCCAGGGCGCCGTGCGCGACGCGGGCGGCCAACTCGCGGCGATAAACGCCGCCGACGAACGCGCCGATCTCGGTCAGCGTCGCGGCCTCACTGGGCGTGGGATGCAGGCGGGTGCGGACCCGCACACCCGCCGCAGCGGCAACAACGAACGGCGCCCCGCGCCGAGACCTACCCACGCGCCTCACTCTCGCACACCACACCGACAACAACCGGCGAACCATGACGCCCGCTCCGTTCCGAGACGACACCCCCGATCCCGATGCCTGTACGTCCGTTCCCCGCGAGCCGCCTCCGCGTCCCGACGTCTCCAGGCCAGCTCACCCGAACGCGGTATCGCGCGTTATCGCACACTATTCGGAGAACAGTTCACACCCCCTGATGTGACCCGGATCTCCGTAGCTCGAGCAAAATGATGTACGCACCACAGTGCTCTAGATCACTTTTGAGCAGTCTGATTAGTTTTCAGCCCGACTGTTGACACCATCACCCCTTCACGGCAAGTTTCGCTGCACCGATTGCTTTACGTACCTTCGTTCGCGGCTCACGATCTGAGCTGTGGGAAGTGTGGTGACTGTTCATGACCAGCGTTGCCTGCCCGTCCTCACTACCGCAGGTTGAGACGACCGCGCCGTACGACCTCGCCGACCGCTATCGCTCCGGTGCGGGTCCAGTCCTCCTCACCGGCGTGCAGGCTATCGCCCGCTTACTGGTCGAGCAGCACGTGCGCGATATTCGCGCCGGACGCCGGGTCGCGACCTTCGTATCCGGTTACCAGGGCAGCCCGCTCGGCGGGGTGGACAAAATGCTGCTCGGCATGCCGAATGTGCTCGCCGAACACGACATCGCCTTCGTTCCCGGCTTCAATGAGGAACTCGCCGCCACCTCGGTATGGGGCAGCCAGGCCGATCTGCCCGCCGGCCGGGCGACCCACGACGGTGTCGTCGGCGTCTGGTACGGCAAGGGTCCCGGTGTGGATCGCGCGACCGACGCCATTCGGCACGCCAATATGTACGGGGTCAATCCGCGCGGCGGGGTGCTGCTGCTGGTCGGCGACGATCCGGCCTCGAAGTCGTCGACCGTGCCCGCCGTGAGCGAGCGTTCGCTGGCCGCCATGGGGGTGCCGGTGCTATTCCCGCGCAATGCCGCGGAGATCATCACCATGGGGATGCAGGGTGTCGCGCTCTCGCGCGCCTCGGGCTGCGTGGTGGCCATGAAGATTGTCGCCGATGTCGCCGACGGAGCATGGACCGTCGACGGCTCCGTCGTCGACTTCCCGATTACGGTGCCCGAAGTGCAGTGGGACGGAAAGCCTTTCGTCTACCGGCAGCGGCCGATGGCCGCCCCGACCGATAGCGTCCTCGCCGAGGCGGATCTGTACGGTCCGCGCTGGGACATCGTCCGCGCCTACGGTGCGGCAAACGAACTCGATGTCATCGAGGTGAATCCGGCCGACGCGAAGGTCGGCATCGCCGCCACCGGCACCACCTTCGACGCGGTCCGCCAAGCCCTCCTCGACCTCGGCGTCGACGAACCGGCCATGCACCGCGCCGGGATTCGACTGCTGCGGATCGGTATGCCGTACCCCGTTGGGGCACAGCAGGTTACCGAGTTCGCACAGGGTCTCGAACAGGTCATCGTGGTGGAGGACAAGACCGCGTTCATCGAAACCCAGATTCGCGAGATCCTCTACGGCACCACCGATGCGCCACGGATCGTCGGCAAACTGGACGGGCGCGGCGCGCCGCTCATGCCCGCCGACGGCGAACTGACCGCCGGTCGACTACTCGGGCCGCTACGCCGGGTGCTACGAGACCGCGTCGAGCTGAAAAAGGCCGCACCGCCACCACTTTCACTGGAGGTGCTCTCCGCCAAGCGGACGCCCTACTTCTGTAGCGGATGCCCGCACAATCGCTCGACGGCGCTGCCCGAGGGATCGATCGGTGGCGGCGGTATCGGCTGCCACACCCTGGTGACCATGTCCGGTCGCAGCGACAGCGCGGTGACCGGCCTGACCCAGATGGGCGGTGAGGGCAGTCAGTGGATCGGCCAGGCACCGTTCACCGATGTACCGCACCTGTTCCAGAACATTGGCGACGGAACGTTCTTCCACTCCGGCCAGCTGGCGGTGCAGGCCTGCGTCGCGGCCGGAGTGAATATCACCTACAAGCTGCTCTGGAACGAAGTCGTCGCCATGACCGGCGCGCAGGATGTGGAGGGCGGTCTCACCGTCGCGGGGTTGACCCACAAACTGTCCACCGAGGGTGTCAAGCAGATCATCATCTGTGCCGATGAACCCAAGCGGCACAAGAAGCGGGCCCTCGCGAAGGGCACCCTGCTGTGGCATCGCGACCGGCTCGATGAGGCGCAGCAGGTTTTGCGCGAGATCAAGGGCGTCACGGTGCTGATCTACGACCAGCACTGCGCGGCAGATGCCCGGCGGCAGCGCAAGCGCGGCACGCTGCCCACCCGCAATACCCGAGTGGTGATCAACCAGGCCGTCTGCGAGGGCTGCGGCGATTGCGGCACCAAGTCCAATTGTCTTTCCGTACAACCGGTCGAGACCGAATTCGGCCGAAAGACCCGCATCGATCAGACCTCCTGCAATACCGATTACAGCTGCCTCGACGGCGACTGCCCCTCCTTCGTCACAGTGGAACTGACACCGGATAAGAAGGGCCGCAAGGACTCCAAGCCCAAGACCGCGGAGCCGCCGGTGGTGGCCGATCCGGGTCTCGGCGCACCGGCGGGCACCCAGAATGTGCTCATCGCCGGCATCGGCGGCACCGGCATCGTCACGGTCAATCAGGTACTGGCCACCGCGGCGCTGCGAGCGGGATACGAGGTGGAGAGCCTCGACCAGATCGGTTTGAGCCAGAAGGCCGGACCCGTGCTGTCCCATCTGCGGTTCTCGACCACCGAACTCGAGCCGTCCAACCGGCTCACCCCGGGTAGCGCCTCCTGCATTCTGGCCATCGACCTGCTGACCGCCACCGACCCCAAGAACCTCCGGTACGGCACCCCGGCCGCCACCGTCGCGATCGCCTCGACGAGCCAGACGCCGACCGGCGATATGGTGTACGACAAGTCGGTTCCGTATCCGGACACCGGATCGCTACTGGATCGCCTTGCGTCCGTGTCGACTTCGCTGAACCACTTCGACGCACTGGACGCGGCCGAGAAGCTGTTCGGCAATACCGCCGCGGCGAACTTCCTGATGGTCGGCGCGGCCTTCCAGAGCGGCGGACTGCGCCTGCCCGCGGCGTCGATCGAAGAGGCCATCGGTATCAATGGGGTCGCGGTCGCCGCCAATATCGCCGCCTTCCGCTGGGGACGTGTCGCGATCGCCGACCCGGTCGCCTTCGCGGCTGCCGTCGAACCCGCACAGCCGCACCGTGTTCCGGCCGTACCCGAAGAACTTTTGGCCGACACCACTTTCGACGGCGAGGTTCGGCGGTTGGTGGAGTTGCGCGCCGCCGAACTGATCGAGTACCAGAACGCGAAAGTCGCACGGCGGTACATCGATACGGTGCAGTTCGTATGGGCGGCGGAGCGGACCGTCACCGAACGGACCGACTTCAGCGCGGCGGTCGCACGCGGGCTGCACAAGTTCACCGCCTACAAGGACGAGTACGAGGTCGCGCGCCTGCTGGTGGATCCGGCATTCCTGGCCGAGGTACGGTCGCAGGTTCCCGGCGGGGAGAAGCTCACCTACAAACTGCACCCACCGGTGCTGCGCGCACTCGGCCGTAAAAAGAAGATCGGCCTCGGCCCGAAATCGCACGTGGCACTGAAGGTTCTCGCCAAGGGCAAGCTGCTGCGCGGCACCAAGCTCGACCCGTTCGGCTACGCCCACGTCCGAAAGGTGGAGCGGGAGTTGCTGTCCCACTACACCGAGATGGTGCGGCGGTTCGCGGTCGGTCTGAGCGCCGACGACTACGAGACAGCGCTCGAGGCCGCCGGACTGCCGGATCTGGTTCGCGGCTACGAGGACGTCAAGCTCGGCAATGTCGAGCTGTACTGGGCCGGTCTCCGCGATCTCGGCATCGAGCACTGACCGGATACCACCGGAAAATCCCACATAATCGTCCGCCACAAGCGACGAAATACCGCCGCCACCCGTGCGGCGACTCAACGCTGCCGTAATCCGGTGGCATCGCAGGAAAGGAAGCAATCGTGACCGCAATGCACACCGAGGCCGGAGTTTTCGGCCGCTCGCACGAACTGAGCGCCCGAGCCCACGAGCAGGTGGTGTTCTGTGAGGACGACAAGACCGGCCTGAAGGCCATTATCGCGATTCACTCGACCACGCTCGGTCCCGCACTCGGCGGCACCCGCTTCTACCCGTACGCGGATGAGTCCGCCGCGCTCCAGGACGTCCTGCGGCTCTCGTGGGGAATGACCTACAAGGCCGCGGCGGCCGGGGTCGACCTCGGCGGCGGCAAGGCCGTCATCATCGGCGATCCGGCGGTCACCAAGACCGAGGCGCTGCTGGCCGCCTACGCCCGGTTCGTCGATACGCTCGGCGGGCGCTACATCACGGCGGGCGATGTCGGCACCAATACCGACGACCTCGACATTATCGGTCGGCACACCCCGTACGTGACCGGTCGCAGCACCGCGGCGGGCGGCTCCGGTGACAGTGCTCGGCTGACCGCGCTCGGCGTCTTCCACTCCATGCGCGCCGGTGCCGAATCGGTCTGGGGCACCGCCTCACTGGCGAATCGCACGGTGGGCGTCGAGGGTGTCGGCAAGGTCGGCCGCGAACTCATCGCACTGCTGCTGGCCGACGGCGCGGACGTATGCATCACCGATGTGAACGAGGCCGCGTTGCAGCGGATTTCGCAGGAGCACCCGGCCGTACGACTACTGAGCACGGTGGCCACCGCACCGGTGGACGTCTACGCGCCCTGCGCACTGGGCGGCACCCTCACCGCCTCGAGCGCCGAAGCCATCGAGGCGAAACTCATTTGCGGCGCGGCCAATAACCAGCTCGCGAATCCCGCTGTGGAGCAAGCGCTCAACGAGCGCGGCATTACCTGGGTACCCGATTTCGTCGCCAATGCGGGCGGCCTCATTCAGGTGGAGGGCGAGCTGCGCGCCGCCGCCACGGCCGACATCGAATCCGATGTGACACAGATTTTCGACCGGTGCCGCGACATCATCGCCGCCGCCAAGGCCGAAGGAATCGGGACCGGCGCGGCCGCGAACCGGTTCGCCGAGCGTCGACTCGACGCCATCCCGCGATCGATCTGACGCGGCGCTAGAAGTTTCAAAGAGGAGACCACCAGTGGCGATAACCAGCGGATTGTTCCGCACCAAATCAGTTGAACAGTCGATCCGGGATACCGATGACCCGGATTCCAAGCTACGCAAGGATCTGACCGCGCGAGACCTCACCATCTTCGGTGTCGCGGTGGTCATCGGCGCGGGCATCTTCACCCTCACCGCCCGGACGGCGGGCTCGGTGGCCGGGCCGTCAGTCTCGCTGGCCTTCGTCTTCGCCGCGATCGCGTGCGGCCTGACGGCGCTGTGCTACGCCGAATTCGCCTCGACCGTTCCGGTGGCGGGCAGCGCGTACACCTACGCCTACGCCACCTTCGGTGAGATTGTCGCCTGGATTATCGGCTGGGATCTGATTCTGGAATTCGCCCTGGCGGTCTCGGTGGTGGCCAAGGGGTGGTCGCAGTACCTAGGCGAGCTGCTCGGCACCAATGCGACGGTCATCGAACTGGGTCCGCTCACCTTCGATTGGGGTGCGGTGGCGATCATCGCGGTCGTCGGAACACTGCTGGCCACCGGCACCAAACTCTCGTCTCGGGTATCGGCCATCGCGGTCGCCATCAAGCTGGGCGTCATCGCCCTGGTGCTGGTCGTGGGTGCCACCTACTTCAAGCCGTCGAATCTGACGCCTTACATCCCGCCGTCGCAGCCGTCCGAGCACGCCGAAGGGGTTCGCCAGTCGCTGTTCGCGTGGCTCACCGGTTCCGGTGGCACCGCCTTCGGCTGGTTCGGACTGCTGTCCGCCGCCAGCCTGGTGTTCTTCGCCTTCGTCGGATTCGATGTCGTCGCCACCACCGCCGAGGAGACCCGCAATCCGCAGCGCGACGTCCCGCGCGGGCTGTTCGGCTCGCTGGCCATCGTGACAGTGCTCTATGTCTCGGTCTCGCTGGTGCTCACCGGAATGGTGTCCTACACCCAGCTCGCCGACGGAAATGCCACCCTTGCAACGGCTTTCGCCATACACGGCGATACCTGGGTGAAGAACATCATCTCCATCGGCGCGATCGCGGGCCTGTCCACCGTCGTCATGGTCATGTACCTGGGCCAGACCAGAGTCCTGTTCGCCATGGCCCGGGACGGCCTGCTCCCCCGCAGCCTCGCGCATACCGGCTCCAATGGCACCCCGGTCCGCCTGACCGTGATCGTCGGCGTCGTCTGCGCCCTGCTGGCCGGTTTCGTGGACTTCGGCACGCTCGAGGAAATGGTCAATATCGGCACCCTGGTCGCCTTCGTCCTGGTGTCCGTCGGCGTCCTCATCCTCCGCCGGACCCGCCCGGATCTGCCCCGCGGTTTCCGAGTCCCGTTCGTCCCCCTGATCCCCATCCTCGGTGCGGTGGCCTGCCTGTGGCTCATGCTCAATCTCTCCATCGAGACCTGGCTGCGCTTCGTCATCTGGATGGCGATCGGCACCGCCGTCTACTTCGCCTATGGCCGTAGACATTCGGTACTGCGACAGCAGCACAAGTCCGACGATCAGACCATAACGCCGGTCCGCTAGCGGTCCGACGCGAAGGTGCGAACCATCTCCAATGAGGGGAAGATGGTTCGCACCTTCGCGTTTCGGAACTCAGGTCGGGGTCATTCCCGCACGGCGGCTTCGATAACCGGCCATGAACGGTGCAGTGCGTCTTCCCAGTAGCGCCAGGAATGCGTTCCAGTGGAACGGAATTCGACGGTCGCCGGGATATCGAGCTGCTGCAGTCGGTCCGACAGGCGCTGGGTGCACTGGTTGGTGGCCGCCTCGATCACGCCGCCGATAATGATCTGATTGGCCAGGGTCAGCGGTTGGCCCGCGACCGCGGGATTCGCGAGGGTTTCACCATAGCCAGGTAGGCCGCTGGACGAAGAAATGTAGAGAGCCTTTCCGCGGAGACCCTCGGCATTTCGGACGACATCATGGCGTTGCCAGGCGGGATCGCTGTCATCGCCCCACATATTCGTGGGATCGGCGTCCGCGCGAGCCAGGACCAGTTTGACGTATTCGCGGCCGAGCTGGTCGGTGGTGGAGGCGCAACCGCTGTAGGCCGCGACCGCGCGGTAGCGGTCGGGGGCGGCAATGGCCAGGTTGAGGGCCGCGGAGGCCGACATGGATACGCCCGCGATGGCATTGATGCCCGACGTGCCCAGCGCCGTGTCGATAATGGGTGGGAGTTCGGCGGTCAGGAAGGTGGCCCACCGGTGGCGGCCGATTTCCGGATCGTCATTGCGCCAATCGGTGTAGTAGGAGAAGGCTCCACCGATCGGGGTGACGACATTGATGTTCTTATCGGCGAAGAATTGCACGATATCGGTTTGGCGGTACCAGTTGGCGATATCCTCACCGCCGCCCGCACCATTGAGCAGGTAGAGCGTCGGCCGTGGCTCGCTGGTATCGAACGGGGTAATCACCTGAAGCGCGATCACCCGGTCCATAGCGGCCGAGTACACGTGCAGTATCTGTTGCCGTTGCCCGGCCCGGTCGATATATACGAGCTGCGATTCGGCGGGTTGCGCGGCTGCTTTTCCGCATCCGCCGAACAGTGCCAGCGACAGTGCGAGGCAGGAAATTGTCAGCAGGGCCGATAGTTTTCGATTGATCAACAGTTCGATCCTCTGGGATATCGCCGACAGCTACGAGGGCCAGCGCCCGACCGGATTTCCGGTGAGGCGCTGGCCGTATCGGTCATTCGGTCAGCTGCCGAGGTACTTCCGCAGCACATCGGCCAGCACATCGCTGAACGAACCGGTGGAGCTGAGCTGCCCCTCGGAGGAGCCGAGCCCGTTATCGCCCAGGCTGCCGAGCACCGTCTCACCGGGATTGGCACCACGCGCGGTGAAACAGGCCGTCAGATTCGGCATTTCATTGCTGACGCCGACGGTTCCGGCAACGCCGACGCCCCCGGTGGTGACCTGCTGACCGGCGCGCAGATTATCCGGCACCGGATAGGTGATGTTCAGTGTCACCGGGTTACCGGAGTTGACGAACCAACCGGTGCTGGTGACCTTCCAGCCACCCGCGTTCGGAGTAGCGGTCACCGCCTCGGTGCGCTGTCCGGCGCCCGCGTGGTAGGCGGTGACCGTCGTCTTGATCGGCGCACCGAATCCGGTGGGCGGGAAATCGGTAATGGTGTTCACATACGGATTGCCGATACCCGTGGTGCCGACCACGATCTTGTAGGTCACCGCGGTTCCCACACCGATAGAATCGCTGCTGGCGATCTTTTCGTAGGTGTGGGTGATACCGACCGTGCTGATATCTTTCTTCGTCTGGTAACTCCGCACCGAACATGCCTCGTCGGCAGCGGCGGTGCCCGCGCTGAAGCCGACACTCAATCCCGCAGAAACCAATGCGGTCGACGCCACCAGGGCAGTCATCCGAAGAGTTCGGAACATATTTTCTCCTCGACGTATCCCGTTGTTCCGGGACCGAACATTGCCTACCGAGTCCTGCGGAAACTCGGGGGTGAGGGCCCACCCGGGCTCCAAGTAAACAGCCGTAACTGGTCGCCTGTCCAGAGATTCGGGAAACTTTCTGAAACACGTTATAGTCAGTTTTTTCGCCGGACCCGGACGGATAGATATGACCTGCCGACGATCGCGGTGGCGACGCACACTGACCGGTCTCGTGGCCATTGTCGCGGCGGTAGCGACGTCGACCGCGCATGCCACACCCACGGACCCCGCCGACCGCCAGGTCGACCATCCACTGCGCGCGCTCAGCGGGCCGGACGCCCGCATCGTCGACGACCGTGGGCGAACGGCAATCCTGCGCGGCATCAATGTGAATGGGCTCGGCGAGTACTACCGGGAGTGGCCCGACCTCCCCGCCACCGAAACGCTCACCGAGGACGACTTCGCCGGCATCGCGGCGCTGGGCGCCAATGTCGTGCGGCTCATCATCAGCTGGTCGTCGCTCGAACCCACTCGCGGTGTCATCGACGAGGCCTACCTCGATCGCATCGAGCAGGCCGTCACCTGGGCCCGCGCGCACGATATCTACGTACTCCTCGATATGCATCAGGACGCGTGGGGACCGGCCGTGCACACTCCGGACGACATCACCTGCCCGCCGCTCACCGAGCCCGCGGTCGGCTGGGATGGCGCACCGGCCTGGGCCACCGCCCTCGTCGGTACCGCCGCGACATGCCGGATCGGCAAACGCGAACTCTCGGTGGCCGTCCAAACCTCGTTCCAGAACTTCTATCTCGACATCGATGGCATCCAGACCGAACTGGTGCGGACCTGGGCGGCCGTCGCGGCCCGCTTCGCCGACGATCCGACGGTTGTCGGCTATGACCTGCTCAATGAACCCAATCCGGGTCTACTCCCCGGCATCAATGACTACCTGCTGCTCGGCGACTACTACCGGCGCGCGATTCGCGCGATTCGCGACGCGGAACAGACCACTCCGGGTGGCTTCGGGCACATTGTCTTCTTCGAACCGTCCGTGATCACCGGCCCACTGCCGCTACCCGGGCCGCAGCCGCTGTTCGCGGGCGATTCGGGTTCGGCGGAGGACGACAATATGGTCTACGCCCCGCATCAGTACAACGAATCGATCAGCCCGCTACCCGGTTCGCTCGCACAGGGTTTCGCCGATACGGCCACAGCCGCCGACCACTACGGGACGACCTTCTTCAATGGCGAGTGGGGCTTCTGGGATAGCGATCCGGCCATGGCGGCGGAGAAGGCCCGACGCTTCGCCGCGCTGGAGGATGCCCATCTGGTCGGCGGGACCTATTGGCAGTGGCGGCAGGCCTGCGGCGATCCGCACAATATCGGCACCCGCGGCACTCGCCCCGACTGCGCCGCGCAGGACACCGGGATCGGCGACGATCCGGCCACCACGGCTGTCCTCGACCGTTCCTATCCGCGAGCCAGTCCGGGTCGGCTGACCGCCATCGACTCCGAGATCGCGACGGGTGCCCTGTCCGTCACCGGTACGGCCGATCGGGCGGACGCGACCGCGGAGCTGTGGATTCCGGCCCGGTGCGCTGATCCGAGGGTTACCGGGCGCAATATCGCCGATGCCCACCGCCGTGCGGTCCCGGGCGGTTGGCGGATCGCGGTCGACACCGTCGCGGCCGGTGACTATCGGATTCGGGTCGACTGCTGAGTGGTTGAAATGACATTGCTTCGAATTCGTGGCGCAGCCCACTCGATCTTCGTAGACTTCATCGGAACGCGGGGGAATGTCGGGGCCCTCGACCGAGCTCTATCAGAAAGACCTCACTTGTGAAGCGTTGCGCCGTAACCACTTTCCTGGCCACCGCGGCCATCCTGACCGCGGCGCCAGCCACCGCCTCGGCCGTTCCGCTGGAGCCGATGGCCCCGGCCACGGAGGTCGCCGACGATCCGATGGAGTCCGAGGTGACCGGTTCGGCATCGGAGTCGGCACAAACCGGTTCCGCACTCGGCCTCGGCACCACCGGGTCCACCGGCACCGGCTCGTTCGGCCTGCCGAATCTCGACAAGCTCCTGCTCGGGCCGTTCGACACCCTGTGCGCGGTCACCGGCAGCGCGATGACACCGCTGGGCAAGGTCGGACTCGGCTGCGACGGCATCAAGGACAACAAGCCGCCGGCCACCGTCGGCAGCATTCCGAGCACCATCGCTCTGATCTGATCGCATCGACCCGGCGCATAAGAGCAGAAGAAGGGCTCCAGCTCGGTAGCTGGAGCCCTTCTCGTCGTCGGTAACCGGTCAGCGGTTGTCGTCCGCGTTGCCCGCCTTCCAGACATGCCACGGAACGTTCCAGTCACCCAGGCCATCCACGCCCGAGAGCGTGCCGCCCACCGTGTTCTTGATGATGGTGATGTCACCGCGCTTGGCGTTCTCGAACACCCAGCGCGCGTTATCCGGGCTCAGGTTCAAGCAGCCGTGGCTGGTGTTGTACGAACCCTGCGCGCCCACCGACCACGGGGCCGAGTGGAAGAAGATGCCGGAGTACGAGATTCGCGTCGCCCAGTCGACCGGGGTCTTGTAGCCGTCGGGCGAGTTCACCGCGACACCGTAGGTCGAGGAGTCCATCACCATCTTCGCGTGCTTGTCGGCCACGATGTAGACGCCGTTGTCGGTGGGCGTGCCGTTCTTGCCCATCGAGGTCGGCATGGTGCGAATCACCTCGCCGTTCTTCTCGGCCACCACCTGATGGGTGTTGTCATCGGCGGTGAAGACCATCGCATCACCGATGGTGAACGACGAGTTGATATTGGCATCGCCGACCAGGCCGTTGCCGAGATCCTTGCCGTAGGTGTTGACAGCGATTTCGACCTTGGTGCCCGATACCCAGAAATGCTCCGGCCGCCACCGCACTTCGCGATTGTTCACCCAGTAGAAGGCACCCTCGACCGCGGGCGTGGTCGTGATTTTGATCGCGTCCTGGGCGGCCTTGCGGTCCGGGATGTTCTCGTCGAACTGGATGGCCACCGGCTGACCGATACCGACCACTTCGTTCTCACCCGGGATCAGGTACGGGTGCGTGCGGTTGTTCGGCGAGATGGTGGTGAAGCTCATGGCGGTCGTGCTCTTACCGCCGAGACCCATGGCCTCCACGCTCACCGTGTAGGTGCGACCGAATCCCAACGGCTCGGTCAGCGTCCATGACCGGCTGTCCGGAGCCAGCTCGCCCGACACCACGCGGCCTTCCGGATTGACCAGGCTCACATTGGTGAGCTGGCCGTCCTCGACCTTCAGCACCAAGGGATCACCGGGCGATACGCCCTTCTGACCATCCTTGATGGGTGCGACGAGCTTCGGCTTGATGAGCTCGCTGATTGGATTGGAATCTATTGCCACCGAGGAGGAATCGCTCGACGATCCGGACGAGCAAGCCCCCAACGCCAGCACTAACGCCGACAGCACAGCCACGGATCCCAGCAGGTTCCTCGACCGCCGTCGGCTCTGACCTTCGCTCATTACTTCTCAACCCCACTTCAACGTCTCGGTGCGCGTCCGGGCCCGCTGCCGCCGCCCCGATTACGCCTGCTCGACCCACCACGCCTGCGGGGAACGGTCGAGACACCATCATTCTGCCAGGTCGAACAGCCCTGACCGACGAACGCGACCGCCCTCCGCAGGGCTCCATCGATTCATCGCTACGTGGATCGATCCGTTAACACCAATGATCACTTTGATCCATACGGGCAAAACACCAGGTAGACATGGCGATTTCACTTTTGCGGGGCTGGCCTGTTAATGTTTCTTCCGCACCGAGGAGCTCCGGCAGAGCCGGAACGGACCGGGACATGCGCCATTAGCTCAATTGGCAGAGCAGCTGACTCTTAATCAGCGGGTTCGGGGTTCAAGTCCCTGATGGCGCACTCAGGAAATGCCCCTGACCAGCGGAAATAACTCCGCAAGGTCGGGGGCATTTTCCGTTTGCTGGGCCAAAAGGTCCATCATGGGTCCAGCATGAACGCAAAACAACAGGTCGCAACGGGTAGCTACGCGCTCTTCCGCTTCAGCGCGTCCCTGTTATCCACCTCACGATCACGCGCCGCGTAGTGCTTGTTCGCCACGACTTCCGAGTTGCCGAGCTGAGCGGCTGCGGCACCGATGCCAGCCTCCTTGCGAACGTCGGTGCCGACACGGTGCCTGATCTGAGTCGGAGTGATGTCGGTGAAGCTCGTTCCTCGGACGTCGCGCCATGTCCCACGGAAGTTGCTCGGGTTCCACCCCTTGCCGCGCGGCGAGGGAATGATCAGGTTGTCGTCGGAGTCGATGCCGTAGGCGAGGAGTTTCCGGATGGCCTCTACCCCTTTATCGGACACAGCCAGGCGTCGTACACCCTTCGGGCCGGTCTTCGTACCCGCTTGCCAGCGCCACCCGACTCCCTTGCCCATATCTTCGAGCTTCCCGCGCACCCAGATTCCGGGCACGTCGGCCTCCAACTCGGCATCCTGCTTCCGGAAGCCCAACAGCTCACCCGGACGGACGCCGGTGTCCATGAAGAGCTGCACGATCCAGTAGATCCGTTCGTCACGCTTCGGACCCGAACTCCACCCGGGCGTGCCTGGAATGTCCTTGCCAGCACACCAGTCGCGGACTTGAGCCATGAATGCATCGAACACCTCGTGTTCGATCGCCTTGGGCTCGTCGGTGTTGCGGTCGGGCTTCAAGGTGCCGTCCATCGGGTTGTGGTCGATCACGCTGTGGCGACGGGCCACGTTGAACATGCCCGACAGGATCGCCCAGTGCCGTGCCGCCTTCGAGGTGTGCCCGGCCTCCATCAGCTTGACCATGTACTCGTTCATGCGGGCGGTATCCGCTTCCCGGATGGTGAGTTTGCCGATGGTCGGCTTGATCTTGATTGCGTCCGATCGGTATCGCTTGTCCTCGGAGACATTGAGCTCGGTTTCGTACAGATCGAGGCTGCTCTTGGCGAGCTTGCCCCGTAGCCTTTCCTCCGCCAGCCAAATATCGGCGAGCTTGGATAGTCGAGTGGTCGGTTTGACGGTGGCGCTGCCGCGCTTCGTGCCCATCCAGTCGGATGCGGCCTTGCGTACGAGCCTCTCGGCCTCGCGTTCGGTCTTAGCCTTCCGTTTGGGCTTGTAGTAATTACCCAAGGTATTACGGCACCACAGACGAGCTTGGTAACTCCCATCGGCCAACTGTGTGATCTGGAGTCGGCCGGTTGCTCCCGGTTCCAGAGAGGGATTCGACAAAGATGGTCCTATCTATGTTGGCCGAACGGCCGATTCGACAATATCAGTTCGAGTGGGTCCATGATCAATAGATTCCGGTGACGCCGATCACGTCCAAATAGATGTCGACCCCCACAAGTCCGGCAGACGTGAGAGGGTCGATTTATCCAGATGAAATTACGCAGCATCCTCCTCATCGGCATAGTTTTCATCCAGCCATGCGTCCAGGTCCGCCAATCGATACCGAGCATGTTTTCCGACCTTCAAATACCGTGGCCCGACCCTCTCGGTTGCCCACCGTGCAAGCGTCTTACCAGGCACCTGTAGGTAATTGGCAGCCTGCTCTCGCGTCAGTAGGCCATTGATATTCACTAGCCGAACCACCCCCTCGTTGTCCGGCGTTACCATTTACTGGCCTGGAATTGGTTGGCCTGAGCGGTCCAACAATCAGCCGGTTCGGCTTCGATCTCCGACTGGGATGTTTCGTCTCTCACTGCTGCTGCATAGTGTTGCATCTACTGTTTCCTGGATTCGTGGCCGAATGAAATTTGTTCGGACCGGGATCATGTTTGTTCGACTGGACGATGGATTGAAATGGAACGAACCGCGAAGCTCGTTGCTCAACCTCCACGCGACAGGGAACGTTATGCGCGGATCACGCGGCCTGGTGCTGAATAGCTATGGCGATTTGCCGCCGGAGCATTCCTTGTTTGAGGAGTTCTTGTTCCCACTCGACGATGTGGCTGAGGGGGTAGCGGCGGCATCGTCCGGCCTTGATGAAATTAGGGCCGGTGCCGGTGTAGGCCCATTTGTCGAGCGTGCAGACCTTGACCTTGAGGCGATCCGCCAGCTCCTGGCTGGTCAGCCACTCTTCGTCGATACGTTGCATGACGTCTTCCTTGTGCGTTGCGCATATTTCTGGTTGATCGAGCAGGACAATTGCAGCCCGGGGAGGGTCGTCGCATAGCAACCAAGAGCAAGCCCGCCACGTCTTCATGAGGTGGTCGTCACCTGCGGGTGTAACGGTTTGGTAGCTACAGCCGCCGACTGTACCTAGTTACGCGCTAATTTTCAACAGTTACTATGCTTAGTATCGTTAGTAACACTCGTTAGTTGCTGAGGAAGACAGCGGGTATATAGTGTTGGCAAGTGAGGAGGGCTCTACTTAGAGTTGAGGCGATGACTACACAGCACCCTGAGTACTTAGGTCAGGTGACGCATGCGCGTCGCGAAGAGCTGAAGCTGTCCAAGCAGGCAGTTCACGCGTCTGTCGGGCTGAACCCGCTTACGCTCAGCAAGATCGAAAATGGCCAGGCCGGACAGATCCGCAAGGACACTCTGTCCAGGCTGGACAGAGCTATGCAATGGAAAGAGGGATCTGCCGAGGCCGCATTTGTATGGCGTCGGCCTCCGGTGGAGGCAAGCAAGTCCCCGGCCACAGCACCGAGTGTGCTGTATATCCCGTTTCCGCCTGAGCTGATCCAGAGCACTGTCAAGTTGGCTGAGACGGTCGCCGATGCAGTCGGCGGTGACGAGCGGTTGGCCGGGATCGTGTCCAACATGGACACCGTTGCGGATCGAATTCTGCGGGCGTGGACGATCGCCGATATCGAGCGGCAGAAGTTCGAGGGCACGCTGAGTTCGGCGACGATCGAGATGTTGCTTGGTCATTACATGCGCAGGACTCCCCAGGCACCCACGGTCCAGGATGCGGACGAGTTGCTGTATCTGCGCTGGCTGTTGGGTCGACTCCCGGAGTCGGTGCCCGCTGACCAGGAAGAACGATTCGTGCAGCGGTGGGCGCGTGTACAGCAGATGTTCTCCGTGCCGGGCAGGATCACCGAATGAGGAACCGTATGCCGTTGGCCGAGAAGATCGAGCGCATGATCGCGTTCGCGCACCGCTGGGACGAACCGGCGCTCGATGACACACAGATCGCCGCCGAACTCACCCGCCGACTCGGCCGCCCGGTCGAGCCCGCGGACATCGCGGGCCTGCGCGATGGGTCGGTGACCCTGATTCCTCGCGATGTGGCTGCCGAACTGTGCGCGCTGTGCGGGGTCACAGATAAGGGCTACCTGCTGCCCGAGGGCGATGAGGATGTCGATATCGACCTGCGCCTACAGCTGTGGACGCTGGCACGTGATCGCGGGGTTCAGCACGTCGCGGCACGCGCGATGACCCGGGACAAACTGAGGGAGCTGATCGCCGACCTGCGCGCGCTCCCTGTCCGCACCCGGTAAATCAGCCCCTTACCAGCCAAGGGTCCTCACCCGATGCGTCGGAAGGTGACTTCGAGGTTGGACGGCCGCAACGTCAGATTCTCCTCGACATCGAGCTCGCCTGTGCTGTCGAGCTCGTAGTCGCGCACCAGCGAGGCGATGATCAGCTTGGCCTCGTGCAGTGCGAACGCCTGACCGATGCACGAGCGTGGGCCGGTACCGAATGGCCGGAACTGCCACGGCTTGGGCCGGAACCCGTCGGTGAGCCATCGGTCCGGCCGGAACTCCTCGGCGTCAGGCCCCCACACTGCGGGGTCGCGCTGGACCGCCAGCAGCAGTATGAACACCCATTCTCCGGCTGCGATGGGGTAGCCGCCGAGCGTGGTGTCTTCTCGGGCCGCACGGAAAAATCCTGGCGCGGTGGGCCATAGTCGCAGAGTTTCGGAGATGACCGCATCGGTGATCTCGAGTTTGGCGACATCCTCGTAGGCGATCCGCCCATCGGTGCTCACGGCGGCGGCCTCAGCGCGTACCCGCGCGGCCAGCTCCGGATTTCGAGCCAGGAAGTGTGTAGCGAACGCGAGCAGATTGCCCGTGGTCTCGTGGCCGGCGACGAACAGTGTAAGCACCTGATCCACTAGATCGTCGTCCGGCAGCGCCGGCCCGTCCGCCGGATGCATCATCCGGTCCAGCAGATCCGGGTACCGCTGTCCGGTGCGCCGCCGGGTTTCGATCACTTCGAACACCGTCGACTTCATGATTTCGATGTCCGCGGCGTGCTGGCGGGCCCGCTTGCCGCCGACCAGCTTGCCCACCACTGGAATCGCGGACTCCTGCGCGTAGGCGAACACTCTGGTCAGCGCGGCGGCGAACGCAGCCCGGTCCGTCGCTTCGGTGTCGAACGCCCCGACGCTGTATCCGAATCCGGCCCGGCCGATCACCTCGAGGGCGGTATCTCCCATCATGGCGGTGGTGTCGGTGACGGTCCGGACGTCCCCGAGCCACTGCGAGGTCAGTTCGACCACGTTCAGCATCGTGTCGTGGTAGTCCGCCATCGCTGCGGGCACGAACCCCTGAATCAGGACCTCGTGCCCGCGCTTCCACTCCTCTGAATCGTTGGCAGCGGTGAACAGGCCATTTCTGCCGATGGGGACCAACTTCTCGTACGGCCTCGCGAAATGACGTTGCCAGGTCTTCTCGTCGATGACCTCGCGCATCAGCTCCGCCGAACCCGCGAACGTCAGATGCACCCCGCCGAGAAACGTCCGGCGGTACAGCGGCCCCAACTGCGAAAACTGCCACAAAGTCTTCTGATTCGGGCGTTTGCGGTCCATGCCCAATACATCTCCCAACACCGGAACCCGGTTCGGGGGATGAGGAATACTCTGTGTCACAGCGGTTTTCGTCGGTGTCGTCATGCGGCGGCTACCTTTCGGAAGGTCGAATCGGCTTCTTCGGTCACCTGAGCTGGATCGAAACGGCTGCGAGTCCACTCACGGGCGATTTCCAGCACAAACCCCTCATCTCCTATCCACGGGGGTGCGGCTGCGGCGTGGTCGCCTCGCTCGGTGACGGCAGGTGTGAGCGCCGCGCGTAAGGCGCGGCACACCTGCGGCGGGGTGGGGGACGGATCGAGATCGGTCAGATGCGGTGCGGCGGAGATCATCGTGTCCTCGATCTCCACTCGCATCCGATGCTCGGTGACCTGCGGCAACGTGGTCCGGGCTCGGACATTCAGGCGCATCTCCGGGCGAGCGGCCATCATGTCCTCCCACATCGGCCCGAGCACCCGAATGTTGCGCGACGCAGAGTCTCTGCGCATCCGAATAGCCAGCGAGGTGACGACGGACGGCACCGCCAGCAGCATCAACAACGCCACCGGCACTAGTAAAAGCAGATCATTGCCGCCAGCACGGGCAGTCAGCTGATCCATATCGAAGGTGATCAGCCACCCCGAGACGATCCGGGTCCAGGCGTCGAACTGGGACATCGTGATGACGACCGTGACCAGCGCACCGAACACCGCGCGAGTCCAGCTCTGCTGCCAATGCCACACCAGGCCCAGCGCTGTGATGAGTACCAGCATCTCGGCCAGCGCGGTCGGCAGCGAGTAGACCGTCAGGTAGACCCCTGGCCGCCAGCCCGGCAATTCCTCGATCGCCACGTTCGCTGCCCGCGCTGGGGCGGAAATCCACGCCAGAGCACCGACCAGGACCGCTACACCCACCCAGATCAGCGCTACGACGCGGCCCCGTACCGGCCGACGCGCACGCCACAGCAAACCGATCCACAAAATCGCGCCCGCACCGACCAGCGCCGCCGCGTGAGTGGCCAGCCGCACATCGGCCAGCACTACCCACCGGGTCAGCACCTGCTGCACCGCGCGGTCGCGAAGCAGAGCGGTGAACCACAGGGACGCGACAAGCAGCGCGACAGCCCAATCCAGGCGGACCCGTTGAACCAGCACGCTCGTCCGGAGAACCAACACGAACCCGATCCACGCCAGCAGAGCCGCAACCAGCTGTTCATTGAGGGCCGAGGTAGCCTCGGCCACGAGCATCGGACTGGGGCTCATCGCCACATGAGTTCGATCAGCGACGCCGCCCGGTGTCCTGCACCGTGGAGATCGTCGGGTCGGCCTCGACTCAGGCCCGCCAAGTGCGTGCCTAGCCATTCGGCTTCCTGCTCCGCAATGGAGTCGAAATGGCGGCGGTGCATGATTTCACGCACTCGTCGCACGTCCAGCCCTTCAGCCAGCAGCGAATCAGTCACTTCGAAGTGGTCGTCCCCGCGATGCTCGAGAAGAACGTGACCCATCTCATGCATGATCTCCTGGCGCTGCCCGCGAATCGAGCGCGCCGGGTCGTATTTCACCACGAGTTCCTGCTCTGTGACCCACAGCGCACCGCATCGCGACGCCGAGGGCACATGCACCCGCCACGGGTCCAGCACGATCTGCTTGCCGAGCCGTCCGGACATATACGTCGTGAACTCACCCACAGTCCATGGCGGCGTCAGAGCAATCCCGTCCAGGATGGCCTGTAACCGGCTCTCATCCACCGCCGCCCTGACCTGCCTGTTCATACATGATCTCCAGTACTAAGTCAGTTTCCACATGCCGACGGTGCACGAGCTCCGCAGAGCAGCAATGTAGAACCGACCGGTTTCATTGATGTCGACTCCACCATACCTTGAGGATATAACCCCTGATTAAGGCCGTTTCAGTGCTAACGAGGCTTGCTCGATCGTGGGCCACATCACCCGCACGCACGCCAGCGGGCAGTCCGTCCGTCACTGAGGGCGCGCCACTTCAGCATCGCGTACACGTCTACGAGCGGCCACGCGGCCAGCTGCTGGCCGGGCTCGCCGCACTGTGATCGGAAACGTAGGGAACAGCGTCGGCGACAGGAGCGATCTGTTCATTATTGGTTTGCTGTGTGTAGGGCGGAGTCGCAGACTGTGCAGGTGATCGTCTTCGAGGGCGTTGCTCAACGTGATGAATGGCGGGAACTCCCGGAGTCGGTGCGGGAGGCAGTAGTCGACGGTCTGGGCGGGCCGGTGGTATCGGCGGTCAACCAGCGTGGTGGGTTCAGCCACGGGATGGCCGCTGTACTGGTGCTCGCCGACGGCAGTCGCGCATTCGCGAAGGCGATACGCGCCGATGACGCTCTCGCAGGGCCATATCACGCGGAAGCTGCTGCCGCGCAGGGGCTTTCGGAACTTGTGCCGACACCGGCGGTGTTGTTCACCGTGGAGCGTGACAGCTGGTTCGTTGTCGTGTTCGAGTTCGTCGCGGGCCGCCATCCCCAACTGGATCGGCCGGAGGATCTGCATGCGGTGCTGGGGCTGTTGGATCGGATGGCCGAGGCGCTGACGCCGAGCCCGCTGCCGGAAACTCCCTGGGTGGCCGAGGTGTACGGGCCACAGCTGCGGCGCTGGAGCGTGTTCGCCGAGCAGGGGGCACCGCAGGACCTCGACCCGTGGGCAATGCGGAATCTGGATCGGCTGGCGGCACTGGAGGAGCGATGGCTGGAGTGGGCGGACGGGGAGACGTTGCTGCACACCGACCTTCGCCCGGACAACCTGATGGTCACTGCCGACGGGTCGGCGATGGTGGTGGATTGGGCGTGGCCGTGTCGTGGGGCAGCGTGGATAGACCTGGCTTTTCTGGCCCCCGCTATCGCGGCGGCCGGGATCGACCCCGATCCGATCTTGGCCGAGCAGCCGGTGACACGGGACCTCGACCCGATGGCGCTGGATTCGTCTCTGTGTGCGCTGGCCGGGCATTGGGCCGCACAATCTCGCCTGCCGGTGCCGCCGCGCTCGCCGGGATTGCGGGCCTATCAGGCGCGGGCGGCACAGACGTCGCTGGCCTGGTTCAAGTCTCGGATCGACTGGTCATAGCAGCGAGTTCGCGCGCCCCGCGGGCCACGAACTTCCGGGCAGCGCCCCCTGCCGGGGAGGGCCCTTCCCGAGGGACGCGGGGCAACACGAGCGCCTGCACCCCTAGACAAGTAAGTCCGAAGTCCTAGTGATGCCGGGATGGACGGCCGCGTCAGACACCTGGTACCGCCCTGCCGCGCATGTGACCGCTACGAACTTCGCGGACCGGGCGGTAGATCTCGAAAGAGACTATTGGCGACTGCGGGATTTGTCAGCATCTTGACAACTTCGCGAGGGTCCTGGCCTTCTAGCTGGAAGGCCCGAAGTTGAGGAATGAGCTGCTCAAGGGGAACTCCATGTCGTTTGGCAGTCTTAGCGTGGGCCTCGAACTCGCTGGCGGAGAACCCCAGCTTTGGAGCCCAACGAGTGACCGTGCCACGCTCAGAATCGGTCAGCTCCCGGCCTAGCAGGCGGTCGAACAATCCCATGAAAAGACGATACGCCCGAGCCCACGAGAGTGGTTGGCAATCTGCGGGTCACCACTAAGGAGATCCAGCCTGATCTCCCTGGGCATGTCATCGAACCGCTGTGCGACAAACGATCTGGACGCGCTCCTGACCGCACCATACGTGCCGATCGCTACAAAACGTAGTGGGTCGGAAGTCCTTGGCGCGCAGCCGAAAAGGCCAAGGCTCCGTGCGATCCGGGACCGTTGACCTTCTCCCACATAGGGTTTCGCTCCCAACAACCGAAAAGCCGCCCGGGGCACTATGAGTCCAAAGACTCGTACTGCCCCGGGCGGCTTCGCTGGAGTGATGCGGACGTGAGGTCAGGCCAGAGGCGGCAGCTGGTCGGCGATGATTCCGCCGACCACAGCGCCCGCAGCGGCGGCGGAGACGCCGACGACCGCAGCACCGACAGCGGCACCGGCGAGTCCACCGGCCACGGAACCGACACTCAGACCGACCATGGCGGTCGCGAGCGGAACCGGCAGACCCATCACCGGTGCGGCGGGGCCACCGGCAGCGGTAATCGCGAAGCCGACCCCGGCGCCGACAGCAGCACCGGCCACCATGCCTGGGACCATACCGACGAGGTAGCCGCCGTAGAAGCCCACGATCGCGCCCGCAGTGCCGGCGACGGCACCGCCGATGAGTGCACCGGTCGCGATGCGCTTGGACCGTTCCGGGTCGAATCCGGCCTGCGCGCCGAGTTCTATGACCTGAGCATCAACCTGTTCAGTGGCGTGGTTGATCTGGTCGTAGGCCGGATCGGGCAGCCAGTCCGGGGCCGGGGCCCGGAGGTTGACGACGTGGAGGTCACGAGGTGCCGAAGTGACGTCTTGGGTGGCGGGAACTCGCAGGGCTGTGAGCGCGGAGACGACGGGTTCCGGGATGGCCTGGGTGAGATTCGGCAGCTCCGCGACGGTCGGCACCGGGGCGGCAGATGCGGTGCCTGCGGTCGCGACGACGGCGGCGAGGGGAGCCGCGATGATCGCGGCATAGAACGAGTTACGGGTGAGCGACATGGCTGATTTCGATTTCCTCATCTGAAAGGCATGGCCTGGAGCAGGCCGATGATTTGACGACTCGAATGATAGACACGCGCTCAAATTGGAAATAACTAGGGGTTTGCGAAAACATTATTTGCGAGGTCACATATATCCTTCACGGTGATCCGGTAGTCCACGCTCGCACATCCAGTGCTACCCAGGCGGGGAGCTCTACGCAATCCCAGGGAGCGATGGTTTGCGCCGGTCAACCCAGGAAAGCCGACCCTGTTGGGCTAATTTTGTTGGCCGCCGGGCCTGCGTCGGCGTATCGACGATCCGACATCGAATATGACCTAATTCACTCAATCCAGCTTGGTCGTAGTTGGTCGTAGTTGGTCCTAGTTTCTCTTGCCCGATATTTGCTATTAATTCGATTCAGCCTCAATAACTGCACATTGTGAGTTTGCTTCGGCCTCTTTACCGTTCGATCCGTGGCCGGAATTGGTCGCCGGATTGCAGTGAGGAGGAGTCGCCGATGAGGGAGCGATGGAGTCGAACCAGCTACCGCGTGTGCAGCAGTGCGGTAGCTGTCGCGTCGGTCGTGGCGTTCGGTAGTAGTGCCGCGGTGGCGTCAGCGGAGGAGGGGTTCGGGAATCTGACGGCGCAGGGATGCCCGGCGGTCTACGCGCTGGGGGTGCAGGGCACCGGGCAGTCCTCGCCGGATGCTCCGGTGTCGACCGATACCGGGATGTTGTCACAGGTGTTCGTGCCGTTCGCGGCCGACGCCGAGGCCGCGCAGGTGGATGTGGCTCGCGCCTACGTGCCCTACGACGCGTCGTTCGGCGGCTTGGACGGGAAGGCCAGTCCGGACACCGCGTCCTATGCGCGGTCGGTGCGGGGTGGGCTCGAGTCGCTGAACAAGATGGCGACCCAGATCGTGTCGGCGTGCCCTGGCACGCGGATCGCGGTCGCGGGATACAGCCAGGGCGCGCACGTAGTGAGCATGTGGGCCAAGCAGGTCGGTGCGGGCTCAGGAGCGATCGCGCCGTCACAGGTGGCGGCGGTCGCGTTGTTCGGAGATCCGGTGCGTGCGCCGGGGTCGCCGACGTTCCCGGGCCGCGCCGGCCAGCAAAGCCCCGACCCCGCTCCGGAAACCTCCGGAGCAGCGGTCCATGAGCTGAGTGAGGTGCCCCAAGCGCCGACCTCGGGCGGCGGGATCGGTCCCGACCGTGATCAAGCGGGAAATTTCGGCGCGTTGGACGGCCGGGTGATGAGCGTGTGCGCCTCCGGAGACTTGGCGTGCGACGCTCCTTCTCACGCGCCGATCCTCGAAGCGGTCGCCAATATCGCGGGTCAAGCCGACAGCGGCGGCGATCCCCTGCGGGCGCTGTGGAGCGTGACCCAGGCCCTGGCGTTCACGACGATCAAGACGGCGACCTCGGCGGTGAACGAGGACGTGGCCGGTGATTCGCTGGCGAACCTGTCGATCAATCCAGGGGTAAGCCTGTCGCAGCGGATCGCAGACGCCTCGGACCCCCGAACCGCACTGGCCCCCGGCGAGGTGGTGCAGGCCGTTCTGAAGATTGCCACGATCGGGTTCAATTCCGTTGCTGCCGTGGCGGAGACGCTGCTGACCCCGGACACGATCGCAGCTGTGGCGACGGCCGGTCTTGCCAATCCCGTTGCGGGACTTGCCGTTTTCGGTGTCAAGCTGCTGGGCGCGCTGCCGCAGTTGATGCCTCCACGAACGGCTATCGGGTTGGTGAAAAGTGCATTTCAGGTCGTGACCAGCAATATCAGCGACAACCGCGACTTGGTCGATACGGCGGTGTGGACGAAGTACTCCGATGCGATCACCAAGCACAACTCCTACGGGCAGAACCCGATCAGCTCCGACGGTCGATCAGCAACCCGCTATGTAGCGGACTGGTTCGCCGCCATCGCACGCGATGCCGCGAGCGCTCCCCCGCCCAGCACATCTGGAAAAGCCCAGCCCAGCCCACAGAGCCGCACCGCCACCACCACCACCACACCTCGGTCGAGCGTGGCGCCGACGAGCAGCGCCCGCCCTAGCGGCGGCGCGCAATACCCCTGGGATTCCTCGGGGAGGAGCGGACTCGAAAACCTGCCGATACCGGGCGGGGCGTCCACCACAGCGTCGCCGCCGCCGACGGCATCGGCGACGCGGACGCGATGAATTCGCACGCAATTGCCACCTCAATCCCCCTGGCATACCAGGGGTTTCGACACAAAGGATTCGAGAACGTGAAGACAACGATCAACACCCGCCGTCGCCGTGCGTGGCTGATGAGTGCGGCAGCGGTGCCGGTCACCGCCGCGATCCTGTGCGGTGCGGTGACACCGGCGGCTGCTGTGCCGAGCGGCCAAGCCGGGGTCACCACCACCGCCCCCGGCGCGGGGCAAGCCGGGGTGACCTCTCCCGCGCCAGTGCCGCCGGTGGATGAGGGTGTGCAGGGGCCGAGCCCGGCACAGCCCTACACGACCCGCGCCGAGCCGACCCCGCAGCGACCCGCTCCGGCGATTGATCCGTCGCAGTTGCACGCGCCAGAGCCGGTGGCTCCGGTGCTGCCGATCCGCCCGGCACCCGACACCGTGCGGATGGGTGACCTCGAGGCCGCCCGCCCGGAGTGGCTGCCGCAGGAGTTCGCCGACCAGATCAACTCTGGTGCGGCACTTGGTGAAGCGCGTATCGCTGAGGTCTGGAATTCGGTCGGCGTCCCTGCGAACCGCTCGGATCGCGTGGCGGCGGGAACGGTGGCCGGAGCAGTGATCGGCGCTGTCGCGGCAGCGGTTCCCGCTGCGGTCGTCGGTGGCGCGGCAGGGGTGGTCGTGGGCGCTGGCGTCGGCGCGGTCGTCGGCGGCGCTGTCGGGGTCGGTGGCGCGATCATCGCGGGCGGTGCGGCCGGTGTCGGCGCGGCGCTGGCCACCGGCGGTGTCGGCGCGATCCCGGCGGTCGCCGCGATCCCGATCGTGGCCGGAGGGACCATCGGCACGGCCATCGGCGC